>CAZVZK010000074.1:0-51430 GCA_964630925.1 uncultured Alcaligenaceae bacterium
GGGTGTGACCGATTTGCACAGCAACTTGCACAGGAACGGCACCGGCCTGTTACCCCCCCTTGAACCAGGCCGCATACGACTCGGAGTTGTCGATGCAAATGCCGAATTACGATGATTTTACGGCTACGGACTCACAGGCCACGTCGTCGGGAAGTGGGATGTGACTCGGCGTTCAACGGCGGGGCCGTGGCGGAGTGGGCATGTGGCCGGGTGACTCGAATTTGTCGCCGTGCGGCACTCCACGGCGGTCTCTGTCACCGAGAAGTCACTTGCCCACATCGGGGGAAGTGGGCAGGTGACTCCGGAAGTGGAAGGTGACTTCGGGGCGGGAATTGCGTTACAGGTTTGTGTGGGGGGGGCTGCAATGCAATGCAAGTTGTCCCAGCCCGGCCGTCCCCCGTGTGTACCTCCGTCCCATGCCCCCCCCGGCTGAACGGTGACTGACCGGGTTGTCCTGAACGCGCCTCCGTGTTGCGTTCACGCCCGCATTCCTGCCACGCCTCGCTTTTCGCGTCCTGGCGGAACGCCACGCCAGAATATTGCCAAATCTGAATCCGACGCCGGCCGGCGCGCGGGCGCCATCCTATGTTTTGGCAACGGCTCCGCCCCTCCCTGGCCGAACCCCACCGTGCCCATGACGACCCCCAACCAACACCCCACCCCGGCGACACGAGGCTCCCTGGCCGGCGCCGTCCTCGCCTGGGCGGCGCTGCTCGGCGTCGGCGGCTGGATCACGACTCGACACGCCTGGTCGGCGGGCGCCGCCGCCCCTGAATCCGATCCCTGGCCCGCATCCACGCGCCCCACCCTGCTCGTCTTCCTGCACCCACATTGCCCGTGCAGCCGCGTCACCGTCGCCGAGCTGGCCTGGGTGCTGGACCGCTGCCCCGAGGCCGTCCATGTCCGCGTCCACTTCGCCGTGCCCGAGGGCGCCGAAGAAGGTTGGGCGCGAACCTCCCTGTGGGAGGAGGCGGCCCGCCTGCCCGGGGCGATCCCCGTCGAGGACGACGGACAAGAAGCCCGCCGCTTCGGCGCCCGCACGTCCGGGCAGATCCTGGCCTACGCCGCCGACGGGCGCCAGCTCTTCCGTGGCGGCGTGACGGCGGGCCGCGGCCACCGCGGCGGCAATCCGGGCCGCGACGGGCTGCTGGCGGCCCTGCGTACCGGCACGGCATCCCCGGCGTCCCCCGTGTTCGGGTGCCCCCTGTTCCCCGACCCCTGAACCCGCTGAGGCTCCCCCTATGCCCCATCCCCTGCCGGGCGACAGGCCGCCCGATCCCGCCGCGCGGGAGCGCGAGCTGTTCCTCTGCCAGCAGCAGGCGACGTTCCGCTTCGCCGACCTGCTGTTCGGCTGGCTCCTGCTGGCCCAGTGGCTGGCCGGCGTGATGATCGCGCTGTGGGTCTCGCCGTACACCTGGGAGGGGCTGGACCGGCAGACCCACCCGCACGTCTGGACGGCGCTCTTGCTCGGCGGGGCCATCGCCAGCCTGCCGGCCTTCCTCGCCTTCTTCCGCCCGGGCCATGCATCGACGCGCCACCTCGTGGCCGCCGGGCAGATGCTGCTGGGCGCCCTGCTGATCCACCTCGGCGGCGGGCGCATCGAGATGCACTTCCACGTCTTCGGCTCCCTGGCGTTCCTCGCCCTCTACCGCGACTGGCGCGTCCTCCTCACCGCCAGCGCCGTCGTGGCCGCCGACCACTACTTCCGCGGCATCCTGTGGCCGCAGTCGGTGTATGGCGAGGCGGCCCCCGGCACCTGGCGCTGGCTGGAGCACGCCTTCTGGGTGGTCTTCGAGGTCGCGTTCCTGATCCTGGGCTGCGTGCAGAGCAACCGCCAGGCGCGGGCCATCGCCCGCCAGCAGGCCGAGATCGAACGCGACATGCTCGAACGCGCCCGCCTCGAACGCGACCTGTTCGAGCGCCGCTTCGCCGAGCGCGAATTGCAGGCGGAGAAGGAGGCGGCGGAGTCGGCCAACCGGACGAAGAGCCTGTTCCTCGCCAACATGAGCCACGAGCTGCGGACGCCGATGAATTCGATCATGGGGTTCACGCAGCGCCTCATCCGCCGGCTCAAGGGGTCCGTGTCCGAGCGCGACGTGGACGCCCTGGAGACGGTGGACCGCAACGCCAAGCACCTCCTGAACCTCATCAACGACATCCTCGACGTGTCGAAGATCGAGGCGGGCAAGATGGAGCTGCAGAAGTCGCCCAGCGACCTGTGCGCCCTGATCCGCGACGTGGTGTCGCGCACGGCGCCCCTGGCCGAGGCCAAGCAGCTGCCGCTGAACGTGGCGCTGCCGGCCACGCCGCGGACGCTGGAGGTGGACCCGATCAAGTTCCAGCAGGTGGTGACGAACCTGCTGTCCAACGCCATCAAGTACACCGACGCCGGCTCGGTCACCGTCACGCTGGACGAGGCGGACGACGCCCGCATCGGGCCGGCCATGCGGGTGCGGGTCAAGGACACGGGGGTGGGCGTGAGGGCCGAGGACCAGGCCCGCCTCTTCCAGCAGTTCCAGCAGCTCGACAGCAGCACGACGAAGCGTGTCGGCGGGACCGGCCTGGGGCTGTACATCACCGCCAGGTACGTCGAGATGCACGGCGGACGCATGTCCGTCGAGAGCGAGTACGGCCGCGGCAGCGAGTTCACCGCGCTGCTGCCCATGCCTCGCCCGGCTGAGGCCGAGCCGCCCGCCGGCGACGGCGTCACCATCCTGTGCGTGGATGACAACCCCGACATCCTGAAGTACCTCAAGGTCACGTTCGAGGAGGCCGGCTACCGCGTGGCCCTGGCGCCGGACTACGACGGCGCGTTGCGTCAGGCCCGCACGCACAACCCGTCGCTGATCTGCCTCGACCTGTGCATGCCGGGCAAGGACGGCTACGCGGTCCTCGACTCGCTGCGTGCCGAGCGCGACCTGGCGGGCATCCCGGTCGTCGTGGTGTCGGTGACGCCCGACGAGGCCCGCGTCATCCAGGCCGGGGCCAGGTGCTGCCTGACCAAGCCGGTGGAGGCCGAGGCCCTGCTCGCGGCGGTGCGGGGCGTGCTGCTGGGCGGATTCTCGCACGCCCTGGTCGTCGAGGACGACCCGGACACGTCGCGCCTGCTGTCCGAGACGCTCAACCAGGCCGGCATGGCGACGCAGACCGCGTGCAACGGGCTGGAGGGGCTGGAGCGCGTGGCGGCGGCGCCGCCCTCGGTCATCCTGCTCGACCTCATGATGCCGGTGATGGACGGCTTCGAGTTCCTGGCGCGGCTGCGGGCCGACCCGCGCTGGTCACGCATCCCCGTGGTGACGCTGAGCGCCAAGGTGCTGGACGCGCAGGAGCTGCGCCGCCTCAACGCCGTCTGCTCGGGCATCCTCACCAAGGGCCGCGACCAGACCGTCCAGGTGATCGAGTCCCTGCTCAAGGCCGTCGTGCGGCGTCCCGCCCCCGAGGAGGTGGCAGCATGAAGCCTGAAGTGAGCCGGGGGCGAGACGCCCCCAGACCCCCGGTGCTCGTCGTGGAAGACAACGCGGACAACCGCAAGCTCGTCTCCTGGGTGCTGGAGGACGCCGGCTACCCGTTCACGAACGTGAGCAGCGCCGAGGAGGGGTTGCAGGTGCTGGAGACGGGCGAGTTCGGCCTCGTGCTGATGGACGTGTCGCTGCCGGGCATGGACGGCAAGGAGGCGACGCGGCGGCTGCGGGCCGACCCGCGCTGGCGCACGCTGCCGGTGATCGCGGTGACGGCGCACGCGATCACGGGGGAGGTGGAGGCGATCCGCGCCTCGGGCGTCTCGGCGCTGGTGACCAAGCCCATCGACGAGGCGGAGCTTTTGGCCGCGATGGAGTCGCTGCTTCTGGAGGGGGCGTGCCGATGAGCAAGGTGCTGGTCGTCGATGACATCGCCGACAACGTGAAGCTGCTCACCTACGACCTGTCGGACGACGGCTACGAGGTGCAGGTGGCCTACGACGGCCCGCAGGCGCTGGCGGCGGCCCGCGAGGGCCGGCCGGACGTGATCCTGCTGGACGTGATGATGCCGGGGATGGACGGCATCGAGGTGTGCCGGCGGCTGAAGGCGGACAAGGAGCTGCGCGACGTGCCGGTCATCATGGTGTCGGCGCGCGACGACGACGAGGACGTGATCCGCGGCCTGGACGCCGGGGCGGACGACTACGTCACCAAGCCGTTCGAGAGCCGCATCGTGCTGGCGCGGGTGCGGAGCGCCGTGCGGCAGAAGAAGGCGGCCGATACGATCAAGGAGGTGAACCGCCGTCTGGACGAGGCGCGGACGGCGGCGCTGCAGGCGTCGCAGGCCAAGAGCCAGTTTTTGGCCAACATGAGCCACGAGATGCGCACGCCGCTGGCGGCGATCCTCGGCTTCACGGAGCTGGTGCTGGACGAGCCGGCCATCGCCGCCCTGCCGGCGGAGCGGCTGCAGGACCTGAAGGCGGTGAAGCGGAACGGCGAGCACCTGCGGCAGCTCATCAACGACCTGCTCGACCTGTCGAAGATCGAGGCGGGGAAGATGCAGATGGAGGCGATCCCCTGCTCGCCGCTGGAGATCGCGCGGGACGTGGCCGAGCTGGTGCGCCCGCTGACGCTGGGGCGCGACCTGGCGGTTGAGGTGAGGGCGTCCGGGGTGCCGGATCAGGTGATGTGTGACCCGACGCGGTTCCGCCAGGTCCTGATCAACCTGATGGGCAACGCGGTGAAGTTCACGCCGGGGGGGTCGGTGCGGCTGGAGCTGCGGTACGAGGCCGCGCCGGGCGCGGGCCGGCTGACGGCCGACGTGACCGACACCGGCATCGGCATGACGCCGGGGCAGATGGAGGGCCTGTTCCAGCCGTTCACGCAGGCCGACAGCTCGACGACGCGGCGGTTCGGCGGGACGGGCCTGGGTCTGGCGGTGAGCCGGCGGCTGGCCGAGCTGATGGGCGGCACGCTGACGGCGGAGAGCCGGCACGGGCAGGGGTCGCGGTTCACGCTGTCTCTGCCGGCGCGGGCCGTGAAGGCCGCCACGGAGGCGGCCCGGCAGGAGGGCGTGACGGGGCGGCCGCCGTGCCGGGCGCTGGTGGTGGACGACGCGCGGGACATGCGGCGGCTGATGTCGGCGCTGCTGGAGAAGGCCGGCGACCGGGTGGAGCAGGCCGAGAACGGGCAGCTCGCGCTGGAGCGTGTGGCCGAGGCCGGGGCGGCGGGGCGCGGGTATGACCTGGTGCTGCTGGACATGCAGATGCCGGTGCTGGACGGCTACGACACGGCGCGGCGTCTGCGGGCGTCGGGGGTGCGGGCGCCGATCATCGCGCTGACGGCGAACAACATGCCGGGGGACCGGGAGAGGTGCCTGGAGGCGGGGTGCGACGCGTTCGTGCCGAAGCCGATCGACCGGCGGGAGCTGATGGCGACGGTGGACCGGCTGGTGCGGGCGGTGCCGGCGTGAGGCGCATGTTGTTCGGGCGCTCCCCTCGGGGCGCTGACGCATCCCCGCTCGCCGAGATCCGCTCACGCTCCCGCCGTCGCTCTCATATCCCCGCGAGGCGCTCCTTCGCGTCGCCGAAGGCCGGCAGCGTCACGCCCATGCGGTCCATCAGCGCCAGGTACAGGCCGCACAGCTTGCGCTTCTGATCGCCGGCCTTCAGGTAGTCCAGCGTGCGGCCCGTCTTCAACGTGGCGCCCAGGCCGCCGGCGAGTACCACGGGCACACGCTTGCCGTTGTGGGCGTCCCAGTGCTCCGACACGAACATGATGCACGAGTTGTCCAGCACCGAGCCGTCGCCCTCCGGCATCTTCGCCAGCTTGCCCAGGAGGTAGGCGTACTGCTCGACGTGGCACTTCACGATGGACTGGTACGCCTTGCCCTCGTTGGCGTGCGAGTAGCTGTGGTGGTCGTCGCGGATGCCCAGGAACGGGTACACCTGCCCGGACAGGTCGCGCGACATGAGCATCGTCGCCACCCGCGTGCGGTCGGCCTGGAAGCCCAGGGCGATGATGTCGGCCATCAGGCGGGCGTACTCGCGGAAGTCCTTCGGCTGGCCCGCCGGCGGACGCGCCCCCGCCGGCACCTTGGCCGCCTCGCCGGCCATCTTGTTGAGCCGGCGGACGTGCTGCTCCGTCTCGCGGACGGAGGAGAGGTACTCGTCCAGCTTGAGCCGGTCGGAGCCGCTCACCTTGCCGCTCACGTCCCTGGCCTGCTCCAGCACGTCGTCGAGGATGCTGCCCTGGAGTTTGCCGGCCTTGCCGCCGAACAGGCTGTCGAACGCCAGCGACGGGTGCAGCTCGATGGGGACGGGGGAGTCGCCGTTCCGCCACGAGATGTGCGAGGCGTAGACCATCGAGTACTGGCTCTCGTGGAAGCCGCTCACCGGCTGCTCGCAGCCCAGGACGAGGGAGGGCAGCGCCGTCGCCTCCTCGTTGTGCCTGGCGAGGAGCTGGTCCATGCTGACGCCGCCCTGGATGGTGCGGCCACGGGTGAGGCGGGCGCCGGAGAGGATGTTGCCGGTGCAGCGGGCGTGGCCGCCGTCGCCCTCCTTGTTGAACAGGCCGTCGATGACGTTGATCTTGTCCTTGAAACCGGCGAGGGGCTCGAGGCTCGGCCCCAGCACCATGTCGGCGCCCTGGCCCCTGGCCCACCAGTGCGATGGCGAGATGCCGTCGCCGATGAACAGGCACGCGAACCGCTTGGGGGACGCCTTGGCGGGGGCCGCGGCGGCGGGCGCGAGGGACTCCAGCCACGGCAGGGCGACGGTGACGCCGAGGGCCTTGAGGAGGACGCGGCGGGAGATGGAGGGGGTCACGTGTCGGCTCCAGGCAGGGGGCGGAGGGTGGGACAGTGGCAACGATACCACGGTGAGGCCAGGCCGGCCAGGGTAATCCAGGCCCACGGCTAGGGTCGGCGGGGCTGGGGCTTCCGCCCCTCTGGCGCGTCCCAGATGCGTGCTGTGCCGTCCTCGCTTGCCGTGAGGACGCGTGTGCCGTCGGGGCTGAACGCCACGCTCATGACAGTTTTGGCGTGCCCCCTGAGGACGGCGAGCGGCGCTCCCGTGGTCACGTCCCAGATGCCTGCCGTGCCGCCGCTGCTCGGTGTGGCGACGAGCGTGCCGTCCGGGCTGAATGCCACGCACAAGTTCCAATACGTGAGCCCCTGCAGGGTTGCGATCTCGGCCCCCGTCGCCGTATCCCACACTCTCGCGGCCAGGACGATTCGCTTGCCGTCGGGGCTGAACACGGCACCAATGTCCGTGTTCGTGCGTCCCTTGAGTTCGATGTCGGCCCCTGTCTTCATGTCCAGGATGCGAGCCGGGGTCTTGCTGCTCGTAAGGGCGATGCGTGTGCCGTCGGGGCTGAAGGCCACGGCCCTGAACGGCACGAATTGCTTCTTCAGGATGGAGATCTGGGCCCCGGACTCGGCGTCCCACAGCCGCACCGTCTTATCCTCGCTGACGGTAACGATACGTTTGCCGTCTGGGCTGAACGTCGCCCTACAGACCATGCCCGCATGCCCCTTGAGGACGGCGACCTCGGCACCCGTCGCCGCGTCCCACACCCGCGCGGTGTTGTCGTTGTCGGTGGTCACGATCCGCGTGCCGTCACGGTTGAACTCGGCGCTCGTGTAATGTGCGTCTTCGTGGCCGAGCACCATCCCGAGCGGATGGCACCCCTTCAGGGCGGCGGTCTGGACACCCGTCTTCGCGTCCCACACCCGCGTCGTGTGGTCGTCACTCGAGGTGAGGACGCGCCTGCCGTCTGGGCTGAACACGACGCGACGGACCTTGCCCGTGTGGCCCTTGAGGGTGGTGAGCTGGGTCCCCGTCTCCGCGTCCCACACCCGCACCGTCCTATCGTCGCTGGCGGTGGCGATGCGTGCGCCGTCGGGGCTGTATGCCGCATCACGGACCCCTTCCGTGTGCCCCTTGAGGGCAGCCTTCTCGCCGGCGGCCGCCGCGTCCCACACTCGCACGGTGCGGTCCTCGCTCGCTGTGATGATTCGGTCCCCGTCGGAGGTGAACGCCGCGAACATGACCGCGGCCGTGTGGCCCCTGAGGACGGCCGTCTCGGCCCCGGTTTCGGCGTCCCAAACCCGCGTCGTGTTGTCGGTGCCGGCGGTGACTATCCGTTTCTCGTCGGGGCTGTACGCCGCGCCCATGACATGAGTGACATGGCCTTTGAAGACGACGGCCTCGGCCCCCGTCATCGCGTCCCACATCCGCGCCGTGGTGTCGCCGCTCGTGAGGACGCGAGTGCCATCCTTGCTGAACGCCGCGCTCCGGACCCCGTTCGTGTGGCCCTTGAGATTGGCGATCTCGGCCCCGGTCTCGGCGTCCCACACTCGCGCCGTGTTGTCGCCGCTCGTGAGAACGCGGGTGCCATCTTTGCTGAACGCTACGATGTGGACCTCGCTCGTGTGTCCCTTGAGGACGGCCTTCTCGGCCCCCGTCACGGCGTCCCACACCCGCGCCGTCTTGTCGGCGCCACCGGTAACGATGATCCTGCCGTCGGGGCTGCACGCCGCGGCGAAGACGAACCCCCTGTGTCCCTTGAGGACGGCCCTTAGGGCACCGGTCTCCGTCTCCCACACGCGTGCCGTCTCGTCCTCGCTTCCGGTGACGATGAACTTGCCGTCCGGGCTGACTGTCACGCTCACAAAGCCGCGCATCGGTCCCTTGAGCAGGGCACCAGTCGCCGAATCCCACACCCGCCACGCGCCGTCGGAGGTGACGATGCGCTTGCCGTCGGGGCTGAACGCCACCTTCCTGATCCCGCCCGCGTGCCCCTTCATCGCGGCTATCTCTGCACCCGTCGCCACGTCCCACACGCGTGCCGACTCGTCCTCGCTTCCGGTGACGATTCGTTTGCCGTCGGGGCTCACCGCGACGTTCCAGGTGCTGCCCGTCTCGATCCTGAAGGATGCCCTCTCGGTAGGCGTGCGGGCGTCCCACACCTGCGCCGTGGCGTCCCTGCCTGCCGTGAGCATGCGGGTGCCGTCGGGGCTGAACGAGGCGTGAGTGACCGGGCTCGAGTGCCCGTTGAGGGTGGCGATCTGGGCCCCCGTCGCCGCGTCCCACACCCGCGCGGTGTTGTCGGCGCCGGCGGTGAGGATGCGCTTGCCGTCAGGGCTGAATTCCGCCGCCAGGACGCCACCCCCGTGCCCCTGAAGGGCGGCTCGCTCGCCGCCCGAATTCGCATCCCAGATGCGAGCCGTCCCGTCGGCACTGGCGGTGGCGATGCGAGTGCCGTCGGGGCTGAATGCCGCGTTCGAGACGAGGCCCGTGTGGCCCTTGAGATTGGCGATCTCGGCTCCGGTCCCCGCGTCCCACACTCGCGCGGTGTTGTCGGCGCCGGCGGTGAGGATGCGCTTGCCGTCCCGGCTGAACGACACGGCCCCGATGAAACCCCTGTGCCCCTTGAGGACGGCCTTCGCGGCCCCGGTTTCGGCGTCCCACACCCGCGCCGTGTTGTCGACGCCGGCGGTGACGATGCGCGTGCCGTCGTGGTTGAACGCGGCGGCACGGACCTCGCCCTTGTGCCCCTTGAGGGTGGCCTTCTGCGCCCCGGTGGCGGCGTCCCATACCCGCGCCGTCTGGTCCACGCTCGCCGTGACGATTCGCGTGCTGTCGGGGCTGAAAACGGCGATTGTGACCGGCAACACCTTGTGCCCCTTGAGGGTGGCCTTCTCTGCCCCTGTCTGCGCGTCCCACACCCGGAGCGAGTTGTCGTGGTGTGCGGTCACGATGAGTTTTCCGTCGGGGCTGAACGCCGCATTCGAGGCCGCGCCGGTGAATCCCTTGAGCGTGACTGCCTCGGCGCCGGACGCCGCGTCCCACACCCGCGCCTGGGAGCCCGCGTGCACGGTGAGGATGCGCTTGGCGTCGGGGCTGAACGCTGCGGCGACGACCCTGTCCCCCGGGCCCGTGAGGATGCGCAGCGGCACAGGCTCCCCGAGCCGCAAGCGGCGGACGTAACGTGTCTCCCAGGTGTGGTCATACTCGGGCCGCATGCCGACCAGGAGCTCTGACATGCGCCTGTAGTCGAAGCGGCCGTGCGCCTCGAGGGCGCGTTCGACCTGGATGCCGTGCAGCACGCCCTCGGCGCGTCGCCACTGGGCCTTCGCCACCTTCGACTCGTCGTCGGCCCGCCGCTTCTCGGCCAGGGCGTCGGCCTCGGCCCTCCGGGCTTCCTTGGCCCTGTCATCCGCCTTGCCCTCCGCCGACCGCGCGGCCTTCGCCTCCTCCCCCGCCAGCCACGCGAACCGCCAGGACACCGCCACGCCCGCGGCCAGCGCCGCGAACACACACGCGGCCAGGGCCGTCACGGCCGCGTTGCGCCGCACCCACTTCCACGCCCGCTCCGCCATCCCCACCGGGCGGGCATGGATCGGCTCGCCGGCCATCCAGCGGCCAAGGTCGTCGGCCAGCTCGCGGGCGGAGCCGTAGCGCCGCGCCGGCTCCTTGCTCAGGCATTTGTGGCAGATCGTCTCCAGGTCTGCCGGCGCGGCGCGGTTCAGCGACCGCAGCGGCGGGGCCTCCTCCGTCCGCACCATGAGGATGGTGTCCAGGGCCGTCGCCCCCTGGAACGGGGGGCGCGCCGCAAGGCACTCGTAGAGGACGGCCCCCAGCGAGTAGATGTCCGCCGCCGGGCCGATATCCTTCCTCCCTTCGGCTTGCTCGGGCGGCATGTAGCTCGGCGAGCCCATCACGCTGCCGGTGCGCGTGGCGCCGTCCTCATCCAATTTCTTGGCGAGGCCGAAGTCGGTGATCTTGGGTGCCATCTCCTCGGGCGGACGCCCGAGGCCCGCCAGGAGGACGTTGGCCGGCTTGAGGTCGCGGTGCAGCACCTTGGCGTCGTGGGCCGCCTGCACCGCCTCCGCCAGCCTCCGCACCAGCGCCGCCGCCTCGCGCGCCGGCAACGGCCCCTTCGACAGCCGCGTGTCCAGGCTGCCACCGGCGCAGTACTCCAGGGCCATGAACGGAATGCCGTCGTGCTCGCCGACCTCGTACACCTGGGCGATGCCCGGGTGCGACAGCCGCGCCGCCGCCTGCGCCTCGGTGCGGAATCGCGCCGCCTCGTCGCTGTCCGCGTGCGCGCCGGACAGGATCATCTTGAGCGCGCACAGGCGGCCGAGGGCGCGCGACCGCGCCAGGTAGACGACGCCCATTCCGCCCCGCCCCAGCTCGCGTTCGATGTCGTAGCCTGACGGCGCGCGGCCCCCGCGCGCGCCGCCCCCGGCCGGGGGCGCCGTCTCGTTGGGGTCGATCGGCAGGCCGAGGGTAGGCCTCTCCAGGGCGGGCTCTTCACCGGGCGGCTGGCCGAGCGGCTTCATGGCGGACTTTCCGGCAAGGGCGAGAAGGCAGGACGCCCGTTCAGACTACACGCCGCCGCCGGGCAGGCCAGGGCCCGCCCCGCCTGACCTCGCCCCCACGGTTGGCCGGCTCATCACGGGGGGCCGTCGGGCGGGTCGGCCTTGAACCCGGCCGGGGTGAAGTCCTTCTGCCGCTGCTCGCGGAATTGCCGGCTCGACGCCACCATCTCCAGCGCCTTGCCGAGGTGATAACCGCCCTTCTCCAGATCGGCCCGCATCCGTTCGAGCAGCGGCCTGTCGGAGAGCTGGAGCGAGCGGCCCAGCGCGTAGCCCACCAACTTCTGTGTCAGCGTGCGGAGGAAGTCCTGCTTGCGCTCCCTGGCGAGGTGCGACGCGAACGCCGGCACGCCGCGCGACTCCTTCCCGTCAGGTAAGGATACCACGTCGTCGATGGGCCTTCCAGCGAGATCCTTGGCCCGCGCCCGTCCGATGGGGTCGAACCCCTCCATCGCGAGCCCCGCCGGGTCGAACCGCTGGTGGCACGAGGCGCACTTGGCGTCCTCGACGTGCAGTTTCAACAACTGCCGAATCGTCTTGCCCTTCGTGTCGGTCTCCTTCGCGGGCAGGACGGCCACGTCCGGCGGAGGCGGCGGGATGTGCTCGCCCAGCACCTTGTGGACGACCCAGAAGCCGCGCTTCACCGGGCTGGTCCGCTCCGGCTGTGAGTTGCGGGTGAGGAACACCGCCATCCCCATCACCCCCCCGCGCCCCTTCTCGCGCAGGCCCGACACCTTCGCCCATTCGGCGCCGGGCGGTGCCGGCAGGCCGTAGTGCCGCGCCAACTTCGCGTTGACGAACGTCTCGTCGCCGTCGAGGAGGGCGGTGATCGGCTTGCCCTCCTGGATCAGGTGGGTGATGAGGCGCGTCGGCTCCTCGAACATCGCCTGGCGGAGGGCGTCGTCGAAGGCGGGGAACGCCGCCCGGCTCACCGAGTCGCGGGTGACGAAGTCGCGGTAGCCGAGCCACTGCCCGAACATCTCCTGCGCGAGGCGGGCCACCTTCGGGTCGCGCATCATGCGGCGGGCCTGCTCGCGCAACGCCTTGTCGTCGCGCAACTTGCCGGCCTTCGCCAGGGCGAGCAGCTCGGCGTCCGGCGGGCCGGCCCACAGGAAGTAGCTCAGACGTGACGCCAGCGCCAGATCGGGCAGGGGGGCGACGGCCTTGCCCTCCGGGGCCGGGGTGAAGTGCATGGCGAAGTGCGGCGACACCAGGACGCGGATGATCGACGCCCGCACCGCCGCCTCGACGCCGTGCGCCTCGTCGCGGCAGACCTTGGCGTAGAACTTCTCGAGCCTCGCGCGCTCGTCGTCGGCCAGCGGACGGCGGTACGCCCTCTCGGCGAACGCGAGCAGGTCGCGCAGATACGCAGGCTCGCCCTTCGCGAGGGTCTTCGCCTGCCACTTCAGGCCGGCGCGCACGTCCGAAAAGAAGACGCTGATCGGGTGCTTGGCCAGCGCGTCGCCGGTGAGCTTGACCCCGGCGCGGCGGAGGTACACCTCCTGGAAGCTGGCCAGCGTCGTATCCCTGACCAGCTCGGGGTCCTCCTCCTTGAACGGGTCGAAGTCCTTGTGCTTGAGGAAGTTCCTCTCCGAGCGCTCGAAGAACACGAAGCCTCGTAGCATCTTCTCCCAGATGCCGGTGATGAAGTACAGCTCCGACCACAGCCGGTCCAGCTCCCGGTTCTCGGCCTCGGTGAGGACGGTGCGGCACAGGGGCGCGTCGTCGCGGAAGAAGCCCTCGATGAGGTGGAAGCCGGCGGACAGCCCGCGCGTGCCGTCGACGTGATAGAAGCGGTTGGGGAACACCCGGCAGAACGCCGCAGCCGAGGCCGCGTACTCCTCCGCGATCGCGCCGGACGCCAGGGGCGCCGCCGGCCCGGACGGGGTCATGCCGTCGGCGGAGACGTGGACGCGCACGGCGCCGTCCCCGGCGAGGCGGCACTCGGCGGTGAGCCGCACGTCGCCCTTGCCCTTGAGCGGGAACGCCTTCGCCGGCAGCTCGACCTCCAGCGTCCCCGGCGCCTTCAGCACGATCGCGTCGCCCTCGAACGTCAGCTTCGCCGCCAGGGCGGGGGCGTGCCTGGCGATCACCTCGCGGAGCGGCCAGCGCTTCTTGCCGTCCGTCGTGGGGGCGTTGGTGGTGAATTCGCCCTTGAGGACGACCCGCCCCGAAGCCTTGATATCCCACACGTCCTCAGCGCGGACGACGACCTTGATCGTCTCCAGCCCCATCACATTGCGGTAGTCCACGGCGGACTTCTGGCTGGCGAGGTGGGCGGTGTCGAACTGGTCGCGGCCCTCGGCGGTGCGGCGCCGGCGGGCGAGGTGTTCGACGGGGCCGTTGCCGGCGTCGGCCACGATGGCCGGCGTCTCCGGCACGCACAGGCGCTGGCTCAGGCGCTTGACGTCGGCCGCCAAGGCCCGCGCCTCGCCGACGGCGGCGGCGGCGGCCCAGCGTGAACGCAGCCAGCGGAGGACGAAGCGGTCCTCCGACTTGCCTTCGAGCAGGTCCCACAACTGGCGGGCGTACCGCGCGTTGAGGCCGGCCTCCTTCGCCCCCGCTTCGACCGTGCCCACAGGGCGTTTCCTGTACTGCCACAGCGAGGCGAGGTGCTTCTCGGGATCGACGGCGTGGGCCTCGTAGAAGCGGAGGATGGCCGACTCGGCGTACTTCTGCCGGCCGGCGAAGGTGACGGCGGGGTGCGGGGCGAAGCGCAGGCCGTCGGGCGTCAGCAGGGCGTGATTCGCGACGTGCTCGGCGGCGGCGTAGTACTTCTTGAACAGGCTGGGCGACATGGTGAGCGCCTCGCCGGTGTTGCTGAAGCCCTCGCCGGACGACGGGTCGATGGGGAAGGACGCGGCGGGCCGCATGTCGACGCCGGTGAGGTCGTGGATGGTGTTGTCGTACTCGGCGTTGGTGAGGCGGCGCGGCGGGACGGCGCCGGGGTCGCCGTCGAGTTTGCGGGCCTCGGCGAGCAGCACGCCCTCGAGGGCGGCGATGGCTTCGGCGCGGGCGGCGGCGGGGGGCTGTTTGGCGGAGGCCGGCGGCATCTCGCCCTTCTTCAGGAAGGTGACGACGTGCTCCCACTGGCGGAAGTCGTCGAGGAGCGTCGCGGAGGTCTTGAAGCGGGCCAGGTCCAGCTCGCCGCTCTTCTTCTTCGCGTCGTGGCAGCGGACGCAGTAGGCGTTGAGGAACGGCAGCACCGTGTCGCGGAAGGGGTCGGCGGCGCGGGGCCTGTCCTCGCCGGAGACGGACGGCAGGGGCGCGAGGAGGGCGGCGAGGAGGACGGCGGGTCGCATGCGAGGGGCCTCGGGGGAGGTCGGCCGGCGGGGGGGCGGGGATGCGGTTCAGTGTATGGGGCGCGGCCTTGAAGTGCGCCCCGGCGTCGGCGAGAATGAATCGGTCGACCCCATCGGCGCGAGGCCCCGCACCATGTCCGAGACGGCCCCCGCGAAGGACCCCCACATGCCGGCCCTCGGCCGGTTGGGCGACGTCATCGCCCCCAAGGCGCCCCAGACCATCGCCGCCGCCAACGTGGAGGGCACGGCCCTGACCGACCTCGTCTTGCGGTTCGCCTTCACGGTCAGCCGCTTCACCACGGAGTGGATCTCCAAGCAGCTCCACCTCTCGCAGGCCCTGGTGCGCGAGCTGCTCACCAAGCTGGCACACGGCGGCCTGATCGAGCAGCTCTGGGCCACCAACGACGCCAACGCGCACTTCAAGATCTCCGACCAGGGACGCGAGCACGCCGCCCGCGCCATGGAGCAGTCCGGCTACATCGGCCCCGCGCCGGTCGGGCTGGAGGCGTACTCCGCGATGCTCCGCTGGCAGTTCGCCAACACCCCCCCCGTGCAGCCCGACCACGTCAACGCCGCCCTGTCGGCCCTGGTCCTCGCGCCGACCGCCGCCAAGCTCGCCGGCCTGGCCGTCTCCTCCGGGCGCAGCCTGTTCATCTACGGCCCGTCGGGCAACGGCAAGAGCAGCCTGGGCCGGGCCATCCACGCCGCCCTGCCCGGCGACGTGTGGGTGCCGTATGCCATCAGCCTGGGCGAGTCGGTGGTGCGCCTGTTCGACCCGCACATCCACCAGCGCGTCGAGGTGCCCGGGGCCAACCCCGACATGGTCGATATGCGCTGGGTGCGCACGCGCCGCCCGATGGTCATCGTCGGCGGCGAATTGACCCTGGAGATGCTCGACCTCATCCACATCCCGTCGATGCGGTGCTATGAGGCCCCGCCGCACCTGAAGGCCAACGGCGGCGTCTTCCTCGTGGACGACTTCGGCCGCGAGCGCATCACGCCGGAGCAGTTGCTCAACCGATTCATCACGCCGATGGAGCATCAGATCGACTACTTCACGCTGCGGACGGGGCAGAAGGTGCAGGTGCCGCTGCGGCACGCCCTGATCATCGCGACGAACCTGAGCCCGGACAAGGTGACCGACCCGGCGTTCCTGCGGCGGATGGGGTACCGCGTGTACCTGGGCGCGCCGACGCCGGAGGGGTACGCCGACATCTTCCGCCGCTACGCCCAGAAGCAGGGGGTGCTGGTGCCGCCGGAGATGCTCGACACGATCCTGGCCCGGTATCAGGCGCAGAACCGCGAGCTGCGGGCGTGCGAGCCGCGTGACCTGGTGGAGCGGGCGCGGGACATCTGCCGCTTCCACGGCAAGCCGCTGGAGCTGACGCCGGCGGTGCTGGACCTGGCGTGGAGCGGCTACTTCGGCGAGAGCTGAGGGTCACGGGCATGTCCACCCACGAACGCGACGGCCTGCTCGACGCCATCCGCGCCAACCCGGACGATGACACCCCACGCCTCGTGTACGCCGACTGGCTCGACGAGAACGCGGCGGGCGAAGCCGAGAGGGCGCGGGCGGAGTTCATCCGCGTGCAGTGCGAGCTGGCCCGGCTCGATGACGACGACATCGGGCGCGGGGCCGGCACGCTGCGGAAGGCGCTCGGTGAGCGGATCCTGGGATTGGAGAAGAAGTACAAGAGGGCCTGGGCCGCCGATCTCACCGGGAAGGGGCCGCTGCGGGGGCGCGAGTGCTTCTTCCACTTCCGACGCGGGTTCCCGGACAAGGCGTTCGGGCCCGCCGAGCGGCTGATCGCGGAGGGCGCCGAGCTGTTCCGCCGCGCCCCGATCACCTACCTCCACGTACAGGGCGTGACCCCGGAGAACCTGGGCGCACTCCTCGAGTGCCCCTGGCTCGCCAACGTCCGCTCGCTGAGCCTGAACGGCCCCTACACGGGCGACGTGCAGCCGGGCTGGGATCTGCTGGCCGATTGCCCGCATCTGAGCAAATTGAGATATCTTTGGATCAATCATGGACGGCTCACACGAGCCGGGGGTGCACGCCTCGCGGCCGCCAACCCGTTCCCCGCCTTGCGGGATTTCATGGCGTCGGACGTTGATCTCGGCGCGGGGGGCGTGGCCGGCCTGTTCGGCGGGCGGGCCTTCGGGCGGCTGGCGGAGGCGTACTTCAACAAGTGCGGGATCGACGACGACGCGGTCGAGGTGCTGGCGCGGTCGCCCGCGCTGGCCGGCCTGACGAAACTGTCGCTCCCGTGTCACCCGCTGTCGGCCGCGGCCGTCCGCGCGATCACCGCCGGGGGGTACTGGCCTGGGTTACGCAAGCTCGTCCTCTACAAGTGCGGGCTGGCCGAGGCGGCGGCCGAGGCGCTCGCCGGGGCCGGCCCCACCGGCCTGCGGGAGCTGGACCTCAGCATGAACGCCCTCGGTTGTGTCGCCCTGGCGGCGCTCGCGCGCGGCAGGATCCTGCAATCACTCGAAGTCCTCAATCTCAGCCTGAACCCTGTCTGGGATGCCGGCGTCGAGGCGCTCGTCCGCTCCGAATACCTGGGCGGCCTGCGCCGGCTGCATCTCAGTGGGAGCGGGATCGGCCCAGACGGCGCGAAGGCGCTGGCGGGGTGCCCCTCTCTCTCCGGGTTGTCGTGGCTCACGCTGCACGGCTGCCCGATCCTCGCGGAGGGGGCGGCGGCGCTGGCCGAATCGCCCCACCTCGGCGGCCTCGACCGCCTGCAGGTCAGCAACGTCCGCGGCAGGGCCAAGACGCGCCTGAAGGAGCGGTTCGGTGATCGCGTGGGCTTCTGATCCCGGCCGGCGTCGTGCGTGGCGATCCACGGTACTGCGAGATCCAAAGGCCGTCCCCGGAAGACGTGCCCCGGCGGTAACAACTACCCGCTTGCCGCGTATCACACCATTCGGGACGCCCGGCACGTCGGAGGGCCAATGATGGACGAGGCAGCAGTCATCGAACGGATCATCACATCATTCAGCGGCGTGGTCACCCTGGCCTCCGACGGCGACACGTACCTCTACCACGACCGGGCCGGCGACGAGACGCCGGACCGGCGATTCCCTTTCGCCACCCTGGTCACAGGCGACAGGCACGACACCTTCTCCGACCTGGGCCGTCCTGGCGTCTACAGGCTCAACGTCGGCGTCGGCAAGCAGACGTTCCAGACACTGTTCGGAGATGGCAGCGGGGACCACGACTTCACGGCGCTGGACCGCATCACGCCGCACCCGGTGTACGGCAAGATGTACTGGGTCTGTATCCTCTGTCCGAGCGAGGCGACGTTCCGGGACAAGGTCATGCCGCTCCTCGCCGAGGGCCACGCGATGGCGGCGCGGAGGCACGGCGGGACGCAGGCCGACGGGGGCGACGCCTGAACACGGAGGGAATTTTACCCGGCGAGGATGCCGAGTATCCTCCCGAGCGCCAAATCGCCCACGTATCCGTTCCGGCGGATGATCGCATCCACGGGCATATGGACCGCCCAGGCACAATTCGCCACGGACGGCTTCGTCAGCCCTGTCCTGCACCGCCCGGATCTGGCGTGTTCCAGCTCGACGCAGGGCGGCTGGATGGGGCGCTCGAACTCCCCCGTGATGGCCACCGCCGAGAAGACGGGGATGTCATCCTCGCCCTCGTCGTCATACGAGAAATCGAGGTCGGCGATGAGGACCACGGACCTGTCCTTCCGGCCGCCCCCTCCCAAAGAGGAGACGCCCCCGCACGAGCAGGACCGTTCCGGCCAAATACCTGATGCGGCGGACGGTCACGGCCTCCTCCGCGCCGTCTCACGCCTCGGTTTCGCCAGATCCCGGATCCGCGCGGCCCGTGCCGCGAACGCCTCCATGTCGATTGGCGGCAGCGCCGTGATCGCCGCCCTCGCCTCCGCCTCCAGGCGGCCCAGCTCCACCCTGAACGCCTCCAGCGGCGCGGGGACTGGCTGCTGGTCGAAGTGGTCCGCGACCGCCTGGTCGGGTATGACCTCCGCACCCCCGCCGTCCACCGATCCCTCCCGCCAGGGGGCCTCGTTTCGGGCAAGCTCGCCGAGCTGCGTGGCCGAATAGCGCCGGTAGGTCTCCCAGACGGCCTTGACCAGGGCCGTCTCCTCGGGAAGGAGGTCATGGGCCTTCCGGAGCTGGTCCTCTTCGATGAAGACAGCCTTCTTGCCGTGGGGCAGCGCCCGATACACCTTGCCGACCACCGGGCCGGAGCGCCAGGCCTGGATCTCCTCCGCGAACAGGTCGGCGCTCCGCAGCGCAAGTGACCAGCCCTGGGCGTAGTACAGCAGCTTCTGCAGCCGCAGGTTCGTCAACGGGTCCGGCTCCGTCCCGGCGAGGGACAGCCTGACGAATTCCCTCGCGACGGACAGGGCATCGGCCACGGGCTGCTCCCGGCAAGTGGTTGAAGGGACGCAGGATGATACCGCCGCACCCAGGCCACGGGCAATCGTCCGCGCTACGCCGCCCGCCTCACGTCGCCCCCCGCAGGCCGGACGACGAACAGCTCCGTGAGCCGCGTGACCTCCAGCACCTCGCGGGCCATCTCCCCGACGTTGAGGAGGACCAGCCGCGCGCCGACGGCCTTGATGCGGTTATGCAGCTCAACGAGCCTGCCAAGGTCGGCGGCCGTAGGCGCCCTCACGCCGGCCATGTCGATGGCGAGCGCCGGGGTAGGTCTATTGCCTTCGTGTTGCACGGCGGCCCTCCTCCTCTGATCCCGCGCCCGTCCCGTCGCACCGGCGGGCGACGACATCATTCGGGGGGTCTGCGGGCACGGCAAGCGGGGAAAGTTGAGATTCACCGAGAGTCGCTCACGGGCGCTCGTCATCCCGGCGGGCTCCCGCCCCTCCGGCTCCCGCCTTGGGGGCGCACGCGGGGTGAGCGGGTGAGCGGGTGACTCGCGCACTCACTGACGATATGTGACATGATGCGTCGGTTGACGTCAAGTCACCTGCTCAACCTGGTGAGCGGGTGCGCACACGATACCGGGTCGGGATGAATCGTTGATTCGTGGCGACCCACATGCTGGCCGGGCCCGCGGCCCGGCGGCAGGCTGGCAGCCTGCCCTACGCAACGAATCAAGGCGGCCCGCGCTCTACTTCTTCTCCGCGATCTTCCCCGTCGCCAGCTCCACGCGCACCGTGCGGCCCCAGTCGAGACGCACCTCCAGATGGCCGCCCTCGATCTTGAAGGCCGCCTTGCCCGCCCAGTGCCGCGACGACACGGTGCTCATTACCTTCTTCTCCAGCTCGTCCGCCGTCAGGAAGTCCTCGAGCTTCATGTCGCGAATCACCTTGCCCTTCTCGCCGTAGATGACCAGGGCGTGCGCGCCGCCCAGGCTGCCGTAGGTGTCGATGGTCACGACGAACCGGCCGCCCTCGTCCACCAGCACGCGGTGCGGCGTGTTCACCAGTTTGCCGCTCCACACCGCCCGCTCCTTGCCCTCATCGTCGAGGCGGAAGAGCAGGCCCTCGCTCGGCTTGCCGAACTGCGGCTTCAGCACCTTGAACCCGTGCGTGCCGTAGGGGGACGCGAACACTTTCGGCGACGGCGGCGCCCAACTGTCCGCCCGCAGGAGCGGGGAGGCCGCGAGCGCCAGGACGACAACGAATCGTGCGTTCATGTTCATCTCACCGGAGTCGATCAAGTGTCGGAGGGCACGCTGCCAGCGTGCTTGCGAGCACGCAGGATGCGTGCCCTACGGTAGTCAGACGCTCACCCCCCCCGAGCGGATTCCCGCTCGCGTCCGCCCGCCGCGCCATAGCATGACCCCCGCGGCTCCACGGTCCCGTCTTCCGCCGTGAGGTTCCTCATGTCCCGTCCGCTCAACACCGACATCGCGCGTATCGACCCCGCGCAGGCATGGCAGCACTGGGCGCCCGACGCCGGCGACCCCTGGGGGCCACGCCTCGCCGGCCACCTCCTCCGCCGCGCCGCCTTCGGCGCTCGCCCCGAGGGCCTCGCCGACGCCGTCCGCGTCGGCCACGACAAGGCGATCGCCCGCCTCCTCGCCGGCGAGCCGGGGCACGAGAAGAACGACGACCTCCTCGCCGACATGGGGGCACGCTTCGGCGAGGCCGGCGACGTGGCCCGCCTCCGTGGGTGGTGGCTCTACGCCATGCTGCACTCCGGCCACCCCCTCCGTGAGAAGCTCGCCCTCTTCTGGCACAACCACTTCGCCACCAGCATCGCCAAGGTGAAGTCGCCGCGCCTCATGTTCCGTCAGAACCAGCTCATCCGCACGCACGCCCTCGGCGACTTCAAGGCGTTCCTCAAGGACATGGGCCGCGACGTGGCCATGCTCCTCTGGCTCGACTCCAACCAGAACGTCAAGGGCCGGCCCAACGAGAACTACGCCCGCGAGGTGATGGAGCTGTTCACCCTCGGCGTCGGCAACTACACCGAGAAGGACGTGCAGGAGGCCGCCCGCTGCTTCACCGGCTGGCACACCGACGACGAGCTGAACGCCTTCGCCTTCAACAAGGACGCCCACGACGCCGGCGACAAGACCGTCCTCGGGCGCACCGGCCCGTGGGACGGCGACACCCTCCTGCCCGTCCTCCTCGCCCGCCCCGCCTGCGCCGACTTCCTCGCCGCCAAGCTCTACGCCGAATTCATCAGCGACACGCCGCCCCCACGCGGCCTCCTCGCCCCCCTCGCCGCCAAGCTCCGCTCCTCCGGGTACAAGATCGCCGACGCCGTCGCCCTGATCCTGCGTTCGCGGCTGTTCTTTTCGGAACACGCCTTCCTCCGCCGCGTCAAGAGCCCCGTGGAGTTCGTCCTCGGCGCCGTGCAGGCCACGTGGCCGGGGCCGTCCGGCACCGCCGAATTCGTCGAGCCACTCGGCAAGATGGGTCAGAGCCTGTTCGCCCCGCCCAACGTCAAGGGCTGGCCGGGTGGCCGCGCCTGGCTCAACACCAGCACGCTCCTCGCCCGCAACAACTTCGCCGACCGCCTGACGATGGGCGTGCCCGAGCGCCGCGTCGGCCGCGGCCCCGACGACATCCCGCCGGAGGCCTTCGACCCGGACCCGCCTCCCCCTCCCGGTGAGACGCCACTACCGAGGTTCCGCGAGCCGATGGCCGAGCTGCTGCCGCCGCCCTACGAGCCGAAGGACCCGCCGGCGGCGTTCGACGTGGCCGCCCGCTTCAAGACACTCGACCCGACCAAGCCCACGGACATCGCCGACGGCCTGCTCGAAGCCCTGCTGCCCGGCTGCGCCCCCGCCGCCACGCGCAAGGCCATCGCCGCGTTCATCCTGGAGGGCGAGCCCACGGGGGCCGACCTCCGCCACCGCATCCGTGAGGCCGCCCACGCCGTCCTGTGCAGCGCCGACTATCACCTGTGTTGACGCACGCCGCTGGGGTGGCTGGGGTCGGCTTTGAGACCCCGGATCAGGCCCCTCGTTGAGCGTCACGCTCACTCAATCGCCCCGCGCCGGGGTCTCAAAGCCGACCCCGGCCACCCCGGAATGACCCCGCCCGCGGAGATACACCATGGACCGCCGCAGCTTCCTCAAGTCCGCACCCCTGATCGCCGCCGCCGCCGGCCCCGTCCCCGCCCTCCTCGCACGCGCCGCCGAGAAGGTGAAGCCACGCGGCGACACCATCCTCGTCGTCGTCGAGATGACCGGCGGCAACGACGGCCTCAACACGGTCATCCCGCAGGCCGACCCGCTCTACTACAAGAACCGCCCCACCCTCGCCGTCCCCAAGGGCAAGGCCATCAAGATCACCGCCGACGTCGGCCTCAACCCGTCGCTACGCGGCCTGAGCCGCCTGCTGGAGCGCGGCGAACTGGCGACGGTCCTCGGCGTCGGCTACCCGTCGCCCAACCGCTCGCACTTCGACTCGATGGACATCTGGCAGTCCGCCGACCCGCGCCGCGCCTCCCGCAGCGGCTGGATCGGCCGCGCCCTGCCCGGCCTCAAGGCCGCCGAGGGCGGCCTGCCCGCCATCCAGGTGGCGCCCGGCGGCCTGCCGCTGGCCCTGCAGGAGGCCCCCGGCGTCGCCAGCCTGTCCGACCCAGCCTCGTTCACCCTGCGCTTCACCGGCGACCCGGACCGCGCCGCCCGCCGCAAGAAGCTGATGTCGGCGCTCAGCGCCCCCGCCGGCACGAAGGACGACCTCGCCGACTTCGTCCGCCGCCGCCAGTCGCAGGTCATCAACGTGGTCGATCTGGTCGCGAAGACCCTCGCGGGCGGCGAGGACGGCACGGAAAAGGGTCTGCCCCCCCGCTTCCGCCGCCCCGACCTCCGCGCCGTCGGCGAGTCGTCCCTCGCCGACCAGCTCAACCTCGTCGCCCGCCTCATCAAGGCCGAGGCCGGCGCACGCATCTACTATGCCGCGGCCGACGGCTACGACACCCACGCCGGCCAGGCCGAGACGCACCCCGGCCTGCTCAACGACCTCGGCTCCGCCGTCGGCCAGCTCTTCGAGACGCTGCGTGCGGCCAAGGTCGCCGAGCGCGTGGTCCTCCTCACCTACTCCGAGTTCGGCCGCCGCGTGCAGGAGAACGGCGCCAAGGGCACCGACCACGGCGCCGCCTCCCACATCTTCGTCGCCGGGCCCGCGGTCAAGGGCGGCCTCGTCGGCAAGTACCCGCGCCTCGACGACCTCGATGACGGCGACATGAAGTTCGCCATCGACTTCCGCCGCGTCTACACCACGCTGCTCTCCGGCTGGCTGGGCTGCGACACCAAGGGCGTCATCGACGGCACGTTCGGCCGCCTGCCCCTCCTCGCCAAGGCGTGACGGGCCACGAAAGGACCACCCATGAACACTCGCGCTCTCACCCCGGCCCTTCTGCTGTGCGCCTGCGCCGCCGCGCACGCGGCCGCCCCGCCCGCCGACGTGCCGCCCGACAGCCTGCTGCCGGCCACCAGCATCGCCTACGCCCGGTGGGGCGGCCACACGGCCCACGCCAAAGCCTACAAGCGCTCCGCCTTCGGCGCCGCCCTTGACGGGGAGCTGGGCCGCTCCGCACGCTCCCTGTGGGGCCGCGCCGAGTCCGCCATGATGCTCTCCCTCGTCGGCGACAAGCTCCTCGGCGGCGCCGCCCCCGCCGACCTGCGCCGCCGCCGCGGCCTGGTCAACGCCCTCGCCGCCGTCCCGTCCATCCTTGCGCGCACGGGCGTCTCTGCCGCCTTCGAGGCCAGCGCCGTCCCGCCCGCCGGCGACCTCATCGGCCGCCTCGGCAAGATGGCCTTTGGCGGCGCCGGCCCCGAGGCCCTGACCCCGCACGCCCAATTCACCGCCGTCATCCCCGGCGCACGCGACATCCCCGAGGCCCTCAAGGCCGCCGAGGCCCTGTCGGTCTTCGCCGAGGGTGAGGGCGGCAAGCGCGTCACCGTCAGCGGCCGCGCCGTCACCGTGTTCCCACTGACGCGGAGGAGCCGACAGTACAACCCGATCAAAGCGTTGTCCGCCCTGGAAGATCCGGCCGCAGGGAGGGTGGAGGCCACCGAAGGCCTCGGCTCGGCGGCGTGGTGGATGGAGGGACGGCACTTCGTCCTCGTCTGGATGCCGGGAGACCCGCTGACCGCCGTGCGCCGCGTCATCGCCGGCGGCGAAGGCATCACCGGCCGCCCGCTGTACAAGGCGATGGACGGCAAGACCACCTTCGAGGTTACGACGCGCGGCTTCATCGACGGCTCCGCGATCACCTCGAACCTGCGCTGGCTGCGTATGCTCGCCCCCGGCCCCGTCGAGGCCCTGGAGCACACCGGCCTCCTCGACATCAAGGCGCTACGCTTCTGGGAGGGCCTCGAAGGCGAGGCGTCGCGCTCCCTGTGGGAAGCGGACATCGCATCCGAGCGGCGCGGCGGCGCGAAGTTGCTCATCAACAAGGCGCTCGACCGGAAGGCACTCCCGCCCATCCCCGACGACTGCGCCCGCTGGACCGCCGCACGCCTCGACCCGATGGGCGTCTACGACCTCATCCTCACCGCCGCCGCCTCCAGCGACCCCGGTCCGCCTTCGCCGCCGAGCCTGTTCGGCGGGTCGGCGTTCGCCAGGGCCAGGGAGCGCGCCAAGCAGCGCATGGATGACGCCGTGGGCATCGACATCGAGGACCTGTTCGCCTCGATGGGCGACACGCTGCTCGCCCACGCCTCATGGGGCGACGGCCTCTCCGTCCTCGGCCAGACCGTCGCCGTCTCCGCCAGGGACGAGCGCAAGCTGGCCAGGCTGGCCGACGCCCTGATGGGCAAGGCGGCGGCGATGTCCGGCGGCACCTTCCAGCTCCGCAAGAAGACCTTCCACGGCGCCACGATCCGCGAGCTGCGGGCGGGCCGCTTCGGCCCGCCGTTCACCCTCTCCTACACCGTCCACAAGGGCTGGCTGGCGGTGGGCCTCAACCAGCAGACGGTGCAGGGCTTCGTTCTGCGCGGCGCCGGCAAGCTCCCCGCCTGGAAGCCGGACGCCCGCACCGCCAAGGCCCTGGCCGCCGTCCCCGCCGACGCCGGCCTGGTGCAGGTGATCGACCCGCGCTCGTCCGTCAACGTCCTCCTGACGACGGCCCCCCTGTACATCAGCTCGTTCCGCCAGCTCTCCGGCGAGGAGTCGGCCCTCGACTCCGCCGACGTGCCGCACGCCGGCGCCGTGACGAAGCACCTGTTCCCGAATGTCGGCTGGACCTCGTTCGACGGCAAGACGTGGCGGATGGAGTCGCGTGGCTCCCTCTGGCTGCCCATGCAGGAGACCGGCCTCGAGCTGTTCTTCTTCGTGGCCGGCCGATTCGCGTTCTGAGCCGGGCTGCTGATGCCGGGTCGGTCGGGTTGAGCCGCCTCGCCCGGCGAAGCCCGACGGCGGGGGGTGTCGTCGGGCTTCGCTCGGCTGGCGCCTCGCTCAACCCGACCTACACCCGCAGGCCCGAATCCTCCTGTGCGCGCGAAATGAGGGGCGGGCCGTTCCTCGGCCCGCCCCCCTCCCCCAAACGCAGTCGCATGTGGCCCGGTCATGCAGGCGGCAAAGCGCTCTTGCCGTTCAGCAGGTTCAGCATGATCGACACCAGGAACAGGACGATGAAGACCAGGAAAATCACCCGCGCGATGTAGGCCGCATCGCCCGCGATGCCGCCGAAGCCCAGGACCGCCGCGATCAAGGCGAAGATCAGGAACGCCAGCGCGATTCTCAGCATGTTGCCCTCTCCTCTGTCGTGGAAACGGGGTGTCCGAAGGATCGGGCGGCCGCCCGTTCAGGCGGCCGCCCCATGCCGCCGCGTCAGCGGCGGGCCGCCGCCATGCGGCTGCCGTTGTGCGGCCGCCGCGGCGCTTCGCGTGCGTGGGGCGCCCCCTCCTCGTCCGGCCGCGTCTCGGCGGCGGAGGCGGGGGCGGCCTGCGTATCCTCATTCGGGGAGGGCCCCAGGCCCAGCCCCTCGGTGATTTGGCTCACAAAGCCGCTGAGCGGCCCGTGCAGATCCTTCGGCAGATGGCTGACGATCAGGCCGCGGAGGACGCCCCCGAGGGCGCCCGCCGCCAGGCCGGCCAGGCCCGTGGTGGCCAGGTGCAGGAGGCCCGCGCCGTCGGCGGGGGCCGGCGCCGCACACGGCGCCGCCGCCTGGACGGGTGCCGGAGCCGGGGCCGCCTGGACGGGGGGCGGCGGCGGCGCGGCGGCGGGCTGCGGCGGGGGGTTGGAGCCCCCGAACAGCAGCCCGGCCGTGAAGCCGACGCCCATCGAGCATCCCACCGCACCCAAGGGGTTGTCCTCGACGTACTTCGTGAAGTTCAGCGACTCGGTGACCGACTGCACCGTCTCGGAGACGGTATCGACGGTCGCCTTGACGCCCTCCACGGCCGTGGCCACCCCCTCGGTGGCGGTCTGAACGGTGTCCAGCACCTGCGACTCGAGCGCCCCCAGCTTGTCGCCGAGGGACGCCCGCGTCTGCTCCATCTGCCTCTGGATCATCTCGAGCTCGCGGTCGTCGCGCCGGTCGAGTTCGTCGTCCACGAGACATTCTCCTGTATCGTTTGGATGGTCTTGTCGGGCATGGGGTTGAAGCTCTCGAACTTCTTGCACCCCGCCCAGGCCACCATCGAGCCGACGCCGAGCAGGACGAGCGAGACGATGCCGTGCGCCGCCCACAGCGGCAGCCCGGCCGTCTCCACACCCTTCGGTAGCGTCGCCCAGTGCAACAGGTGGCCCAGCGCCAGGGACATCACGATCGCGCCCACCAGGGCGGCCAACGACCCCACGACGAGGTAGATGGCCGCGGTACGGGTCTTCCTGAGGTCGGAGCCGATCTCCTTCCTCGCGAAGCGCACCTCCTGGCGGACGAGGTCCCCGACGTCGCTGACGATGCCCTTCACCAATTCGGTCATGGTGGGGGCGCCGCCGACGGGCTCGGTGGACGTCATGGTCAGCTCCTGAGGGCGCGGCCGAGGAGGTAGCCCACGCCCAGGCCGATCAGCACGGCCGGGATCGGGTGGTTCTTGATGAGCGTGCCGAGGTCCTCGGTCATGCCCGACAGGCTCTTGTCCTCGATGTACTTGCCGCCCGCCTCCAGGCCGTCGGCCACCATCTTGCTCGCGGTGCCCATCATGCCCTCGTGGGGCAGGTTCTTGCGGGCGGTGTCGGCCAGCGACTGCAGGCCGCCGCCCGCCGCCGAGACGGCCCGGTCGGCCTGGGCGCCGACGGCCCCGGCGGCGGCGCTGACGGCCTCGCCGGCGTGCCCGAGGGCCTCCTTCGCCTTATCCGCCGCCTGCCCCGCCTTGTCCTGGGCCTGATCCTTCCGCATCGTGGCGTTGCTCATCTGAATGTCTCCTGTTCTTGGGGAATCCGTTATCCGCCTCCCGCCACCCCTCCGAGGGGCGGCCCGCGGCGGTGCGTTGCCCCCATCTCCTAGGCAACTGCCGCGCCAGAGACCGTGCGAACAACGAATCACCCGCGCCGGCGGCTTTCTGCACACCCGCCCGCCGACTCGGGCTGGGATTGGGCACGCCTCTGCCCACGCGCGGAGGCCGGGCTCCGATGTTCTGTTTCACGGATCGCACCGGGCGGGCATCGGCGGCATGCGGTTTCCAGAGGGGCGTTGACCGCCCGCAAGAGGGACCGCTGATGTCCGCCATGCTCGATACGCCCGTCCGCAAGTTCCACATGCCCAACGGGATGAGTGTCTACGGACTGGACGCGAATGACACACGCAACGTCTATCAGGATGTCTTCGAGGACCGCTGCTACCTGCGCCACGGCGTGGAGCTGCACGACGGCGACACCGTCATCGACGTGGGCGCCAACACCGGCCTGTTCGCCCTCTGGCTCGACACGCAGCTCACCAGCGCCCGCGTCCACTGCCTCGAGCCCGTCCCCGACATCTACCGCGTGCTGTCCCGCAACCTCGCCGACCACGGACGCCTCGGCGCCGAGGCGCACAACATCGGCCTGTCCGACCACGACGGCGAGGCGGCCTTCACCTACTACCCGCGCTTCTCCAACGCCTCCACCATGTTCCCCGACGCCTCGCCGCGCACCGCCGAGGAGGCCCGCGAGTACGTCATCTCCCAGGCCCACACCCTGCCCTGGCCCCTGCCCACGCTCGTCTCGTGGTGCCCGCGCTGGCTCAAGGGGCTGATCGCCGAGGCCGTCCGCCGCCACCACCTGCGCGGCAAGCGCGTCACCTGCCAGGTGCGTACCCTCTCGCTCTTCCTGCGGCAGCACCGCATCGACGAGGTCGATCTGCTCAAGATCGACGCCGAACGCAGCGAGTCACGCATCCTCGCCGGGATCGCCGCCCACGACTGGCCGAAGATCCGCCAGCTCGTCGTCGAGGTCCACGACGGCGAGGCCGCCACGCAGAACACCGTGGCCCTTCTGACGCGGCGCGGCTACCGCGCCGTCGCCGAGCCGAACCCGGCCATGCCGGGGCTGTCCCTTGTGTACGCTGTCAAGTAGCTGACAGCCAGCAACAGCCGGCTGACAGCCAGCAACAGCCAGCGAGAAGACAACAGCCGGCCCAACCAGCAGGAGAAGGCCGGCTGCTCTTGCTGGCTGTTGCTGGCTGTCAGCTGCTAGAACGGTGGGCAGACGATTGTACGTCCGAGGCACCCCGTTGCCCAAGGGGGCTGAGGGGTCCCAGGGAAACGCGGGCGGCCGGGGTTTGTCCCCCGGCCGCCCGCTCCCCCGTTCGCCGGTTCGGCGGTCACACCGAGGCGGTGGTGATGTGCTCGCCGCCCAGCTCCTGGAAGTCCTTGCGGATCTCGCGGTCGTCGTCGGCGTCGTGCGGCGCCACGCCGACCACCACGCCGCCCTTCTTGAGGACCTCCTCGTAGGCCTTGGCGTTCGGCTCCGAGATGCCCAGGCCGACCAGGCCGCCGATCAGGCCGCCCGTGACCGCACCGGCCCCGCCGCCCGCGAACGCCGCCACCAGAGGCCCCGCCACCATGCCGATGCCCGGCAGCACGATGTTCGTGCCGATGGCGGCGATCGCCGCCGTGGCCGCGCCCACCGCGGTGCCGATGGCCCCGCCCACGCCCATGCCCTCGGTGGCCAGGCTGCCCACGTCCTCGGGGGCCGCCGTGGGGTTCTCGTCCAGGTAGGCCTTGCGCGTCCCCTCCGACATCAGCAGGCTGATCTCGTCGGAGGTGTACCCGCGCACCAGCAGGCGGTCGTAGGCGACGCGGGCGTCGCGGTGGTTGCGGAAGACGGCGGTCAACATGTTCTTCGTCGCCATGGCCGGATCTCTCCATACGTGGGTGTGTGTTGTCCCTGCGAAGGGGGCGCTCCTTCATCCCGTCTATCCCCACAGCAAGAGCCGCGCCAAGAAACGCACGGCCCGGCGTTTGCAAGGGACACGTTCCGACGGCTCGCCTTCGCGAGCGCTTTGCCATTCCCAATGAGGAGACCACCATGCGGACGACGCTCTGTGCCCTGGCCCTGGCCGCCTTCGCAGTCCCCGCGTTCGCCGCCGATGCGGACGCCAAGCCGAAGTTCGGCAAGGACGATTACCTGCCCAACGCCCTGGCCAACGTCCAGTCGCTGGAGAGGTTCGCCGCCCTGGCCGTGACCAAGACCTCCGACGAGAAGATCAAGGAGTTCGCCACCGAGGTGGCCGCCGCCGCCAAGAAGTGCCGCCAGGACTTCGAGGAGGTGATCAAGGAGAGCAAGACCGCCGTGGTGGTCGGCCTCGAGAAGGGGCGTCAGACGGCCCTCACCAGGCTGGCTCTGAAGACCGGCGCCGACTTCGACCGCGACTACCTCGACCAGGTCATCTACGACCTGCAGCAGGCCAACGAGTGGAACAAGAAGGGCGTCGAGGACACCCACGCCAAGCTCAAGGACATCGCCAGGAAGGACACCAAGTCCTGCAAGGACTGGCTCGAGCGCGCCGAGAAGCTGAAGAAGGTGAAGTTCGGCGAGAAGTCCGATCGCTGAGCCGGCTCCCTTCGAAGAGCTTGTCCACGGATCGCACGGATCACACGGATCCAGCAGAAGACAAGGAGGCAGTCAGGAGGGGCCGATGCCTCCTGCCTGCCTTCTCGCTTTGGTTCTGATCCGTGTGATCCGTGCGATCCGTGGACAAGCTCTTCTTCTTGACAATTACTTCTTCTCGATGTCGAGGGTGTCGAACAGCATGCCCTGGTGGTCGAACGCGCGCAGGCTGAATTGCCCGCCGTGGATCGTCACGTGACAGAAGTGGTAGTCGGACCGGCACTGCGCCTTGAAGAAGGTCGGCACCGGGGCGAAATTCTCCAGCCGCCCGCCGCCCCCGCCGCTCGTCAGGTAGGTGATCCCCCGCGCCCGGTCCACCTTGCCCTCGCGCACCGGCCACGTCCGCTCGTAGACGTGGATGTGCCCGTTGAACACCATGTCCACGCCGTGCTTCTCGTACAGCGCCGCCAACGCGCGGGCGTTCCTGTCCCCCTGGGTTGAGCGTGCCCCCTTCCAGGTGTTGCCGTAATCGTCGTCGTCCGAGGTCCACACCGGGTGGTGGTGGTACACGAACTTCCATTTCGCCGACGACTTCGCCAGCTCGGCGTCGAGCCACCTGTACTGCTCCGTGCCCGGCCCGACCTTCTTGTTGGTGTCGAGGGAAAAGAAGTCGGCGTTGCCGTAGGTGTAGCGGTAGTGGTACTCCGGGGCGGGGAGGGAGAAGTACTGGTAGTAGTGGGCGTGGTTCTTCTCGTGGTTGCCGATGCACGGGAAGACCGGCACGCGGGCGAACAGCTCCTTGCACGGCCCGAACAGCTCGTCGGTCCACTCCTTCTTGTCGCGCCCGTTGTCCACCACGTCGCCCAGGTGCACGACGAAGTTCGGACGCCGCTGCCAGGCCAGCGTCGCGATCTTCTGCGTGACCTTGGGGTTCTTCTGAGTGTCGCCGATGAGGGCGAACGAGAACGCCTCGTCGGGGCCGACGGCGGTCTGAAACGTCAGCAGCGGGCTGGTCAGCTTGCCGTCCTTGCCCTCCGTGGCCACCTCGTAGACGTGGGGCACGCCCCTGTCCAGGCCCGTGAGCGTCACCTCGTGCATCGTCACGTCCTTCGCGCCTTCCGCCGTCCTGGTCAGCGACGTGCTGCCGTAGCGGACGACGGAGGTGCCGGGGGAGGCGGTCTCCCACATGACGGTGATGGAATCGCGGGTGGCGTACTGGAGATAGGGGAAGACGACGAAACGCTGGCCGGCGGGGGCGTCCGGGGCCTTGGCGGGCGGCTGGGCGTCGGCTGGGCCGCGCGTGGCGAGGTAGGCGCCGGCGGCGAGCAGGGCGAGGCAGGCGGCGGCGGCGAGGAGGCGGCGGGTCATCTTGGGCTCAGGGGGGCTTGGGGTTGGCAGACATTTCGAGGGACTGGGCGGCCCTGTAGAACATGTTGGCCATGCTGGCCTGGCCGAGCTTCTCGTACGCCTGGCCGAGCCGCACACGCACGGGGGCGTCGAACGGCTTGTGCATGGCCTCCTTGGACAGGGCGGAGAGCTGGTCCCGGAGGGCCTTGATCTCGTCGGCGCGGGCGCGGGCGCGGGCGGCGTCCTGCCCCCGTCCGACGGCCTCATACGCCTGGGCGAGCTGGAAATGGGTCTGGTAGTCGCCCGGCAGGAGGGCGGCGGCCCGCTCCAGGTCGGCGGCCGCAGGGGCGGGCATCTTCTGCTGGCGGCGGATGCGTCCGCGCAGGGAGAGCACCTCGCCGGCCTCCGGGTATTCGACGAGGGCCTGATCGAGGATCGCGAGGGCCTCGTCGGCACGGCCCAGGCGCCACAGGGCCTCGGCACGCACCGCCGCGCCGTTGCGGGTGACGGCGGCGGCCGGCGCCGCGCCGCGCGCCTCCTCGGCCAGGGCGTCGAGCTGGGCCAACGCCTTGTCGAACTGGGTGAGGCGGAGGAGGACGGAGGCCAGCTCGAGGCGGACCTGGGCGCGGGCCACGGGGTCGAGGCGGACGGTCAGGGCGGCGCGGTAGTCCTTCTCGGCCAGCTCGTCGTTGCCCAGGTCCATGTGAATGAGGCCCAGGAGCCGCAAGGGCCGCCCGTCGGACGGGTCGAGGCGGGCGACGGCGCGCAGGTGCGTGGCGGCGCGTGACAGGTCCACCAGGTCGTAGGCGGCAGCGGCCAGGCCGCGGTGCGCGTCGAGGGCGTCGGGGATGTGGCTCAGGGCGAAGGCGAAGGCCTCGTACGCCTGCCTGTGGCGTCCGAGGGCGGCGAGGGATCGTCCGGCGAGGATGGACGCCCGCGGGGCCTGCGGGTCCTCTTGCGGGATCACGGAGAGGGCGTCGAGGGCCTCGTCGGGTCGGTTCTGCGCCAACAACACCTCGCCGTGCAGCAACGCCGCCAGGGCCGTCTCGCCGGCCCCCTTCAGGGCCGCGACGTACGAAAGGGCCGACTCGCGGTCCCCGCGGACGACGCAGAGGCGGCCCTGTTCGAAACGGTAGCCGGGGCGGGTCACATACCAGTACCGGCCCCCGAGAACGGCCACGCCCACCAGCACCACGAGAACGAGGTAGAGGCGAGAACGGGACTGGCCGTCGGGGGTCGTCATAACGGAAGGGGGTCGAGACGGCCGGCACGGAGGTGGCCGGCCGTCTGCCAAGGGGTCACTGGGAGGTGAGTGCGATGGTCAAAGGCGTGCCGGCGACGACGGTGACCTTCAACGGGGACGAGGCGTATTTCGCCATGGCCTTGGTGAGCGCCTGGCTCTCCTTGGTCGGGATGGGAGGCCCCTTCATCTCCGCCGCCTTCTTCATCATCGCGATCTTCTCCTCCTCGGTCTTCGGAGCGGGGCCGCCCGTGCCGGGGGCGGACATCCCGACCGTGACGGTGTAGTCACCGGTGTAGGCACCCGTCTTGCCGCGCGTGGCCAGCGTGAACTTGCCGGAGCTGTCGGCGACGCCGAAAGCCGACTCTCCCTTGCCGACGGGGAGGAGGGTGACAGCCGCCCCGGCCAGGGGGGATCCGTCCAACGTCACGGTCCCCTCGACGGGCACGATCTTGGGGCCACACCCGGCGGCCAGGAGGAGGGCGAACACGAGCCCCAGAGCCAATCCCTTGCGGAACATGGGTACGAAACTCCTCAAGATCCCGCGTGCCCGGCGATCGGGCACGCGGGATCGATCTGCTGAAAAGAGACGGATCAGAAGTTCGGGATGGGCCGCTGGTCGTTGCGGCAGCCCAGCAACTGATACGTCCGCCGGTCAATCGTCTGGGGAATGAACTTCACCGAGCCATCGCCGAACAGGAACTGGGCGCCGTTGGTGTGGTTCGACTTGAAGCCCCAGGACACGTTCCAGTTGTTGTTGGTGAAGCTATTCGCGGTGCTCCCGTCACACCAGGCCGTGTTACTCGTGTCGGTGTTGATCGGCGGCAGGGTGGCTACGTGGGAGACGCCGCCGTTGAAGTGGACCCAGCTGCCGTTGTGGAAGTGGTCGTGCTGTTGCGGCAGGACCTCACCGATGAAGATCGTGTTGGATAGGCCGTCCCGCACGCCGGCGAAGTTAATCTTCGCGCCCATCCGGTTAAACACGCCGCGGATGTCCCTGCTGTTCTGCGAGTTACCGTGGTCCGGGCTCCAGGTGTAACCCATCGAGGCCCGGTCGTACGGCGCCGCTTGATTCTCGGGGTTGCACAGGAAGTTGTTCGGCGCGAAACTACAGTGGGTGGCCAGGCACTGAGGCCCCAGGTTGCCCGCGTAGCTGACGAACGACTGGTCGATCTCGTGGTCGTCGCTGGGGCAGCGGTAGGTCTTGATCTTCGGAGCGTTCGACCTGCCGCCGAATGCCCGATCGACCCCGGCGCCGACGCTGTTGTAAACGGTCATATTCGGGCCGATCGCCTTGAAGACGGCGTCCTGCTCGATATACGGCAGGATCCACACCATCCAGGTGCCCTGGTCGCTGCCCCAGTCGCCGTTGTTCACCCCCTGGGCGTTGTTGACGCCGAGGGCACCGCCGGGGGGGATATACCCGAAGGTGTCATTGAACGTGTGGATGGCGAGGCCCATCTGCTTGAGGTTGTTGCCGCAGGACATGCGGGCGGCGGCCTCGCGCACCTTCTGGACGGCGGGTAACAGCAAGCCGATCAGGATGGCGATGATGGCGATGACGACTAACAGCTCGATCAGCGTGAACGCGCGGACGCGTGCCAGACCGAACCACCGCGAAATGCGGGAGAGAGAGGAGCGCATCGAAGCACAACTCCTTGGGCGCGGATTGGAATGAGAGAGGGAATCAGAACCGATCAATGTGGATCTTACTGGGGGTGCCAGCGCCTGTCAAACACAAAAACTTCGCAAAGTGAGCCCCCCGGTGAGGATTCCTCCCGGCTACCCTCCCGTCCGCGCTCGCCGCCGGGTATGATGCCGGCGAGGGGGGCACAGGCGATGAAGGCGTCCGCGATCATCCTCGGCATCGACAAGCACCAGGACGCCGCCCTGGCGTCGGCCCCGCACGCCGCGGCGGACGCCGCCGCCTTCGCCGCCGCGCTGGAGGCGCTGGGATGCGCCGGCCGCACCGTCCTCCTCGACGGGCAGGCCACGCGCACGGCGGTGATGTCCCACCTGCGCAAGTTGGCGAAGTCGCCGCCGGAGGCCGACCTGCTGATCGTGTGGTTCGGCGGGCTGGCGTACTCGCTCGACGGCGAGGCGTTCCTGGCCTGCCACGACACCCTCGCCGACGACCTGGAGGAGACGGGCCTGGCCTTGAGCGTCCTCCTCGACGCGATCAAGAAGTCCGGCGTCCGCGCGGCGCTCTTCCTCGACCCGCGTGCCGGCGTGCCGGCGGAGCGTTTCGACCCGTCCGCCCTGGAGGACTTCAAGGGGGGGGCGCTCGTGGCCTGTGGTGCGGGTCAGACCTCGCACGTCTCCGGCGCCCTCAAGGCGGGCGTGTGGGCGAATCAGGTGCTCGATGCGTTCCGCGGCAAGGCGCCCCTTGCGCTGGAGGAGGGCGGCGGGCTGACGGCGGCGTCGCTGGCGGCGCATCTGGAGCGCGAGGTGCCGCGGGCCTTGCGGGCGACCTTCCGCGAGGGGGCCGACCAGACGCCCCTGTCCTTCGTGCCGAAGAAGGCGTTCGCGCTCGCCGACATCGCGCCGCTGCTGGGGAAGGATCAGGCCGTCGCGGACCCGCGCCTGCTGCCGCTCAAGCGAGGCGTGCTGCGTGGGGAGAGCCGGGTCAAGGTGAAGTCGCTGGGCGGCTACCGCAAGTTCCACCGCCTGCCGGACCGCGTGGGCGACCACGCGCGGAGGTTCGTCGCGGAGCTGGCGGCCCCGGACGTGCAGGCCGACGTGGATCAGTTCTACGCGGCGATCCGCGAGCTGCTCGGCTACAAGCGGCGTGACGTGGAGGGGTCGGCGGACCGCGGCTCGGGCTACGTCCGCACGCCGGATTTCGAGTACTCAGTGAACGTGACGGCGGCGGACGACGACCCCTTGATCGCCGTCTGGCGTCGCGAGGTGTCGGCGATCAAGTCGCCGGAGGTGGTGCTGGGGGGCGCGTTCGGCCAGGTGTTCGGCGACCAGTTCGACAGCCTGGTGTTCGAGTTCACGAGGCCGTTCGACCTGGAGGCGTGGATCGACCGGATCGAGGAGGACCCGCCGGCGGGGGTGAAGCTGCGCTGCGCCCCTGACGCCTCGTCGTGCGACGTGGCGTCGGGGGGCGGCGTGGTGCGGCTGTTCCGCGACCGGGTGGAGGTGCACGCGCAGAAGACGCCGACCTCGAAGGGGCTGGTGGAGGCGTTCCTGGGGTTCCAGGATCGCTTCAAGGGCCGGGCGGGCCTGGAGGAGCTGCCGCTGCTACCGGCCCCGAAGGGTTGAGGATTCGAAGAGGAAGGCATACCACGAAAGACACGGGAGACACGAAAGGAAGACAAGGCAAGGCAGAGAGGCAGAAGTGGACAGCAGCCCGGCTTCCTGCTTGATACCTGCTTTGCTTCTTTGTCTTCCTTTCGTGTCTTCCGTGTCTTTCGTGGTATGCCTTCTTCTCTTGCGCTCTTCGTTCACGACGCCAGCACGCGGCGCTGCGGCAGGTACTTGACCGCCAACGCCTCGTTGCCGGCCTCGTTGTACGCGAGGTGGTCCACCAGGCCGGACGCCATCAGGATGCCGAAGCCGCCCTCGCGCAGCTGCTTGTCGGCGCGCACGCTCAGGTGCGACAGCGGGTCGCCGTGACGCGCCGCGTGCGGCACGTCGCGCGGGTTGAACCCCGGGCCCGAGTCGCGCACGTTCACCGTCACCTTCTCGTCGTCCAGCCGCGCCGCCACCGACACGATCCGCTCGCGCCGGTACCCGTGGCCCCACTCGATGGCGTTGGCCGCCAGCTCGCGCACGGCTAATCCCATTTGCTGCCGTTGGAAGTTGTTCAGCCCCGTGGCCGCCAGCCAGCGCATGAGCTGGGTGTGGAAATCGTCCAGGCCGTCGTGGTCGCTCGGCAGGCGCCAGCGGACGTCGCTGACCGCCCCCTCGCGGGCCGCCTCGGCCCGGCACGCCAGGGCGCGGGCGATGGCGGCGGCGACCTCGGCGCGGGCGGCGGGACGCGCGACGACGGCGTCCGGCTCGACCTCCAGCGCGGGGGCGTTGCTCGACGCGGGGGCGTAGCGGACGACGGGCAGCGGGTTGGTGTCGGGGGAGAGCTTCAGGTCGGCGCACAGCCGCAGCGGGCAGCCGCCGCGTACCGACGGGCCGATGAAGATGAGGGCGGGGCGGTGCGAGCGGGCCAGGGCGAGGGCGGCGTCGGCGTCCTCCGCCGTCCAGGCGCGGTGGCCCAGGACGCGGAGGGCGTCGGCGGGGGATGGCCCCGTCGCCGGATCCGCCGCCACGAGCAGGACATCGCGGAGCATCAACCCCCCGGCTTGGGAAAGGGTGAAGGGTGAAGGATGAAGGATGAACAGTGGCGGGGCGCGGCCGCGGCGGCCTGCCGGCTACGTCCAGACTCCTGCAACCTGTATTCCTTTTCTTCGGAGGGGTGGCCCCGGCGTCAAGCCCGTTCCCAAAAATCGTCAGGGCCGCACCGCCGCCGTAAGATAATCCCCCGCCCGACGAGCAGGAGGACGCTCCCGATGGATGAGATCTCCCGATTGGGCTTCGCGACGCGCGCCATCCACGCCGGCCAGGACGCCGACCCCGCCACCGGCGCCACCGTCGTCCCCATCTACGCCACCTCCACCTACACCCAGGCCGCCCCCGGCCAGCACAAGGGCTACGAATACTCCCGCTCCGGCAACCCCACCCGCACCGCCCTCGAGACCTGCCTCGCCTCTCTCGAGGGCGGCGAGCGCGGCCTCGCCTTCGCCTCCGGCCTCGCCGCCACCACCGCCGTCTTCGCCGTCCTGAAGCCCGGCGACGAGGTCGTCGCCGCCGCCGACCTGTACGGCGGGACGTACCGTTTACTGGAGCGTGTCTTCCGCCCCTGGGGCCTGACCGCCGTCTACACCGACGACCCCACCGCCGCCGGCTTCGCGAAGATCATCACCCCGAAGACCAAACTCGTGTGGATCGAGACGCCGACCAACCCCCTCCTCCAGATCCTCGACATCGCCGAGCTGGCCGCCCTCTCCCACAAGCACGGCGCCCTCCTCGCCGTCGATAACACCTTCGCGTCGCCCTACCTCCAGCAGCCCCTCCGCCTGGGGGCCGACCTCGTCATCCACAGCACCACGAAGTACCTGGGCGGCCATTCGGACGTGGTCGGCGGCGCGGTGATCGGCCGCGAGGAGCTGATGGGGCCCATCAAGTTCTTCCAGAACGCCGCCGGCGGCGTCCCGGGGCCGTTCGACGCCTACCTGACCCTGCGTGGCATCAAGACGCTCGAGATCCGCATGCAGCGCCACAGCGCCAACGCCCGCCGTCTGGCGACATGGCTGGAAGGGCACCCCGCCGTGGAGCGCGTGTACTACCCAGGCCTGCCGTCGCACCCCGGCCACGAGGTCGCCAAGCGCCAGATGCGCGACTTCGGCGGCATGCTGAGCCTGCGCCTCAAGGGCGGTACCGAGGCGGCCAGGCGCTTCATGACGCGGACGAAGCTCTTCTCCCTCGCGGAGAGCCTGGGCGGCGTCGAGTCGCTGGTGTGCCACCCCGCCACCATGACCCACGCCAGCATCCCCCTCGAGCTGCGCCTGAAGCGCGGCGTGGACGACGGCCTGATCCGCCTGTCCGTCGGCATCGAGGACGTGGAGGACCTGGAGGCCGACCTCAAGGCCGCCATCGGGTGACAGGTCATTCTTTCGCGCCCGGCAGCTTCGACAGGTCCCACAGGAGGAGCTCGTACGTCGTCGTGAAGGGGGTGGGGCCTCCGCTGACCGTGGCCAGCAACTTGCCGCCCGGGGCACGAGCGCCCCAATACGAATTCGACAGGGCGTACGGCAGGCCGACGCGCGGGCGCGTGCGTGCCTCGCCGCTGGCCAGGTCGACGACGCTGATCGTCGTGGAGCCCTGAAGGAGCAGTGCGTTGTCATCCGCTGTCAGGCCGAGGACGCGAGGGCCCGGCGGAGCGGCCGGCTTCCGTGAGGCGGACAACTCCTTGCCGCCGGCCACGGACCACCGGCGGAGATGGCCCTTGGCATCGGCCAGGACCAGCGTCTCGCCGTCGTCGGAGAGGCAGAGGGGGCGAAGCCCCTCCTTCGCCGGGATGCGCAGCACCTCCTTGTTGGCAGCCACGCCAAGCACCACCGCGTCGCTACCCTGTTGCCCCAGGACGACATGGCCGCCGTCCGGCGTGGCCCAGGCGAGCAGCCCCTTCGCGCCACCCGGCGGCGTCTTGACGATGGCGTCTCGCACCTTCGCCTCGGCGGCAACGACCTGGCAGCTCCACCCGCGGCCGCGGCCTTCTCCCTGCGGGATGAGTGCACGCAGTTGATCATCGCCGACCCAGGCCAGCGCCTCGGCTCTGCTCCACGAGCCGGGGAAATCCACCGGCTTGCCGTCCGCGCCCCACACCCACAAGTTGGCGCCCGAGGTCACCGCCACCCGCTTGCCGTCGGGCGAGAAGGCCAGACGCGACGGCTCGCTCCGCACGTCGATGCTCCGGAGCAACCGGGGGGCCTTGCCGGGGCCGACCTCCCAGAGGTGCAGTTTCCGCTGGTCGGCGGCGGCCATGCGGGTGCCGTCGCGGCTCAGGGCCACGGCCGAGACACGCCCGGAGTGGCCCACGGCCTGGTAGCGCGGCACACACGGCGGCACGTCCCACAACTTGACCTCCCCGCCGGCCGCCGTCGCCGCCACGCGGCCGTCGGGTGCGAGCGCAGCAAGATATCCGCCGCCCAGAATCGGTTTCTCCAGGATGCCGCGCAAGGACCCCGAGGCCACGTCGACAAGGTCGGCATCCCCACCGCCCGAAGACACCAACAGCGTCGAGGCGTCAGCACAGGCGGCGAGCCGCTGCCCGAGGCCGCCCCACGGCCAACCCAGCCCCCGCCCGCGTCCTCCCTTCACGTCCCAGGCCACCTTGTAGCCTTTCTCGTCGACTGAGGCCAATGCCGCCCCGTCCGCCGAGAACGCCAGCCCGGTGACGGCGAACCGGTGCCCCTCCAGTTTCCGAATCTCCTTGCCCGTGGCGGCATCGATCAGGATGATGGGGTTGCCGAAGTCGAGCCCGCGATCCGGGGCGGCGGCCAGAGCCTTCCCGTCCGGGCTCAGGGCGGCCGCCCGGAGGTTCTGCGTCGGGTGGGTGCGGATCGGGCTCGAGAGCAATTTCCTCCCCGGCACGTCCCACACCTGCACCTCTGTGCCGGTGGAGAGCAGGGCCTTGGCGGTGCCGAACTTGCCCTCGCGCCAACCTCCCCCCATGACAGCGAGCCTCTTGCCGTCCGCGCCGAAGGCCAGGGCGATCACCTCCAGGGGCGCGGTCAGCTTCAACACGGCGACCTCCTTCGCCCCGTCCACGTCCCAGAGACGCACCAACTGGCCGATGCCGTCGGCGGAGAGGGTGCGCAGATCGCGCGCCGAGCCGTAGGTCGCCAGCGTCTTGCCGTCGCCGGAGAAGGCGAGTGCGCGGACGGACTTCGTGTGGCCCTTAAAGGACGACACCTCCTTGCCCGTGGCGGCGTCCCACAGCTTGACCTCGGTGCCGGCCGCCGTCGCCAGGTGCCTGCCGCCGGGGCGGAAGGCCAGCGTCGAGATGTCGGCGGCGTGGGCCTTGAACGTCTTGCGGACGACGCCATCCTGGGCGAGGGCGGCTGGCGCCGTCAGGGCGAGGGTGAGGAGCAGGCGACGCATGGGGGCCTCCGGGGTGGTCACGCCTTCTCGTCGTACACGTCCGGCAACTGGTTCCGCAACATCTGCTCCCGCTGGACCTTCTCCTTCTGCCCCTTCAGGATCCGCGCCACCTCCTCCGCATCGATCGCCTGCGTGTGGTCGTGCGGGTCAGGCGCCGCCGGCTCGTCCGGCCCCAGGAACACCTTGAACTTGAAATGCGCGATCGCCACCAGGTCGTTCGGCAGCAGCGCCGCCCGCCGCACCCGCGTCCCGTTCACCCGCGTCCCGTTCGTGCTCCCCAGGTCGCGCAGGAACAGCATCCCGTCCGTCCGGGCGATCACGCAGTGCTGCTTGCTCACGCTCTTGTGATCGAGCCGCAGATCGCAGTCGTCCTTCCGCCCGACGACCACGAGGTCCTTGACGATGTCGATGGGCGCGCCGCCATCCGCCGGGATCAGTTGGGCTCGCATGGGGACGCTCCGCGCGGGGATGGGGGCTGCCCCCGCCTCCCTGCATCATACAACAGTCGCCATACGCACCGCCAGCGCCCCCGCCCGTTTTCCCCCACCGGGGCCCGCATGAACGGCGACACCGTCACCCTCCCCACCGCCCTCGGCCCCCTCGCCGGCACCGTCGACCGCCGCCCAGGCCCCGACGCCGTCCTCTTCGTCCACGGCTTCGGCTCCAACCGCGCCGGGCACAAGGCCACCGCCCTCCGCGCCGCCTGCGCCCGCGCCGGCGTCACCTTCGCCGCCTTCGACTTCCACGGCCACGGCCAGTCCTGGGGCACCATGCTCGACCTGCGGGCGTCGCGCATGCAGCGCGACCTCGACGCCGCCGCCGACCACCTCGGCCACCGGCTGTTCGTCGTCGGCTCCAGCATGGGCGGCTTCGCCGCGTCCTGGCTCGCCGCCCGCCGCCCCGACCGCGTCGCCGCCATCGCCCTCGTCGCCCCCGCCTTCCGCTTCCTCGCCAAACGCCACGCCGCCTTCACCGCCGAGCAGCACGCCGAGGCCGCCCGCACGGGCCGCTTCGTCTGGCCCAGCCCCTACCTGGGCGACGTCGAGCTGTCCTACGCCCTCCTCCAGGAGCACGACCAGTTCGACCCGGCCGACCTGGCCCGCTCCTGGCGCGTGCCCGCCCTCATCTGGCACGGCATGCAGGACGACACCGTCGACTGGCGCGACAGCGCCGAGCTGGTGGCGGCGCTCCCGCCGGGGCCGTCCGAGCTGCGGCTCCTCCGCGCCGGCGACCACACGCTCAACGACAGGTCGGACGAGATCGCCGACGAGGCGTTGCGGTTCTTCAAGAAGCACGGGGGGCAATGGTGATGCGATCCACGATGACGGGGCTGCTGGTCCTTCTCACGGCGGCATCGGCCACGGGCCGCGATGACGGCTTCGTCCCGCTGTTCAACGGCAAGGACCTGACCGGCTGGCAGTACAAGGGCTCGAAGGAGGACCTGGCCGGCAAGGACGCCACCGCCGACGAGCGCGTCCGCGTCAAGGACGGCGCCATCGTCATGATGGCCAAGGGCAAGGACGGCAAGGGCGGCATCAAGGAGCTGCAGACGAAGACGGCGTTCCCGAAGTCCTTCCACCTGAAGGTGCAGTTCAAGGCGTCCCTGAAGTCGGACAGCGGCGTCTACATCCGCGGCCCGCAGCTCCAGGTGCGCGACTTCATCCGCCGCGGCGAGCAGGCCGGGCTGAAGGGCACGTTCAAGAATGATGACTGGAACGAGCTGGACATCGTGGTGAAGAACGCCGTGGTATCGACGCTGGTCAACGGCAAGGCGCTGACCGCGAAGGACACCTTCGAGATGACGACGAAGGGCGGCGAGATCACCTCCGCGAAGCTCAACGGCAAGGACGTGGACGTCAAGGCCGTGCAGGTGCGGAAGGGCGCGGTGGCGTACTGCTCGTGCAACGGCGTGGCCTTCGAGGAGATGTACAACATCCCCGACACCGGCATGATCGGCCTCCAGGCCGAGACGGGCGAGTTCGCCTTCCGCAACGTGCGCATCAAGGAGCTGAAGTGACCGGATGACGGGTCACCCCTTGCCGAGGACGAGGTCGAGGGCCCAGCACCCACGCACATGCGGGCCGGGCGAGCGGAGATGCCCGAGGAGGCCGGCGTCGGTGCATCCGGCCTCTTCGAGCGCGTCGGACAAGACGGCGAGCCGCGCCGGGTCGAGGTGGCCGCTCGGGGGGAGGCGTTCGTCGTAGGCGGCCTGGGCGAGGGGAAGCACGGCGGGCATCCGTGCGTCTCGGGTGAGCGACGGGCGGCGGGAATGGTACCTGAAGATGTCACGGGCCAGGTCACACTGGGCGGCCTGCAACCGTTCTCGGGCGATGTACCACGGGTCTTCCGAAATGGGGAGGGAGCCGTCCGTTTCCCCGGCAATCCAGTAGGCGCCGTCTTCCGCCGCCTCCTCCGCCTGTAAGCAGGCCGAGCCCACGTTGTACGTTTCGTAGACCTCGTGCCCGTCCGGCTCATCCGGCCCGCCGGCCTCACGCCACGCCTTGGCGACTGCCCTCGCCGTGACGAGCCCGTCCGCGAAGCATTCCTCCGCATCGAGGGGGGCGCGCACGTCAGGCTCGACCTGGGCGCGCAGCTCCGTCCCGATATGTGTCCAATTGAGCCGGCGGCAGGCCACGGCGAACAGCAGTAGCTTTCGCCTCGTCGGCTTGTGAAGGCCCTCGAGGATCTCATCAGGGTTGCGGCAAGCCAGCCACTCGGCCTCGGTCACGGCTGGCCCTCCTTCGCGGCCTCGCGTGTGATCAGATCACGCCACTGCTCGGGGGGCATCGACGCCTTCATCTCCCCCAGCAGTTTCTCGATACCGACCTCGGCGATCACGCGCGCCAGGCCGACCTCGTTGATCACACGCGCAAGCCCGACCTCGCTGATGACACGCGCCAGCCCGACCTCGTTGATCACGCGCGCCACGCCCAGCGCCGCGACGGCCTTCGCCACGCCGAGCCGTTCGATGACGCGCTCGGGGGGCAGGAAGGGGATCACCTCGCCCAGGTCCTCGTACTTGCTCAGCTTCTCCCAGTCGATCACGCCCTTCGTCCCGGCCATGTCTCGCACCTCCAGCCACAGATCCGGGTGCAGCGTCCGCAGCCACGACACGAACCGCTGCCGCAGATCCTCCCGCCCCACCACCAGCTCCGCCAGCTTCCGCGGCGTGTCCTGCTCCAGCAGCCGCAGCGGCACGCTGTCCTCGACCACCGGCAGCTCGTGATAGGCCACCAGATGCGTCGGGTGCCCCCAGCACCGCCCCATCTGGTGGCCCAGCCCTTCGATCTGCCAGTGGCCCCGCGAACGCGCGCCGGCCAGGAAGGCCGGCCCCAGCGTCGGCGCGAGGTACCAGAACGACACCTCGCGGCCGGCGAGCGGCGCCTCGCCGCGCGCCCGCCTCTCCTCGTTGACCTTGTACGTCAGGCCCGTGCCGACGTGCGCCAGCTTCTCCAGGTCCGGCTCCTCCGCGTCGTCCGTCGGGCCCTTGTACTCAAGGACGTTGAGGTCGGTCAGGTACATCCACAGGCCCCGGAACGGCGGGCTCGGCCCGCCGTGCCGGCGGAGGACGAGGAAGTCGCCGCGCCTCGGCAGGCCGCTGACGGGCACCTCGGTCTGGATCTCGTAATACTCGTCAATCAGCAGGCCCAGCAGCCGGGCGAACACCGGGTGCCACTGCGTCGCCATGCGCCGCCCTCCCCCGTCACTGTAGCAGGCCGATGATGACGACGCGAGGGCCGCCCGCCCCATACAGTATCCGCATCCGCCTTCACTCGCCACGAGGAGCCCCGCCGATGACCCGCACCCTCCCCCTGCTCGCCCTCGCCCTCGCCGCCGGCTGGCTCGCCGCCGAGCCACGCAAGCCCGACCCCGCCGAGCCGAAGAAGAAACGCCTCCTCGTCATCACCGAGTCGCGCGGCTTCGTCCACTCCGTCGTCAACCGCGGCAAGAAGAAGCTCTCCCTCTCCGAAGAGGTCCTCACCGCCGTCGGCACGAAGTCCGGCGACTTCGAGGCCGTCTGCTCGCAGGACTCCCGCAAGATGATCACCGCCGAGAACCTAGCGACGTTCGACGCCGTCTTCTTCTACACCACCGGCAGCCTGCCCATCAGCGACACACAGAAGGCCGACCTCGTCGGCTTCATCAAGAAGGGCGGCGGCTTCGCCGGCAGCCACTCCGCCACCGACACCTTCTACGACTGGCCCGAGTACGGCAAGATCGTCGGCGGCTACTTCGACGGCCACCCCTGGCACGAGAAGATCAGGGTCACCGTCGAGGACACGAAGCACCCCGCCACCCGCCACCTCGGCTCGTCCTTCGAGATCACCGACGAGATCTACCAGTTCCGCACGCCCTACGACCGCTCGCGCCTGCGCGTCCTGATGCGCATGGCCGAGTCGTCCGACCGCCCCAGGGTCACCGTCGGCGGCAAGGAGGCGGCGGGGGAGGTGCGTCTGACGGTCACCGGCGGGGTGCCCACGCTGACGGTGGACGGCAAGGGGGCCGACGCCGTGGGCCTGCGTTACGACGGCCCGCGCGGCAAGCGCAAGGACCGCGACAACGCGCTGGCGTGGATCCAGGAGTACGGCAAGGGGAGGGTGTTCTACACGGCGCTGGGCCACCGCGAGGACGTGTGGAACGACGAGCGCTTCCAGAAGCACCTGCTCGGCGGGCTGCGCTACGTCATGAAGTTGGAGGACGCCGACGCCACCCCGCTGAAGAAGTGACCCCAGGCGAGCGGCCCCCGACAGGGGGCCGGGTGCGTCAGCGGGCCGAGTGTTTGACGCCAAACGCGGACGGGGGAGATGGCGGCCAGCCATCTCCCCCGTCTTCCGTGATCAGAACCCGCTGGGCATGGGCGGGGGCGACGGCGGGGTGCCTCCCGGCGGCGGTAGGGCCGGGCCGGTGGTCGCGGCGGGCGGCTGCGGCGGCGGGCTGCTCGGGAACGTCCCGCCGGTGGGCAGCGGCGGGGGCGCCGGCGTGCCGGTGACGCCTCCGGCCGGGGGCGACGGCGGGGCCGTGTCGCGGTGGGAGGTGCCGGCCGGCGGCGTCGCCCCGATGGGCGGCAGCGCCTGGCCCCCGGGCCCGGTGCCGGGCACCGTGTCGTCGCGGAGGCCCGGCGTGCCGGCGCGGGGCGGGCCGTTGCCGAACGTCATCGACCCCGTCCTGGGCGGCGGCGGCAGCGAGGGCGCGCCGGCGCCGCTGCTGACCGGCGTCCCGCCCGGCAGGCCGCCGCCGGGCGGCAGCGTGTCGAAGCCGCCGCCGGTGACCGGGCCGCCTGCCGCCGGGCCCTTGTTCGTCTCGACGCCCGTGGGCGCCCCGAAGCCCTTGTCGGCGGTCACGACGCCACCGCCGGGCGTGCCGGTCCCGCCGGCCGTGGTGAAGTCGCCGCTGCGGGAGCCGTTGAAGTCGCCGGGCTTGCCGGAGTCCTTCTTGGCCTCGCCGATCATGGGCGGCGTCCTGGGCAGCGTGTCCTTGCCCCAGGCCGGGCTCGGGTTGTACTTGTCCTTGGGCCGCGTGTTGTTGCGGCAGCACTCGCCGCAGCCGGTGGCGAAGGCAAGGGCGATCCCCACCCAGGCGACGCCGAGCAAGCCGATGATGGGCCTCTTGCCCATAGGATGGTCCCTTTCCCCGTGAGAGTGATCGGCGACGCGCCTTTCCCCTGCGCGCCGCCGGCAGCCGTCCCCTGGTTGAACGGCGGCCGAGATAGTCGCAGGCCCCGTTCAAGTCAAGCCGGCTTCTTGCCGGGGGCGCCGCGCGTCGGGTACGATGGGGTTGGTTCGCCGATCATGGGAGGCGTCATGGACCTCGAAGACCTCGATCCGTACTGGCACCGCTGGCACGTCCGGGGGCCGGCCGGCACCCCCGCCCGGCTACTCGCCGCGTTGGACGCGAATCTGCCGGCGGGCTGGAGGCGGTTGGACGAGGCGGACGTGGCGCGGGGCCGGCCCATCGTGCAGAAGGGGGCGGCCTGGTACGGCATCGACCCCTCACCCGCCTCGGCCGGCGTGACCCTCAGCCTCGTCGGCCGGTCCGACGCCGAGCTGGGCGGCGGCGCGCTCTGGACTTCGGCCCCCCTCAACTCGTCACCTCCCGCCGTGGCGGCGGGCTTGGGGCATCTCCGGCGTTTCCTCGATGAGGGCGTGGTGCCCGCCGCGAAGGCCATCGGCGCGGCCGCCCATGTGCCCACCTCGGCCGAGCTGTTCCTCTCCGATTTGTCGCCGGAGGTCCGCTCGCAGTTGGCCGCGTTCGCGCGGGCGCCCGAGCGGCGGCTCCCCTTGAGCCGCGCCGTCGCCGACCTCTGGCGCGGCTTCACGGTCACCGCCTTCCGCGAGGACGCCGACATCGACCCCGAGCGGCTCGCCCGCTGGCTCGTCGGGGAAGGGTGGCCCGCCGAGACGGCGTCGGAGCTCTCCTGGCGCTTCATCGACCATTGGCTCCTGCTCACCCGGTACGTCGAAGAGGGTGCCGCGGCGTGACCCCCATCCCCGACGCCGTGAGGCACGTCCTCGGCCAACCCGGCCCGGTCATCTTCCTCGACACGTGCTCGCTGCTCGACCTCTTCCGCCACGACGACCCGAGCAAGCAGCCCAGGGTGCCCGTGGAAGAGGTCGCGGCGGCGGCCGCCCTCCTCGCCACGGTGGCGGCGCACCCGGACGCCGTGCATCTGATCGCCCCCGAGCTGGTGCCGGGTGAATTCGCCGACCACGCCGACGAGGTCGAGCGACGCTTCGAGGCATGGCCGAAGGCGCACGACGAGAATCAGGACTGGATCGCCGCCGCCGCCCCGCTCTTGGGGCTGACGCCGCCGACACCCACGCCCGTCCGCCCGCTAGCCCTACACTCGGCCCTCCGGCGGCTCGCCGAAGATCTCCTCGCCAGGGCCGCCGTCCTGGCACGCGACCCCACCTGCCTTGCGCGGGCCGTTGCCCGAGTCATCGCCAAACGCCGGCCGTCGCACAAGAAAGAGATCAAGGACTCGATGAACCTGGAGCAGTGCCTCGAGCTCAGCGCCGCTCTCCGGCTCGGCGGTCTGACGCACCTGCGCCTGCTCGTCAGCTCCAACACGCAGGATTTCGCCGACCCCGTGGCGCCGAGGGGCCGCCTCCATCCCGACCTCCAGGCTGAATTTGCGGCGGCCGGGCTCGTGTACCACGCGTCGCTGCGTGCCGCGCTCGCGCACCTCAGCCGGAGCGGCCAACTGCCGTGATCGCCTCACCGCGTCAGGCACGGCGTCCGCAAATGGAAGTTGTCGCGGTCGTGCTCCAGGCGCCCCACCAGCTCCAACGCCTCGCCGCTCACCAGCGACAGGAACCCGAACCGCGAACGCACCTCGTCCCGGCACTCCCGCAGCCGCGCCGCCCTCTCCTCCGCCTCGCTGAGGAACAGCTCCCTCTGCATCCCCGCCGCCCGCAAGGGCGATAATTCCACCCCCAGGAGCCGCAGCGGCAGACGCCGCCCACATAGCCGCCCCAGCCGCTCACGCGCCACGCCCTTCACCTCCGCCTCGTCCCCCGTCCGCAGTGACACCCGGCTGTCATCCCACCTGTGGTCCGCGAACCGCACACGCACCGTCACCCCCTTCGCCGCCAGCTTCTGCTGCCGCACCGCCAGGCAGGCCCGCTCCGCCAGGTGCGACAGCATCGCCGACAGCACCGGCCACTCGCTCACCGCCGGGTCGAAGCTCGTGCAGCGGCTCACCGACAGCGCCGGCCGCCCCGGACGCACCGGGCGGTCATCGACCCCCTGTGCCGCCTCGCGCATCGCCAGCCCGCGTTTCCCGAACAGCCCGAGCAGCACCGCCGCCGGCATCTCGGCCAGCTCACGCACCCGCCGCACGTTCAGCCGTGCCAACTGCTCCGTCGCCTTCGGCCCGACGCCCGGCAACACCTCCGCCGGCCACGGCGCCAGGTACTCGCGCTCCCGCCCCGCCGGCACCTCCATCACGTCCCCGCCCCTGCCGCGCGCCTTGCCCTCCTTCACCTGCTGCGTCGCCACGGCGGCCACCAGCTTGTTCGCGCCGACGCCGACGGAGACGCGCAGCCCCACCTCCTCCAGCACCTGCGCGGCGAGGCGTTCGGGGTCGGCCTGCGGCCCTTCCAGGTAGATGTCATCGAGGGCCACCACCTCGACGAGGGGGGCGGCGTCGAGGCAGATGCCCACGAGGCGCCGCGAGGCGATCTCGTACTTGCGGTAATCGCCCGGCAGCACGACGAGGCGGGGGCACAGCCGCCGCGCGTCGAGCAGCCGCATCCCCGTCCGCACCCCGTACGGGCGCGACTCGTAACTGCATGACGCCACCACGCCGGTGCCCACGGCGACCGGCCTGCCGCGCAGCGAAGGGTCGTCGCGTTGTTCCGCCGCCGCGAAGAAGGCGTCCACGTCCAGATGAAGCACCCGCCGGGGCATGTCACACCCACCCAACGGGACAACGATATGATTGTACACTATATCGGGCGGGGGGGCAACGGCTGGAAACGCGCTCCCAGCGCGTCCACTGGAACGTCACCCCCTGCCCAACACGAGGTCCACCGCCCAGCACCCACGCACATGCGGCCCCGCCGAACGCAGATGCCCGAGGATGTCGTCATCGGCGCAGCCCGCCTCCTCCAGGGCGTCTGCCAGGATGGCCAGCCTCGCGGTGTCCAGGTGGCCGGAGGGCAGCTCACGCTCCTCGTAGGCCGCCTGGGCGATGGATCGGGCCTCCGGCCTGAGAGAGGCCGGGGCGAGCGTGGCAGGACGGAAGGGGTTGTTGAAGACGCAATGGAAGAGCACCCTCTGGGCGGCACGCTCGGCGGACATCAAAGCCCGGCGTGCCGCCGTCCCGGCGGGGACGCAGACGGCCGGCGCATGGTTCGTCACGTAGAGGGCCGCCGCGCTGGCGTCCGGCGAGGCCACGGCCACCCCCATCAACAGCGTCCCCACCATCCCAAGGCACGCCTGGCCCCACGCCGTCTGGGCCAGCCTTTGGATCGCGTCCAGCTCGGGCCGGCCGATTGTGCCATCGGCGAAGCGCTCCGCGACCTCGACGGCCTCCCGCGCCACCCCCTCCGGCAGACGACCCCATGCCCGCCGGGCGCACGCGCAAGCGAGGAGACGCAGCTCCCGCGTCAGCCCGGCCCGCCGCCGATCCTTGATCAGGTAGGGCAGGTCTTCAAGGGCCAGCCACTCCGCCTCCGTCATCCACCGGCCCTCCCTCCGCGGGTGAGGATAGCCGCCGCCAACGGCACCGACACCCTCCCTTGCGTCCTCCCTTTATCCGCTCCGCGGGCCCCGCGGCGAATCACCGCCCCACAAGAAAAAGCCGTGAGGAGCCGCCGGATCGCGCCGGGCTACTTGACAGATCATGGTCCCACGCGCTACAGTACACACCTTGAAATGGCCGGATCGCGCGCACCCGGATGCCGGGCTGACGCTCGGGGGCAGGGCGGCTAGGCGCGCCAGGGAGTAACAGCACGGTGACCACATCCACGATGCCCCCGGCCGCCGAGCCGCAGACCCAGCCCACTCACGCCGGCCTCAGCCCACTCGACCTCTCGCGCATCGCCCAGGACCTGCAGATCCGCAAGGTCCAGGTCGAGGCGGTCGTCCACCTCCTCGATGAGGGGAACACGATCCCGTTCATCACGCGCTACCGCAAGGAGCGCACCGGCGGCCTCGACGAGGAGATCCTCCGCGTCATCCAGGAGCGCGTCGGGCAGGCCCGCTCCCTCGCGGAGCGCAAGGCCTTCATCCTCCGCACCCTGGAGGCCACCCAGAAGGACAAGCTGACGGACGACCTCCGCGCCGCCATCCTCGCCGCCGACAACCCCAAGCGTCTGGAAGACCTCTACCACCCCTACAAGCGCAAGCGCAACACCCTCGCCGAGACCGCCCGGCAGCGCGGCCTCGAGAACCTCGCGATGGCCATCTGGACGGCCGACCCCGTCGTCGCCGACCTCGAGGGCGTCCTGCCCACGCTCATCAACCCCGAGCAGGAGCTGCACACCACCGACGCCGTCCTCGAAGGCGCCGGGCACATCCTCGCCGAGCTGATCGCCGACACCGCCGACGTGCGCGGCGCCGTCCGCTACATCATGTGGGAGTCCGGACGCCTCGTCACGAGCAAGAGCGAGAAGCTCCCCGAGGGCCAGGGCCAGGAGTACCGCGATTACTTCGCCTTCTCCGAGGCCGTCAAGATGATGCCGCCGCACCGCGTGCTGGCCATCAACCGCGGCGAGAAGGACAACGCCCTGACCGTCAAGATCGACTGGGACGCCCCCGCCGGCCGCTACTGGGCCAGCGAGCGCCTCCCCCTCCCGAAGAAGGACGCCGCCCCGGAGCCCGAGGCCGCCAACCAGGGCAGGGGCCGCGGCCACCACTTCGTCAGCCGGCTGCCCGACCTGGAGGCGCACCCGCACCGGGCGTTCCTCGAACACGTCCTCGACGACGCCCTCGCCCGCCTCATCGTCCCCAGCCTGGAGCGGGAGATCCGCCGCGAGCTGACCCAGCGCGCCGAGCAGCACGCCGTCGCCGTCTTCGCCCGCAACCTGCGGTCGAAGCTCCTCGCCGCCCCCATGCGTGGCAAGCGCGTCCTGGCCATCGACCCCGCCTTCCGCACCGGCTGCAAGCTCGCCGTCCTCGACGAGGTCGGCACGCTGCTCGACCAGGACGTGATCTTCCCCCACCAGCCGCAGAACAAGAAGGCGCAGGCGAAGCGGAAGCTGGAGCGGATGATCCGCAAGTATCAGGTGCAGGTGGTGGCCATCGGCAACGGCACCGCCTGCCGCGAGACGGAGGAGATGGTCAGCGACCTGATCGCCGACCTGGAGGCGCGGCGCAACAACCCCGGGCTGGTCGACCCGCTCACGCTGCCCGAGCCGGCCCCGCGCCCGCCCCGCCAGCCGAAGCAGCACCACGCCCCCGCGCCCGCCGTCGTCGTGCAGGAGGAGACGCCGCCCCCGCTGCCCGCCGAGTACGTCGCGCAGTTCGCGCCGGCCGCCCACGAGCCGCCGCCCCCGCTGCCGCCCGAGGCCGTCCCCCTGCCCGTCGAGTCGGCCCGCGCCGAATTCCTCGCCGCGCCGGCGGCGCCCGTCGAGCCGCCCACGCCCCCCGCCGAGCAGCCCGCGGCCCCGGCGGTCATCCCGCCCGCCGAGCCGGCACCGGCCGCCGAG
>CAZVZK010000075.1:0-51025 GCA_964630925.1 uncultured Alcaligenaceae bacterium
GCCGCGGCCCTCGCCACGCTCGCCGCCGGGGCCGCCGCGCTCGCCGTGGTCGGCCGGCAGCGCCGCCCTGCCCTCCAGGACCGCGTCGGCCAGCTTGTGCAGCATCAGCTCGATGGAGCGGATGCTGTCGTCGTTGCCGGGGATCGGCAGGTCGATGGTGTCGGGGTCGCTGTCGGTGTCGATCAGGCCCACCGTCGGGACGCCCATGCGCTGGGCCTCCTTGACGGCGATGTGCTCACGCTTCGGGTCCACGACCACGATGGCGCCCGGCATGCGGTTCATGTCGCGGATGCCGCTCAGGTTGCGCTGGATCTTGACCATCTCGCGGTTGAGCATGGCCACCATCTTCTTGCTGTAGCCGTGGATCGAGGCGGTCGGCGGCGCGAGGTGGACCTCGTACTTGCCGGTCTCGCTCAGCATGCCCTTCATGTACGCGGTCATGTCGTGCTTGGCGGGGTTCTCGCCGGCCGGCAGCCAGTACCCCTCCAGCTCGGCGAGGCGCTTCAGCCTGTCGCGGATGGTGCGGTGGTTCGTCAGCGTGCCGCCCAGCCAGCGCTCGGAGACGAACGGCATGCCGCAGCGGGCCGCCTCGCGCTCCACCGCCTCGCGGGCCTGGCGCTTCGTGCCGACGAACACCACGAGGCTGCCGTTGGCCGCCTGCCGCGCGATGAACTTGTACGCCCGCAGCAGGCCACGCAGGGTCTCGCGCAGGTCGATGATGTGGATGAGGTTCCGCTTGCCGTAGATGTACGGCCTCATCTTGGGGTTCCACCGGCTGGCGCGGTGCCCGAAGTGGACGCCCGCCTCGATCAAATCCTTCACCTGAACGATCGCCACGCAATCCTCCGAATCTGGCCGACAATCCCCCTCAAGACAACACGTCCGCCGGAGATGCGACGAGCGGTGCCGGCAGACGGGCCGGCCCGCCCTCCTTCTCGCGTCCGGGAGGGGTGGGAAAAGAGAATCCTAGCAGCCGACGCGCCGGGCGTCAACCGACCCCTTACTCGGTCCTGTGGACGACATCCCAGTCGTGCGCCGTGGCGAAGACCGGCAGCCCCCGCAGCCCGGCGTGCGTCTCCTTCGCGATCGCGTGCGCCGCCGCCACCAACTGCAGGAACCGCGCCGTCACCAGATGCTCGGCCACCTCCTCCGCCAACTTGACGCCGAGCGGCTGCTTCTCGTCGAGGGCCAGCTTCGCGAACGCCTGCCGCACCGGCGTCATCCCGCGCAGGACGAACGACCCCTTCCGCTCCGCGTCCCACCGCGCCAGCCAGCCCAGGTCCCACCGGCCCCCGGCCTCCTTGTAGCCGAAGAGGTCGCAGTGCCACTGCCGCGTGTTGATCGTGAACCCGTTCATCTCCAGATACAGCGCGGCGAGCGTCAGCTTCCGCCGCGTCGCCTTGACGTGGAAGTCGGCGAGCCACGCCGCCAGCTCGTCGGCCTGCCCGAGGAAGTCCATCCCGACGACGCGGTGATAGGGCGTCTCGCTCAGGCAGCGCATCCCCTCCTCCAGCCACGTGATGCACGGCTCCAGCTCGCCGTGCGGGACCATGAGGCCGAACCGTGTGGATACGATGCCCATGTGGCCGTGCCCCCTCGCGTCAGCCGGCGTGCCGGTGCAGGACGAGGCGGTCCTCCCCCTGCGGCACGACGATCAGCAGCCGCGACGCCGGGACGTAGAAAAGTCGGCGGCCCAGGTCGGACGGCTTACCCTCCGCCGGCCCGAGGGGTAGCCCCTCGATCCCGTTGAAGACGCGTGGCCCGCCCGCCCCGTGGACGGTGACGGACGCGCCCCCAGCCCGCGCCGTGACGGACAGGTATTCCCTGCCGGGGCCGCAGGCCGGCACGCAGGCGATGCCCCGCAGCGCCAGCGGCTCCATGTTCCCCTGGAACAGGCCCTCCGTGGTGCCCAGGGGCGTCGGCCCGCCGCACGCGCCCAGGCCCGTCAGCTCGCCCACGCCCTCGCCCGAGCGCCACACCTCGTTCTGCGGTTGGAGGCACAGTTGGATCTTGCGGCCCGGCGCCTCCTGGCAGGCGAAGTGCCGCCCGAAGTACGAGGCGAAGACCCGCGCTTCCGGGCCGGTGTCGAATGTCGCATGTGGATCGAGGCGGAGGCCGATCACCCGTTGCATCCGCCCGGTGTCGAGGAAGACCGTCTCGCCCAGACGCGGGAAGTCCACCCCCGAGATGCACAGCCGTCCGGGGTTGTTGTTGCCGGCGCCCATCGCCATCGACACCGGCGGGACCTTCATCGGCACCTCGGCCTCGGCCTCCTTTTCCAGATCGGGCAGGGCGTATCGTCGGGCGACGCGTGTCCGCCTGTCGAGGGTGACGGCGCAGGGGATGCACGCCGCCACGAGCAGGTCGCCGTCGGCGGGTGTCGTCGCCGTGATGCGGCCGTGGGCGGTGTCGAAGACGGCGAGCTGGCGCTGCCCGGGCATGTGGAGGATGATGTGGTCGCCCGGCCCGCTGACGCACCAGGCGCCCATCCGCCCCGGCAGGCGGACCGTCCCGCCCGCCCCGGGCTTCGGGTCATCCGGGGGCGGAGGCGGAGGTGGCTGGGGCGGCCCGGCCATCGGCGGCGCGGGGGCACGCGACAACAGGAGGAAGCCGGCCACGCCGACCAGCAGCAGCAGCAGCACGCCGACGACGGCGGCGACGGCGATGACCCCGCCCCCGCCATAGGGCTTCCGGAGCGACGGGACGCCCTCGTCCTCGTCCTCGTCCCGCCACCGCGAGCGCCTCCGCGGCGCCTCCGCGTCTTCCTCCTCGTCCCAACGCGTGCGTGTGGCGGGGCGTGTGGCGGCGCGGGGCGTCGTGGAGATGCGCTCCTGGGCGTCCGGGTGAACGTCGATGATGTCGTCTTCCTCGGCGGGCTCCTCGAGGCGCCGACGGGCCTTGCGGTAGCCGGAATCCGCCTCCGTACTCCCGGCGAAGGCGATGCCCATGCCGATCCCGGCGCAGCTGAGCAGGAACAGCACCTCCGCGCCGGCCAGGGCCAGGGGATTCACGCCGGCGAATTGTCCGCTGACGCCCAGCACGATCCCGGCGGTGAACGCCAGCGGCAGGGGCGCGAGGAAGCACAGGCCGGCGAAGTAAGCGGGCAGGCCACGCGCCTCGCGCGAGCTGCTCAGCGTGACCTCGCCGCGCACCAGGGCGGCGATGCCGTAGACAAAGAGGGCGATCTCGATCAGGAGGACCATGAGCGCGCGGCCTCGCGTGGGCTGGGGTCGATTCTACGGGGGCGTCAGCCGCCCGGGGCGCCGCCGCCGCGCAGGTGGCGGCTGATCGCCTCCAGCGCCCTCAGATACGCCGCCGGCTCCGACACCGGCGCCAGCATCAGGCACACGAGACGGACCGGCCCGCCGTCGAGCGCGCCGGGCCACTCCATCGGCTCCACGCAGTGGCCGATCACGCCCACCACGCCGGCGAGGCCGTCGATCTTCGAGTGGGGCAGGGCGATGCCCTTGCCGATGGCCGTCGTGCCCAGGGACTCGCGGTGCAGGACGCGGGTGACCGCGTTGGCGATCCCCTCCGCCGACAGCAGGCCGGCGCGGACGATCTCGCCGATGAGGAAGCGGATGGCCTGCTCGGGCGTCTTCGACTCCGCCGTCGGCAGGGCCACCTCGGGGAAGCCCAGGGGGTTCGACTGGCCGGACATGGGGAGCCTCCTCGCCTGAGAGCCGCCCGCTCACGCCCCCGTTGATGTCGGCATGAGGCTTCGCAACTCCTTCACATCATAGGCCGAGCGCAGCCCGATCACCACCTTTTCCACCGGCGCGAAGTCCCGCCCCATCACCGCGCCGAGCGCCCGCGCGAAGTCCGCCATCGTCATCCGCCCATACCCGCACCCCAGCGCCGCGAGCGCCACGACGCGGGCGTCGAGGGCCGCCGCCCGACGCAGGCTCTCGGTGAGGGCCGCCGCCACGACCTCCGGCGAGGTGCCGTAGAACGCATCGACGGCGACGGCGTGGAGGACGGACCGGTACGGCCCGCCGCAGGCCGGCGTCTCGATGACATCGCCTGGAGACACATGGCGGATTCCTCGCCCGGCGAGGTGACGATTCAGCTCGTCCTGCATGGCCGGGCCGTGGCGGAGGAGGTAGGCCCCGCCGACGCCGCCGGAGAGGGTGAGGTAGACGTTGGCGGAGCAGACGAGCACGTCGGCGGGCACGTCGAGGAGGTCGCCGTGGTGGATCAGCCAACGCATGATGCGCCCCCCGGATCTTGACTGGACGGGTGGATCGGGCTGTACTGGATTGATACCCACACACGAAGGACGGGACATGCTGCCCTCGAAGATCTGGCTGATCGACCGTTCGGAGGAGCTGGCCACCCACTGGGCCGAGCAGTTCGCCGACTGCCCCGCCGTGGGGGTCTTCGCCGGCGACTACTTCCAGAGGGCGGCGGACGCCATCGTCAGCCCGGCGAACAGCTTCGGGATCATGGACGGCGGTGTGGACCTGGCCCTCCGCGCCGAGCTGGGCTTCTCGACCCAGGACCGCCTGCAGGCGGCTATCGTCGAGCGGCACCACGGCGAGCTGCCCGTCGGATGCGCCGAGATCGTCGCGACGGACGACCCGCGCTGGCGTTTCCTGATCGCCGCGCCGACGATGCGCGTGCCGGAACACGTCGCGTTCACGCTGAACGCCTACCTCGCGTTCCGCGCGATCCTCGTCGCCGTGGAGAACCACAACAAGAAGGCCGGCGCCCGCGAGATCGACTCCGTCGTCTGCTGCGGCCTTGGCACGGGCATCGGCCGGATGGCCGCCGACCGCTGCGCGAAGCAGATGCGGGCGGCCTTTCAGATCGTGAAGTCGCCCGCGCGCATCCCGAGCTTCGACGGCATCCACGCCTTCCACCAGGCGCTGCTGCGCCTGTGAAGGGCGGATCACGCCCCGGGCGTGTCGACGCGGCCGATGGCGTCCATGATGTGTTCGCTGCCGTTGTAGGAGATCAGGAACCGGCCCGTCGTCCACCACGAATACAGGTCGTCGTCCGCCTCCTCGGCCCCTTCGCTGTCGAGATCGGCGCGGATGTCCCTCGGCTGGTCGGCGAACGCGCTGACACGGAGTGTGTCCCCCTGTGGTTGCAATTCGCGCACGAAGATAGGGCCGGGCCGGATGCGGAACAAGGTCGCCAACCGCATGACCGGGTCGTCGCCCGGCGGCGCGGACGTGCCCAGGAACACACTTCGCAGGTGCCGCCCATCCTCGCCGAAGGAGTGGACCGCGACATCCCGGACGCCCCCGGCCAGTACCGCCCGTCCGCTGGTGTTGTGGCCGGCGAGGAGGCCGAGGCCGACGTGCGCCCCGTCGAGCGGCAGCCACCGCTCGGACGGCCTCTCTAATACCACCGCCAACTCGGGCCGGAGCCCTCGGACCGCTGCCGCGGCCTGCTCAGACATCAGGAAAGGAGCGTCCCCCGTCTCCTCCGTCGCTTCCATCTCTTGGTCCGTCGGGGGGAGGCGTTCGCGCATGTGGACGAGCCGCAGGGTGCGCAGCCTCGGCAGGCGGGCCAGGGCCGAACACACGCCGACATCATCCTCCCCCAGGCCGATCCAGGCGGTGAGTGAGCGCAGCCCGGCGAGGTGAGGTGAGCGGGCCAACGCCTCCGCGTCCGCCGTGTCGAGCCATCCGGCCATCAACGCCGGCAACCCAGCCAGCCACCGGCAGGCGGCGAGCTCCTGCCCCATCCCAAGCGAGCCGAACAGGGCCAGCTCCTGGAGCGCCGGGCAGCCGCGCCGGATCGCGTGCCCGTGATCGAGCAGAGCCGTGACCGCCACGCCCGCCGACGCGACGAAGCCGCGTCGGAACTCGGGCTGGAACCGCCAATCGCTGACCTCCTCCAGCGGCGCGGCCTCACCCAGCCATTCGGCCCGGTGTTCGCACAGCAGCGCCCACTCGCGGTCATGCTGCCACTTCACGGGCCAGGAGTCGTCGGGGAAGTCGGCGCCCGGCGAGATGCCGCGTAGCCTCTTGTTGCGCTCCAGCTCCGCCGCGGGGTCGGCGCGCGGGACGCGCAGTGGCTCCAGGGCCATCTGGAGGCGGATGAATTCGCCGAGCGGGTCGCCGCGCTCCTCCAGCCAGTCGGCCAGCACCAGGCGCGGCACGTCGTCCGCCGGGTCGGCGGCTATCGCTGCCATCAGCCCCTCGCGGTCCGACATCGTCCGTCCCTCCTGTCGGAATGGTAGCCGGCGGCCCGGCGGCCCGCCACCTTCCGCGGGGTGGCCTAGAAAATGAGGGCGGGCCGCCGGTAGGATCGCGCCGTCACCCGGAGGGCTCGAGATGGCGAGGGAGGATGACAGGCTGAAGTTCAACGCCACGAACCCAGGCGCGGCACGGTCGTGGGACATTTACAACCGCCTGGTCAAGCCGACGCTCAAGCGTGAGGACGACTGGATGTTCGTCGTCATCGACATCGATTCGGAAGACTACGAGCTGGACAAGAACGCACTCGTGGCGAACGACCGCATCCGTCTGCGGAGGCCGGAAGGCAATTTCTGGGTGGAGCGCGTGGGCGAGCTGGCCACGTTCCGCCACGGCTGGCGCGGCGATGACCACGAGTCGCCGCCATGATGCCCAGTCTTGGTACAAACCTCGTCGGAGGCCCGGAAGGAAGGACATGAAGATCGAAGACCTCCCCTATGGCCCCGAAGAGGGCCACCGTCGCTCCAGGGACATCTACACGCGCGTCGTGAAGCCGGCCCTCAAGCGTGAGGACGACTGGAAGTTCGTCGCCATCGACATCCTCTCCGAGGATTACGAGATGGACGCGAGCTGCCTCGCGGCCGCGGACCGCCTGCGGCTGAGGCGGCCGGACGGACAGCTCTGGCTGGAGCGTGTCGGCGAGGAGGCCGCCTTCCGCCACGGCTGGCATGGCCCCCACGAGACGCCGCCATGATCACGTCCACCGTCAACCACAATCTGGAGCTGGTCGTCCGGCTCCCGGTCCACGACTCTGCCGGGCAGGGGCATGAGATCGAATTCGTCATCGACACCGGCTTCGCGGGCCAGCTCAACCTGCCGCCGCTCGTGGCGACCACCTTCGGATTCCCCTTCGTCGGCCAGGTGATGACCAAACTGGCCGACGGCACCACGCCTTACGCCTCCTTGTACAAGGCCGTCATCCTGTGGGATGGGGGCGTGCGGATCGTGCATGTGGTGGCATCGGGCGGCACAGCGCTTGTGGGCATGGACCTGCTCCGCGACTCCGACCTCCGCGCCCGCTGCCAGGTGGGCGGGCTCATCGAGATCGAGAAGATCCCCTGACCGCACCGACACGCCCGAACGCTCAGGAGCAGTCACCCGCGCGAGCGGGTGGAGGCCATCAGGCTGGCGAAGTCCACCCCCTCCCGTCGGTCGTTGGCGTGGACCGAATAGACGCGGCCGACGTGGTAGCCGGTCTCCGCCTCGAACCGCTCCATCCGGGCGATGGATTCCAGCTTCCGCGCCTCCGGCACGGCCCAGAGCCACGTCCAATCATGTACCGAACGGAGCGTCCCCAGCTCCCAGTCGCCCGTGCAGGCGGACCCCCTGAAGATCACCATCGTGTCCGTCGCACTGTGCTTCGGGGCGTGGACGAGGTACAACGGCTCCCCGGCCAGGTCCAGCCTGGCGGAGTCATCGAAGTAGCGGACGCCCGGCGCGTCTCGTTGCGGGCCTTGGAACCCCCGTTGCAGCCACGTCTCGGCGTCGGGGAAGGCGTCGCGCAGCCCGCGCCACGTCGCCGCCGAGAAATGGTCCCAATGGGCGTGCGTACAGAGTAGGTACTTGACCCGCGCGGAGGCCCACGTACTGGCCTCTCGCGCCACGTCCGCAGGGCGAGGCCTCCCGAAACAGGGCGGCATCTCGAGGATGGCACACTCGTCTCGGTGATGCAGGAGCCAGCACCCCGTCCGGAGCCAGTTGAACTGGCCGATCAGGGCCACCCCGTCGAACCACGGCTCGGGTGTCATGTTCGGTCCCTCCCGGATGCGGGTATCTTACGCCGCCCGCCTCGGAGCCCGCGCATCTGTTCAGGCGTTCCGATATAATCCTTGATGCACATCCCACGGAGCGAGGGCCGGTCATGGCGGCACGATTCGAGCTTTCCAGCAAATTCACCCCCGCCGGCGACCAGCCGCAGGCCATCGAGAAGATCCTCGCCGGCTTCCAGGCCGGCAAGCCCGCCCAGGTCGTCCTCGGCGCGACCGGCACGGGCAAGACATTCGTCGCGTCGAACGTTGTTGCGTCGATCAACAGGCCCACCCTCGTCCTCGCCCACAACAAGACCCTCGCCGCCCAGCTCTACAAGGAGTTCAAGGGCTTCTTCCCCAACAACGCCGTCCACTACTTCGTCAGCTACTACGACTACTACCAGCCCGAGGCGTACATCCCCCAGCGCGACATCTACATCGAGAAGGACGCCCTCGTCAACGAGAACATCGACCGCCTGCGTCTCGCCTCGACCAGCGCCCTCGTCTCCCGCCAGGACGTCCTCATCGTCGCCAGCGTGTCGTGCATCTACGGCCTGGGCTCGCCAAGCGACTACAAGCGCATGATGGTCCGCCTCGTCAAGGGCGAGACCGTCCGTCGCGACGAGATCCTTCTCAAGCTCGTGGACATCCAGTACAAGCGGAATGATGTGGACTTCTCGCGCGGCACCTTCCGCGTCCGCGGCGACGTGGTCGAGGTCTGGCCGGCCCACGAGGAGTTCGCCATGCGTATCGAGCTCTTCGGCGACGAGGTCGAGTCGCTGTGCATCATCGACCCTTTGACCGGCGACGTGGCGCGGCAGGAGGACGACCTGTACATCTACCCCGCCAAGCACTTCGTCACCCCCGAAGAGCGCATCCGCGAGGCCGTCGCCGGCATCCGCGCCGAGCTGGAGGAGCGGCTGGAGGTGCTCAAGCAACAGGGCAAGCTGCTGGAGGCCCAGCGTCTGGCGGCCCGCACCCGCTTCGACATGGAGATGCTGCTGGAGGTCGGCCACTGCCCCGGCATCGAGAACTACGCGCGGTACTTCTCCAACAAGAAGGCCGGCGAGCCGCCCTACACCCTCCTGGACTTCTTCCCCGACGACTTCCTCATGATCGTCGATGAGTCGCACGCCACGCTGCCGCAGCTCCGCGGCATGTTCGCCGGCGACCACAGCCGCAAGACCACCCTCGTCGAGCACGGCTTCCGCCTGCCCAGCGCCCTCGACAACCGCCCGTACCGGTTCGACGAGTGGGAGAAGCGTGTCAAGCAGATGCTGTGCCTGTCGGCGACGCCCGGCCCGTATGAATTGGAGCGTGTGGGCGGCGAGGTGGTCGAGCTGCTGATCCGCCCGACCGGCCTGATCGACCCGGAGCTGCACGTCCGCCCCGCACGCGGCCAGGTGGCCGACCTCGTCAAGGAGATCCGGGCGCGGGCCGAGAAGGACGAGCGTGTCCTCGTCACCACGCTGACGAAGCGCCTCGCCGAGGACCTGGCGAACTACTTCCGCGAGGCGGGGCTGCGCTGCAAGTGGCTGCACTCGGAGCTGGACGCCATCGAGCGCGTGCAGGTGTTGCGCGAGCTGCGGCAGGGCGCGTTCGACGTGCTGGTCGGCGTGAACCTGCTGCGCGAGGGGCTGGACCTCCCGGAGGTGTCGCTGGTGGCGATCCTCGACGCGGACAAGGAGGGCTTCCTGCGGAGCGAGACCTCGCTGGTGCAGACCATCGGGCGGGCGGCACGGCACGTCAACGCCACGGTGGTGCTGTACGGCGACAAGATGACCAACTCGATGCAGCGGGCCATCGCCGAGACGAACCGGCGGCGCGAGCTGCAGCTCGCGTACAACGCGAAGCACGGCATCACGCCGAGGTCGGTGCAGTCGGCCATCGAGACGGGCATCGAGGAGGAGATCGCCGCCCGCAAGCTGGTGCGCGAGGTGGCGGGGCAGGACATGGGCGAGGAGGAGAAGCTGGCCCTGGTCGAGGAGTACGAGGCGAAGATGCTGCAGGCGGCGTCGGAGCAGAGGTTCGAGGAGGCGGCGAAGTACCGCGACGAGATCGCGCGTCTCAAGGGGCAGGCCGTGGCGGAGCCGCAGCCCACGGGCAAGCGGAAGCGGGGCAAGCGGCGGTGAGGACGGCGAGCATACGCGAACGCCTCGCCGCCCTGGCGGCCCCCCTCGGCATCGACTTGCCGGAGGCGTACCTCGCCTTCATGGAGGATCGCCCGACACGGGGCATCCTGATCCGGCACCTGTGTCATAGGCCCGAACGCCCTACGAGTGGTGGCCGGAGCCGATCGAATACCTCGAGGCGGACATCCACGCCGGCCGTTGGACCAAGGTCGAGCTGAACGCCCATTACATGCGGGCCACCGCCGAGCCGTTCCTTGAGGGCGGCCACGAATGGGTCCACGGCCCTGACGGATCGCGGTTCGGGACGGCGCGGCTGGGCCGCGGGTTCTGGATCGGCGAGGTGGACGGGGACTGCGTATTCATCGACCAGGAGACGCTGGGCGTTTTCGCGTGGCTGGCCCACGAGGGTGAGGTCGAGCGGTGGGCCACATCCTTCGCGGACTTCGTGGCCCACGGGCAACGCACCGGGCGATTCGCCTGACGGACCGCCGTCGGAATCCCGAAAGGCGTCCGATTACCCCTCGTTGAAGCCACACCCGCCGGATCAGGCCTCCACGACGCCCCCCGCCCCGGATGGTGGCGGATGGACGCCAGTCAGTGAGGGAAACGAACCAGGGAAACGAACTTTCCCGCAGCAAATGCAATCGACAGAACGACTTGAGGAAGTTCGTTTCCCGACCCCCCTCACACCCCCTGCGCGACGGAAACGAATCGCCCCCGCGGACGGGCGTATCCACACGCACGATCCCGCAGGTGGTGACGCCGCGCGAGCCAGAAGCGTTCGCCGCATCAGCCCCGGCCCCCCAGCGATCCAACATCTCCGACACCGCGCCCGCCCCCCAGCAGAGCCACCGCCTTTGACCCTGGCCCTTCGGGGGTCGCTTCACCGAGGACTGTCAGCCGTCATTCGGGCTTTTGCCGTGCCGTGCTTCTTCGCCGGTCTGCGAGACGGGCCAAAGCAACAATCCTCGGAGGCAGCAGGGGGTATCCGCCCCGTGGGGCGGCATCAGACTTGCTTGGTGGGGGACACGCCCCTGCTCGCCCCGGAGTGTCCTGATGCTCTACCTCCCGTTCCAGGCCCTCGGCGCTCTCCTCCGCGGGCTGCTGGCCATCGCGGTCATCGCGGGGGGCGTCTGGCTCCTGCACCTGTGGGACGGGGAACGCTCCGCGCCGGCGCCGGAGACGCCCCCCCGCGTTGTCACCGCCCCGGAAGGCCGGGAGGTGGAGGTGGAAGCCCCGCCCAGCCAGGAAGGATGGCAGCTCGGCTTCAACCGGGGGACGGCGTATCTGGGCGGTGCCGCCCTCTTGCTCCTCTTCGCCGCCGGGGGCGGCCTGCTGTTCAGCCGCCTGCCCGGCCTGCTCGCCGGGGTGAAGGACGAGGACCGCCCGGTGCCCCCAGGCGGGGCCGTCCACGAGATCGCCCGGCCCGACGGCACCCGCCTGCACGTCGAGGTGTCCGGTTCGCCCGACGCCCCGCCGCTGATCCTGACGCACGGCTGGGGGCTGGACGGCAAGGAGTGGTGCTACGTCCGCCGCGAGCTGGCCCGCACCCACCGCGTCATCGTCTGGGACCTGCCCGGCCTGGGGCGGTCGCGTGGGCCGGCGGACAGCGACTGGAGCCTGGAGAAGATGGCCCACGACCTGGAAGCCGTGCTTGGGCTGGCGGCAGGCCGGCCGGCGGTGCTCGTGGGCCACAGCATCGGCGGGATGATCACCCTGACGTTCTGCCGGCTCTTCCCGGAGGCGCTGGGCACGCGGGTCTCCGGGCTCGTCCTCGTCCACTCCACCTACACCAACCCGGTCCGGACGACGACGCTCGCCCCCCTGTACTCCGCCATCCAGAAGCCCGTGCTGGAGCCCCTGTGCCACCTCATGATCTGGCTGGCCCCTCTGTTCTGGCTGATGAACGTGCTGTCGTACCTCAACGGCTCGGCCCACCGTTCGATGGAGCGTGACTCCTTCTCCGGCTCCGAGAGCCGCCCCCAGTTGGAATTCGTGTCGGCCTACGTCGTCCGCGACTGGCCCGCGGTCCTGGCGCGTGGCTTCCTGGGGATGTTCCGCTACGACGCCACGGAGACCCTGCCGAGGATCACCGTGCCGGCGCTGTTGGTGGCGGCGGACGAGGACGGCCTGTGCCTCCCCGAGGCCAGCCGCCACATGAGCGAGCGGATCCCTGGCGCCCGCCTCGTCACCCTGCGCCGCGCCCGCCATTGTGGGCACTTCGAATATCACGAGGAGTTCGCGCGTGAGCTCGCGGCCTTCGTCGCGGTGTGTCAGCCCGCCCCTGAACCGGTGCCGGCTTGAGGCTCGCGTGCCGGCGAATCGATCAAGGGCCCTCCGGGGCACCCCGTGTCGTCTTCGCCCGGTTGCCGTCGATCACCGCCAAGGCAAGCGGCGACCTCGTCCGCCGGCTGGCGAAGAACACCGCCGGCCCTCCACTCGGGCACGGGCCACGGGAAAGACCTGGGCCACGGCCGGGCGCGCGTTGATCCTGGGCCGGATGTCGTAGCGGTCTTCGGCCTATCGCCGGGCAGGTCCGTCGGGGCGCCGCCGGCCGCCGGCATCAAGGGGCCTGGTCCGCTCGCTCCCCTGCACGATACACGCCTCGTAGGCCTGGCGGGCCTCAGCGGCGGTGCGGAACGGGCGAGGATCCTGTTTTGATGGCGTGGCGCGGCCCCCCCTCGGGCCCGCCGCGTTTTGTCCTCCACCACACGCGGGCGGCCCTGTAGCAAGGGGCCGCCCGTCCGAATCCGCACTCACGCCGAGCGAGCCGCATCCAGGCGACGTCCCGGATCAGGGCCGCCGGGTCAGGAGGTAGGTGACGAGGGCCCCCAGGATGCCGATGAGGATGCCCAGGGCGACCGAACGCCAGGCGTACCTCGGCGGGGACGCCGGGTAGGGCACGCCGCAGGCCGGGCACGCCCCCTGGCCCTCCCTCCTGGGGGCCCCGCAGCGGGGGCAGAGGAGGGGGATGACGTCCGGCATCGCGTCGCCCCCCGACGGCGCGACCACGACCAGGCCGCCGCAGCCGGGGCAGTGGTGCCGGCCCACGGCGCCGGCCGGGACGGTCACCTCCATCCCGCAGAGTGGGCAGTCAATGATCGCGTGCCCCATGCCCCCTCCCGACTCGCCGTGCATCCCCTGCAGGCGGCGGCCCGCCTGGTGCCCACAGGCGCTAGCAAACGCCGGGCCGGTGCGCTCACCCTGAATGCCCTCCCACGCGGGCATCTCGGGCTGTTATCGGTGTAACCCCTGCACCCCGTCCACGGCGACCCCGCGTGGCGTCAGGCGGTGGGCTTCTCGGGCCGGGGCACGCTCCGGACCTGGATGTCGCGCAGGCCCGCGGGTGTGCCCAGCATGGACAGCACCTCCCCGACGATCCTCACCTCGGGCGGCCTCGGGGCCTCCCTGGTCGCCGCCTCGCACGCCGCCAGCTCATCCGCCGTGAACATCGCCGCCCCCGTTCATCTCCCCGTGTCCCCACCCCTTCCATCGCCGCGCCGAGGGAGACAGGACACCGCGACAGGATGCGGCGCGAGCCCCGCCTGCGGAAGGGTCGCTGGGCGGACAGGGGGCGAGGCCGAGGCGGCCGACGGGGACATGACGGCGGGAGGCGGGAGTGGCTCAACCCTGCCGGGGGTGCGGGAATACGTCCCCGCGATCTCAGGCGGCATCCGCACCCGGCAGCCGCCGGCACCGCCTGTCATCGAAGAGGCCCCTCCCGGATTCGAACCGGGGGTGGCGGATTTGCAATCCGCTGCCTTACCGCTTGGCGAAGGGGCCGTCTCTTGAATCTTATCGGCGGCCCCCCCCTCGGTCAACGCCGCCGCGCCAGCGCCGCCAGATGCTCCGCGTACCGCGCCTCCAGCCTCTTCAGGTCGCCGAACGCCTCCGCGAAATCCGTCAGCCGATGGTCCGGCGTCCGCCGCGCCTGGATCGTCGCCATGTACCCCTTGAGCTGCTTCGGACGCTCCTCGATCAGCAGCTTGAACAGCGCCCACGATTGGGCGTAGCCCAGGGCGACCTCGCGCACCGTCGTCGCCTTGCGCAGCCATCCGTCACCCGACGCCAGATGCCGCACCGTCAGGAACCTGCCATCGGCCCGCGCCAGATCTGCCGCCCGGCCCGTGTTGTGCTCGCCGATCCCCTGCCACGACCCGCCCGAGACCGCCTCGCAGTAGACCGCCATCCCCTCCACCAGCCACGCCGGGGCGTCGCCGTGGCGGTTGAGCAGGCCGCCGTTGAACGCCATCTGGTGCGCCGCCTCGTGCATGACCGTGCTGAGGTTCACGTCCTCTCGCCGCTCGCGCAGGGCCCTCCCCAGGGCCGCGCTCCGCCCGTGCCGCTCCAGGTCCGTCCGCGCCGACCGCACCATCTCGTCCGCCGACCGCTTCGCGTCCTCGAAGGCCGCGTTGGTCGCGTAGTCGTAGACCACCAGCCGGTTCGTCGCCGGCTGATAGACGCCGGTCACCGCCGACCCCAGCCGCGCCCCCAGCACCGCGTCGAAGCCCTCCTGCGTCCGCGGCACCACGACCATCAGCCTCTCGGACGGCTCCGTCACGTCGAACCCACGCCTCCGGAAGTGGCGGAAGAAAGCCCGGTGGATCTGCTCGCAGTCCTCCAGCCGCTGCTTGACGAACACCGAGCCGGCGTTGCCGTAGGCGACGAAGTGCTTGCTCGCGTAACGGTGGAACCTCGGCAGGCCGTGCCTCTCCGACACCGCGCGCATGTCCGCCGCGAACGCCCGCTCGTTCAGCCCGTCCCGCGTCAGCACCTCCAGCCCCGACACCACGACGTGGCACCCCGCCCTGTCGTCCAGGTCGGCCAGCGCCAGGCGCACACGCCGGCCCGCGTGGCCGGCGACGACGAAGCGGTAATCGTGCTCGCCCGCCAGTAGCGCCGGCGCGGCCACCCACTTGCCGCCCGTCCGCACCTCGCGCGGCAGGTACTCGCTGGCGGCGGCCTCCAGCACCACGTCGATCAGGGCGCCGGGCTTCACGCCGGCGGGCCGCACGCACCCCGCCCGGAATTCGATCACCGCCGCCCCCTCGGGCAGCCGGAACGTCTTGTGCCACAACGCCGGGTGTTCCGCCGCCGCCCCGCTGCTCGCCACGCCGTCCTTGACGGAGAACCCGGCGCCCTCGAACGTGGACAGGTCCAGGTCCGGGGTCGCGGCGAGGAGCAGCACAGCGGTGAGCATCGAGCGGGCCTCCGGACGGGTCCGCACAATCCTAGCTCACGCCCACGCCCCCGGCGGCACCGAGGCCCCTTACCTCACCGTCACCGGCACCGCCTGGACGAAGTTGATCATGTAGCTCTTGCGGCCCGGGTCGTGCGTCGCCGGCTGGGCCCTGCCGCCGCCGTCCGTCGCCCGCGCCATCAGCACCGCCCTGCCCGCGCCCCTCGGCGTCCACCCCGCCTCCCACAGCCGCCAGCAGAACGGCTCCGCCTTCCCGAGCAGGGTGGCGGCCCGCCACGTCTTGCCGCCGTCGGTGCTGACCTCGACCCTGGCCACGCCTGTCGGCCCCGCCCACGCCGCACCGAACAGCCGCGCCTCCTTGCCGTCCGCCAGCTCCGCCCCGGCCACGGGCCGCGCGATCTGCGCCTTCGGCTCCATCTCGGTGATGGCCGTGAGGCGCGGCAGGGCGTCGTCGCCCTTCTTCCAGTAGGCGTAATCGATGGTCTGGTCGAAGCCGGCGAACGGCTCCTTCGCCACGATGACGCGCGTCAGCCACTTCACCGACGCGCAGCCGTACCACCCCGGCACCACCGCCCGCAGCGGGAAGCCGTGGTTCGCCGGCAGCGTCTTGCCGTTCATCCCGTGCGCCAGCAGCACCTCCGGCCGCAACGCCTTGGCCAGCGGCAAGCTACGCGCGAAGGAGAGCGGCGCCGCCGGCTGGCCCTCCTTCTTCGGGTCGCCCTTGTCGGCGCTGTCGAGGATCACCTCGACGGCCCCCTTCTTCACACCCGCCAACTTCAGCACGTCGGCGAGAGGCACGCCGGTCCACTCGGCGGTGCTGACGGCGCCCTGCGCCCACTGCACCCCCTTGACCTTCACCGGGAGGTACGACCGCCCATTGCCCGCGCACTCCAGCGTCACCGGGCGGGTCACGCTCTTCATCTTCATCAGGTCGGCGAGCTTCAACTTCAGTGGCTTCTCGACCGCCCCGCCGACCTCCAGGACGAAGGCGTCGGCGTCCAGCTTCGGCACCGGGTAATGATCGCGGACGTAGTGCAGCCCGGTGGGCGTGATGAAGTCCTTCAGCCCGCCGAACGGCATCTCCAGGTTGAGCGGCTCCTCGCTCCGGACGAGGCGCGGGTCGGCGTCCCCCTCCGCGTTCAGGCCGCCGAGCAGGACGTGGCCGCCCAGGATCGCCGCGCCGGCCAGGAAGTCGCGCCTCCGGATGTCGTCCATCGTCCGCCTCGTGTCAGGGGATGAGTTTCTTCAGATCGGCTACGGAGCCGGCCGCTCCGATGGCCTTCAGCACCTCATCGATGACCTCCGGCGGCCGGCCCGTGAGCGCGGCCCGCAGCTCATCGGTCCCGAATTTCAGCCCTTCGATGAGTGAGATGGACTCAATGAGTTTCTGGCTGGCCTTCTCGGCGGCCGCGGCGGCCTTCTCGGCGGCCGCGGCGGCCTTCTCGGCGGCGGCCTTCTCGGCGGCGGCGGCCTTCTCGGCGGCGGCGAGTTTCTCCTCGAGTGGGCCGTACTTGACGCGCATCTTCTCATCGGCCCTATCGATGGCCCACTGTTCCAGGTCGGAGACGAACGGCATCTTCTTGGCCTCATCCAGAAGGTTCAGCCGCCGGTGGTACTCCGCCCGAGAGTCGGCGGACAGCGGCAGCAGCCAGTCGAGATAGCGGTACCAGTGCCGCATCTCGCCCGGCTCCAGTGTCCTCGATGCCAGCCGGGCGATCAACTGCAACTTGCACTCCAACCGCCGGCCCTCGTCCTTGCGCGTCTGCCGTGACCACAGGTGCGCCTGGACGAACAGCCCGACAGGGTTCTCGTGCGAAAGGAGCCATCCCTCGCGCCCGGCGTAGTCGAGGATCTTGACGGGCCGGAACTCAAGCGTCAGTTTCGACCGCGTCTTCTCGGCCAGGTAGCACGTCGGCCGGTAATCCGGGTCGTCGTCGGCCAGGATCACCAGCAGGTCTGCCGGGATGCCGTAGCGGTCATCGAGCCTGTAGCCGTAGACGTACCCCCGCCGGGGCAGCCCGTCCTCCGGCTGCCCCTGCACCTCGAAGTGCAGGATGCCCTGCTCGCCGGTGATCGACTGATACAGGATCACCTTGTCGGCGAGGCGCGTGCCGGTCTCGCTCTCGCCCGTCAGGCGGCGGAACTCCTGCTCCACCGCCTGCCAATCCTTCCGCCAGTCGATGGCCGCGTACACGTCCTCCGCGAAGAACGCCAACGCCTCCGGCAGGTGCTGGTCGAGCAGCTCCTTCCAGGGCCCGTCGTAGCTCGCCGGCGGGGCGGACATGGCGGCTCACTTCGCGAAGTATGCCGGCAGCTTCATCGCCTCGGTGAATGCGTCCTTCGGCACCGTGAAGAACTCACCCTTCATCTGGCTCGACGTGGCCGCGAGGCCGCCACCCTCCTCGTCGCCGACATTCAATGTGAGCACCGACTTGTCCGCCAGAGTGATCGTGACCTGGAAGCCCTTCTCCTCGGGCTTGAGGTTCTTCCCGGAGGCGATGAACTTCTCGGCGTGCAGCTTCGACAGCCGCGACAGGAAGGAGTCCAGCTTCTCCTGGTCGAGCGTGTAACCGGCGGGCGACTTGACGGTCCACTTCCCCATCGCCTTGTCGGCGGAGAGCGTCTCGACACGGCCGAGGACACCCTTCCAGCCCTGGATCGTCACGTTCGTCACCTTGTCCGTGTCGAAGTCGAGGACCGTCGTGTCGCGCAGCTCCTTCTTCAGGCCCTCCGCCAGCGACGCATCCACGACATAGACCGCCGGGTTGCCGCCGAGTCGGGCGTAGACGCCCTTCATCGTGCTCTTGCCGAGGTCGAACGTGTGCGTCGTCGCCTTGCCGTCCTTCGTCACCGTCACCGTCGCCTTGATCGCCGCCGGCTCCAGCCCGTAGGTGCCCGCCAGCTCCTTGGCGTCCGCCTTCTCCGCGGCGATCTCCTTCGCCGTGATGCGGTTCAGCGAGTCGAGGATGTCGCGCACCGCGTTGTCGCTCGCCTTGCGCCCCTTGTACGCCGCCGGCTTCACGAACGTGAACGGCCCGGCGCCCTTCTCGCGCGACAGCTCGGCCGTCTCCCCACCGCGCGTGATCTCCAGCTTCGTCACGTTCTCCTCGGCCGACAGCTCGTTGAACTTCGGCAGCGACTTGTCGTAGTAGTCCAGCGGACGCTTGCGGACGTTGTCACGCAGCAGCACCGGCACCATCACGATGTCGCTCTGCTTGCCCCAGATCCGCTCCACCGCCACGTTCCCGCCCTCGACATTGCCGAACCGAAGCTCCGCCACGGGCTCGGCGCCCTTCTTGAACGCCGGCTTCGCGTCCTTCTTCTCATCCTTCTTGTCGTCCTTCTTGCCGTCCTTCTTGTCGTCCTTGTCGTCCTTCTTGTCCTCTGGCTTCTCCAGGCTGTCGGCCCAAATCTTGACGATGAAATCCGGCTTCTCCAGGCCCAGCTCCTTGCGCCGCTTCGGGTCGGGGAAGCTCACCACCTGGTCCTTCTTGTTGATCGAGTCGATCAGCAGCCGCATCTCGCCGTCATCGACCTTGTGCGGCTTGCCGTCGCGGTACAGCTCCCAGTCGAACGCGCGCGGCGGCTTGCGGAACTCCAGCAGCCCATAGTTGTTCTGCACGTCGATGGCGTCCGGCGTCACGTTCTCCAGCCGCACGAGGTTCTTGTTCCGCAGCGTGCTGGGGTCGTCGATCAGCTTCGTCAACGTCTCGACGCCCGTCGCAGACACCTTGACCACGTCGCGGGTCTTGTCCTGGCCCTCGGCGGCGGCGAAGAACCGGTCCCCGTCCTTCTTCGACACGCCGATGTACGCCGCCGACGGCTTGCCCTTCTCGCGCGTCACCTCGACGCGTAGCACGTCGCCCTTGGCCGGGTCGAGGTTGTACTTCGCCCAATCCTCCGGCGGCACGCCGTCCTTGACGAAGTCGCTCGTCTTCTCGTCGATGTGGCTGACCGTCAGCCCCGTCAGGGCGCTGATGAGGCCGGAGGCGTCGGCCTCGCCGTAGGCCGGCGTGACGTAGCGCCAGCCGCCCTTGTCCTTCTTCAGCTCGACCGGCTCGCGCTTGCCCATCGACAGCTTGATGCCGTTGATGTCCGCCGTGTCGCCGAGCAGGTCCTTGCCGCGGAAGTAGGCGAACGGCTCCAGGGCGCTGCGGATGTCGGCCTTCTTGACCGCCAGCAGCTCGCCGGGCCGGTCGCTCGACTCCGCGAAGACGAGGGCGTCGTTCTCGAGCGGCGTCGTATCGCCGAGGGTGAGCTTCAGCTCGCGGCCGTCCTTGGCGACGAAGACCAGGACGCGCGACGGCTGGTCGAGGCCGGCCTCCTTCTTGTTGCGCGGCTTGACGTCCTTGTCCACCCTGGCCGACGTGATGTTCTGCAGCAGGCCGGAGACGCTGCCCGTGTCCGCCGGCAGCGGCCGCGGCGTGGTGATGCGCCACACCTTGTCGTCGCCCTTCTCGAGGACGATCTCCTCGTCGGCGGGGTTGAGCCGCTTGATGATGACGCGCGTGAAGTCGTCCGGGTCGAGCTTGGTGGCCTTGTTGGTCGCGCTGGGGAACAGGGCGTCTGCGACCTTGGGCGCCGACGGCCCCATGACCAGCACGAGGGCGACGACGGCGAACAGGGCCACCAGGACGCCGAACAGGATGTAGGTCGTGCGGAAATTCATGGACTACCTCACCCCCTGGCCCCCTCTCCGAAGCGGAGAGGGGGGATCGTAAACCTCATCGCCCATCCGGTGGGGCATTCGACCCGTCCTCTGAATCGCCGGGCCCGAGAAGAGAGACTCCCACGTCCCCTCCGCGCAGGCGATGTTCTTGCGCCACCCCCCTCTCCGCTTCGGAGAGGGGGGCCAGGGGGTGAGGTGGCCCCTCACTTGCGCCGCACGACCCAGACGCCGATGCCCAGTGCCACGACGGCCAGCATCATCAACGCCCCCGGCAGGTAACGGAGCCGGTTGTGGTACGCGGGGTCGATGTTCATGTTGTAGACCGGCGTCTCCTTCGCCTTGATCTCGATGCCGATGTCGCCCTGCTCGCGCAGCCACGACAGGCACGAGCTGAACAGGCTGAAGCGGTTGTCGCCCTGCTGGCCCGCCAGCCCCGCGTCGCTCGCCCACGCCGCGCTGCCGAACACCACCATCTTCGGCCTGTCACGCCCGCCGCCGGGCAGCCCCCCGTGGATCGGGTCGCGCGGCATGTCGGACTCGACGACCGTCACCGCCGTCGGCAGGTTCTTGTCGCTCAGCACCTTGTCCGCCTCGGCCGGGTTCTGGTTCAGGTACTGCGCCCGCGCCAGCGGGTCGAGGTTGAACTTCGTCTCGGCCCACACGTCCGCCCCCGCCGGCGCCAGCAGCAGCGGCTCGACCTTCGGCCCGCCCTTGCCCTCCATCGGCTCCACGGTCCGGATGTTCTCCGCCGGCAGCAGGACGTAGGCGAGCTGGCCACGCACCACCTGGATGAACGCCCGCGCCACCGGGCACGTCGAGGCGGCGTTCGCCACCTGCGTCACCTCGAGCGGGTCGCGCCTCTGCAGCGACTGCACGCGGTTGTCGCCCACCTTGACGCCGTGCCCGGCCAGGAAGTCCTCCAGGCCCGTCCGCACCAGGGCGGCACCGCCCCCCGTCGTCTGCACCACCGGGTCGAGCAGCACCAGCAGCCGCCCGCCCGCCACCTTGACCTTGCCGTCCTTGTCCCTCTCCTCCTTGCGCGCCATGTACTCCGCCAGCGACTTGAGCGCCCCCGGCGACAGCGGCGAGGTCGGCCGCGCGACCACCACCGTCGAGGCGTCGTCGGGGATCTTCGTCCCGGCCCGCTCGAGCTTCAACGGCCTCACGTCGAACTTCTTGCGGTCCTTCGTCAGCCGGTCACGCATCTGCCCGGCGCTCTCGGTGTCGCGGCCACGCCGCCGCATCATCGGGTTCCCCCCGGCGTCCAGCGCCAGCTCGCCGTGCCCCTGCGTGAAGTAGATCACCACCTGCCCCTCGACCAGCGAGGTCATCGCCGAGAGGAACGCCCCCTCGCCGACGAACACGCGCTGGCCGCCCCGGCCGCGGAAGCCGCCCTTCTCCTCGTACAGCTTGCGGAACGGGATGAACTCGTGGTCGTGCCTGCCCTTCTCGTCGCCCGCCAGCACCAGCACGCCGAAGTCGTCCAGGCCGTACTTCTTCCGCAGCTCCTGCACCCGCGCCCGGTTCTCCGGCACCAGCGGGTTGATCAGCTCGAAGTCCACCTTGCGCGTCCGCGTCCGCGCGTTGCGCAGGAGCGTCAGCGTGTCCCGCGCCACCTCGTCGTCCGCGGGCAGGATGACGTACGCCTTCACGTCCTCCGTCAGCGACGCCAGGAAGTTCTCCGTCTTCTCGTTCAGCGTGTACATCTGGGTGTGCGTCCAGTCGTACTCGCGGCTGAAGAACCGCCCGAACGCCCGGTCCACCGGCTCGGCGTAGGCCAGCATGTTGATCAGCCCCAGCACGAAGAAGAGCAACAGCGCGCTGAAGACCGTGTTGAAGCCGAACACCAGCCAGCGGATCGACTGGTGGCTGCGCTCCATGCCGCTGACGATCAGCAGCCCCAGGAACATCATCGTCAGCCCGCCGAAGATGCACCCGGCCACGCTGAGGAGCAGGCCGCGGTTCTCGGCCCACGCCTCCATGCCCCCCAGCAGCGGCGCCCAGGACGGGTGGAAGACCATCCAGAAGCCGGCCAGCGCCGTCGCCAGGCCGGCGGAGCCGATGACGCCCATGAGGAGGATGCGCACGCGCTCGCCGGGCGACACGTCCGCGGGGCGGTACGACATCGAAGCCATCGCCCCGCCGAAGAACACCAGCGTCAGCGCGCAGCCCCAGAAGAACACCGGGCCGAACGCCGACTGCTTGTAGTAGATCCCCAGGCCGATGGGGATGATGGCCGCCAGGGCCGCCAGCACCAGCAGGGCCGTGTCGATCTGCTTCTGCGACCGGGCCAGCTCCGCCGACCAGTGCGGGCGCACGTCCAGCGGCTGTCCGGGGGGGTTGCTCGACATGGGGGTCAGTCTCCCGTGACGCTCAGCGCCACTTCCTCGACTCCAGCACCTTGACCGTCATGAACAGGAACAGCACCGTCGCCGACAGCGGGAACAGCAGCTGCCGCACGATGATCTTGCCTTGCAGCGACTCCCGCCACAGGTCCAGGTACGAGATGTGCTTCAGGACACTCTTGGCCCACTCCGGCACCTCGGTCCCGCGGTCGGCGTACAGGCCCACGAAGAAGACGAACGTCAGCAGCAGCATGCCCGCGAACGTCAGGAGGCCGCTGCCGATCTGGTTCTGCGTCAGGCTGGAGAAGAACAGCCCCATGCTCAGGAACATCGCCCCCGACACCATGAGGGCCACGAAGAACGACAGCAGAGGCCGGTAGTCGAAGGGGCTGCCGCCGAACAGCGGGATCGCCAGCAGGATCAGGCCGAACGGCAGCCACACCGCGAAGTAGGTGATCATCGCGCAGAAGAACTTCGCCAGCACCACCGTCGGCTCGTCCACCGGGGCGGTGAACAGCACCTCCAGCGTCCCCGTCCTCGCCTCCTCGCTGATCAGCCGCATCGTCAGCATCGGCACGACGCACTGAAGCACGAACACCGGGAACAGCTCGAAGAAGTAGCCGGCGATGATCGGCTCCATGGGCGAGGCGTCGCGCGGCGTCAGGTCGAACAGCAGACGCACGAACGACACCGCCGCGAAGAAGCTGAACGCGAACAGCGAGATGTACGCCACCGGCGAGTAGAAGAACGCGCCCAGGTCGCGGCGGAGCAGCACGAAGAGGGGCCAGTCGAGCGCCAGGACGGCACCCGCCGCGACGTAGAACAACGCCGCCAGCACCAGGATCAGCCCGAACGACACGAAGTACGACGGCCCGCCGCTCGTCACCAGCGACCGCACCAGCACCAGCGCGATGGCCACCAGGCCCAACGCGCCGGTCCCCAGCGCCGCGTAGTAGCCCACGTCGTCCGTCACGCCGCGGGTGCCGACGAACGACACGAGGAGCACCAGGCCGAGCATGGCGTAGACGAACCCGAGCGGCAGGAGGAACGGCCCGTGGAACAGCCCGCCCACCAGCCCCACCAGGGCGAAGGCCGCCCCCAGGCCGCCCACGACGAGCTGGCTGGCCCGGAGGAGCCCCTCGTCCGACTCGGTGCGCTGGAACGCCAGGAAGAAGAGGAGCCCCAAGAACACCAGCGGCACGCCGTACGACACCCACGCCCCGTAGATGTACTTCTCGCCGGACTCATCGACACGCGGCAGGAAGCACGCCAGCAGGCCGACGAGCAGCAGCGTCATCGCCAGCATGCCGTAGGGGCGGCGGAAGGAGATGTCGCGGTCGAAGGCGGCGTGGAAAAGCAGGCCGCTCAGCCCGGCCACCAGGATGAGGACGGCGACGCCGGGGCCGATGTTGGCCCCCCGCCCGACGAGGTGGAACCCAAGGGCCATGCCGCCGAAGATGGCCAGGCCGCCGCCGAACGCACCCACGGTGCGGGCGAAGCGGGGGTCGTCCTCGCGGCTGATCGAAGGCCCGACCTCGGCGGGCCGCGTCGGCGGCCTGTCCTCCGGCCGGTCGGTGATGGCGTTCGACATCTCGGCTCCCTCAACTGGCGGCGGGGGTGACGGCCTCGGGCGCGAAGGCGGGCGCCGGGCCCGCCGGCCCCTGAGGGGTGTCCTCCACCGCGTTGATCTCGTTCCAACGGTCCTGTAGTTTGCGTCGCCTCAGGTCCAGGCGGCGGACGGCGTGCCCGTTCTGGATCAGCCGCGACGCCAGCGCCTCGCGGATGTCCTTGAACCCGTGCGTCCGCACGTCGTACTGGCACACCCCGTCCGCCATCGGCGTGACGTGGACCGACTCGACGCCGTCCGCCGTCTCCAGGATCCCCCGCACCTTCTCCTGCGGCCCGCGTGCCTCGATCACGATCACCGGGTCCGCCTCCAGCTCTACCAGACGCCGCGCCAGCGCCAGGTGGCCGCGGCGCATGATCAGCACGCGGCTGACGAGCGACTCCACCTCGGTCAGCATGTGCGACGACAGCATGATCGTGTGGTTCTGCCCGAGCTGGCGCAGCAGGTTCAACGCCTCCTGCTTCTGGCCGGGGTCGAGGCCGTCGGTGGGCTCGTCGAGGATGAGGATGGGCGGGTCGGCCAGCAGGGCGTCGGCGAGGCCCACACGCTGGCGGTAGCCCTTGGACAGGGTGCCCATGAGGCGCGACTGCACCTCGCGGACGCGGCACACGCCGAGGCAGTAGTCGATGCGTGTCTTGCGGAGGCGGCGGTCGATGCCCTTGAGCTTGGCGCGGAAGTCGAGGTACTCGCCGACGCGCATCTCGGGGTACAGCGGGATGCTCTCGGGGAGGTAGCCGATGCGGCGGCGCACCTCGATGGACTGCGTCATCACGTCGAAGCCGGCGACGCGGGCCACGCCCGACGACGCCGGGAGGTACGTCGTGAGCATGCGCATGAGGGTCGTCTTGCCGGCGCCGTTGTTGCCGAGCAGGCCGACGATCTCGTCCTTCTCGACCTGGAAGGTGACGTTGTTGACCGCGAGGACGTGGTCGAACTTCTTGGTGAGATTGACGACGCTGATCATGTCTCGTTTCGTCCCGCCGTGGGCGTGGCCGTTGGATAGAGTGTTCTACGGACGCGGGGGGGAGGCGACTACCTCACCCGGCGCGTGGTGCGCTCGGCGGTTACACTCCGGGGGATGAGATGCTCGCTCTGCTCTGTCTGGCCTTCGCCGCCGACCTGACGCCGGCCCAGGCCAACGTCAAGATCGGCTCGGCCGCCACCGTGCGCCTGCGCATCCAGTCCGCCGGCGAGAACGCCGCCGGCTTCTGGGAGGCCTACACCGAGAAGGCGTGGAACGCCCCCGGTAACTTCTTCGTCCGCATCCCGAAGATGGTTCGCAGCCCCGTCCTGGCGAAGCTCGATGTCGAGTCCCACGAGGAGCTGAACGGCTTCGAGCTGCGCGTCACCGGCAAGATCGAACGCCTCGATTTCGGCGCCGGGGGCAGGTACGCCACCATCGTCGTCAGCCGGCCCGAGCAGGTCGAGGTGCTGTCGCGTCCGAAGCCGGCGTACACGGCGACGAAGGACTACACGGTCCGCAAGGTGGAGGGGTTCGAGGTGCTGGTGCACCCCGACGCCGTCGCCGACAAGAAGGAGGACGCCGCCGCGATGAAGGAGCTGCGGCGGCAGCTCGCCGAGATGGAGAGGGTGCTGCCGGCGGAGACGATGGGCCGGATGCGCAAGGTGCGCATCTGGATGGAGCACCGGCAGAAGAACAGCAAGAGCGCCGCGCAGTTCCACGTCTCGAAGGGCTGGTTGAAGGGCAACGGCTACAACCCGGAAAAGACCGGCGGGGTGGAGATCAGCAGCACGAAGTTCTTCGTCGAGTGGGCCGGCACGCAGCCGAACATGCTGCTGCACGAATTCGCCCACGCCTGGCACAACCTCGTCCTCGGGGCGGAGCACGCCGGCATCCGCTCCGCCTACAAGCAGGCGATGGACCGCAAGCTGTATGACAAGGTGAAGCACGCGGACGGCCGGACGGTGAAGGCGTACGCGGCGACGAACGACCAGGAGTACTTCGCCGAGCTGACCGAGGCGTACTTCGGGAGGAACGACTTCTTCCCGTTCACGCACGCCGAGCTGAAGAAGCACGACCCTCAGGGGTTCGCGCTGATGCGCAAGGTCTGGGGCGACGTGAAGAAGTGAAGGACGGACCTCGTCCCCTCGTGCCGGGGCTCCTGCCGGCCCCTGCCCCGGCACGAGGGGACGCGAGGCGGAGCCTGGGCTGTGCCACTGAGGCAACATCCCTGCCCTTGCTTTGACACTCAACGCTGACGCCACACCGTTCGGCGGCCAAGGCGATACGCGAGCCAGGACAGGATGGGGATAGACGGCTCCTCCCGGCTTTGAGCCGGGGAGGCCTCGTCTCCCGGGCCCCTCCCGCGATGCGATCACGCCCCGAGAAGGCGTCACCCCGCCGGTGGTCAAGCACGGGCCGAGCCCGGAACACCGCTCGCCCCCGGCAACAGGTCGGGGGGAAGCGGTGGAGCTTCAACGAGGAGTGTCAGGGATTCTCCCTCAATGGCACAGCCTGGGCGGAGCCTCGCACGATAGCCGCGCCCGGAGACGAGGCCCGGTCAGCGGCCGGGCACGGGCGAGGCGGGAGCCTCGCGTCGGCCCGTCACACGGCGGAGCCGTGAGACCAGGAGGGGTGCCGTTCCCTCTTGACCCCCCCGCCGCCGCCGTGTTATCCGTCGCCTGCCGCCGGCCGCTTCGCGCCGCGCGGCCCCGTGGGAGGCCCGGCGCATGGACCGCAAGGATTCGCGGAACGTTTGGGGCGGCCGCCTGTTGCTCATCGCCGGGGCCGCCCTGCTCCTGGCCGTCGGCTACCTCGTCGGCGACCCGTCCGCCTTCAGCCTCCCCACCTTCACCATCCCCGCGCACGCCCCGGCGCCCGAGCCGTCGGCCGCGGCCCAGCGCACGCCCTACCCCATGCCACCCGAGATGCTGGGCGTCGAGCTGATGCAGCAGACGGCGCCCCAGGCCGCCGCCAAGTCCGCCGGCTGCCTCGCCTGCCACAAGGACGCCAAGGACCCCCACTGCAAGGACACCCTGCGCATCGGCTGCACCGACTGCCACGGCGGCGACGCCTCCACCCACCTCAAGGACCGCGCCCACGTCCACCCGCGCTTCCAGGACGCGTGGCGCACCTCCGCCAACCCCGTCCGCTCCTACACGCTCCTCAACCACGAGCGCCCCGAATTCATCCGCTTCGTCAACCCCGGCGATAACCGCATCGCCCACATCTCCTGCGGCACCGTCGGCTGCCACCCCAAGGAGGTGTTGCAGGTCCGCAAGAACATGATGACCCACGGCTGCATGCTGTGGGGCGCGGCCCTGTACAACAACGGCGCCATCCCCAACAAGCGTGCCCGCTTCGGCGAGGCGTACTCGATGCACGGCGCACCCCTCGCGCTGCAGACCGTCCCGCCCCCTGACGAGTGGGAGCAGAAGGTCAAGGGTGTCGTCCCGCGCCTCGACCCCCTGCCGCGCTTCGAGGTCGGCCAGCCCGGCAACGTCCTCCGCATCTTCGAGCGCGGCGGCAAGTTCCGCTCCGAGACCGGCCTGCCCGAGATCTTCGAGGACCCGGGCCGCCCCATCCTGTCGCGCCTCAGCATCCGCGGGTTGGGCACGCAGAACCGCGTCGATCCGACCCTCACCGGCCTGCAGAAGACGCGCCTCCTCGACCCCACCCTCAACTTCCTCGGCACGAACGACGGCCCGGGCGACTATCGGTCCTCTGGCTGCACGGCCTGCCACATGATCTACGCCAACGACCGCTCGCGCGTGCATTCGGGGCCTTACAACGTCTACGGCAACCAGGGCCGCAGCTTCGACCCCGACCCCACCATCCCCAAGGACGAGCCGGGCCACCCCATCGCGCACCGCTTCGCGCCGGGCAACAGCATCCCGACCAGTCAGTGCATGGTCTGCCACATCCACCCCGGCACGACCGTGATGAACTCCTACACCGGCTTCATGTGGTGGGACGAGGAGACCGACGGCGAGCTGGTCTACCCGCCGCACCAGAAGCGTCCCACGGCGGAGGAGGCGATCAAGGCCCTCATGCGCAACCCCAACGCCTCGGCCCTGCGCAACCGGCTGAGCGAGCCGGGCTTCGCCGAGAACATGGTCGAGCTGAACAAGGAGGCGAAGCACACCCAGTTCGCCGACTTCCACGGCCACGGCTGGGCGTTCCGCGCCGTGTTCCGCCAGGACCGCGCCGGCAAGCTCCTCGACCACTGGGGCAACGTCATCGACAAGGTCGATAACGCCACGCTCCAGAAGGCGATGCGCTTCCAGAAGCAGGCGCCGCAGGACCGCAAGCACGAGCCGGGCGTGCCCGTCCACATGATGGACGTGCATCTGGAGAAGGGCATGCACTGCATCGACTGCCACTTCGTGCAGGACATGCACGGCAACACCAAGCTTCAGATGGAGGTGCGGGCCGCCGTCGAGATCCAGTGCACCGACTGCCACGGCACGGTGTCGGCAAAGGCCGGGCTGCGCACGACCGGCCCTGCGGCGTACACGTCGAGCCGCGAGGGCGGACGCGACCTGGCCGCGATGCGCACGCCCTCGGGCCGCAAACGCTTCGAGCGCGAGAACGGCAAGATCTACCAGAACTCGATGGTGGAGCCGAACCTGCGCTGGGAGGTGCCTCAGACCATCGACACGGTCACGCCCGGCAGCCCGCGCTACAGCGCCAAGGCGGCGATGGCGAAGACCGTGCGTTTCGGCGCCGACGGGCAGATGGAGTGGGGGAAGATGCCGGAGTGCGGGGAGAAGGGACTGGCCCACCAGAACAACAACATGAGCTGCATCGCCTGCCACTCGTCGTGGAACCCGAGCTGCTACGGCTGCCACCTGCCGCAGAAGGCCAACGTCAAGACGCCGCAGCTGCACAACGAGGGTGACGTCACGAAGAACATCATCGAGTATAACTTCCAGACGTTGAGGGATGAGGTGTACATGCTGGCCAAGGACGGCGACGTGACCGGCAACCGCATCGGGCCGGCCCGGTCGTCGTGCGCCGTCCACGTCGGCTCGTACAACGGCAACCGCGAGTCGATCTACTACCAGCAGCAGACCATCTCCTCGTGCGGCCAGTCGGGCGTCGCGTTCAGCACCAACGTGCCGCACACGGTGCGCGGCAAGGACGGCACCAAGCAGTGCAGCGACTGCCACCTGTCGCAGAAGAACGATAACAACGCCATCATGGCCCAGCTCATGATGCACGGGACGGGCTACCTGAACTTCATCGGGCGCTACGCCTGGGTGGCGGCGGGGACGCACGGGTTCGAGTCCGTCGTCGTCACCGAGCGCGACGAGCCGCAGGCGGTAATCGGCAGCTCGCTGCATAAGCTCGCCTACCCGGACCACTACGCGAAGCACCTCAAGCACCACAAGGAGCTGCGGTTCAGCCATGAGCACCCCGGAAAGGACATCTCCGAGCAGCTCTTCAAGCCGTGGATGAAGGCCGACGTGAAGAGCCTTTTGCAGCGCGGCGAGTACCTGTACGCGGCGTGCGGCGAGGGCGGCCTGCGTGTGTTCGACATCGCCTTCGTCGATCACAAGGGCTTCTCGGAGCGCATCGCCACGGCCCCGGTGTCGCCCCTTGGGCAGAGGTTCTACGTCCGCACGAAGAACGCGGCGGCGGTGGCGGCCCCGACCACCATCGCCCCGGACCCGACGCGGAAGGAGATCCCGGAGAACAAGGAGCAGAAGATCCATGCCCTGTACGGCTACATCTACGTCGCCGACAAGGAGGAGGGCCTCATCCTCGTGGGCGCCGGGACGCTGCTCGACGGCAACCCGCTCAACAACTTCCTGAAGCGGGACGTGACGTTCAACCCGGACGGCCTGCTGAAGGGCGCCAAGGCGCTGGCCATCGCCGGGACGTACTGCTACGTCTGCTGCGACGCGGGCCTGGTGGTCATCGACATCGACGACCCGACGAAGCCGAAGGTGACGGCGGTGATCGGCGACCCGGTGCTGAAGAAGCCGCACGCCGTGCAGGTGCAGTTCCGCTATGCGTTCGTGTGCGACGAGTGCGGCGTGAACGTCCTCGACGTGACGGACCTGGCCAAGCCGAGGCCGGTGTCGCGCATGAAGATGGCGGAGGCGCACAACATCTACCTCGCCCGCACCAGGGCGTACATCGCGGCGGGCAAGAAGGGGCTGGTGATCGCCGACATCACCGACCCGGAGTGTCCGAAGATCGAGCAGACGTACGACGCGGACGGCGAGATGAACGACGTGCATGACGTGAAGCTGGGCATCACCTACACGAGCCTGTTCGCCTACGTCGCGGACGGGAAGAACGGGATGAAGGTGGTGCAGCTCACGTCGCCGTCCACGCCGGGCAACGGCGGGTTCTCGCCGCGTCCGACGCCGAAGCTGATCGCCAAGTACAAGCTTCCGGACCACGGGCACGCCTACGCGATCTCGCGTGGCCTGGACCGCGACCGTGCGGTGGACGAGGGCGGCAACCAGATCGCGGTGTTCGGCCGGCTGGGGGCGCGTCCGCTGAACCTGGCGGAGCAGCGGAAGCTGTACATGCGCGACGGCAAGGTGTGGCGCGTGAGCGACGACCCGACGTCGCCGATCTACCGCCGGGTGAAGTGAGGCCGTCAGCCGGCGAGGAAGACCCGGGCGCTCTGGTCGGCGGGTGCCCCCTTGGGCCTCGTGCTGATGGACGTGCAGATGCCGGAGATGGACGGCCTGCAGGAGACGGGACGGCTGCGTGAGCGCGAGGCGGGGACGGGCCAGCGTGTGCCGGTGATCGCGCTGACGGCCCACGCGATGAAGGGCGGCCGCGAACGCTGCCTGCAGGGTGGGTGGAGCGCCCGTGCAGGTGCGGTGGCGAGGGCACCTCACCCTCTACCTCCGGCAGCGTCTCTGTCTCGTCGTCCGCCGTGACACGGCGCCACGCCAGCCGTCAAGCAGGAACGCGGGGCACCGGCGGGAAAGAGTGACGATCCTGCCGCCCGTGAGACGAACATTCCATCCGGACGCCGGAATCGCCGGGCCGCCGCCTTGACAAGGGGAGGGCCGGCGGTATATCTCAATAAGCGATCCAGGCGGTCGGTTTTCGGCGAGGCGCCCCAGAAGGGATGGCCGGCCGGGTTCCGGCCTGGGATCGAAGACACCGCCGAACAGCCCCTCGGGATACACAGGCCCGACGGGATAAGGCCGGGACGACGCGACCTCACTAGGAGGGGCGTCGTCCCGGCCTTTTTTCGTTTCTCGGCCCCGACGAAAGGAGAGCCACCGATGACCGTCCGCCGCCCCGGCAAGGGCGAAATCTACCTCCTGCTAGGCCTGTGGGGCCTGGCCGCCCTGTCCGGCGGCCTGCTGGCCTGGCAGGCCGCCGACCCCCGGCCCCTCCGCGTGGCCGGGCTGTCCATCGATCGGCTCGGGGCGGCCCTGTCGCTGCTCGTCGCCGTGGTCGGGGCAGCCACCTACCGCTTCTCGCTGCGCTACCTCGACGGCGAGGCGGGTCAGGCCGTCTTCCTCCGCCGCCTGGCCTTCACCGTGGCCGCCGCCTACGTCCTCGCCCTGGCGGGGAGCCTCCTGCTGCTCATCGCGGCGTGGTCGGCCGCCAGCGTCGGGCTGCACCTGCTGCTGACGCATTACCAGGGACGGGCCGAGGCCCACCGCCCGGCCCGCAAGAAGTTCCTCATCAGCCGGCTGGGCGACCTGGCGCTGGTCTCCGCGGCGGCCGTGGCGTGGTGGCACTTCGGCACGCTCGACATCGCCGACCTCGCGTCCCGGGCCGCGGCCATGCCCGGCCCTGCCGCCACGGCCCTGGCCCTACTGGTCGTCGTGGCGGCCCTGACCAAATCGGCGCAATTCCCCTTCCACAGCTGGCTGCCCGAGACGATGGAGGCGCCCACCCCCGTCTCCGCCCTCATGCACGCCGGCATCATCAACGCCGGGGGGGTGCTCCTGCTGCGTTTCGCGCCGTTGCTGGCCGCCGTCCCCGAAGCTCTGCTGTCGCTCACGGCGGTGGGCACGCTGACGGCCTGCCTGGGGATGACGGCGATGTGGGCGCAGGTGAAGGTGAAGCGCGAATTGGCCTGGTCCACGGTGGCGCAGATGGGCTTCATGATGGTGCAGCTGGGCCTGGCCGCCTTCCCCGCCGCGTTGCTGCACGTCCTGGGGCACGGTTTCTACAAGGCGTGGGGCTTCCTCCGCGCCGGCGAGCTGCCGCCCCCCTCCGCCCTCACGCCCGCGACGCCCGCCGCCGCCCTGGTGCGTGCCGCGCTGGGGACGCTCGTCGCGCTGCCCGTCGTGGCGGTGGCCTGCGCCGGCGTCGGCCTCGACGTGCTGCACGCGCCGGGCGAGATGGCGCTGGCCTGCGTGCTGGCCCTGTCCCTCGGGCAGATGTGGGTCTTCCTGCCGCGCCTCCTCACCTCGGCGATGCTGACGCCCGTCCTGGCCCTGGGGGCCTGCGCCGTCTACCGGGGGGCGGGGCTGTTCTTCGGCCCGGCCCTGGGGGTGACGGAGGCCCCGGCGGGGCCGGCCGCCTGGGCCGCGGCGGCACTGCCCGTCGCCGCCTTCACCGCCCTGTGCGTCCTGCACGCCTGCCTGCCGGCGCTCGGGCGGTCCGAGGCGGGGCGAGCCTTCCATGTCCACGCCCTGCACGGCTTCTACTTCGGCGCTGCCGCCGACCGCCTCGTCGAGACCATCTGGCCCTTCACCCCCTCCCGGAGCGTCCGCCATGCCTGAGGCCAACCCCAACGCCGTCGCCGGCCCCTCCCGCGTGTGGGCCGACGTGGAGCAGGTCTGCGAGCTGATCCCGCCCCTGTGGGGGCTGGACGGCTACGTCGCCGTCAACCCGTTCCTCGGGCACTCCGGCAGGCCCCTGGCCGAGGCCATCCCCGAGATCGGCGCGGCGCTGGACGCGCGGGTCTTACCTCCGATGGGCTTCTACCGCGAGCGCTGGGCCGCCGGGGCCTTCACCCGGCGCGACCTGGAGGGGGCGGCCCGGCGGGCGGGCCTCGACTCGGAGGGGCTGCGCATGCACCTGGCCGGCCTGTCGCACCCGCCGCTGCGCTGGGAGGATGGCGTCCTGACCTTCGCCGAGCGGCACGACCGCGAATTCGGCACCGGCTGGTCCGGCGAGCTGACACGCTCGGTGACGCGCTGGTGCGCGGTCCACGCCTCGCGGGGCGGGCCGTCGTGGCCGCTGGCCGCCGGACGGGGGCTGTACGCCTCGTGGCGCGAGGCGGCGCGGGCGGACCGTGCTCTGGAGATGGTGGGCCTGGCCGGCTGGCGCACCTTCGTGGGCGGGGCGCCCGAGTGCCCGCGCCGCGCGGCCCAGGAGATGCTCGAGCGCCTGGAGGTGACGGCGGGCTGGCGGCGTGCGTACCTGTACCGGCTGCTGGGCGGCGTGTTCGGGTGGGCGGGCTGGCTGCGGCGGGAGGGCTGGAAACGCGGCGAGGCCGGCGAGACGGCCGAGCTGCTGGCCGTGCGTGTGGTGGCCGACGCCGCGGCCGCCCTGCTCGCGCCGCGGGGCAGGGCGTCGCGGCCCGTGCAGGCCGGACGGGCCGCGGAGGAGCCGGCCCTGCTCGTCTGCCTGCAGGAGGCGCTCGAGGACGGCTACGCCCGGCGGCTGCTGGCGCGGATGCGGACGCCGCCCCGGGACGGGGTGTCGGACCGGCCCGAGGCCCAGGCGGTCTTCTGCATCGACGTGCGCTCCGAGCCGCTCCGCCGACACCTGGAGGCCGAGATGCCCGGCGTCCAGACGCTCGGCTTCGCCGGCTTCTTCGGCGTGGCCCTGGAGCGGGAGTCGCCCGGCGAGGCCAGCGCCCGCTGCCCGGTGCTGCTCCGCCCCGCGGTCAAGGCGTCCTGCGCCGGACACGCGCCCTCGTCCTGGGCCAAGGCCGTGAAGAAGGCCCCCGCCATGCCGGCCGCCTCGTTCTCGTTCGTGGAGACGCTGGGTCTGGGGTACGCGCTGCGGCTGCTGGGCGACGCCCTCGGCCTGAGCCCGGCGCCGAGCAACCCCGAGGGCGAGGAGCCGTTCCGCCTGGAGATGGACGTGGAGCAGAGGGTGGCGCTGGCGGAGGGCATCCTGAAGAACACCGGCCTGGAACGGGCGACGGCCCCTCTGGTGCTGCTGTGCGGGCACGAGGGCAGGAGCGCCAACAACCCGCACGCCGCCGGCCTGGACTGCGGGGCGTGCGGCGGCCACGGCGGGGCGCTCAACGCCCGCGCCGCCGCCTCGCTGCTCAACGACCCGGCGGTCCGCCTCACCCTGGCGGAACGAGGAAGGCCGCTCCGGCACGACACCTGGTTCCTGGCCGGCGTCCACGACACGTCCTCGGACGAGGTGCGGCTGCTCGACGCGGAGGCGATCCCGCCGAGCCACCGCGCGGCCCTGGGCCGGCTGCGCGAGGGGCTGGCGCGGGCCGGGGCGCGGACGCGGGCCGAGCGGGCCGGGGCGCTCGGGCTGTCCGGCGGCGCGGAGGGGCTGGGGCGGCGGATGGCCGCCCGGGCGGGCGACTGGTCGGAGGTGCGGCCCGAGTGGGGGCTGGCCCGCAACGCCGCCTTCATCGCCGCCCGGCGGGCGCGGACGCGCGGCGTGGACCTGGAGGGGCGGGCGTTCCTGCACGAGTACGACTGGCGGGCCGACGAGGACGCCTCGGTCCTGACGCTCATCCTGACCGCGCCCCTCGTGGTGGCGTCGTGGATCAACCTCCAGTACTTCGCCTCCACGGTGGACAACGGCGTGTTCGGCTGCGGCACCAAGACGCTGCACAACCGCGTCGGCTCGCTCGGCGTGGTGCTGGGCAACGGCGGCGACCTGCGGACCGGCCTGGCGGCCCAGTCGGTCCACGCCCCCGACGGCGGGTGGTATCACGAGCCGCTACGCTTGCAGGCGGTGGTGGAGGCGCCGCGAGAGCGGATCGACGCCGTGCTGGCGGCCCACCCCGGCGTGGCCGCGCTCGCGGAGAACGGCTGGCTGCGGCTGTTCGCGCTCGACCCGGAGGGCGCGGGGGCGTGGCGGCGCGGCCCCGGAGGCGTGTGGGAGGCGGCGTGAGGCGGGCGTCAGGCGTCGGGGATCTCGACGGGGCGCTCCAGGGTGAAGACGATGATGCGCTCGCCGGTGCGGGTGCTGATGTCGGTGTGCAGGCTCGCCACCCTGACGCCTAGGATCTCCCGGACGACCGCCTCCAGAAGGGGGCGGCCGGCCTCGAGGAGCGCCTGGCGGGCCTGCTTGATCAGGTAGCAGCCGCGTCCGCTGTCGGGGGCCTCGGCGAGCTTAAGCTCGGGCGGGGTGAGGACGCCCTTGAGGCGGACGAGGACGAGGTCGCCCAGGAGGTGGGTGCGGGTCTCGGTGGGCCCGCGGCCCATGTACTCCTTCTCGAAGCGGATCATCGCCTGGGTGATCTCCGACTCCAGGCGGGCCTTGACGTTCATCAACCGAGCTCCTCGGGGGGCCTGTCATGGCCGCCTGGCGACGGCCCCCGCACGTCCTCAAGCTGGAAGTGGTGGCCCTACGCGGACGGCCGGCGGCCGCCCCCCCCTGACAGTGATACGGCCGCGGCCCTTGGGCGGCGTGGCGTTCCCGAGCACCTCGTTCTCCCGCGTCGGCTGGGTCGCAGGCCGCGGGTCGGCGTGGGTCATCGGTGGAGAGGAGGGCCTATCGGCCACGGGGACCACGGCCATCGAGCGGAGGCCCCGGCGGGGCCTCGGGGATGAAGCCGCCGCTTGAATCGCCTTGTGCCCCCCGGATGCTGGGGGCCTGTTCACCACAACGTGGGGCTGGCGTGAGTGAGCCGACGGTGCGTCTCGACGGCCTGCTGCCGCTGACGCGGCGGCGGTATGGCTGGCAACTGGCGGCCGGCTACTTTCTGGCCGGCGGCATCCTGCGCGGCTGTGGGCGCTGGCCGGAGCTGCGGCAGAATTCGCGGGGGTGCATGGCGAGGGGGGCGGGCGGATGACGACCTGGGTGCCGTGGGCCATCTTCGCCGTCGCCGCCGTGCCCCTTCAGCCGCCCAGGTGGTCCGGCAGCGAGTGCGAGAGCGGCGCGGCCAGCGCCTCGACGCGGGCCAGCGTCGGGCCGTCGCACGCTCGCCACGACGCGGGCCCTCCTCCAGCCGCGTCCGCTCCTCCGCCGCCTCGCGCAGACCGAACACGCCAAGCGCCGCCTTTGGCGCGTGGGCCGTTTCCGCCAGCAGGCTCGCGTCCAACGGCCGTGCCCCAGCAGACGGCGACGACCCGATATCACCGATCGGCCGCCGGGTGCGGTGACGCTGGTCGGGCGATCCAAGGCGCCCGAGCCAGCCTGAACGGCCCCCGCCCGGGCCGCCCTTCGCTTGAATCGCCCCGCCGGCCCTGCTAGCCTGGATGGCGTAGCAGACACGGAGCGGCCGGCCCATGCCTTTGAGCCTCGAACAGTTCGCCGACCTCCTCGACACGAGGACGGACCTGGCCTGGCCGGCCCCACCCGGCGCCGTCCCGGTCAAGGCGAGGCCCTCGCTCGCACGCCTCCCCGGGGTGCGGGCGGTGATGTGGAACGTGTACGGCACCCTCCTGGCTATCCCCCTGGGCGATCTCGTCTTCGAGCACCCCCAGGCGTTCGTCATGTCCATCGCCCTGGAGAAGACGATCCAGGAATTCAAGATGTGGCCGTCGATGTCCCGCAAGCCGGGGCAGCCCTCGGAGTACATGGCCCAGGTGTACGCGCAGGTGCTGGCCGAGCAGCGGACCATCCCCGGCAACACCGAGCGCCACCCCGAGGCGTCGGCGGAGCGCCTGTGGGAGGCCATCATCAAGCGCCTCGTCCAGAAGGATTACACCTGGGACACCGTGCGGCTCGGCTCGCTCAACGAGCTGGCCCGCAAGGTCGCCTACTTCTTCCACGCCAGCTTGCAAGGGACGGCGTGCCAGGAGGGGGCGGCGGCGGCCATGCGCCACGTCGCCGCCGCCGGGCTGGCCCAGGGCCTCCTCGCCGACGGCCAGTGCTTCACCACGCTGCAGCTGGCACGCGGCCTGAAGCGGCAGGGGGGCGCGCCCGCCTTGAGCGAGGGGATGGTGTTCTTGTCGCACGAGTACGGGGGGCGCAAGCCGTCGGAGCGTCTGTTCCGCAAGACACGCGAGGCGCTGGCGGCGAAGGGCTTCGCCCCGGAGGAGGTCCTGCACGTCGGCTCGCGAGTCACGCAGGACGTGATGCCCGCCAGGCGCGCGGGCATGCGGACGGCGCTGTACGCGGGCGATAAAACGTCCTTGCAGGCCACCGCCGAGCAGCTGCGCGACCCCGCCGGCCGGCCCGACGTGCTGCTGACCGACCTGGCGCAGATCGCCGAGGTGGTCGGCTGACCGCAAGGATGAAGGATGAAGAGGGGCCCCCGTGCCCCCCGTCATCCCCTCACAGAAGGAGGCCCGCCATGGCGCGGCCGGACGCGATCATCGACCTGGCGACGGTGGACTTCACGCGTGTGGTGGCCGGCAAGGAGGCCCTGCTGGCGGCCAACCCGCAGCGGTTCGAGATGGAGCAGATCGACGCCGTCGTCCGCCTCGACCTGGAGGGCAAGGTCATCGTCGGCTACAAGGACGTCCGCGCCGACGAGTTCTGGACGCGGGGACACATGCCCGGCTACCCCCTCTTCCCCGGCGTGCTGATGTGCGAGGCCGCCGCCCAGCTGGTGGCCTACTACATCCACGCCTCCGGCCTGAAGGAGAAGGACTTCATCGTGTTCGGCGGCATGGAAGAGGTGCGTTTCCGCGGGGCCGTCCGCCCAGGTGACCGCCTCGTGCTGGCCGGCAAGGGCCTGCGTCTCGGCAAACGCCTGTCGAAGTTCCACGTCCAGGGGACGGTCAAGGGCAGCCTGGTCTTCCAGGGCGACATCATCGGCGGGCAGATGAACCGCGGCGAGGAAGGGGTCTGACCGTGCGCAAGCCGGCGAAGCTCCCCCTGGAGGCGTTGGCCCCCTTCCTGCACGAGCTGCCCGTGCGCGGCCCCTACCCCGCCATCGACTGGGCCGCCGTCTTCGGCAACCCCAGCCCCGTCGAGGTCGAGGTCGGCTTCGGCAAGGGGCTGTATCTGACCAGCGCCGGCGCCGCCAACCCCGGCACCAACTACTTCGGCATCGAGATCGTCCGCAAGTACCAGCTCTTCGCCGCCACGCGCGTCGCCAAGCGGACCCTGGCGAACGTGCGCCTGGCGTGCGGCGACGGATTGGCCCTGCTGCGCGACGCCGTCCCGGCGGGCAGCGTGCGGACGGTCCACGTCTACTTCCCCGACCCGTGGTGGAAGAAGCGGCACCACAAGCGGCGGCTGTTCACCCAGGAGTTCGCCGAGGCCGCGGCGCGGGTCTTGACGCCGGGCGGCAAGCTGCTCGTGGTGACCGACGTGCCGGAGTACGCCGAGATGGTGCGCGGCGTGGTGGCGGGTGTGCCGGCGTTGCGCGAGTCGGCCCCGCCGGCGGAGAAGGAGCCGACGCACGACATGGATTACCTGACCAACTTCGAGCGCAAGTTCCGCCGCGAGGGCAAGGCGATCCACCGCATGGGTTACGAGAGGGCGTGAGGGCCCGGTACAATGCCCACGCATCGCTCCGGAGGACTGCCCATGACGATCACATCGGCCCCGCCCGTCCCGCCGGCCGACACGCCACCCGAGGGGCAGCGCATCCTCCCCCTGGTCAACGGCGACCACCTGACGCGCGACGAGTTCGAGCGGCGTTTCGACGCCACGCCCGGCCTGAAACGGGCAGAATTGATCCAAGGCATCGTCCGGATTCCAGCGCCCCAGCATTGGCAGGCCGCCGCGGCGGGCGCACATCTATGCGGCTGGCTCGGCTTCTACCGGGCGCACACGCGGGGGACAAGATGTGGCGCGTATCCCCATCTCCGTCTGCCGGGCGACAACATGCCTCAGCCCGACGCCATTCTCCTGCTGCCCTCGCACGTCGGGCGGGCGGACTTCGATTGCGGATACGTCGCCAGGGGTCCGGAGCTGATCGCGGAGACTTCCCCCGACACGGAGGCGAAACGGAGGCTCTACCAGACCAACGGCGTCCGCGAGTACCTCATCTGGCGTGTCCTCGACAACGCCATCGACTGGTTCATCCTCCGCGGCACGCAGTACGAGCCGCTCGCCCCCGGCCCCGACGGCGTCATCCGCAGCGAGGTGCTGCCGGGCCTCTGGCTGGCCGTGCCGGCCATGCTCGCCGGCGACCTCGCCCACGTCCTGACCGTCCTGCAACAGGGCATCGCCTCGCCGGAGCACGCCGCCTTCGTCGCGGCCCTACCACCCGCCGGCTGAGGATACCCGAATGCGGCGGATCTACAGCCACCTCCGCCTCGTCCTCGCCTCCTGGCTGCTGATCGGCGGCCTGGCGGTCATGGCGTGGCCGTCCGCCGCCGGGCCGGCGCGGAACGCCCGCTGGCGCGAGCGCCAGCTCGCCGACGTGCCGGCGGCGGAGCATGCCGCATGGAACGAGGCGCGCGACCTGGAGGACGCGAAGGCGGAAGGCTACCTGCGCACGGCCGGCGTGCTGGTGGGCGGCCTCGGCCTGGCGTGGGTGGTGGGCGAGACGGTCTATCTGACCCGCCGCCGCAGGCGTCGGCGGACGCCGGCGGTCACTTGACCGGCACGACGGCCAGCAACGGCTCGCCGGCGGCGAAGCGGCGCACGTTCTCGCGCCACAGCCGCCACGTCCGCTCCCGCGCCTCCGGCACCGCCTCGTCCTTCAACACCACCACGCCGTCCCGCCCGCGCAGGAAGTGCCCCTCCGGCAGCGCCGCGTCCAGCCCCAGGCCGCCCAGGTGCTTCACCCCCTTGTACGCCTCCAGGTCGATCAGCGCCGCGCCGGCCGCGTTCACCAGATACGCGCCCTTCTTCATCGCCGCCATCTCCTTCGCGCCGACGACGCCCTTCGTCGCCTCGGTCAGCGGCAGGGCCAGCGCCACGACGTCGGCCTCGGCGAGGCGGTCCTTCAGGCGGTCCATCTTCTCCAGGCTCACGACCTCGTCGGGCTTGTCACCGGGCCTGTCGTCGATGGCCCGGACGCGCATGCCGAAGGCGTCGGCGCGGCGGGCGATCTGCCGGCCGGGGCCGCCCAGCCCGACCAGCAGCAGCGTCTTGCCCCGCAGCTCCGACCGGCCGCGCGACAGGCTCAGCATCAACGAGAACGTGCGCTCCGCGAGGCCGGGGCCGTTGACGCGCCGCGATTCCGTGATCGTCGGCCCGCCGCCCTTGATCGCCGCCAGGTCATCCTCCGGCCCGGCCTGGGCCCAGCGCAGCCCCTTGACGGCGGCGATGTCCGCCGACGCGAAGCCGACGACTGCGTCCGCCTCCGCCGCCAACTTCGCCGCCTCGGCCGCGTTCCGCGCCGGCAGGTACTCCACCTCCGGGGCTGCCCGCTTCAACTGGGCCAGCTCGCCCGGCAGCAGGCCGGCGGGGACGACGATCCGCTTCGGCTTCTTCCACCCCTCGGTGTCCTTCGTCGGCGAAGGCCCTGCGGTCAGCCCCAGCTCGGCCTCCAGATCCCACGGCGCCGTGGTGCCCATGAATTCGGCATAGACGTGCTTGACGTTGTCCTCCGCCGGCTTGACCGTCGTCCACTCCTTGTACCACGGGAAGTCGATGTCCCTGGCGAGGTCCTTCACGTCCTTGCCGTCGGCGATGCCCTTCTTGACGTAGGCCCGCAGGTCGGCGAAGTAACGCTTCTGCCGCGCCAGCAGCGCCTTGTCCTCCGGCAGGCCGTGGCCGGGCAGGACGAGTTTCGGCCCCAGGCCCTCCATGCGCTCCAGGCAGCGGACCCACGAGGCGGAGTCGCTGTGCCCCATGTAGTTGTACGGCCCGTTGACGCACGCATCGCCGGTGCAGAGGATGCGCTGCTTGGGGAGCCACGCCACCGCGTCGCCGATGGTGTGCGAGTGGCCGAGCCGCAGGAACTCGATGCGCTGCACGCCGTCGTCGAGGACGAGTTTGTCGTCGAAGAGGAGCGCCGGGAAGCCGAGCTTGCCCTCCTTCACGTCCTTGCGGCCCTTGGGATTCTTCGCCTCGCGCTCCCAGTCGCCGGGGCCGGTGTCGCGGAGGAGTTTGGCGCACTGCCGCGAGGAGATGACCGTGGCGCCCTCCTTGATCCAGACGGCGTTGCCCCAGGCGTGGTCGCCGTGGTGGTGCGTGTCGAGGACGTAGCGGATCGGCTTCTTCGTCGTCTTGCGGATCGCCGCGATCACGTCCGACGCCTCTTTGGGGAAATTCGCGTCGATGACGGCGACGTACTCGTCGAAGACCACCCAGATGTTGTTGGAGCCGCCGAAGACGACCTTGGTGTCGGTGGGGTGGATGGACGAGTAGCGGAAGAAGACGCCGGGGGCGACCTCGCGGACCTCGTTGTACTTCATGGCCACGGGCGCGGCGAGGGCGAGGAGCAGGACGGCGTGCATGGCGGCCTCGTGCGGAGGATACGGGGGATACGTCCCAGGATGCGGCGGGGGGCCGGCATTGGCAAGGGGTCACGGGCGTCAAGGCCGCGACTGCCAGGAGGCCGGGTCACGGCTGGTGTGTTGGACGGCGATGACCGTGGATTGCGTGCCGCCCACACGGTAGTAGACGGCGTAAGGGAAGCGGCGGATCCGGGCCTGACGCACGTCGGCGTGGACCACGGCATGCATCTCGGGGAATTGACGAATCAGGTCGAGGGCGTGTTGCAGCCGCGAGAGGAAGTCGTCGCCGAGGCCCGGGCGTTGGGCCTCAAAGTGATCACGGACTTCGGCGATCTCCGCCTCGGCGAGGGCGTTGACCACCAGGGGCAGGCTCATCGCTTCCCCCGCAAGCGTGCCAGTACCTCCTCGTAGGGGGAGCCGGCGAGAGGGTCGCCCTTGATGGCCTCTAGCCGCCGGTCGAGGTAGTCCTTCATCGCCTCGGACAGTGGGGCGTCTGCGACGCTATCGAGCAGTTCGTCTGCGAGCTGCCGCCGTTCGTCTGGCGAAAGCCGGTCCAGGCCGAACTTGGTCATCAGCGCGGACATGTGCGACTCCTCCCCTTGCCCCGCGCATTCTACCGAAACGCCATCTGCCCGTTCAACGACAGAAAGCGAGGCGCTCCGCCCAAATCCCTGCGGCGGTTGCGGGCCGGGCTCACCCCATGCCCAGGACGAGGTCCAACGCCCAGCACCCACGCACATGGGGGCCGGGAGAACGCAGGTGGGAGAGTATGGCCTCGTCCGTGCAACCCCCCTCCTCAAGTGCGTCGGAGAGGACGGCCAAACGGGCGGGGTCTAGGTGGTCCAAGTGGGGACGATCTTGGTACGCCGCGAGGGCCAGGGCAACGGCCTCCGCCGGGATGGCGGGAAGCGAAATGGCGGGCCGGGAAGGGGTGCCGAAGATGTCGCGGGCCGCCGCCGCGAGGCGGCCCCGCACCTCCTCCCGCCCGGCGTCGCCGTCACGAGGCCCGGCAGCCGAAAGAACGTGCCGGGGGATGTAATTGCGGGCGTACTCTCGTGCCTCCTTGCCTGGCCGGATAGCTTTCCAAACTGCCAGATCGGCGTAAGGGCCAGGCTTCGGAGCGCCCCGAGACCGTTCCGCCCTCACGAAGTCAGGGGCTTCACCATCCGCGACATCCTCAAGGACCCGCAGCGCCCCTCTCGACCACACTGAGAGGTGCTGCTCGACGCTCCGGCAGCAGGCGATGGCGAACATCCGCCACTTGCGCAGGCTCCTCTCTTCCCGGTAGACGTTGTCAAGCAACCGGATGATATCCGTCGTGGCTCGCCACTCCGCCTCCGTCATGGCCCGGCCCTCCGCGTTCGCCCGCCCCAGGCGTAAGATAGCAACGCCCGACGGGCCCGGAGCCGCCGCCTCAGATGCACGAAGACCAGCCCCTCACCATCGAGCCGCTCACCGACTTCAGCCGCGACGCCAGCCGCCGCGCCATGCAGTCCGCCCTCGACGCCGTCTCCGAACAGCCCGAGGTGCCCCGGTGAAGGCGGCCCCGAGGACCGCTCTTGCCCGACTATGATGGCGGCTTCAAGATCGCGGCCCGGCACTCCGGCGTGGGTCTGTCTCGCCTCGCCGGGGTAGCCGTGGAGGAGTGGACGCCCATTCCCGACACGGTGCAGGCGACGGAGCGCCTGGCCGGCCGGGCATTCCGGGCGAAGCGAGGCGGCGAGCGGTTCGTGGTGTACATGGAGGCGTATACGCGCTGGGCCGAGAGCGCCCCTTGGAGCGTTCTCGCCAAGAGCGGGCTGCTCTCCGAACGCGAGCGTCTCCCGTGCGAGTGCCTGGTGTTCGTGCTGCTGCCGCGTGGGTATCGCCCGCAGGAGGGGACGTTTCAACTCTCCATCGAGGGCAGGCCGGCCCAGCAGGTGTGGTTCCGCGAGGTACTAATGTGGCGGCAGCGGCCCGAGGATTGGTGGGAGCACCACCCCGGCCTAATGGCCTTGTACCCGCTGAGCGCCCACGGCACGACGGCGGCGGAGGCCGTGGCGCACGCGGTGGAGTCGATCCGGCATCGCTCGCTGGACTCCGCCCGCCGCGCGGACCTGCTGACTTCGCTGGGCTTCTTTGGTAGGCTGGTGGACGACACGTTGGACGTGTGGTCGCTCATCGGGAGGGAGAACATGCGCGACTCTTCACTGGCACGGGATTTCATGCTGGAGGGCGAGCAGGCCGCGCGGCGCAGCGATGTGCTGGAGGTGATCGAGCTGCGTTTCGGCGAGGACGCCGTCAACGAGTTCCGCGACGCGCTCGCGCGGATCACCGACGTGGAGCGCCTGCGCGGCCTCCACCGGGCCGCCATCCAGGCCCGGCGGGTCAGCCAGGTCCGCCGGGCGGTGGCCGAGGTCCAGGGCGAGGGGGCATAGGACCTGGCGTGCTTCTCCGAGACCCTCGCCGACTTCCGCCGCCCGTTCACCGATCTGGTGCGTGACCCCCTGGCCGGCAAGGTGTCGGATTGACCAGCCTCCGGCCGACGGGCCCACCGGCCGGCTGTTCACCCCTTTCCGAGGACGAGGTCCAACGCCCAGCACCCACGCACATGCGGCCCCGGCGAACGCAGATGCGTCAGGAGGTCGGCGTCGCCGCAGCCGGCCTCTTCCAGCGCGTCGGCGAGAACGGTGAGCCGCGCAGTGTCGAGGTGCCCTGATGGGAGGACGCGCTCTTGGTATGCGGCCTCCGCGATGCTTCTTGTCTGAGCGCACGGACGCACGTAGGCCTGCGGCGGCGACTCCAAATGATCGCCCAGGATGTCGATCAGCAGGCAGGCCTGGCGCTGGAATTCGGGAGCCGAATCAGGGTACACCACGCCGGAAACGGCCTTCGCCGCTTCAGCGGCGATGGACCACTTCTTGTCCCAAGGTGCGTATGGGTGGATGCCATAGTCGCTCATGATGGCGGGCGCGAACGGCGCACAATACACGGCATGCGGGATCGCCCTGCCCCGTGCGCCTTCTAGGGCCACTCGCTTGGCCGGCTCGTTGGCCGCCAGCATTTCATGTAACGGCACCTTGCCGTCCGCAAACCGCTCTGCGGCTTCGACCGCCAAACGGCTCTCCTCATGCGTCAGACTCGGCCAGATGCGCCGGCAGCAAGCGGCCGCGAACAGCCTATACTTCCTGTCGCTCGCCCAACCCTCTGCGGCGCTCAGCATCCTCCGCAGAACTTCGAACGCCTGCCACTCCGCCTCCGTCATGCCCCGGCCCTCCGCGTTCGCCCGCCCCAGGCGTAAGATAGCAACGCCCGACGGGCCCGGAGCCGCCACCTCAGATGCACGACGATCAGCCCCTCACCATCGAGCCCCTCACCGACTTCAGCCGCGACGCCAGCCGCCGCGCCATGCAGACCGCCCTCGACGCCGTCTCCACCCAGCTCGGCCGGCGCTACCCCGTCGTCATCAATAACCAGCCCGTCCAGACACCCGAGTGGATCACCTCCACCTCCCCCTCGCGCAAGACGCAGGTCGTCGGCCACGCCGGCAAGGCCACGGCCGAGATGGCCGACCAGGCCATCGCCGCCGCCTCCGCCGCCTTCCCCGCCTGGCGCGACACGCCCGTGGAGAAGCGCGCCGAGTGCCTCCACGCCGCCGCGGCGATCATGCGCCGCCGCCGCTTCGAATTGGCGGCGTGGCAGGTGTTCGAGTGCGCCAAGCAGTGGCGCGAGGCCGACGCCGACATCGCCGAGGGCATCGACTTCTGCGAGTTCTACGCCCACGAGATGGTCCGCCTCTCCAACCCCCGCCGACGCAACGTCCCCGGCGAGGATAACGCCTACTTCTACGAGCCGCGCGGGGTCTGCGTCGTCATCGCCCCGTGGAACTTCCCCCTCGCCATCCTGTGCGGCATGACCGCCGCCGCCCTCGCCGCCGGCTGCACCGCCGTCATGAAGCCGGCGGAGCAATCCTCCGTCGTCGCTGCCAAGCTCATGGAGGTCTTCCTCGAGGCCGGCTTCCCCCCCGGCGTCGTGAACTTCCTGCCCGGCATCGGCGAGGAGATCGGCCCGAGGCTCGTCGGCCACAAGGACACCGCCGTCATCGCCTTCACCGGCTCGCTCAAGGTCGGCATCCTCATCAACAAGCAGGCGGCGGAGATGGCCCCCGGCCAGACGCACGTCAAGCGCGTCATCGCCGAGATGGGCGGCAAGAACGCCATCATCGTCGATGACGACGCCGACCTCGACGAGGCCGTGGACGGCGTCGTCGATTCCGCCTTCGGCTACCAGGGCCAGAAATGCTCCGCGTGCTCGCGCGTCCTCGTCCCCGCCCCCCTGTACGAGACGTTCGTCGGCCGCCTCGTCGCGGCCACCAAATCGAAATCCATCGGCCCGGCGGAAGACCCCGGCGCGTTCATCGGCCCCGTCATCGACGCCGAGGCCCAGCAACGCCTCCTGACGTCCATCGAGCGTGGCAGGAAGGAGGCCAAACTCCTCTACGCCGGCGACGTGACCAGGCTCGCCGCCGAGGGGCATTACGTCGCACCACACGTCTTCGGCGTCGATGACCCCAATTCCTTCCTCGCTCGTGACGAGTTCTTCGGCCCGATCCTGGCCGTCCTCAAGTACGACACGCTGGACGAGGCCCTCCGCATCGCCAACGGGGTCGATTACGCCCTGACCGGCGGCATCTTCTCGCGCAGCCCCGCCAACATCGCCCGCGTCAAGCGCGAGCTGCGTGTCGGCAACCTGTACGTCAACCGCAAGATCACCGGCGCCCTCGTGGACCGCCAGCCCTTCGGCGGGTTCAAGCTCTCCGGCATCGGCTCCAAGGCCGGCGGCCCCGACTACTTGCTGCAATTCCTCCTGCCCCGTACCATCACGGAGAACACCCTCCGTCGCGGCTTCGCCCCCGAGGCCGCCACTTCAACCCACACCCCGCCGAGGGCACATTGACCATGCGGCTCGTTCGCACCCTCCTCGCCACCCTGATCGTTTGCGCCGGCTTCGCCGCCGCCCAGCCCGCCGACGGCCCCCGCGAGATCAAGGCCGCCCACGAGGCCCTCGTCTACAGCCTCGCCTTCGCGCCGGACGGTAAGACCTTCGCCTCCGCCGGCTACGACAACGTCGTCAAGGTCTGGGGCTACCCCGACCTGAAGGAGGCCCGCAAGATCGTCGGCCACACCGCCCCCGTCTACTGCGTGGCGTACAACAAGGACGGCACCATCCTCGCCTCGGCCAGCCTCGACAAGACCATCCGCCTCAACAACCCCGCCGACGGCAAGCTCATCAAGGAGCTGAAGGGCCACACCGACGGCGTCGAGAGCGTCGCCTTCAGCCCCGACGGCAAGGTCCTCGCCAGCGGCAGCGCGGATAAGTCCGTCCGCCTGTGGAATGTTGGCGACGGCAAGGAGCTGAAGAACCTCGGCGCCCACGGAAAGAACGTCTACACCGTCGCCTTCTCCTCCGACGGCAAGTTCCTCGCCAGCGCCTCCGCCGACGGCGTCATCAAGGTGTACGACGTGGCCGCCCAGAAGGAGACGAAGCAGCTCAAGGGCCACACCGACGCCGTCACCGGCATCGCCTGGCTGCCGGGCAACAACACGGCCCTCGTCTCCATCTCGCACGACCGCACCGTCCGCCTGTGGGACACCAACATGGGCAAGGAGACCAAGAAGCTCGGCGAGGCCGACCCGAAGACGAAGGAGGTCAAGCCCACCGAGGACGACCCCTACGGCATCGCGTTCGCGAAGGACGGCAAGGGCCTGGCCACCAGCGGGTACGCCGGGCACGTCTACCAGTGGGACCTCACGGCGGGCAAGGCGGCGTGGACGAAGAAGCTCAAGGCGCCGTGTGCCTATTGCGTCGTCTTCTCCCCGGATGGTAAGTTCCTGCTGACCGGGCACGACAACAAGTCGATCCAGGTGACACCCCTCGGGAAGTGATCGGCCCCATGCCCACGGCCAAGCGTGAGCCCCTGACCCCGGCCCTGTTGGCCGCCGCCGCCGTGGCGGCCACCTGGGCCGCCGGGTACTTCGGCCTCGCCTGGCTCGTGAGGGGCGGCCTCCTGCCCGCCCACCTGATGCCAGTCCTCGCCTGGGGGCTGGTCGGCCTCCTCGCCCTCGTCGCCGCCGCCGGCTGGGCCGTCGGCGTCCTCCTCGCCAGGCACCGCGCCGCCGTGGACGCCGCCGCCGCCCGCAGCCGCCTCATCGTGGACGCCGCCGCCGACGCCATCCTCACCCTCGACTACCAGGGCCGCATCGAGTCGTTCAACGCCGCCGCCGCCAGGATGTTCGGCTACGAGGCCTCCGAGGTCCTCGGCCGCGACTTCTCGCTGCTCATCGGCACCGCCGACAAGAGCGGCCTGGAACGCCTCCTCCAGGAGACCGTCCCCACCGGCAGCGCGAAGGTCCTCGTCGACAGCACCACCTTCGTCGGCAAGCACAAGGGCGGGCACACCTTCCCGGTCGAGCTGGGCGTCAGCAAGGTCATCGACGAGGACCGCCGCGTCTACGTGCAGATCGTCCGCGACCTCACCGAGCGCAAACGCGCCGAACGCCACCGCCGCATCCAGTACGAGACGGCCCGCGTGCTGGCGGGCAACACCGACCTCGCCGAGGCCGGGCCGCGCGTCCTCGAGGTGATCGGCTCAGGGGTGGGCTGGCCGGCCGGCCTGCTGTGGAAAGTGGACCCCTCCGACGGCCTGCTCCGATGCGTCGCCGCCTGGGCCGAGGGCGGGCCCGCCCTGCGGTTCACCAGCGAGGCCCGCGCCGCCACGCACGCCCCCGGCTCCGGCCTGCCCGGCCGCGTCTGGCTCCGGCACGAGTTACGCTGGCTCGGCAAGCTCGCCGCCGACCCCGACCTGCCCACCGCCGCCGCCCGCCGCGCCGGCTACGAGTCCGCCATCGCCTGGCCCGTCGAGCTGGAGAAGCAGACCCTCGGCGTGCTGGAGTTCTACGCCCCGGAGATCACCGACCCCGACGACGACCTCAAGGGCTGCCTCTACCCCGTCGCCACCCACCTCGCCCAGTTCATCCGCCGCAAGGCCGACGAGGAGGCCCTGAAGAAGGCCCTCGTCGCCGCCGAGGCCGCCAGCCAGGCCAAGAGCGAATTCCTCGCCAACATCAGCCACGAGATCCGCACGCCGCTGAACGGCATCGTCGGCCTGACCGAGATCGCCCTCATGGGCGAGTTGGAGGCCCAGCAGCGCGAACACCTGGGGCTGGTGCAGTCGTCGGCCAACACCCTCCTCGCCCTGGTCAACGACCTCCTCGACTTCGCCAAGATCGAGGCGGCGCGCATGGACCTGGAGTGCGTCCCCTTCGCCGTCCGCGCCGGCCTCGAGCCGACGCTGCGCGCCCTCGGCGTCCGCGCCCGCCAGAAGGGCCTGGCGTTCACCCACACCTTCGACCCCGACGTCCCCGTCTGGGTGGTCGGCGACCCCCTCCGCCTGCAACAGGTGCTGTTCAACCTCGTCGGCAACGCCATCAAGTTCACCCACAAGGGCGAGGTGACGGTGCGTCTGGGCCTGGCCGCCCGCACCGCCAGGGACGTGATCCTGCACGGCACCGTGCGCGACACGGGCATCGGCATCGCCCACGAGAAGCAGGAGGCCATCTTCGAGGCGTTCAGCCAGGCCGACGGCTCGCGGGCCCGCAAGTTCGGGGGCACCGGCCTCGGCCTGACCATCGCCTCGCGTCTGGTGGGGCTGATGGGCGGGCGCGTCTGGGTCGAGAGCCAGCCCGGCAAGGGCAGCACGTTCCACTTCACCGCCTGCCTCGCCGCCACCAGCGAGGCCACCCTCGGCGAGCCGGAGGGCGGCACCGGCGCCGGCGACGACAGCGTCTGGGGGCTCAGCCTGACCCAGGCCGCCGACCCGTGCGGCAAGCGCATCCTCGTCGCCGAGGACAACCCCGTCAACCGCGTCCTCCTCGACCTCATCCTCCAGAAGCGCCAGCACCAGGTGACGTTCGCCTGCAACGGCGTCGATGCCGTCCGCCTCTGGCAGGAGCAGCCGTTCGATCTGGTCCTCATGGACGTGCAGCTGCCGGAGATGGACGGCGTCGAGGCGACGATGCTGATCCTGGAGGAGTCGCGCCGCACCGGCCGGCCCGCGATGATCGTCGGCCTGACCGCCCACGCCAGCACCGAGGACCGCCAGAGGTGTCTCGGCGCCGGCATGGCGGCGTACATCGCCAAGCCCATCCAGCCGCGCGACCTGCTCGACGCCATCGACCGGCTGGTCCGGCCGCCGTCGGCCCACTGACGCGGCGGTCACACGACGAGGCGCACCTCCGGGGCGCAGGCGCGTACGAGGGCGTCGCGCCCGTGCGGTCCGACCCGGTTGTCGGCCAGGTCGAGGAAGCGCACGCGCCCGATCCACGGCGCCGCCGCCAACGCCTCCGCCCCGGAGTCCGTGATGGCGTTGTCACGCAGGTACAGCGATTCCGGCCCCGCCATCGACCACCGCCCCGCGAGGGCCGCCACGGCGTCGTCGCCGATGCGGCACTCGATGAGCCGCAGGTCGTCCACGCCGTCGAGCGTGCCGGCGTTCGTCAGCGCCTCCAGGCCGATGCCGCCCACCTCGTTCATGCTCAGGTCGAGCATGCGCGGGCGGAAGCCGTAGACGCCGGCGATGGCCTGCACGCCCTCCGCCGACAGGCCGTTGTCCTTCAGCCCCAGGCCACGCACGCCCGGCAGCCACGGGGCGGAGGCGAGCAGAGCCGCGCCCCTGTCGCCGAGGTTGTTCCACGGCAGCCACAGCTCGCGCAGCCGGCCCAGGTGCGGCGACTTGGCCAGCGATCCCATGCCTGCCGCGTCGAGGGGGCCGATGTAGCGGTCGGCGACGCTGAGCGTCTCCACCCAGCGCAGCACGCGGCAGGAGCCGAGGTGCAGGCCCGCCTCCGCCGGGTTGTACAGGTCCAGGCCGCGTAGCGGCGCGAGGGCGAACAGCTCCTCGCCCTGGCGCAGCAGGACGCCGGCATCGACGCACAGCCACTCCAGGAGCCCGAGGGGGAACGCCGGCAGGGCGTGTTCGGGCCGCTGCCACTGGGCGGCGACGGGCCGCGGCATCTTGCCCATGAGACGCTTGAACGGGGCGGTCCACTCGGCCCAGTTGTCGGTGAGGAGCTGCTGGGCGACGCGGCGGAGGGCGGGGTCGTTGGGGGCGGGCTTGCGGGCGATCTGGGCGCGGATGAAGTCGGCCCTCGCCTGCTGGCCGTCCTCCTCCAGCCAGTCGGCGAGGATGCCCCGCAGCCCCACGTCGTGGGGGCTCTCGCGGATGTCGGCCAGGAGCCCCGCCTCCTCGTGCATCTCGCACCCCTTCCCAGGGCTCGCAGAGCCTCACCCCGGGCTACCATCTCGTCGCCGAAGCGGCTCCAACAGCCATCAGCCAGGGGGAACGGCTCACTTGCCCCTCACGGCCTTGTCGAAGAACGCGAACACCTCGGGCAGGGCGAGCTGGACGATGGTCAGATGCTCGACGTTCTCGTGCTCCTTGAGCGTCGATGTGACGCCGGCCTTGCGCAGGGCGCCGTCGAGCGAGCGGGCGTTCTTGAGCAGGAAGTCCTTCTCGCCGACGGCGACGTGGAACGGGACTTTCTTCAGCGCGTCGCTGGCCTTGAACGTGCCGCCGCCGCCCAGAGCCGCCGCCGCGATGAACCGCTCCGGGTGCTTCGCGGCCGCCTGCACCGTCTGGGCCGCGCCCATCGAGTGCCCGATGATGCACACCTTCTTCAGGTCGAGCGGGTGGATCTTCGCCA
>CAZVZK010000076.1:0-49979 GCA_964630925.1 uncultured Alcaligenaceae bacterium
AAGGCGCCACGCCAAGCCCGTCGACGAGCCCTCCGTGCTGACTCCGCAGAGCTGGTCGTACGGCAACGCCGGTGGCCCGGTTCACGAGAGCCGGTAGGATGACAGGGCCGTTTCTGGCCACATCCCATCACGTCCGGGGAATGAGTCATGAAGCCCGTCGCCTCGCTCGCGCTCCTCGTGGGCGCGGTTTTCGTCGCCGTGTTGCCCGCACAGGGCACCAAGGAAGATTCCGTCGTCGAGAGTCTCATCTCGGAGGCGAGCACCTACTCAGACTCGTCACTGACAACCTCCAAAAAGCGCGCTGCGGCCGCGATCAAGGGGCTCGGGGGGATGGGTGCCCGGGCCCGGATCGCCTTGCCGAGGCTCGCCGGCTGGTGCGGGTCGAGCGACAAGGAGATCGCGGCCGCCGCCGCGGAGGCGGTGGACCGCATCTCCAAGGCGTCGGCCGATCTCAAGGAGTCGGATGCCGGCGCGGCCCGCAAGGAGATGGAGGAGGCCAAGAAGCTGATCGAGGAGCTCCGCCAGGCGAAGGCGGACACGGCGTACCGCATCGCCATCGCCCCATTCACGTACAGGCTCGAAGAACGCTATCCAGGCCCCGTTTACGTGCTGAGTAAGGCGGCTCCCGGCAAGGGCCCCGACCTGACGACGCCATCCGAGCCGCTGTACAAGGCCCTGAGTGCCGCCTCCCGCCGGCTGGCCGACGACCTGGTTCAACAGTTGCGTGTACGCGTGGCCCACTCTTCAAGCGAAGCAGATCAGAAGAACGCCCATGCGGTCATCAGGGGAACGCTGACCGTCGGCCCGGCGCTGACCGTTGAGTGTATCGACGGGAAGACCGGATTCGTGATGTGGCGGAAGGAGATGCCCGTGCCCGCGGACAAGGTGGCCGAGCTGGACAGGTCGAAGGCCCTGGAGGAGGCGTTTCTGGCCATCACGGACCGGATCAAACACGCCGAACGCTCCGCCGCTCTGGAGAAGGGGGCGGGGACGCCGAAGAGGCGTCTCGATCCGGACGTGCTGGCCATCCTGCCGGCCACCCTCCCCGAGGGCCTCAACGACGCCACGAAAAAGGCCCTGCAGCCCTTCTCCGTGCAGGTGACGCACCGCCTGCTCAAGGAGGGGAAGTTGCGGATCGTCTCCCCGCGCCGGGCGGCCGCCCTCGCGGCAGCCACCCCCGCCGAGGCCGGCCGGGAGCTTGGCGCGGCCGTCGTGCTCGCCTTCGATGTCACCGTGTCTGCCGACAAGAAGACGCTGACACTGACCGCCGAGCTGGCCGAGCCGGAGGCAGGGGTCCTGCTGTGGCGCGACCAGTGGGAGACGGAGCTCGACGAGAAGGATCTGCCCGCCTTCGTGACCCGCACGGCCGGCGCGGCCGCCGACGGCGCCCGCAAGCGGCTCGGGAAGTAGACGCGGCCTGAGCCATCACGAGAGCGCCGCCGTGATCGCCCCCACGTCGTAGACGCAGCCGCCCCACGTCCCGCCCGACGCCCGCACCAGCGCCGCCCACAGCCGCGTGTCGTCCGGCAGGGCCGGGTCCGGCGCCAGGTCGGGGCGCGGCTCACGCGACGCCAGCAGTCGCGCCCCCGCCTCCGCGTCGCCGTCCACCACCAGATCGACGCTGCCCGTCAGGTTCACGCGGTCGATGACGATACGCACCGTGTCGCCGTCGAGCAGCTTGCCCACCGGCCCGCCCGCCAGCGCCTCCGGGCCGACGTGGCCGACGCACGCCCCCGTCGAGACGCCGCTGAAGCGGGCGTCGGTTATCAGCGCGACGTGCTTGCCCCACGGCAGGTGCTTCAGCGCCGACGTGATCTGGTAGATCTCCTCCATGCCGGAGCCCATCGGCCCCCGGCAGATCAGCGCCAGCACGTCGCCCGCCTTCAGCGACCCCGACTTGATCGCCTCGATGGCCGCCTTCTCCGTCGTGAACACCCGCGCCGGCCCCGTCTTGCGATACACGCCGTCCGCATCCACCACCGACGGGTCGATGGCCGTCGATTTGATGACCGACCCCTCGGGGGCGAGGTTGCCACGCGGGAACGTCACCGTCGAGGTCAGCCCGCGCTCGCGCGCCCGCGCCGGCGGCATGATGACATCGTCCGCATCGACGCCGTCGCGCTCGCGCAGCAGCTCGCGCACCCGGCGCCGACGCTCCGACTTCTCCCACCACGCCAGCACGTCGCCGAGCGTGTGGCCCGTGACGGTCAGCGCCTCCAACTTCAACAGCCCCATGTCGCGCAGGTGCAGCATCACCTCCGGCACGCCGCCGGCCAGGAAGACGCGCACGGTGACGTGGCCCACCGGCCCGTTCGGCAGCGCATCGACCAGGCGCGGCACGCGGCGGTTGATCGCCGCCCAGTCCTCCACCGTCGGCCTCCTCAGCCCCGCGTGGTACGCCACGGCGGGTATGTGGAGCAGCAGATTCGTCGAGCCGCCGAACGCCGCGTGGGCGGCCATCGCGTTGTGGAGCGACGCCTCCGTCAATACATGCCGCACCGTCATGCCGCGCTGGATCATGCCGAGCGCCGCCCGCGCCGAGCGGCGGGCCATCTCCAGCCACACGGGCTGCCCAGAGGGGGCCAGGGCCGAGTGCGGCAGGCTCAGGCCCAGGGCCTCGCCGACGACCTGGGACGTGGCCGCCGTCCCCAAAAACTGGCACCCGCCGCCGGGCGAGCCGCACGCCTTGCAGCCGGCCTCGGCGGCCTGCTCCAGCGTGATGAGGCCGTGGCTGAACCGCGCGCCGATAGTCTGCACCTTGCCCGCGTCCTCGCCGTTCTCCGGCGGCAGCGTCACGCCGCCGGGCACCAGGACGCACGGCAGATCGTGACAGCCGGCCAGGGCCATCATCATGGCGGGCAGGCCCTTGTCGCACGTCGCCACGCCGACGACTGCCTTGCGTGTCGGCAGCGAGCGGACGAGGCGGCGGAAGACCATCGCCGCGTCGTTGCGGTAGGGCAGGCTGTCCATCATGCCGGCCGTGCCCTGCGTGCGGCCGTCGCAGGGGTCGGTGACGAAGCCGGCGAACGGGATGGCGCCGCGCTTCTTCAGCTCCTCGGCGGCGGCGCGCATCTGGAGGATGACCTCCCAGTGGCCGGTGTGGTAGCCGAGGGCGGCGGGCGAGCCGTCCTCGTTGCGCAGGCCGCCGGAGGTGGACAGGATCAGCACCTCGGGGCGGCCCAGCTCGCCGGGCTTCCAACCCATGCCGGCGTTCTGCGTCCAGCCGAACAGGTCGCCGGAGGGCGCGTGGCGGAGGAGGTCCTCTGTGAGGGGCAGCGCGCCCTCGGGGCCGGGGCCGGCGGTGACGATGTCGAGCGGGGCGCCGTCGAGGAGGTCGGGGAGGGTGGACATGCGGCATCGGTGGGAAGGGGCGACACCCCCATCCTATCACTTCGTCGCCGGCGGGGCGGGCAGGACGACTTGTAGGCCGCCCCGCCCCAGGATGGCGACGAAGGGCGGCGGCTGTGACGCGGCGAGGGCCTCCATCCCGGCGAGGTTGTCCACGAAGAGCCGCGCCATCTCCTCGCCCTTCATGCCGCCGGAGGTGAGGGTGATGATCTTCGCGCCGGCGGTGACGAGGGCCTCGCGCTCGCCGTGCTTGCGGCGGATGTTCTTGTCCTTCGTCAGGATGACCCAGCCGCGCGACGCCACCTCCGGGATCCAATCGACGTCGGCGGTGTCGATGGCGAAATGGTCGTCGTGGTACTCGACGGCCGCCCCCGCCTCGCGCAGGGCGCGGGCGACGCCCTTGCCCGTGCAGCGGTCGATGTAAAAGGTGGGCCGGGCGCTCACCCCTCGTCCCCCCACCAGAACGGCATCGCGTCGCGGGCGGCGCCTTCGTAGCGGATGGCCTCCTCGATCAGCTCGGCGCCGATGCCGTAGTCATCGGCCAGCTCCGCGACGGAGTCGCCCGCCTGATGGCGCTCGTGGATGATGTCTGTCGGCAATCCCGTGCCGACGAGCGTCGGCCGCCCGAAGCGGATGCGGGGGTCGAGGATGACGAGGCGGGGCGAGGCCTCTTCCGGGTCACGTGTGAACGGGAACAGGCGCACCGGCCTGCCGTCCTTCACCTCGACGCGCTCCAGACGCTTCGCGATCTTCGCTCGTAGCGTCTGGTGATCCACCGGCAGGTGCGTGAATCGGCCCGCGAGCCGCGATGCCTCGGCCTCCGGCCCTTCACCCCAGCCGATCAGCCCCTCCCGCAACGAGCCGGCCAGCTCCCGTATGCCGACGAAGGCGAATTCCTCCATCCGGGACGGGTCGCCGTCAAATCCCTCCGCGAGGGGCCGGACAGCCGAGCCGAGGACAAATAGCTCCGCCAACCTCCGGAACGACAACCTCCGCGCGGGGTCATCGCGGGACACCTGTTCGAGATGGGCGCCGCGCGGCCACACCTCCGGAGGATAGGGTGGCATCCCGGACGCCAGGGAGAACGTGAGCCACGCCGGCAGGCGCAGATAGCGGGCAGAGTCGGACAGGGTGTAGAGCGGCACCTTGTCCAATTCCTGATCCGCCGGCGCCGGCAGGGATGTCGTGTGGATGCGTGACTCCTTGTTCGGGGTTTTCCGAGGACACGCCCACGATACCACGGGGCTCGCACGCCGGTCAACGGCCCGCCCCGTCACGAGAAGTCGAACGGGTTCTTCTTCGGGTCGATGATCGGCGGCGGCGGGGCCGCCCGGCGACGCGCGGGGGCGGGCGGCGGCGGCGGAACGGGCGGCGGAACGGGCGGCGGGGCGGACGCGGGGGGCCTGGGCCTCACCGCCTTCGGCTTCGCAGGGCTGGATTGCCACAGGCGGATGCGGAGGGCGAGTGTCGGCAACAGGCCGGCCAGCGCGAACGAGAGCATCGAGCTGTAGTCGTTCTGGAAGTGCGAGAGGACGTACCACGCCAGCGGGAACGCGACGATCTCATCCAGCAAGCTGTAATCCGGATCGATCCCCACCCGTATCAGCAGCATCGCCACCACGTTCGAGATCACCTCCAGGACGCGGCCGCCGATCCACGTCGTGATGTACACGCCGATCAGCAACTGGTTCTGGGTGAGCAGGACGTTGACCGCCGGCGACATGTTCGCGACGGTGATGAGGTACGCCAGCAGCGGCGTCCCCAGGCGCAGCAGCCACCCCAGCCAGTCCCACCCCTCGCGGCGCCTCTTGTACTCCTCGTACAGCGGGTTGCCGCCCAGCCGCAGGATGTTCTCGCCGAGCAGACGCTCGACGTACAGCCACAGGACGAACAGCAGCACCAGTTGCAGGACGACGAAGCACCCCACGCCCACGTACTTGGTGCAGGGGTTCGTGCCGTACATCAGCAGGTACACGTCGTCGTTGGGGTACACCCCCATCATGATGCTCGTCGTCACGGCGAAGCGGTCCCATGCCGACCCGGCGTCCTCCTCCGCCGCCTTGCGCACCCGCTCGCCGTGGCCGTCGGCGCCGCCGAGCCGGTCCAGCACGCACAGCGCCGCCGCCGTCTCGTCGCCGCCCGGCGGGCAGTGGTCGCCCTCCGCGCGGCGCTCGCGCAGCAGGTCGGCGCCCCAGGCCAGCACCTGCCGCCGCTTGCTCTTGAGGAACAGGCCGAGCCAGCGGTCCCGCGTCGCGGCCTCGGACGCCTCGTCCGTCCCCGCCGCCCGCGCCAGCACCAGCCAGCAGGTGAAGTCGGTCAGCGGCGGCAGCTCGGCGTGGTCCGGCAACGCGCCCCCCGCCGCCGGGTCGTGCATCCCCCCCGGCCACTGGCGGCGCAGCCCACGCCGCGCCCACGCCATCGCGTCGGCGTAGCGGGCCGCGTCCCCGCACGCGCGGCGGACCGCCGCCCCGAGCGTCGGGACCGTCGCCCCCGTCCCCTCCAGGTTCTCGCCCAGGAACTCCCAGACGCAGAACAGGTACTCGTCCTCCGTCCCCTTCTCGTCCGGCGGGGCCGACCCCGGCGCGAACCGCTGCACCTGCCGCGCCCAGGACTGCACGAACAGGCTGTACCCCCACATCAGGACGAGCCGCCTCGTCGCGGGGTCGCCGAGGGCGTAGGCGGCGCCCACCTCCTCCTTCGCCCGCGCGAGCTGCTCTTTGGTCACCGAGAAGTGGTGCAGGGCGGACTCGCGCGTCTCCGCCGGCCTGCCCTGGATCATCAGCGTGTGTCGGAAGCCGCCCCCCTTGGGCCGCGTCACGCGGATGTCCAGCGGGCCGGGCGACTTCTTCTCGGCCTCGAAGCGGATCCAGTGGGCGTCCATCTTCCCGAAGATGACCGCCTCGCGGAAGTGGGGCGGCTCGGCGTGCAGCCGCACCTGATGCAGCACGAGGTCGTTGGCCGACACCTTGTGCTTGCGTGCCACGGCCGGGTAACGCCACAGGATCATCAGCCCGGCCACCACCACGAACGGGGTGGCCAGGATCAGCAACGACATGCCCCCGAGGATGCAGCCCTCGCCCTCGCCGCCCGCCCCCTGCTTGTCGGTCATCGCCCCCTCCCCGTCACCTGTCGCCCCTGTTCGACCCCATCAGCTTGTAGCCGCCGTAGAGGAGCAGGCCGCCGATGATGGCCAGCACCGCCCAGAGCAGCGGGAAGCCGCCCTCCTCCGCGTCCTCCTTCGCGTCCTTCTTCCTGTCCTTGGCCCCCTTGCCGGATAGCGGCGACCCGGCGGTCCCGGGATCGATGTCTTTCTCCCCGCCCTTCGCCTTCGTCGGGTCGGCGTTCTCCTTCGGCGGGGGGGAGTCGGACGCCATCTCGAGCTTGCCGGTGAGGTCGGAGTACACCACCCGCTTGCCGTCCACTTCGATGGACGACACCACGGTCGCGGGGTAGCTGCGGATGATGGCCGCCGTCGCCGGCTTGAATAGGATCTCCTCGCCCACCACGAGGTACAGCACGCCGCGTTCGCTCCCCCCCCGCGCCCAGGCCACCGTCGCCTCCCGCTCCATCAGCGCCCGCAGCTCGCCCTCGCCCACGTCACGTTTCGTCGGCTTCCGCGTGGCGGCGTCGAAGGTGTGGTCGGCCTTCGCCGTCCGGGCGATGCGGACGACGGACCACGCGAACGGCACGGAGGCGGCCTTGGCACTTGGCTTCAGGCGGACCGCCTTGGCGTCGATCCCCCCGAGGATGCCCACGCGGGCCGTGCCGTCCGTCAGCGTGACGAAGGCGAATTGCGGCTGCGGCTGTGCGGCCGACGTGGCGGTGAAGAGGACGAGTGTGGCCAGGATCGGGGTGGCTCTCATGGGTGCCGATCTCGGGTGAATGAGGCCCCCCACGCCTCTCCGGCCGGCGTGTGAATCGGGGCCATGTGAAAGAAGAAGGCCCGCGGTGAAGGAACCGTCTTGTAAAAAGAAATAGCCGCGCCCGGCGTTCCCGTCCACGACGAGGGCCGTCATGTCCACCGCTGACGATCAGGAGGCCGACGCGCTGCTGCGGTCGGCCCGCGAGGGGCGCGAGGCGTTGGCGCGGCTGATCGACGCGCACCAGGGCTGGCTCACCCGCGAGACGCGCCGCCTCTTCGCGGCCTCGGAGCAGGCACGTGGGTTGAACTCGCTCCTCGGCGTGGAGGGGGTCGTGCAGGAGGCGCTGCTGCGTGTGTGGCGGAAGGCGCACGGCTTCCGCGGCACCACGGCGGCCTCCTTCCGCGCCTGGCTGCGGCGCATCCTGCGCCGGGTGTTCGAGGGCGAGGTGGACCGCGCCAGCGCCGCCCGGCGTGACTGGCGGCGCGAGGCCCGTGGCCGGCACCCCAGCCACAACGCCCCGCCGACGGCGTTCCCCGACCCGGCCTCGTCGCCGAGCAGCGAGGCGCGGCACGGCGAGGACTGGGAGCGTCTGCGGGCCGACCTGCGCTGCCTGACCCTGCGCCAGCACGTCGCCTTCATGCTCAAGGTGTTCCACGGCATGCCCGACGCCGACATCGGCTTCGTCATGGGCTGCACGGCGGACGCGGCCCAGCAGGCCCGCGCCGACGCCCTCGCCCGCCTCATGGCCTCCGGGGGGTGACCACATGCCCCGACGCCGCGGCAGGCACGCCCGCCTCCTGACCGACTACGAGCGGGCCCTGGCGTCCGGCCTGGGCCACGAGGGGGCCGTCGCGGCCCTGCGGGCCGCCTGGCCGGGCCTCACGCCCCAGGACGAGCATCTGCTCCGCATGCTGGCGGCGCCGCCGGCCGGCCTGACCACGCCCTTCGTCGGCGCCCCGGCGGACCTCGGCGGCCCGCCGGTGGCGTTGCCGGGCTACGAGATCCTCGGCGAGCTGGGTCGCGGCGGCATGGGCGTCGTGTACGAGGCGCGGCAGGCGGTGCCGTCACGCCCGGTCGCCCTCAAGATGGTGTTAGCATCCAGGGCGCTGTCGCCGGACGCCGTCACCCGCTTCCGCCTGGAGGCGCAGGTCCTCGCCGCCTTCGACGACCCGCACATCGTCCCCGTCTATGAGGTCGGCGAGCACCGCGGGATGCCCTTCTTCTCGATGAAACTCATCGACGGCGGCCCGCTGGCGGCCTCGCGCCTTCCCGACGGCGGGCGGGGGGCCGAGGGGCGGCAAAGGGTGGCTGAGGTGCTGGCCAAGGTCGCGCGGGCGGTGCATCACGCGCACGAGCGCGGGGTGCTGCACCGCGACCTGAAGCCGGGCAACATCCTCCTCGACGCCCAGGGCGAGCCGCACGTCACCGACTTCGGCCTGGCCCGCGACCAGGCCCGGCCCGGCCCCACCGAGACCGGCCAGCTCCTGGGCACGCCGGAGTACATGCCGCCCGAGCTGCTCCGCGGCGCCCGCGGCCTCACCGTCGCCGCCGACGTGTGGGCGCTGGGGGTCATCCTGTACGAGATGCTCGCGGGGCGGACGCCGTTCCGCGGCGCGGGCCTCGAGGCGCTGTTCGCCGAGATCCTGTCGTCCGACCCGCCGCCCCTGCGGACGCTGGCCCCTGACGTGGGCCGCGACCTGGAGACGGTGTGCCTCAAGTGCCTGGAGAAGGAGCCGGGCCGCCGCTACCCCTCCGCCCTCGCCCTCGCCGAGGACCTGGAGCGCTGGCTGGCGGGCGAGCCGGTGCTGGCCCGCCCCGTGGGCTGGGCGGAGCACGCGTGGCGCTGGTGCCGGCGCAACGCCCTGGCAGCGTCCCTCCTGGCAGCCGTCGCCGTCCTCGCCGTCGGCGTGGTCGTGAGTGTCGGGGTGGGGGCGGCGTTCTACCGGCATCAGGCGAAGCTCGCCGGGGACGCCCGCGAGGCCGCGGACGCCGAGGCCGGACGCGCCGCCGATGCGGAACACGCCGCCCGCGTCGATGCGGGACGCGACGCGCTCGCGCGGGGCAACTGGGACGAGGCGCTCAGGCATTACGACATCGCCATCGGGCACGGGCGGGAGGATGTCACGCAGTTAGAGGTCGAACGCCTGCGTTGCTGGTTCACCTACCGTGACCGGCCTCGCCTCGACGCGGAGCTGAAGCGCCTGGCGTCCGGGCCGCTGACGGCACGGCAGAAGGCGCTGGTCACGCTGCACCGGGGCGACTACCTGATGAGCCGCGCCGATGCTGTCGCCGAGGCCCGCAGGCTCGTCGCCGAGGCGCTCACGCTGCCGCTGCCGCCGGCGGATGAGGGGTACGCCCGCGGCCTGCTGGCGGACACGGCCGAGGCGGCGACCCGCCACTTCCGGGCGGCGCTGGCCATCGACAGGTTCCATCACCGGGCGAACGCCGGGCTGGCGTGCGAGCTGCTGATGTCGGGCCGGTTCGAGGAGGCGCGGCGGGCGGCGGACTTCATGCGGCGCATCTACGCCAGGGACCCCGTGGCCCCGTTCGCGCTGGCGTGGTGCGGGCTGCTGGAGGGCGACATCGCGGCGAGCCGGAGGCACCGGGCCGATCTGCCGGCGCTGCTCGACGCGGAGCGGCACGCCCAGCTCGAGAAGTTCTTCGCCGCGATGGAGAAGGTGGTGCGCACGCTCCTCGACTGGGAGGCGGAGCGGATCGAGGCGCCGGCGGCGATCCTGGCGCTGACGTTCGCCGGGGCGGAGCTGGCGGGCATGAACGCGGCGGCGCTGGAGCCGGTCGGGTTCGGGTCGCCCAACGTGGCGCGGGTCTTCCGCGCGCTGGACGAGGTCCGGCAGGGGATGGCGTTCCAGGAGCTGGGCTTCCGCGAGCTGGCGATCGGGCATTTCAAGACCGCGGCCGCCACGCACCCGGAGGGGGCGATCCGGCTCCTGCTGGCGCGGGCGATGGGCGGCCGCGTGCTGGATGCGCAACGCAAGGGGCGCCACGAGGAGGTGTTCCGCCACGCCGCCGACGTGCGCGCCGTGGCCTACGAGGCGGCGGCCGCGCCGACGCTGTTCCCCATCTCGCCGTTCCGCTATCAGGCCCGACTGATGGCCGCCTCGATGGACGCGGTGGAGGGCGATTTCCACCGCTACTTGCTGCTCGGCGCCGTGGGCACGCTGGGCCGGTTCGCGGCGTCCCCGTCACCGGCGGGGCTGGCGCTCCTGCCGTACTGGAAGACCCGGCCCCTGGACGCGGCGCGTCCGGCGCGATTGGCCGCCGAGTGCCGGTTGCTGTTGGCCGAGGGGCACCGGCATCCGGGGGCGCGGCGCGAGGGGCTGCCGCTGCTGGCGGAGGCCTTGCCCGCACCGTTCGCACGGGCGATGGCCCAGGACTGGCTGGCCGACGAGCCGGACGCGGCGGCGGCCTGCGCTCTGCTGGCACGCATCGAGAGGAAGGCGGGCGATCTCACCGCCGCGCTGGCGCACTGTCGGCGTGGGCTGGCGCGGCACCCGAGGGACAGGGAGCTGCTGCGCATTGAGAAGGAGGTTGCTACAGGGGCGGCACGCAGCGGGCCGTGAAGCGGGCCGACAAACGGCGGAGGGCCGCGCCACCTGATCGGCGGCGCGGCCCTCGTTGGTATCTCGGCGGCGTGTCAGCGGCCCACGCCGAGCAGGTAGAGGATGACGAGGAGGAACGCGGGTACGCCCATGAGCCAGGCGATGATGAAGCCGACGGCGGAGGTGCGGTCCATGTGAATGCCCCTTATCGGAATGAGGTTGATGATCCGTGTTTCAGATGCGTTCGGGCTGGCCGGGTGCGGGCAGGCTGCTCCGCCGGTAGGTCGGCGTCATGGGCTCGCCGGAGGCCATCCAGCCGCCGACGACGGAGCCCATCAGGCCGAGCAGCAGGGCGGTGAGGGTGCCGAGGGCGGCGTTGCGGGCGGCCCTGGGGGCGTCCTCCCGCCACGACTTCGCCTTCGTGCGGTAGGCCTCCATCTCGCGGCGGTAGGCCTCGCGATCCGACTCGGAGGCGGCGGGGTCGAGGACGTCGGGACGGCCCGGGACCTCGGCGGCGCTGGCCCAGACGGGCCTGCCGGCGGCCCCGCCGTACCACGCGCCGAGGTAGCTGCCGGCGCCGAGGCCGGCCAGGACGACGAGGAGCGGCAGGGCGGTCAGCCAGGAGATGGCCCCGTGGAGCATGGCGGGCTCGGCGTGCTCGATGCCGGCCACCTTGCCGGCGGCCCAGCCGGCGATGACGAACGCGAGGAAGGCGCTGAAGACGGCGAAGGCGAGGGCGCCGAGGCCGATCTTGCGCAGGTCGACGATGCGTCCGTCGGCGTCGGCGACCTGCACCTGCGCCCCGATGGCGGCGCCGATGAGGCCGAACACCAGCACGGCGGCGACGGCGGCCAACGCCCCGACCCAGACCGCGCTCCAGTTGACGGGCCATTCGACCCATTTCGTGCGGGTATCCCCGCCTGCAATCACGACACCTGTACTCATTGGTAACCTCCCCGGTTGCTATCCCGTGGAGGCCATCAGCAATTCGGATGCCAATGTGAGGAAGCCGCCCGGCGTCACGCCATCGCCCGATGCTCCTTGAGGAGGCAGCGGTCCATCACCACCGAGAGGCCGGCGGCGCGGGCCGTGTCGGCGGCGGCGTTGTGGACGACGCCCTCCTGCATCCACACCGCCTTCGCCCCGGCGGCGATGGCCTCACCGACGATCTCGGGGACGGCGTCGGGCTTGCGGAAGATGTCCACGATGTCGATCTTCTCGGGCACGTCCTTGAGGGAGGCGTACGCCTTCTCGCCGAGGGCCTCCTTGATGGCGGGGTTGACGGGGATGATGCGGTAGCCGGCGCGTTGCATGTACTCGGCGACGTGGTGGCTTGGGCGGTCCGGCTTGTCGGACAGGCCGACGACGGCGATCACCTTGGAGTCGCGGAGGATGCGGCGCACCTCCTCGGGGGAGGCGTTCTCCAGGGGCATCTCGCAGAAGTCAGGCATGCTCTTCTCCTCGGCGGCAGTCAGGTGGTCCGACGGGAGGGCGAGGCGGGCGAGGCTCCTGCCGAGCCGATCGATGATCGAAGCATCCGCATTACAAGCCGGATCGGCTGCGGCGTGTGTCGATCGGCTCGGCAGGAGCCTCGCCCTCCCATTCCGGCAGCAGGCGTGGCCTGGGGACCGTCGCGCCCAGGACGGCGCCGTGGCGGGCGACGAGCTGGGCGAAGCCCAGACGCAGCCAGCCGTGCAGGCTGTGGGCCGGGCCGCCGGCGAGGTACGCCCGCGCCAGGGCCGCCATGTGGGCATCATACGCCCGCTTGCTGTGCGAGTGCAGGGGGCAGCGCCCCTCCATCCGCCTCAGGTCGCCCTCGAACGACGGCCCGATGTGGTACAGCTCGTGGAAGACGGTGATCAGCTTCTCGTCGTAGCCCTGATCGAGGAAGCGCGGCAGGCAGAACGACAGCAGATAGAGCATGTCGCGCCCGCCGACGCGGTAGCGCTGCACGCGGTACGCCTTGCCGCCCCGCCGCGCCACCTCCGCGCCGCCGCGGAACCGCAGCGGGGTCAGACGCGCCTGCAAGCCGTGGTGGGTTGTGCCACGCGCCTGCGTGACGGAGAGCAGGAGGCGGGACGTGTCGACGTGCGCCAGCTCGGGGCAGCGGGCGGCGATGTCAACGCACAGGCGGCGGGCGTGGGCGCAGAAGTCGAACGCCACGCCCGGCGTGCCGGAGTCGATCCACGAGGGCACGTCGGCGGCCGGCGCCGCGACGCCGGCGGGCCGGCGGACGGGGCGGGCCGGCGGGCCGGCGGGGTACTCGTAGGCGAGGGGCCAGAGCGTGGCCGTGCGTGGCATCTTCGATCCTCCGTGGGGCCGTCCCCCTATCCTGCCTGATACTTACCGCATTGCCAGCAAATTCCGCCAGCCCACCCGGCCGATCTTCCCAGGAGGCTCAAGTCGGGGCGGCGGCCGGCCGACAGGGGGTGAGCGTGCCGGACGGGGCAAGGGGCTCCGCCCTGCGACGCGATGGAGGCGACCCGGCACCGCGCCCGCCCGGCATTCCCGGCCCTGTCCACATTTCCGTCACATTCCGCCTGGCCGCCCGGCCGATAGAGAATGGGGCCCCCGGAGGGGTGGGGCGAGGGGAAGATCCTGGGGCGAGGACGACCATGAACATTCGGCGTTGGGGGGGCACGCTCCTGGCCGGGCTGGGGGTGGCGCTGACGGCGCTGTCGGGGTGCCAGACGTGGAAGGACGGGATGACGCTGCCGTCGCCGGCCTACCTGGAACACCCGCCGCAGTACTTCGCGCCGTCGCCGGCCTTCCCGCTCACCAGGGAGCTGGCGGCCCAGGAGCGTGCGGCGGCCGCGGCGATGGGCGACGTGGGCGGCCCGGCGCCGCTGCCTGAGGCGGTGCCCGGCCCCGGCGGTGGCGGTGGCCGCGTCATCCCGCCTCCGCCCGGCTGATGCGAGCGACAAGAGGACGCGCCACGGAGCCACCGTGCCGCGTCCTCGCGCTTCACTTTTTCGAGGCGACGGCCTCGGCACGCTGGACCAGGGGCTGTAGCTCGGCGCTCAGCTCCTTGATCAGGTCCGCCGCCGTGTCGTCGCCGGGGTTGACGCCCGGCTTCAGCTCCTTCGCCTCCTGCAACAGCCTGTCGGCGTGCTTCAGGGTGGCGTTACGGAACTTGATCGCGCCGAAGGCGTCCGACAGGGTCTCGCAGGTCTCCACCGCGATCCTGGCGTTCGCGAGTTGATCCTTCATCTTGTTCGTCGGTAGCGCCGGCCATGTCTCGTAAATGAACTTGCGCACTGTGGCATGCTCCGGGGTCTTCGTCCGCCAATGCTCCTCCAGGTCGGCGATGCGTGCCTTCACCTCGTCCTTGTACTTCTCCGGGGCCGCCTTGTAGATGGCCAGGGCCTGGCCCAGCTCGGCCTGCTTCTCCAGGGCCTCCGCCTGGCTCTTCTTGCGCAGCCACTCCTTCCTCTCCGGGCTGCCCGCGTCCTTCTCGATCTCCTCCAGCTTGGTGACCACCGTCGTCAGCTCCAGCTCGCCGGCGCGCAGCTGCTTCAGGCGGTCGTCCAGCAGCTTCATCTCCGCGGGCGTGATCTTCGCGGCGGTGAAGGCGGCCAGGCCCTCGTCGCGCTTCCGCGTCAGACGCTCGTGGTCGTCCTGGCCGCGTTTGAGCGTGGCCTTGATGCGGAGGATGGCCGCCCCACGCAGCTTCGGGTCGGCCGTCAGCTTGTTCACGTCCTCGAACATGACGGCCTGCACGAGGAGGGCGTCGAGGACCTCGGCACGCAGGTCGAGGAACGCCTGCCGGCCGCCCCCGTCCTCCTTCCCCCTGGGCACCGGGATGATGTTGATGCGCCCGTCGAGGACCGGCACGGGGACGCGGACGCGGACCTCGGTGCCGGCCAGGACCGTGACGAAGGCGATGCGCTCGAACGACGTCTTGGCGAGGCGTCCGGTGTCGATCTCGCGGTCGCGGGTGCTGGTGGCGGCCTGCGCCGGGCCGTCGAAGCTGAGCGCGCGGATCTGCACCGACATGGGCACGTCGAGCGGCTTCGGGCCGGCGGGCGTGTCCTGCATCAGACGCAGACGCACCGGGCCGGGGCGGGTGGCCAGGCGCACCGCCCGCATCCCGGCCCACGGGCCGAGGCCGGCGAGCTGGTAGCGGCTCCACACGCGGCAGGTGACGGCGCCGTCGGCCGGGTCCGCCGTCGCCTGCAAGAGGGTGAAGGGGACGGGCCTGCCGGCGGCGTCGCCGGCGACGCGGACGGCGGCGAACACGTCGTCCTTCTTCACCCACCGCGCCAGGTCGGTGCCGAGGGTGCCGCCCTTGAGGTCGACCTTGACCTGCCCGCCGCCGTCGGGGTCGCCGGACACGTCGCCTTGCAGCGCCAGGTCGCGTTCGACGAGGAGGGTGGCGAGGCGTGCGACGAACGCCCGGTCGGGCGTGCGGTCCTTGCGCGTCACCGGGCCGGGCAGGCCCGTCAGGCCGTCGTGCATGCCCGACTCGATCTCGTAGTCCGAGCCGGAGAAGCCGACGAGGACGAAGTGGGTCTGGAAGTCGTCGCGGCCACGGTGCCCGCCGAGGCCCCTGTCGAGGCCGCGCTCGCGGATGCCGGCGAGCAAGGGGTGATCGGGGGCCGCGGAGACGCGGGCGAGTTTGCCGAGGGCCGCCTGGAGGCCGTCGCGGATCTCGCGTGTGACCTGATCGCGGAACACGTCGGTGAGGAGCCGGTGCCGCTGGAACGCCACCACGAGTTTGATCTTGTACGGCGTGGCGTCGCCGGCGTGGGCCGCCGGGGCGAGCAGCGCGAGCGTCAGCAGGGGGAGGCGCATCATGACGTGGTGCCTCGGCGGAGGGATTCGAGGTCGGTGAAGAAGCCGGGATAGGTCTTGGCGACGCAGCCGGGGTTCTTGATGACGACGCCCGGCACGCGCAGGCCGACGAGCGCCAGGCTCATGGCCATCCGATGGTCATCATAAGTCTCGATCACCGCGCCGTGCAAGGGCCGGGGGTGGATCGTCAGGCCGTCGGGCCTCTCATCGACGCCGGCCCCCAGGCGGCGCAGCTCCGCGGCGAGGGCGGCGAGGCGGTCGGTCTCCTTGTGGCGGACGTGGGCGACGTTGCGGATGGTCGTCGGCCCGTCGGCGAAGAGGGCCACGGCGGCCAGCGTCATCACGGTGTCGCTGATGGCGTTCATGTCGATGTCGATGCCGCGCAGCGGCCGGCCCTCGACGGCGAGATGGCCGGGGTGGCGTTCGACGTGGCAGCCCATCGCCTCCAGGGCGTCGATGAACCTCACGTCGCCCTGGAGCGATCCCATGCCCAGGCCGCGGACCGTGACACGTCCGCCGGCAATGGCCGGGGCGGCGAGGAAGTAGCTGGCGGCGGAGGCGTCGGGCTCGATGGCGTAGGCGTCGCCGGGGAGCGAGCCCTCCTGCGGGGCGGGGACGTGGAAGACGTTCGGCGAGGGCTCCTCGACGCGCAGGCCGAATTGCCGCAGCATCGCCAGGGTCATGTCGATGTAGGGCCGTGAGACGAGCGGCCCTTCGACGCGGAGGGTCGTGGCGGCCGGCGCGAACGGGGCGGCCATGAGCAGGCCGCTGAGGAACTGGCTGGACGCCCCGCCCCGGACGGGCACGTCGCCGCCGCGCCAGCCGCCGCCTTCGACGGTGACCGGCGGGAAGCCATCGACCCCGTGCGCCTCGACGCCGAGGGCCTTGAGGGCGTCGAGGAGGTCGGCGATGGGGCGTTCGCGCATGCGTGGGACGCCGTCGAGTCGGAAGGTGCCGCGGCCGAGCGCGACGAGGGCGGTGAGGAAGCGCATCGTCGTGCCGGAGTTGCCGACGGAGAGGTCGGCCGAGCAATGGGGGAGGGCCGGGGCGCCGACATCCCGGTAGACCTCCAGGCCGCGCCCGTTCGGCCAGAAGCCATACCCGAGGGTGCGCAGGGCCTCGATCATGACCCGCGTGTCGTCGCTGAGGAGCCAGCCGGTGAGGGTGATGGGCCGGCGGGCGCACAGGGCGGCGAGGGGGAGGGCGCGGTTGGTGATGCTCTTCGACCCCGGCGGCGTGATGTCGCCGTGGAGGGGGTGTGTGAGCGGCTGGATGGGGAGCATCAGCTCACCCCCTTGGTATTCACGATGCGGCGACCTCGCTGAGGATCACGGCCGGCAGGGCGGACACTCGCCGGAATCCTGCGTCGTTGGTGACGAAGAGGGCCGAGCCTTGAATCAGGGCGGACGCGGCGTGGATGGCATCGGGGGTCTTCAGCCCGTGCAGGGCGCGGAGGTCCGCCGCCCGATCTAGCACCTGGCGCGAGACGGGCAGGCAGGTCAGATTCGCGGTGCAGAGCAGGACCATCCGGAACAGGCGCGCCAGGGTGAGGTTGCCGTCCTTCAAGGGCTTGACCAACACCTCCAGGAGGGTCAGCTCGCTCGTCTCCACCTGAACGTGGCCCCGGTCGAGGGCGTCCCACAGCGGGGCCGACGCGGACAAGTACGGCTCGATGCGCTCGACGCGGCAGATCAGCGTGTTGGCATCGACGTAAACCGTCCCGGTGGGGGGCAGGCTCAGTTGTCCCATGCGTCGCGCTCCGCCCGCAGGTAGGCGACCGCCTCCTCGGCGGTGCGGAAGAGCTGGCCGCCGGGGTAGCCGGCCAGGACCTCGCTGAGCGGGCGTTTCGGGGCCGGCTCGTCGGCGATGACGACCGAGACCGAGACCGTGCGCCCCACCGGGAGCTCGGGGGCAGAGACCTCGATCCGGCCGCCGGGCAGGATCGTGGTTTGGAACTCCAGGGTGGCGTTGTTCATGGCGTTGGCCGAGCGGGGGTGGGCTGAAGTAACGGTAACAGGCTCTGAGGGAGGGGGCAAGTCTGGCCCTCAGTAGGCCACCCTCATGAGGAACAGCCCCTTCGCAGGCGCCGTCGGGCCGGCCTCCGCCCGGCCGCCGCCGGCGATCAGGCCGGCGAGGTACTCCACGGGCCAGAAGCCGCGGCCGATGTTGAGCAGCGTGCCGGTGATGGCCCGCACCATATTGTACAGGAACCCGTCCGCCTCCACGTCGAGCCACACCCAGTCGCCGAAGCGGTTCAGGGCGAAGTGGGTGATCGTGCGGACGCTCGTCGCGCGGTTGGGCCACTCCGTCTCGAAGCAGCGGAAGTCGTGCGTGCCGACGAGCGCCCGGCCCGCGTCGCGCATCCGCCCCACGTCGAGCTTGTACCTGGAGTGGTGGGAGTACCGGCGCTGGAAAAGGTCGGGCACGTCGCCGTCGTGCAGGACGTAGCGGTACAGCTTGCGCACGGCGTCGCGGTTGGCGTCGAAGGCGTCGGGCACGGCCTCGCACCGGCGGAGGACGATGTCCTCCGGCATGCGGGCGTTGGTGGCGCGGAGGACCACCTCCGGTGATAGCCGCGTGTCACTGTGGAAGTTGGCGACCTGGCCGACAGCGTGGACGCCGGTGTCGGTGCGGCCGGAGGCGTTGAGGCGGACGCGCGGCTCGCCGGTCAGCTCGGCGAGGGCCTTCTCGACGGTCTCCTGCACGGTGCGGAGGCCGGGCTGCGTCTGCCAGCCGTGGAAGTCGGTGCCGTCGTAGGACAGCGTCAGTCGGAAGTTGGGCATGCCCGTAGTATACGGGCACGGGGGACGCCGTGGGCCAGACCCAACGGGCCACCCGGAGCCCGGCCGCCGTCACGGCGCCGGCCCCGGCGTCATCTCGCCGCCGCCACCTCCGCCCTGCCCCACGCCACCGCGGCGTGCCGCGGTGGCGCCGCCGGCACCGTGCAGTGGGTGTGGTCCATCCGCCAGTCCTGTAACAGCAGGCGCGACGTGATCCGCGCCGACTCGTAGATCACCGGCAGGCCGCTCCCCGGATGCGTGCCGCCGCCCGTCAGGTACACGCCGTCCAGCTCCTCGAAGCGGTTGCGTGGCCGCAGGTGCAGCATCTGATCCAGGCCGTGCGCCAGGTTGAACGTCGCCCCGAGGTGGATCTGCTGGCCCGCGTCCCAGTCCGCCGGCGTCACCATCCGCTCCCAGCGGATGCGCCTCTCCACGTCACGCAGCCCGACGCGCTCCAACTGCTTCAGCGCGAGGGCGCGGTAGCGCGGGGCCTCCTTCGCCCAGTCGATGTTGGGGTGCATGTGCGACACGGGGACGAGGACGTAGAGCGCGCCGTGGCCGAGCGGGGCGAGAGACGAGTCGGTCACGGCGGCGTTCTGGACGTAGAACGACGGGTCGTCCGACAGGACGTGTTTGTTCTCGATCTCGTCGAGGTTGCGCTCGTAGTCCTTCGCCATGTAGATCGTGTGGTGGGCCACGTCCTCGTCGCGGCCCTCGACGCCGAGGTAGAGCATGAACGTCGAGCAGGAGAAGCGTTTGCCGGCCACCTGCTTCTTCGACCAGCGGCGGAGGAGCCGGCCCGGGACCAGGCGCTCCATCGCCCGCGCGAAGTCGGCGTTGATCACCAGGGCGTCGCAGCGGTGCTCGCCCGCCGCGGTCCTCACGCCCACGGCCTTGCGGCCCTCGAACAGGATGCCCGTGACGTCCTCGTTGAGGCGGATCTCGGCGCCCAGCCCCTCGGCGACGCGGGCCATCGCGCGGCTGACGGCGCCGCACCCGCCCGTGGGGTGCCACACGCCGTGCTCGTACTCGAGGAACGACAGGATCGAGAACAGGCTCGGGCAGCGGAAGGGCGACATGCCCAGGTACTTGGACTGGAACGAGAACGCCAGGCGTGTGCGGGGGTCGCGGAAGTAGCGCGACAGCTCGCCGTCGAGCGACAGCCAGGGCCGCAGCGTCGGCAACAGCTTCAGCATGTCCCACGACACCACGCCGAAGGGGCTGAGGAACGGCCTCTCCAGCGCCGGGCGGAAGCGCTCCAGCTTCACGCGGTTGTCGTCGATGAAGCGTTGGAAGTTGCGGGCGTCGTCGGGGGAGAGGGAGGCGATCTCGCGCTCCATGCGGGGGATGTCGGGGGTGCAGCGCATCTCGCCGCCGGCGCCGAAGATGAGGTGGTATTGCGGGTCGAGGCGCGTCATCGGGACCTCGCGGCGCAGGTCGAGGCCGCAGGCGTTGAAGATCTCCTCCAGCACGCGCGGGTAGAGGAAGAACGTCGCGCCGAGGTCGAACGTGTAGCCGCCCCCGCCGAAGGTCGAGGTGCGTCCGCCGACGTGCGGCTGTCGCTCCAGGACCGTCACCTTGACGCCGGCCCGCGCCAGGAGCAGGGCGCAGGCGAGGCCGCCCGGCCCGGCGCCGATGATAACCACCCGCTTCGCCATCCGGGCCTCCTTGTGCTACCCCGGCTCATTGGTAGGCGCGGGGCCGGCTTCCCTTCCAGGGGGCGGCTCACAAGAGCGGCACGCGCCGCGTCTCCATGCGGCCACGCAGCTCGGCGAAGTAATCGCGGACGTCGTCGGCGGTGGTGGTGCCGCAGGTCCCGCAGCCGCCCCCGCTGCCGCAGCCTCCGTCGCCACAGCCGCCCTCGCCGCAGCCGCCCGACGCGGCCGGCGATTGACCGAGATTCTCGGTCCCCAGGGTGAGGCGGTACTCGCGCGACAGCTCGCGGACAATTGGGCGCAGCGCCTCGGCGTGCATCCCGGCGTGGTAGAGGACGCCGCGCGCGCCGTCGAACAGGACCTCGGCGTCGAGGAGGGCGACGCCGAGGCGTTCGGCGTGGGCGACCAGGGCGACGGCGGCCAGGTCACGCGAGCGGAGGACGGGGGCGTCCTCGTCGCCGAGCGGGCGGACGACCTCGCCGACGGGTGTGTCGGGCATCATCCCGGCCAGGCGGGCCGTCACCTCGCGGAGGACGGTGCCGGCCTCCAGGCCTCGCGGCGTGCGGACGACGGCGCGGCCGCCGCGCGGCAGGTCGCACGCGGAGCGGTATCGGCCCAGCTCGCCCAGGAGCCCCGTGGAAAGGAGGTATTCGGGCATGGCGTCACTCGATGCCGAGGAACTCCTTCATGTACTTGTTGTACTCGGCCTCGCCGTGCTCGGTGCGGAGGTCGAGGCGCAGCTCGTTGATGACCTTGACGCTGTAGTTCTTGAGCCAGTCGGTCCAGCAGTCGGCGCAGACGGTGGCGTGGATGCGCTGGCCCAGGTCGTCGCCGAACGGGGGTGCGGGCAGCTTCCTGGCGCGCGAGCCGGCCATGCACGTCGGGCGCTGGCACTTGAAGCCGTCGCCGGCCGGCCCGGGCATCCCCAGGCCGTGCAGCGGCCCGGAGGGCGCCGGGGCCCGTTTGGACACGGGGGCCGGCTCGCCCATCTCGGTGAGGAGTTTCACCATCTCGTCGCGCGGCATGTAATCGCCGCGCTCGTCGGCCACGTCGAAGCCCTTGCGGAGGGCGTCGGCGGCCTCGGCCTTCTGGCCGGCCTGGAGGAGGGCCTGGCCGAGGAGCTGGTAGACCTTGGAGAACTGCGGGCTCAGCTCCAACGTGCGGCGGAACGAGGCGACGGCCTCGGCGGGCTGGCCGGCCTTGAGGAGGAGGTCGCCGAGGCGGTAGTGCGCCAGCTCGTTCTCCGGGTCGTCCGTCGCCATCTTGCGGAACTGGGCGATCCGCTCGAGCTGCTCCTCACCGGGTATCTTCGCCATCTTCGCTCCTCAAACGGGCCGTTGGCCGCCCGATTGCCGGGGTGGCCGGGGGGGTCGCGCTCTGGCGACCCCGGCGTAGGGCGCGTGGCTGAGCGTCAAACGCATCCGGGGGGCCGGCTCCGGGGTCGCCAGCGCCCGACCCCGGCAGCCATCGTCGCTCCTCAGCGGTCGAGGACGGTCAGGTCGAGCAGCTGCTCGGCCTTCTTGCCCGTGACCTCGCACGTGGCGGTCAGTTTCACCTTGAACTTGCCCGCCCGATTCAATTGTAGGGGGATCGGCAGGAACTCGATGAACGGGGTGTCGTCCTTGATGGCGGGCTGCACGCGCGCCTTTGCGGACTTGGCGGTCGTGGGCTTGCCGGCGTCGTCGAGGACCTGCATCTCGACGGTCACGTCGGGGAGCTTGTCCTTCTTGCCGAAGCCGAAGCCGACGAGGGCGTAGCGGAGGAGCAGGGCCTGGCCCGGGACGGCCACGGGCGGGGCCGGCTCGTTGGAGGCGGAGGTGAAGCGGACGCGGACGAAGCCGAAGTCGAGTTTGCCGACCTCGATCTCCTGGGTCAGCTCGGTGGTCTTGTCGTTGGAGCGGTCCTTGACCTTGACCTTGATGGTGTAGCTGCCCGGCACGGTGTCGAGGCCGAAGGCGGCGAAGGTCATGGTCGGCAGCACATCGCCGCCGAGGTTGTTGACGGCCTTCTTGTCCTCCATGTCCTGCTTCAGCTCGGGCTTCTCCTTGCCCTTGCGGGTGAGCTCGAAGCCGGTGGCGTACAGGACGTCGCCGTTATCCTTGACCGTGAGGCCGTGGATGTCGAACGAGACGACGGCGATGTCGCCTGGGAGGACCTTGGTGTCCTTGCGTGCCTGTCCCAGCACCCCGTAGGTGACGCGGACGTTCTTGATCTCCAGCTTCGCCTGGGCCGGAACGAGGTTCAACACGGCCGTCAACGCCAGGGCAGCCCACATGGGTTTTAGTCCTCCGGTCACGCCCGACAGGGGATGAGTCTTGAGTCATTGTGGGGACGGGGGCATCGGATTGCCAGGGCAAATCACCTCGGAGGGATGAGGGATGAGGGATGAGGGATGAAAGAACAGCCGGCGGCCGGCCTGATTTCATCCCTCATCCCTCATCCCTCATCCCTCCGAGGAACGTCAATCCGGCAGGACCTTGCGCAGCAGGTCGATCAGGGCGGGGAGGCGGAATGGCTTCTGGAGGAAGGTCAGGCCCGGCACGTCGCCGAAGCGGGCGGCCATCTCCGACGCCGGGTAGCCGCTCATCAGCACCATCGGTAGCGACGCCGACAGGTCGCGCAGGCGGCGGACGGCGCCGTCCCCGGCCAATTTCGGCATCGTCAGGTCGATGAGGGCCAGGCGGATGGCGGCGGCGTTGGCGTGGTACGCTTCGAGGGCCTGCTCGCCGTCGCGTGCGGGGATCACCTTGTAGCCGAGGGTGGAGAGGAGGCGGCTCACCACGTCCAGCACGGTCTCCTCGTCGTCGGCGAGGAGGACCGTCGGCTGGGCGGGGGGCGGCGCGGCGGCGGGCTTGGCCTCGGGGGCGGGTGCGGAGGCGGCGGGCAGGCCGACGCGGACCGACGTGCCGCGGCCCGGTGCCGACACGACCTGGATGGCGCCGCGGTGCCCGCGGACGACGCCGAGCGCCTCGGCGAGGCCCAACCCCTGGCGGCCGGGCCGCGTGGTGAAGAACGGCTCGAAGGCCCGGGCGAGCACCTCCGGCGCCATGCCGTGCCCGGCGTCACGCACCTCGAACCACGCGAGGGCCACGCCCGGATCGGCGTAGCTGAAATCGGGGCGGTCCGGGGCCTCGGCGAGGATGCGGAGGGCCGTCCCGCCGCCGGCCTCGGCGGCGTTGGCGAGGAGACGCGCGAGGAGGGCGGTGATCGCGGCGGGGTCGGCGAGGACACGCGGGCCGTCCGGCCCCTCGACCTGGCAGCCGCCGGAGGCGGCCTGCTCCAGGGTGGCACGCAGAGGCACCGCGGCGGGCGAGGCGCCCGACCCGGTGAAGGAGCCGAGGAGGCGGCACAGGTCGGCGGCGCGGAGCGCCAGGGCCTCGACCTGCTCCAGCGCCCTGGCCGTGCCGCCCCCGTCCATCCGGCCCAGGCTGACGTGCCCGAGGATGCCGGTGATGAGGTTGCCGAAGTCGTGGCCGATGCGGCCGGCGAGGGCGGCGAGGCCGTCGAGGCGCTGGCGCTCGGCGTGGTGGCCGCCGGCCTGCTCCTCCATCTCGCCGCGCTTGCGGGCGGTGATGTCGGTCATGACGCCGTGCAGGAGGAGGCCGCCCTCGTCGGGCGCGACGACGACGTTCTCGCGGACCCAGGCGACGGCGCCGTCGGGGCGGGCGACGCGGTACTCCAGCTCGCCGGAGAAGCCGGCGGCGAGGCGTGCCATGAACTCGCGCCACGCGGGGCGGTCGCGCTCGTCCACGGCCTGCTCGCGTGCGGCGGGGGACTCGAGGAACAGCCCGACGGGCCGCCCGGTGAGGCGCTGGATGACGGGGGAAAGGTAGCGGAAGCGCCAGCGGCCGCCCTCCTCGACGCGGGCGCTCCAGAGGCAGTCGGACACGCTGACGAGGACGCGGCGCAGCTCGGCCTCGGTGCGCTGCATGCGGCGGTAGGCCTCGACCTGCTCGCGGCGGTCGCGGAGGGTGAACAGGGCGAGGGCCTCGCCGCCGGGGGGGTGGAGGCGGCTGATGGAGACGCTGACGGGGACCCAGCGTCCGGGGTCGCGTGTGCGGAGGAGGAAGCCGTCCTTGCCGTGATACGTGATGGTCTGGCGGACGGGCTGGAGCCAGTCCTGCCACTCCTGCTCGTGGCGGATGAGGCCGCGGACGGGGAGCTGGAGCAATTCGGCGCGGCTGAGCTCGCTCAGCTCGCACGCCTTGACGTTGGCGTCGAGGACGCGCTCGGTGGAGGGCGAGACGACGACGAGGCCGTCGCCCGCCTCGTGGAAGAGCGCGCCGGCGAGGCCGCCCGCGTCCAGGACCGTCCGCTCGATGGTTTGCATGAGCATGCCCTGCCCTTAGCCGCCGGCGCGTGGCAGGGACGCCACCAGCCGCCGCCAGTCCTCCCGCCCCCGCAGCGCCGCGAAGGCCTGATCGCCGGCGAGCCGCGCGGCCCGCCCCGGCGTGGCGAAGAAGCCGCCGTCCCGCGCCTTCTCCAGGAGGCGCACCGCCGCCGCCGCGTACGGCTCGGCCCACTCGCGGGGCGTGGCCTGGCGGGCGCCGACGATGGCGCAGCCGCCGGCGAGGTCATAATAGACATCCGCGGGCAAGTGATCGAGTTGTAAATTGCCGACCTCGCGGAGGGCCTCCTCGTGGCGGCCGGCCCCGGCGCGGCACCCGAGGCGCAGCACCAGCAGGCGGGGGCGCTCGGCGGCGCGTGTGGCCTGCAATGCCATCCCGACGGCCAGGAGGGCGTCGTCGTAGGACCGCCCGGCGAACAGGAGCTCGGCCCGGCCCCAGTGGGCCAGGAGGGCGGCCTGGCGCCAGTTGGCGTTGGGCGGCCCGCACCTCTCCAGCGCCGCCGCCGACCGGGCGAGCGCCTCCAGCGCCTCCGCCCCTCTCCCCTGCTCCTTCAAGACGCCCCCCAGATCCGCCTCACAGACGGCGGCCCGCAGCCAGTAGTCCGGCACCGACACGTGGGTCCGGGCGAGCTGGCCGGCCTCGGCGGCGGCGGCCGTCGCTTCGCGCATGGCCTCGCCGCGTCGGCCGAGCCGCTGCAAGACGATACCCAGTTGCCCGCGCACGCCCGCCACCTGCTCACGGATTTCCGGCCTGTCCGCGCCGGCCCACAGGGCCAACGCGGACTCGAAGTGCGCGCGTGCGGCACGCGTGTCGCCGCGCGCCTGCCGGGCGGCGCCCAGCAGGGCGTGGGTGCGGCCCATCTCAGCACGGGCCGTGCCGTCGGGGTTGTGTCGCACCAATTCCGCCTGGAGGGCCAGGGCCTCGCGGTGAAGCGCCTCGTCGCCGGACAGCTTGCCGAGGGCGTTACAGGCGAGGGCGCGCAGGCGGCAGGCGTGCGGGTCGCCTCCGCCGGAGCGGGCCAGGAGGGCCACGGCGGCGGCCAGCTCGGCCCGGGCCTCGGCGGGCCGCTCCAGGTCGGCGAGCATGGCCCCGAGGTTGCCGCGCGCCGCGGCCAGCCCGCGGGTGCGTGCCAGGCCCTCGGGGAGGGCCGCGTACCGGGAGATGGCCTCCTTGAATCGTCTTTCCGCCGCGGTGAAGTCATGGAGGCGGCGGTGGATCGTGGCGAGGCGGGCGGACGCGGAGGGGTCGCCCTCGTCGGCGAAGGCCTCGTAGTGCCGGCGGGCGAAGGCGAGGAACTGGCGCTGCCCCTCGTGGAGGTGCCGCCGCCCGGCGAGGAGGTCGCCGAAGAGGGCGTGGGTCAGCTCGTCGAGGGCCTGGTGCGATGTGCGGCGGCGGGCCTCCTCGCGGGCCAACGCCTGCACGGCCCGCGCCTCGCTGGCGGACGCCTGGGCGCGGGCCTGCTCGGCGTCACGGCGGCGGGCGTCCACGAAGTACAGGCCGGCGGCGAGGGCGATGATGAGGGCCACCCCGAGGAGGACGGACGCGGCGAGCAGGGAGGCGACGAGGCGGTTGCGCCGCGCCCAGCGCCACGCCTGGGTGGCGGCTCCGACGGGTCGGGCCGAGACGGTGCGGCCCTCCTGGAAGTTACGCAGGTCGTCGGCGAGTGCGGCGGCGCTGGGGTAGCGGCCCTCGGGCTCGCGCTCGAGGCAGCGGAGGGCGATGTTCTCCAGGTCGGCCGGGATGCCAGGCCGGAAGCGTCCCGGGGCGGGCGGGTTGTGGAAGGTGGCCTGGAGGATGAGGTCGGGGAGGGACGCCTCGACGAAGGGGGTGCGTCCGGCGAGCATCTCGTAGAGGATCACGCCGAGGGCGTAGATGTCGGCGGCGGGGCCGGCGGGGCGGCGCGGGCCGGAGAGCAATTCCGGGGCGAGGTAGGCGGGGGTGCCCATCACCTGGCCGGTGCGGGTGATGTTGGTGTCGCCCTCGATGACGCGGGCGATGCCGAAGTCGGCGATCTTGAGGGCCCCGTCGTTGGCGAGGAGGACGTTGGCGGGCTTGAGGTCGCGGTGCAGGACGCCGCGCTCGTGCGCGTGTTGGACGGCGCGGGCGAGGACCTCGACGATGCCGGCGGCGAGGGCGGGCGGGCGTTCGCGGCGGGCGTCGAGGCGTCCGCCCTCGACCAGCTCCATGGCGAAGTAGGGGAGGCCGCCGTGCTCGCCGATCTCGTGGATCTGGACGATGTTGGGGTGGGTGAGGCGTGCGAGGATCTCGGCCTCGTTGCGGAAGCGGGCGTGCTGCTCGCCGGTGGAGTGCCCGCCGGAGAGGAGCATCTTGAGGGCGACGAGGCGTCCGAGGCGTGTGTCGCGGGCCTTGTAGACGACGCCCATGCCGCCGCGTCCCAGCTCCCCCAGGATCTCGTAGGGGCCGATGCAGTCGGCCGGCGGCGCGGATGGCGGGGCGGCGGGGGGGTGGGGCCGGTCGGCCACCCCCTGCGAGGACAGCCTGAGCCAGTCGATCCCGAGGCTGGTGTGGTCGTGTCTCTCGTCGGCCATCGGATGGAGCCCCGAGGGGCCGTGGGCCGCCTGAAGCAATTATAGCTCACGCAGGGGAAACCGGCGGCCGCCGGCCGGCCTCATGTCCTCGGAGCCCTACTTGCCGCCGGGCTTGCCGGCCGGCTCCCTGATCTCGCGCGGCGCGTGGAGCGGCCACGTCGGGCGGAGGTCCCATAAACGCACCCCGCCCTGCCGGGTCGCCAGCCAGCGTCCGTCGGCGGACATGGTCGGCTCCGCCTGCCGCTCCCGGAGATCCCAGAACTCTCTCGCGGCCTTCATCAGCTCCATCCCGCTCTCGGGAGCGCCGCCGCGCGGCTCCTTGAGCTTCCGCCAGTCCCAGACCGCCAGGCCGTGGTTGAGGCCGTTGCCGGCGGCGACCAGGGTCTTGCCGTCCGGCGTGAAGAGCAGCCTCTCGCAGGTGAACAGGGCGGCGTTGGTCGAGGCGCTGTCCTTCCCCTTGTCTCGGTCGAACACCGAGAGGAAGACAATGCGCGGCCTCATCTCCGTCGCCGCAGCACAATACCTGCCGTCCGGCGAGACCGCCACCGCCGCGATCTTCGCGTGGTGAGTGGTAACCTCCACGGGCAAGCCCCCCTTGGGCAGCTCCCAGAGCAGCAGCTCCATGTCCTTCGTCGCCACGAGGAGCCACTTGCCGTTCTGGGAGAGCGAGCAAGCCGTCGCCCTCCGATCATCGCGGAGCTTGCAGACCTCCTTGCCCGTGTCGAGGCTGTACGCCGCCCCGGCCTCGTTCACGCCCAGCGCCACCAGGGCCCGGCCCCCAACCATGATCCAATCCGGGTTCGCCCCCTGAAGGCGGGGGAGGTCGATTGACAGGGCGCGTTTGGCCGTGCCCACATCCCAGGCATCAATTCGGAAAGCTTGTTCCTGGGGGCGCGCCCCGAATTCGAAGATTCGGCAGGTCCGGGTCAGGACGTGCTTGCCGTCGGGCGTAAAGGCAAGGTACCTTTCGTCCCCCTTGATCTGACTGGATAAGGCAACCCAGGTCGGTTTGCCTGACGTGGAGCCATGGAAGGAGACGGCCCCACGCTTGAGAGTGGCGACGACTTTGCCGTCCGCGCTCAGCGCGATGCGGTCGTAAGATTTGTGGTCGATACACAGGCTACCGGGATACTCGGGGGGAGGGTGTGCATGCCCCGAGTTGGCGACGAACGCGACACAGGCGCAGATCGGGAGTAAGGCCATCGTCCACCTCCGGACGGACGCGGGGCCGCCCGACGGCGGGGCGATCCGCCGTCAGGCCGGAACCTGGGGCGGGATCATAGCTCATGTTGGGCGGGATCATAGCTCATGTTGGGCGGACGTCACCACTCGTCGTCGGGGCGTTTGAGCTTCTCGGGGTCCATCAGCTTGTTGAGGTCGAGGGTGCCGCGCAGCTCGCCCTCCAGGAGGCGCAGGCGGGCGTCCGTGTCGCGCAGACGCACGCGCAGGGCTTCGAGCTTCGACGACAGGTCGTCGCGCGGCCTGGGGCGTGGCACCTCCGGGTAGCCGAGGTGGCGCTGGAGGGAGGCGAACAGGTACAGCGGGTCGCGGCCGCTGTTGGCGCGGGCGATCTTGCCCTCCTTCTCGCCGAAGAGGGGCGGGACCGGGGGGGCGTAGTCCGGGTCCTCGCGGCGGCGCTCGGTGACGTACAGGTGGCTGCGGAGGAAGATCAGGTCGGCGAAGTCGATGACGCCGAGCTGGCTGATGATGTCGGCGAGGAAGGCCTGCCAATCGTCGTCGTAGAACGGGTCGGCGCGCATGGCGCGGACGCCGGCGTCGTAGCCGAGGCGGTTGCGGCTCAGGGCCTCGAACTGGTAGACGAAGAGGCCGGCGGGCGACACGCTGCCGGCGCGGTACTCGGCCTCGCGTTCGAGGATCAGCAGGCCGAGGTTGATCTCGAATCGCTTCTTTTCGTCCTCAGTGCCCTGGATGACGAAGGCCTGGAACGGGGTGAAGTAGTGGAGGAGGCGCGAGAAGCCGGTCGAGAGGAGGCCGGAGTGTTTCACCTCGCCGGCGACGAACTGGACGGCCATCGGCAGGCGCGTGGTGGAGAGGAGCTCCTCGCCGACGGCCTCGAGGACCGTCTGGGTGGCGTGGCCCTCGGCGAGCCTCTCCCGCAGGACGCGGAAGAAGTAGGCTTGCTCGACGTACTCTTCGCGATCGAGAGCGTGCATGGTGTCACCAATCCGCGCCGAGGACTTCGCCGCCGGCGCGGGTGAACGCCGCCTGCCAGGTGGCGATCTTGAGGCCGGAGGAGATGGCACGCACGGACCCGTCGCACAGGGCGATCTGCACCACGTTCGATACGGCGCGGGGCGCCGAGAGGCCGCCCGCGCCGCCGCAGTCCACGTCGGGCTTGCTGGAGCCGATGGGGAGGGTGGCGTTGCAGGTGCCCTGGAGGAAGCGGCCGTCCATCCAGGAGGCGCCGCGGGTGCCGGCGATGTTCTCGTCGGCCTTCCAGTGCTTGACGCCGGCGTCGTCCTTGATGCCTTTCAGGTCGGCGGCCTTGAGGGCGACGTGCTGGCGGGAGACGGAGACGGCCTTCTTGCCGCCGTCGCCCTTGAGGGTCTCGACGAGGGCGACGGTGTTGCTGGTGCCGTCGGAGAGGTCGGTGATCTTGTGGGCCGAGCCGAGGTGGAAGACGCCGTCGTTGCCGTCGTTGGCGGCCTTGGAGCCGGCGGCGAAGAGGTAGTTGGTGGGGCCGAAGTCCTTGTTCGGCTGGAGGACGGCGTCGGCGGGGGCGATGAGGGTCTTGATCATGACGGCCCGCGTCTTGGCGTTGTCCTTGTCATCGACCTTCTTGGTGAAGTCGATCATCTTGAAGAGCGGCTCCTGCTCGATGTACGGCAGCAGGTGCGTGGTCGCGGAGAAGCCGTTGGCGTCGACGCCGGGGGGGAACTTCTCGAACACCGCCAGGTGGTTGTGCATGGCGATGGCGAGCTGCTTCATGTTGTTCTGCGACTGCATGCGTGCGGCGGCCTCGCGCACCTTCTGGACGGCGGGGAGCAGCAGGCCGAGGAGCATGGCGAGGAAGGCGAGGAGGGCGAGGAGCTGGAACAGGGCGACGCCACGGCGGCGGTTCATGACGGGTACTCCGGCAAGGGTGTTGGGGGGATCGGGGTCACCAGTCGGCGCCGAGGACCTCGCCGCCGGCGCGGGTGAAGGCGGCCTGCCAGGTGGCGAACTTGATGGCAGGGGAGACGGCGCGGACGGAGCCGTCGCACAGGGCGACCTGGACGACGTTCGACATCTGGCGGGCGGCCGAGAGGCCGCCCTCGCCGCCGCAGTCCACGTCGGGCTTGCTGGAGCCGATGGGGAGGGTGGCGGTGGTGGTGGTCTGGAGGAAGCGTCCGTCGATCCAGGCGGAGCCGCGGGTGCCGGCGATGTTCTTGTCGTCCTTCCAGTGCTTGACGCCGGCGTCGTCCTTGATGCCCTTGAGGGCCTTGGCGTCGAGGGCGACGTGCTGGCGGCGGACGGAGACGGCCTTCTTGCCGCCGTCGCCCTTGAGGCACTCGACGATGGCGATGGTGTTGCTGGTGCCGTCGGTGACGGCGACGAAGGAGACGGCGGAGTCCTTGTAGAAGAGGCCGTCGTTGTCGGCGAGGGCGGCCTTGGTGCCGGCGGCGAAGAGGTAGTTGTTGGCGCCGGCGTCCTTGTCGATCTGGGTCACCTCGTCGGCGGGGGCGAGGAACGTCTTGATGACGACGGCGCGCATCTTGGCGTTCTCCTTGTCGCCGGGCTTCTTGGTGCGGTCGATGTTCCTGAAGACGTTGTCCTGCTCGATGAACGGCAGCAACAGGGTGTGGGTGGAGAAGCCGTTGGCGTCGACGCCCGGCGGGAGGGCGCGTGTGGTGTCGTGGAAGGAGTGCATGGCGAGGGCGAGCTGCTTCATGTTGTTGGCCGACGCCATGCGTGCGGCGGCCTCGCGGACCTTCTGGACGGCGGGGAGCAGCAGGCCGAGGAGCATGGCGAGGAAGGCGAGCAGCGCCAGCAGCTGGAACAGGGCGACGCCACGGCGGGTGCGGTTCATGGGTGTGGCTCCGGACGGGGACGTGATCTCCAAGGGGCATTGTCCCGCGCCGGCGTCGGGGGGCAAGGGGCGATCCGTCGGCCGGGCCATAGGATGATGGCAACCGCCCCGAGGGCCTGACGATGCGACCGCTCCTGTTGATGCTCGTTCTTTGCGTGGCCGCCTGCGGCGAACGCCAGAAGCCGTTCTACCAGGAAGACCCGCCGGTGCGCGAGAAGAACCGCACGGGCGTCCTGCGCGAGCCGACCGAGATGGTGCCCGGGGTGCTGGGGATGCCCCGCGAGATGCCGGCGGAGGGGTGATCACGCCTGACGCAGGGCGGGGACGATCTCGGCGGAGGACGCGATCCACGCGGGTGCCAGGCCGGCGGCCACGCCGACGAACAACGACACCAGCGCGCCGTCGGCGGCGAGGCGCCACGACGGGGCGAGCGCCACCGTGACGCCCTCGGTGCCGACGGCGATGCCGGCCCACCACAGGACGGCCTGCGCCGCCAGCGTGCCCAGCAGGCCGCCGGCGAGGCCGAGGAGGACCGTCTCGGCCATGACGAAGCCGAAGACGTGCCGGCCGGAGTAGCCGATGGCCTGGAGGGTGGCGTGCTCGCGGAGGCGGTCCTGGGCGTTCATGGTGGCCGTCGCCGCGACCAGGGCCAGGACGAGGACGACGCAGGCGTAGCCGAGCCAGACGGCCCAGCCGATCAGCTCGGCGAGGTCGCCGACGACGCCCTGGCGGAACAGCCCGCGGGGGCGCGTGTCCGTGGCCACGCCGGCGTCGCGGAGGCGGGCGTCGATGTCGCGGGCGACGGCCTCGGCGTCGGCGTCGTCCTTGAGGGTCACCTCGAACTGGGTCACCAGGCCGACGCCGCCCTTGCCCCTGGCGCGCTGGAGGAAGGCGAGGGGGACGTAGATGACATTCTCGTCGGCGGGGGTGGCGGCGGTGAAGGTGGCGACGACGTTGACGGTCATCTCGCCGACGGTGAACGGCTCGCCGGGCTTGAGGCCGCGGCGTGCGGCGACGGCGCGTCCGGCGAGGGCGGCGTTGCCACCGCTGTCGAACGATGAGACATCACCGGACACGATCTTGATGTCGCGTGATCCGATCAGGTCGGGGGGGATGCCGTGGAGGAGGACGAGGTCGAGGCTGGCGCGGCAGTTGTTGACGAAGACCTGGATGGGGACGACGGAGCGGACGCCGTCGGCCTCGGCGATGAGGCGGGCGTGGGTCTGGGGGAGGCGGCTGGTGGAGGGGCAGAAGCGGTTGGCCTGGAAGACGACGAGGACGCGCTCGGCGGCGGGGCCGGCGGTCATGTCGGCGACGCCCTGGCGGGCGGCGCCGATGAAGACGAAGACGAAGAGGGCGACGGCGGCGCCGCTCACCGTGAGGAGGGTGCGGGCGAGGTGGCGGAGGAGGCCCTTGACGACGTAGGGTGCGAATTTCAGCACGGCGTCTCCTCCAGGCGGCCCTTGTCGAGGCGGAGGCGTCGGCCGGCGGTGGCGGCGGCGTTGGCGTCGTGGGTGACCATGAGGAGGGTGGTCCCCAGCTCGGTGTTCAGACGCTGGAGGAGGGAGAGGACCTGGGCGGTGGTCTCGGAGTCGAGGTCGCCGGTGGGCTCGTCGGCGACGACGACGTCGGGGTTGGCGACGATGGCGCGGGCGATGCCGACGCGCTGCTCCTGCCCGCCGGAGAGCTGGCGTGGGTAGTGGCCGGCGCGGTCGGTCAGGCCGACCGCGTCCAGGGCGACGCCGACGCGCTTGCGGCGTTCGGCGGCGGCGAGGGGGAGGAGGAGGAGGGGCATCTCGACGTTCTCCCAGGCGGTCAGCACGGGGATGAGGTTGTGCGACTGGAAGACGTAGCCGACGTGGGAGGCGCGCCAGTAGGCGAGCTGGGTGCGCGACAGGGTGCCGAGGTCGGTGCCGGCGACGATGACCTGCCCCGAGGTGGGGCGGTCGATGCCGGCGACGAGGTTGAGGAGGGTGGATTTGCCGGAGCCGCTGGCGCCCATGAGGGAGAGGAAGTCGCCGCGCTCGACGGAGAGGGAGGCCTCGCGCAGGGGCGAGATCTCGTGCTCGCCTCGGCGGTAGGTCTTGGTGACGTGCTTGATCTCGACGAGTGGCATTGTGGGACTACCTCACCCCCTAACCCCCTCTCCGAAGCGGAGAGGGGGGATCGCAAGATCATCGCCTTCACGGAGGGGCACTTTTCACCTCCCCTGTTGGGCCGAGCCTTTCAAGAAACGCGCACTCCTCCCCGCCGGAGAGGGGATGCTCTTGCGGCTCCCCCCTCTCCGAAGCGGAGAGGGGGGTGGGGGGGTGAGGTAGCTCATCTCACCCCCAGCGATTCGTCCTCGCCGGTGACGGCGATCCTGTCGCCGTCACGCAGGCCGTCGCGGCCCGCGGCGATGAGCTTGTCCGTCGGGGACAGGCCGGACAGCACCTCGACGAGGTCGCCCGAGGGGCGGCCCAGCTTCACCGAGCGCTGGCGGGCGACGCCGGACGCCTGGTCGGCGACCCACACCTGGTCGGCGGCCAGGGAGCGCGGGATCAGGAGGCGGACCGTGTCGGCGGCCGGCTTGCCGACGGGCGGCGGGGCGAGGAACGTCACCTGACACAGCATGTCGGGCCGCAGCGGGCCGGGGGGCGAGGTCACGGCGACCTTCACCGAGAGGGTGTTCTTCTGGATGTCGGCCTGGGCGGTGACGCGGGTCACCTCGCCGTCGAGGACGGTGCCGCCGAGCGACGCCGTCTCGATCTTGGCCTTCATGCCGGTGAGGAGGCGCGGCACGTCTTCGAGGCGGACATCGACGCGGACCTGGATGCGGGCGGGGTCGTACATCGTCAGGACGGTGCTGGTGTCGTGCAGGGAGCCGGGGGCCAGGCCCGTCAGCCGCGACCCCTGGCGGGCGACGAGGCTCAGGACGCGGCCCGCCATCGGGGCACGCACCTCCATGCGGGCGAGGCGCAGTTTGGCGGCGTTGCGGGCGGCCTCGGCCTGCTTGACGCGCGCCTTGGCCGCGGCCTCGGCGGCGGCGGCCTCGGCGGCGGCGCGTCTCTCGTCGGTCAGTTTCTCCAGCCGCCCGGCGAGGGCCTCGCGGCGCTGGCGGAGGGCGGCGGCCTCGTCGGGCAGGCGCTTCCTGCGGGCCTGCATCTCGGCCAGTTCGGCGGACGAGGTGTCCAGGTCGCCCTTCGCCTTCGTGACGGACGCCTCGGAGACGACGCTGCCACCGGCGGCGCTGAGGCGGTCGTACGCCTTGCGGGCGGCGTTGTGGCGGGCCTCGGCGGCGAGGAGGCGCGAGGGCAGCGCCTCCAGCTCGGCCTCGGCGCGGGCGAGGGCGGCGCGGGCGTCGGCGAGGTCGGCCCGCAGGTGCAGCGGGTGCTTCAGACGCTCGGCGGCGGCGGTGTTGGCTGCCCTGGCGCCGAGCAGCTCGGCCTCGCGCTGGGCGAGGTCGGCCTCGGCGGAGGCGAGGGCGAGGTCGGCGTCCTCCTTGACCAGGATCGCGACGACGTGGCCCCTGGGCACGTCCTGGCCCTCGGCGGCGAGGAGCTGCTCGACGACGCCCTCGGCCAGGGCCGTGACGAGGATCGGCACGGGGGATGGCTCGGCCCAGCCGGCGGCGCGGAACAGGGGCGTGCCCTCGGCCTCGGCGGAGGCGCCACGCACGGCCATCACGGGGACGACGGTGACGGGGCGGGGCGGGGAGAACACGCCACGCAGGGCGAACGCCGCCAGGGCGGCGAAGCCGGCGAGGAGCAGGGCCGGCAGCGCCACGAGGGCGAGCCAATTGCGGCGCGGGGCCTCGGGCGCGGGGGCGCCGCGTGCCAGGGCGCGGAGATCGACGCCGGCGCTCATGGGTTGGGCCTCACGTAGAGGGCGGAGGCCAGGACGGTGAGGTTGCCCTTGTCGTCGCGGCTGGCCTTGCCCTTGACGACGACGTGCGACAGCTCCTTGATGCCGAACAGCTCCCTGGCGCCGCCGGGGAGGGTGTCGCCCTTGTCGTCGACGAACTTGACGAGGGCGCGGCCGTCGGCCAGCTCCTTCTCGTCGCTCTCGCAGAAGTCCCACGGGCAACTGCATTCGAGCGCCGGCTTCAACGCCGTGTCCACGACGACGACCGAGGCCCGCCCGGCGACGAACGGCTTGGCGGCGCCGCCGACCTGGGCGGCCATCACCACCTCCTCGCCGTCCTTCGCCGACTTCCTGACGGCGGTGACGCTCTTGACCCCCGTGGGCTCGGCGTCGAGGACGAGCTTCCTGGCGGCGGCCAGGGTGGCGGGGTCGATGTCGCCCTTGGCCGGCGGCTTGCCGGGGGGGGCGGCGTCGCGGCAGCCGACGAGGCCGACGGCGAGGAGGATCAGCATTCGCTTCATCGTCCTATCTCCTTCTTCAGATGCTCTTGAGTGCGTCAACGATGGGCAGGCGGAGGGCGGCGTGGGCGGGGGGCAGGGCGCCGAGGAGGCCGACGAGCAGGCCGGCGGCGCAGCCGGCGAGGAGGGCGAAGGCGTCGATGCGGAGGGCGAAGGCGCCCATGGTGAAGCGGACGCCGACGCCGTCGAGGAGGAGGAGGGCGAGGGCGGAGGCGATGAGGCAGGCGGCGGCGGCGAGGAGGAGGGCCTCCTGCAGCAGGCTGATGAGGATGGCGCGGCGTGTGAAGCCGATGACCTGGAGGGCGGCCAATTCGCGGACGCGGCCGACGACGGAGCCGTACATGGCGTTCATCCCCGCGAAGACGCCGGCGCCGGCGACGAGCCAGACGACGAGCCAGGCCATGAGGCGGACCGGGCGGTAGTAGCGTTCGAGGCCGGCATAGTAATCGACCTCGGCGGCCGCCTGCAATTCGAGGTCGAGGCGGGTCTTGCAGAACTCATCGAGGTCGGCGAAGGAGCGGCCCGGCCCGAGGGTGAGGGCGACGAGGGTGACGTCCTGGCGTTTCATGGCGGCCTGGAGGTCGTCGAGGGGGGCCCACATCTCGGACTCGAGGGCGCTGCCGGAGGCGGCGAAGCGGCCCGAGACGACCCACTCGCGGCCCTCCAGGGTGACCTTGCTGCCGACGGCGAGGGCGGAGTCGGGGCAGCCGATCTTGGCGGAGGCGAGTCGTCCGGCGAGGAGCTGGCCGGGGCCGGGCCAGAGGCCCCCGTCGAGGATCTGGACGCGGCGGCGGACGAGCTGGGCGGCGGGTGTGACGCCGCGGACGAGGCCGAGGGCGGGGGGTGCGTCGGCGGCGCGGATGCGTGTGCCGAGGTACAGCTCGGGGGAGACGTAGGGCTGGCCGTAGCGGCGGAGGACGGCCTCGACGCCGGCGGCGAGGAGTGGGCCGGTGCGTCCGGGGAGGGAGGAGGATTCGACGTTCTCGCCGCCGCCGGGCGCGTGGACGATGACGACGCGGGGGTCGCCGCTGACGCCGAGGCTGGCCTCGAGGCCGCGGATGAATCCGGCGACGGCGAGGACGAGGAAGACGGCGATGGAGAGGGCCAGGAGCGTCAACGCGGTGCGCGCGGGTCGGCGCATCAGGTTGCGCGTGGCGTACTCCCACGGGAGGAGTCGGAAGCGGCCCATGAGGGCCCCCCGGTGGGGTGTTGGGAGGAGGGTACGGAGACGCCTGGGGGGGCGTCTCTCAACACCGCAGGATGGGTGGGCGTGGTGGGTGCGGCGGGGTGGCCGGCGGGGGCGCGGGGCGGAAGGGCTCGACGGTGTCGGCCTCGGCGGCCGGGAGGGGCGCGGAGGTGTGGAGGGCGGGGAGGTCGGGCGGTTCGGCGGGGGTGTAGGGGCGCTCCTCGGCGGCGGGGCAGCAGGGGGCGCGGTCCTGGGCGGGGGGCTGGGCCCTGTTGTGCTTCTTGAGGCAGCCGGGGCACGAGCAGGTGGGGCGTTTGGAGGCCTGGCTGGGTGTGGGCGTCCAGCGGCAGGCGCAGACGCCGGGCGGGGCGAGCAGTGGGAGGCACAGGAGCAGGAAGAGGACGGCCCTCATGCTGGAAGCATACTCCGGGGCGGGAGGCGGCGTCAATTCGTGTGAAGTATAACGTGGGGGTGGGTTGGGTTGGTGAACCTGAGACCCATGGCTCGCACAGCCTCGCACATGGGCAACAAGAAACAGCCGTCGCCGAAACGGCTCCAACAGCCAACAGCCGGCGAGTGCGACGTGGGGTGTTGTCTGCCGCGTCTGCCCCCGGCCTGGGGGACAGAAAGGATGGGTGCCGTAACGGAGGGCGGGAGCAGATGCCCGGCTCGTCAACGGCCCGAGTGTTGGCGGGGTTACAGGGCGGTCAGGCCGTGCGGGCGAACGCGAACGGCTCGGAGGCTGCCGGATCGGCGGCCATCGGCCCCGTCACGCTCTTGACGCCTGAGATGGAGAGGTCGCGGAACCCGAAGGTGATGACACGGCCGGTGGACATGAGCAGCGAGTGTGTGAAGTGGCCGTCCTCCGGGCCGGTGTCGAACTCGTCGTACAGGATGTGGACGCGGCGGCCCTGGCCGCCGATCTCGGGCAGGACGGCGGTCATTGTCTCGCCCGGCCGTCCGGAGGCGAGGAGGTAGTTGAAGGAGACGGAGTCCGCCCCGTCGGCCGACGGGGTCTGGAGCCTGGCGAGGACGGTGAGGACGGGGGCCTTGTCCCGTTGGAGCAGGCCGACGATGCGGGCGTCGTGGAGCGTGAAGTGCGTGGCCATGTACCTGAGCGCCCTGCGTGCCGAGAAGGGCATGGCGCGGCGGACCTCCTTGCGGCGGGCGCGGTAGGCGGCGAGGGCGTTCTCCCACTCCAGGGCGGCCGCGTCGGCGACGGCGTCGTCCGGCGAGCGGTAGCGGCCGAGCAGCTCCGGGGTCAGGTATTTCATGTGCTCCGCCTGCTGGAGTGGCGTTTGGGCCTGTCCTCGAAGAAGACGTGGACCTCGGGAGTGCGACCCGGCGGGTGGAAGTGAGCCAGGGCGCGGATTCGGCCCCTGTCGTTGTGGGGTGGGTCCTCGTCGTAGCCGCCGAACCCCGCGATGGTCAGCTCCTTCGCCTTGGCCTTCGTCGCCGCCTTGGTGTCGCCGCAGACGACGATGTTGTGCCCGGCTTGGAGGAGGGCGACGGCGGCGGCGTCATCGAGTGCGGCCTCGCTGGCCCGCTCGACCGCCCCGCTCGGCCCGGAGGCGAGGAGGGCCGCGTGGACCGAGACGGCGGGCTTGGCCTCCGTGGCGGCCTTCTCCATGCCGGGCCTCCCAGGGAAACGCCGGCGAGCGGGCGAATGACACGCTTCGGATTCTACCCCCGCGCCTTGGTGGGCTCAAGCCCCCGACGCATGCCGCCAGACTGCGCGCCCCCACCGACGGAGGCTCGGGCCCCTGACGTGCCCGCTCGCCTGAACCGAAGACACGGCGTGCTCACGCCTCGCTGCTCGCCTGAAGCCGGCCCCGGCCTCCATTCCATCCCGGAACCTTGTTGCGTCCGCCGCCGCGCCGCCGTATCATCGTCTGGAGATGGAGGTCAGGCCAATGCTGCGCATCCTGGGGTCGGCGAAACAGCTCTGTGACGGCACCACGCGGCGCGAGGCCCTGCGCGTCGGCGGCCTCGGGCTCGCCGGGCTCACCCTGGCCGACTTCTTCCGGGCGCGCGAGGCCCAGGCGTCCGGGCCGGCCCCGAAGTCGTTCGGCAAGGCCAAGGCGTGCATCCTGCTGTACCTGTACGGATCGCCCAGCCAGCTCGAGACGTTCGACACCAAGCCCGCCGCACCGCCGGAGGTGCGTGGCACGCTCGGCACCATCCGCTCCAGCCTGCCCGGCTGCGACGTGGGCGAGCTGCTGCCGCGCACGTCGCGCGTCATGCATCAGGTGACGACGATCCGCAGCGTGACGCACAAGCACCCGATCCACGGGGCGGCGTTCGCCCTCACCGGCGTGCCGGATATTGATGTCGCGATGGAGCTGTCGCCGCGTGACCCGCGGCATCACCCTTTCATCGGGTCGGTGGTGTCGTACCTGACGAAGGGGCGGCCCGAGGTGCCGGCGAACATGGCGCTGCCGTTCCCGTTCTCGTCGCGGCGGACGGGCGAGGTGCATCGGGCCGGGCCGTACGCGGCGTTCCTCGGCAGCGCCTACAACCCGATCTGGACGAACTTCACGGGCGAGGCGACGGGGGTGATGCACAAGACGCTGGCCGGCGAGGCCCGCGACTTCCCGGAGCCGTACATCGGCATCACGCCGCAGGGGCGGTTCGACCTCGCCGCGGGCACCGACGCGCCCGCCGAGATGTCGCTGGATCGGCTGGCGCGGCGGCGGTCGCTGCTGGAGCAGTTCGACGCGGGCCGGCGGCGTCTGGAATCGGCCGACGCGGGGCGCAGCTTCGGCAAGCACCACGCGATGGCGCTGGATCTGGTGCGGTCGGTGAAGGTGCGGCGGGCGCTGGATCTGGAGAAGGAGCCGGCGGCGGTGCGCGAGTCCTACGGGATGTCCCTGTTCGGGCAGGGGTGTCTGGCGGCGCGGCGGCTGGTCGAGGCGGGGTCGCGGTTCGTGAGCGTCTTCTGGGACGAGTACGGCCTGGCCGGCAGCGCATGGGACACGCACTGGGACCACTACAACCGCATGAAGAAGGAATTGTGCCCCGGCTTCGACCGGGGGTTCGCCGGGCTGATCGCCGACCTCGACGCGCGCGGGCTGCTCGACGAGACGCTGGTGCTGTGCGTGAGCGAGCACGGGCGGACGCCGAAGATCGACGGCCGGGCCAAGGGCGCGGGCCGCGACCACTGGAGCCGGGCGTACAGCGCGGTGATGGCGGGCGGCGGGATGGCGCGGGGCCGGGTGATCGGGCGGACGGACTCCATCGCGGGGGACGTGGCCGACCGGCCGGTGTCGCCGAAGGACCTGCTGGCGACGACGTATCACCTGCTGGGGATCGACCCGGAGACGGAGCTGACGGACCGGCTGGGCAGGCCGCAGACGCTGGTGCCGGGCGGCAAGGTGCTGGCGGACGCGCTGGCGTGAGGCGATGACGGACGGGCAAGTCCCGGGGTTCGCAGAGCCGTCACCCCGGGCTTTAATCTCGTCGCCGCAGCGGCTCCAACAGCCGAGAGGCGTGCGGGGCGGGGTGTTGTCGTGGTCCCAGGGCTGACGCCCTGGGCTATTGACTGCCGCCCCTTCGGGGCTCAACAGCCAACAGCCGGGGGATTGCAGGTCGGGGTGTTGTCTGCCGCATCTGCCCCCGGCCTGGGGTGGTAGGGCGTTGGGGTGGTAGAGGTGGCCGGGGGCAGATGCCCGGCTCGTCAACGACACGAATGCTGTCCTGGGATGGTCAGCCGGCGAGCAGCTCGTCCCAGGAGCCGACATCGAGGACCCGGACCGCCAGGGCGGTGAGACGCTCGGGGTCGGTGATCGCCTCGATGGCGACCCTCGCGCCTTCGGGGGCGGCCTTGAACTTCCGCGTCCCGAGCTGGAGCAGTGTCTGCTGCGCGTTCTGTAGGGCGCCGCGCGCCTCGCCCTTGCGGAGGATGAGCTGATAGGTGGAGGACTCTTCCATTTCCTGGACCCCCTTGAAGAGACGCTCGATCACCGCGCCCTCGTGTCGCAGGCCGAGCAGAACGAACGTGGCCGCCTCCATCTTACCGGCTATCTCAGGGGAAGTCTCCTCACGGATCCGACGCACGACCCGCCCGACGGTGCCCGCCAGGTCAAGGCCGCCCTCGTCGGTCAGCGGCGCGAAGGGGAGGAGCGCGGCGGGGCCGGTCAGGAAGGGCGCGAGCGGCTCCTGCCAGAGACGCACCACACGGTAGCGGAAGACGAGGTACGGCTCCGGGTCGTCGGCCAGCTCGCGCAGCTCCATCGTCCCCGTGAGGTGGGTGGCGTTGGCCTCGGGGCGGAGGAGGATGATGACGGAGCGGACCGGTAGTGTGTGCCTGTTCGTCAGGAGGGTGGAGTACAGGTGCGCCTGCGCCGGGGCGGCGCCGGCGTGGCCGGACCACGCCTCCAGGTTCAGGAGCAGGCCGCCTGCGGGCCGTTGGACGCGCAGCACCTTGTCCGCGGCGGCCGTTACCGTCGCCACGTCGGTGTCGATGAAGTCCGCCGAGGTGATCGTCCCGCCAAGGAAGCGTTCGGCCCAGCCGGCGGGCGACAGCTCGAGCATGTCCTTGAACGTGTCGTCGAACGGCTTCGTTGACATCGGCGTGCCCTCCCCGCGTCCCGTCTCCAGATGGGGGGATGGATAGCGGGAAGTCCGGGGCTCGCAAAGCCTCCATGTGGGTTACTGGGAACAACCTCCGAAGCGGCTCCAACAGCCAAGAGGCGTGCGGGGCGGGGTGTTGTCGTGGCCCCAGGGCTTCCGCCCTGGGCTATTGACTGCCGCCCCTTCGGGGCTCAACAGCCGACAGCCGGGGGATTGCGGGGCGGGGTGTTGTCTGCCGCATCTGCCCCCGGCCTGGGGTGGTAGGGCGTTGGGGTGATAGAGGTGGCCGGGGGCAGATGCCCGGCTCGTCAACGCCACGAATGCTGACCTGGGGTTGCGGGCGAAGGCAGAGGGGGCGCCGATAGCGAGGGCGTCGCTGCAATCGACGAGCTTGCGTGTTGCAATTCCCCTGCGGCCACTCTGCATTTACGGGCGGCCACTTCCTCCACCGGTTTCCAGCATTACCGTGACAGGGATTACCGGCGGTCGCACAGTGTGCTACCTGCGGAATCCTTGCCACTCCCTGACGCGGGATCGGTGGAGGAAGTGACCTTCCTGGTTGCATGGTAGTCGTGGCGCAGCTGGTCCGCAACCAACGGGGGGAGAGGGAGCACACCGGGGCGCGCGGGGAGGTGTCCGAGAGGCGCCGCCGCGTCACGGAGGAGGCGCGGGCTGAGCCACGAGGGCCGAGTCGCCGGCTTTCAGCCGTCGAGCAGGGATGTGGGGAGGGGGTCTGGGCACTGGGGCACCCCGGAGGGATGGGGGGCCTCCTCGACAAGAGGCCCTTACCCTCAGTGTTGGACGCGCGTTCACTGCTCGTCAAGGGTGCGTTCACTTTTCCCGCACACTGGCAGGGCTGCCGCGTGCTCCGTTCTGCCGTGTGATACCGAATCGGATTGAATCGTCCCCGCCGGGCGACGCACATGCTGCCGGGCTTGCGGCCCGGCGGCAGGCTGGCAGCCTGCCCTACGCTATGAATCAACGCGATACGGTATGACTCGCCACCCGTCAGGTGGGCGTGTGTGAGGTGAGCATGTGAGCGGGTGAGCAGATGACTCGCGCACTCGCAGACGATGCGTGACACGACGGGCCGGCGGACGCCAGAGTCACATGGCCACTCGCTCGGGAAGTGGGCAGGTGACTCGGCGAAGTGGAACTCGGGGAGTCACCTGCATTTCAGGGGGGCTGGGGGGGCAATGCAATGGTCGCGGCTGACCCCCTGAAATGCAAGTTGCGGCCGGAGAGGTCTGATGGTGGGCTTTCGGCGTCAGGATTGCATTGCAGGGGGGTGCCTGGGGGGGTGCAATGCAATGCAATGGTCCGGCCACTGTCCGGCCCTCTGCCCACATTATCCCCTCCGCTGTGCGTCCCGCTCGGCGGCTCAGCGACAGGCATACCAGCGGGCCGTGGCTACTTCGTGATGCCGAGCTGGCTCAGGACGAAGGCGCGGTCGCGCATGCGCTCCTTGAGGCTGTCGTAGCGTCCCGACGAGCCGCCGTGGCCTCCGTCCATGTTGCAGCGGAACAGGAGCGGGGCGTCGCCCTTCTTCAGCGTCCGCAGCTTGGCGACGTATTTGGCCGGCTCCCAGTACATGACCTGGCTGTCGTTGAGGGACGTGGTGACGAGCATCGCGGGGTAGGCGGCCTCCTTGAGGTTCGTGTAGGGGCAGTAGGCCTTCATGTACTCGTACTCGGCCTTCCTGGCGGGGTTGCCCCATTCGAGGTACTCCTGCACGGTCAGCGGCAGGCTGGCGTCGAGCATGGTGTTGATCACGTCCACGAACGGGACATTGAGGACGGCCACCTTGCACAGGTCGGGGCGGAGGTTGAGGACGGCGCCGATGAGCAGGCCGCCGGCGCTGCCGCCCTGGATGGCGAGGCGGGCGTGCGAGGTGTACTTCTTCTCGACGAGGTGGTCGGCGCAGGCGATGAAGTCGGTGAAGGTGTTCATCTTCTTCAACATCTTGCCGTCGTCGTGCCACGCCTTGCCCATGTCGCCGCCGCCGCGGATGTGCGCCGTGGCGACGATCACGCCGCGGTCCAGCAGCGACAGGTTGGCCGACGAGAAGCCCGGCGGGCTGCTGGCGCCGTAGGAGCCGTAGCCCGACAGCCACAGGGGCGCGGAGCCGTCGCGTTTCGTGTCCTTGTGGTAGACGAGCGAGATGGGCACCTTCACGCCGTCCTTGGCCGTCGCCCAGATCCGCTCACTCTTGTACGCGGACGGGTCGTAGCCGCCGAGGACCTTCTCCTGTTTGAGGAGGACGCGCTTGCGGGTCTTCATGTCGTACTCGTAGACCGAGCGCGGCGTGACCAGTGAGGTGTAGCTCAGGCGCAACTTCGGCGTATCGAACTCGGGTGTGGGCGTGGCGGACGCGGAGAAGACCGGCTCGGGCCAGTCGACGCGGTGGGTCTTCGCCGTCTCGGTGTCGTAGACATCGATTTGGCGGAGGCCGGCCTCGCGTACCGTCAGCACGATGAACCGGGCGAAGGGGATCACGTCGTCGATGGTGACGCCGTCCTTGTGCGGGAACGCCTCCGTCCACTCGCCGAGTTTCGTGTCGGTCATCAGGGCGGTGACGACGCGGAAGCCCTTCGCCCCCTTGTTGGTGCGGATCCACATGACCTCGTGGCGCGTCTCGACGGTGTAGTCGTGGCCCTCCTCGCGTGGCCGGACGACGCGCCAGGCGTCCCAGTCGAGGTCGGCCCGGAAGTAGCGGACCTCGCTCGTCGTCGCGCTGCGCGAGGTGGCGAACAGGTACTTGCGGTCGCGCGAGTTGCGGACGCTCAGGCGGAACAGCTCGTCCTTCTCCTCGTAGACCAGCGTGTCCTTGTCGGTGCCGACGGCGTGGCGCCAGAGCTTGTGCGCCCTCTTGGCGGCGTCCTCGGTGACATAGAACAGCGTCCTGTTGTCGGCGGCCCAGGCGAAGCCGGCGGCCTTGCGCTTGCGGTCCTCGAGCAGCTTGCCCGTCGTGAGGTCCTTGACGCTGAGGTGGTACTCGCGGAAGCCGGTGAAGTCGGCGGCGTAGGCGAGCAGTTTGCCGTCGTCGCTGACGCGCGAGGCGCCGAGGCTGAAGAACTTCTTGCCGGCCGCCAGCTCGTTGCCGTCCAGCAGCACCTCCTCGGTGGCGCCGTCACCCGCCTTCTTGCGGCAGAGGATGGGGTACTGCTTGCCCTTCTCGGTGCGGCTGTAGTAGACGTGGCCGCGGTCCGGGACGGGGACGCTCAGGTCGTCCTGCTGGATGCGTCCGAGGGCCTCCTTGTAGAGCGTCTCCTGGAAGACCTTCAGGTGGGCGGTGCTGGCCTCGGTGTAGGCGTTCTCCGCCTTGAGGTAGGCGATGACCTCGGGCTTCTTCTTCTCGCGGAGCCAGAAGTAGTCGTCCGTCAGCACGTCGCCGTGGATCTTCAGGACACGCGGCACGCGGGCGGCGGCGGGGGGCGTGGGCGGCTTCTCACCCTCGGCGGCGAGGAGGGCGAGAGCTGCCAAGGCCCGTGCGCTCAGGTCAAACATTGTCCGTCCCCTCTCGGGTGGCCGATCATTGCGTCTGTCTCGTCCGGGGTATTCTCGCGGCGGAGGGGCTGCTTTCAAGCACGGGCCGGTGCCTGGAGCTGGAGGAGACGCCTCCCGCCGTGGAGATCGAAGACACCCTCGACCCACCGGTCCTCGACGGTGCTGACATCCCGTTCTGATGGGGCGCATGGGGTGGAGTGCTCCGCGTCGCGGCGCGGCAACCTCGGGGATGTCCCTCACGCGCTCCGCTTCGCGTCGCGGCTAACCAATACGCCGCACCGCCCCCGGCCACCCCGGACACCGCCCGATCACTTCTTCGCCCGGAACACCTCGCGGATGACGGCGGCATAGCTCCGCATCGTAACATAGTTGCGCAGCCCGAAGCCGTTCGACCTCAGCCCCTCGGCGGAGTAGTCGCCCGCGTACTTCTTCGGGTTGGACGGGTGGACGCCGTCCGTCGAGAGGAGCGTCGGCACCTCGTAGGTCTCATACTTCTTGAACTTCTCCGCCGCCCCGTCCCAGTCGTCGGGGCGGCGTTCGAGGATGGCGGCCTGGTAGTCGCACAGCGGCACCCGCAGGTCCTTCGCCACCTTGCGGGCCGCCTCCGCGTACTTCCTGCTCTTCTCCAGCATCCCGCTCCGCGGCGGGATCGTCGTCAGGATCACCACGGTGCCGTTGTCGAGGCACCGCTTCACCACGGCACGCAGCTTCTTCTCGTACTCCTCCAGGGGCACGGCGGTCAGGTCGTTCGTGCCGAACATGATCACCGCCGTCTCGGGGTTGAGCTTCTTCAGCCACTTCCCGACGTTGTCGTCGGCCCAGCGGATGGTCATGCGGCCCTCGTTGCCGTAGGCCGGGCCACGCCAGCCGCGCCAGCACTCCTTCTTCATGTGGCCGTTCACCACCTCGAAGTCGGCTGTCGCCGCGTCGTCCATCCCCTTGCGCGTCCCCGGCAGGCCGGCCCAGAAGGCGAGGCTCACCGTGATCGAGTCGCCGAAGAGGGCGCACGTGCCCTTCGTGCCGGTGAACTTCGCGTGGGCCTCGCGCATGGGCGCGGCCCACGCCGGGGCCTTGTCCTCGGGCCGCGCCAGGGCGGGGAGTGCGATCAGGGCGGCGAGTGCGATCCGGTGCATGCTGCGAGCTCCGATCACTCGTAGCGCAGGGCCTCGATGGGGTCGAGGCGCGACGCCTTCCACGCGGGGTAGTAGCCGAACACGAGGCCCACGGCCACCGACACGCCGACGGCGCCGAGGATGGCCGCCGGCGACACGGCGGTCGGCCAGCCGGCCAGCACGGCCACCAGCATCGAGCCGACGCGGCCCAGGGCGATGCCGCCGATGCCGCCCAGCAGGCACAGCACGGCGGCCTCGATGAGGAACTGCCACAGGATGTCGCGGGGGCGGGCGCCCACGGCCATGCGCAGGCCGATCTCGCGGGTCCGCTCGGTGACGGAGACCATCATGATGTTCATGATGCCGACGCCGCCCACCACCAGCGAGATGCACGCGACGACGAAGAGGAGCCCGGCCATCAGCTCCGAGGTGGAGCCGAGGGCCTTGCTCATCTCGGCCATGTCGCGGATGGAGAAGTCGTCGGGCTGGTCGGGGCGGAGGCGGTGGCGCTCGCGCAGGACCTCGCGGATCTGGCGGATGGCGGCGAGCATGCGGTCCGATGACCGGGCGTTGAGGAGGATCTGATCGACGTTGGTGAAGCGGGCGAGCTGGGGGGTGTCGGCCTGCTGCGTCGGCGAGGGGATCGGGAAGACGCTCGGCGCGCCGGGGTACATCTGGCTCAGCGTGTTCACCTTGTCGTACTGCGACGCGGCGCTGGCGGCGGACGACTGGTTGGTGCTGGCCGCCGACTGCCCGACCACCTTGAACTTGATGGTGGTCCAGGGGGCGAGGACGATGTCGTCCTGGTCGATGCCGGTCATGTTGGCGCCCTTGCCGGAGAGGACCCCGATGACCGTGAACGGGCGGTTGTTGATGCGCACCTGCTGTCCGACGGGCGACTCGTTGTCGAACAGCTCGCGGACCAGGGTCTGGCCGACGAGGCACACCTCGCGCATGCCGGCCACGTCGTAGGTCGTGAAGGGGTTGCCCTCGGCGAGCTGGTCCCAGTCGCGGATGTCGAGGTACGACGGCGTGGTGCCGTAGATGTAGATCGGCACCCAGTTCTTGTTGCCGAACACGACCTGCGTGCGCGCCCGGACGATGGGGGCGACGGCCTCCACGGCGGGGCAGCGGTCCGGGTCGGAGATGGCCGTCACGTCGTCGGGCGTGAGGGTGACGGCGCTGCCGCCGCCGAAGCTCACGCCGCCGGAAGTGGCGGTGCCGGGCATGACGAGGATGTTGTTCGCCCCCATGCTCAGGATGGTCTGCTGCACGGCGGCCGAGGCCCCCTGGCCGATCTCGACCATGGCGATGACGGCGGCCACGCCGATGACGATGCCGAGCGTCGTCAGGGCCGAGCGGAACACGTTGCGCCCCAGGGAGTGGAACGCCAGCATCAGCACACGCCAGAAGTACGTCATAGTTGGTAGTTGGTAGTTGGTAGTTGGTAGTGAAGAAAGCAGCCGGCGTTGGCTGTTGGCTGCTGGTCTTCACTACCAACTACCAACTACCAACTACCAACTACCCGACGAACGCCCCGGATTCGATCAGCCCGTCCGCGATGCGGATGGTGCGCTCGGCGTAGCCGCCGACGTTGGCGTCGTGCGTCACGAGCACGACGGTGATGTTCTCCTCGGAGGCGAGGCGCTGGAACATCGTCAGCACCTCGCGGCTGGTCTTCGAGTCGAGGTTGCCCGTCGGCTCGTCGGCGAAGACCACGGGCGGCTCGTTGATGAGCGCCCGTGCGATGGCGACGCGCTGCTGCTGGCCGCCCGAGAGCTGCGAGGGGTGGTGGTCGTGCCGCTCCGCCAGGCCGACACGCTCCAGCAGTTTCAGCGCCCGATCGCGGCCCTTGACGGTCGTCTGGCCGGCGGGGGAGTAGGTCAGCGGCATCAGCACCTGGTCGAGGGCGCTGGTGCGCGGCAGGAGGTTGAAGCTCTGGAAGACGAAGCCGAGCTTGCGGCTGCGCACGGCGGCGCGCTGGTCGGCGTCCAGGCCGGACACGTCCTCGCCGTCGAGCCAGTACCTGCCGCTCGTGGGCCGGTCGAGGCAGCCGAGGATGTTCATGAGGGTCGACTTGCCCGACCCGGACGCCCCCATGAGGGCGACCATCTCGCCGCGGCGGATCGTCAGCGACACGCCCTTCAACACCGGCAGCTCCACCTCGCCGAGGTAGTACGTCTTGGTGATGTCCTCCAGGCGGATGATGGCGTCCATAGGGGTCAGGGGTCTGGGGTCTGGGGTCAGGGGTCAGTAAGAAAACAGCCAGTGAACAGCCAAGAACAACAGCCAGTGAAGACAAGTGAACAGCCGGGTCAGGCGTCGCCGGGGTCGGCCCGGTGGACGGCGAGTTTGTTCGCGAGGGAGGAGGCCATCTTCCTGATCTCCATGATGAGGCCCTCGGCGTTCGCGATGGATTCCTCGGTCAGATACCCGAAGCGGACGGCCAGCAGGAGCTGCGTCTCGGCCTCGGCGAGCGAACCCCGCGCGACCGACAGGAAGAAGAGGAACTCCTTCCCCTGCCGGGCGTGCCCCTCGGAGATGTTGGAGGGGAAGGAGACGGCGGCCCTGCGGAGCTGGTTGGTCAGCGAGTACTTCTCCTCGCTCGGGAAGCGTGCCGTCAGGCGGTGTACCTCCTCGGCGAAGGCCATCGCCTTCTGCCAGATGATCAGATCCTTGAAGTACCGGATCGGATCGCTCATGCCTTCCCCCTCTGCTTCACTGGCTGTTCACTGGCTGTTCTCTTACTGACCCCTGGCCCCTGACCCCTGACCCCTACTCCTTGTCCTTCTTCTTGCCGCCGAACATCTTGACGGCGAAAGGGTTGCTCGTGCCGCCGCCGCCCGTGGGGCCGCTGGCCTCGCCGACGATGATCGGGTCGCCCTCCTTCAGCTCGGGGTTGGGCGGGCCGTCCTTGGGCACGTCCGTGATCGGCTCGACCTCGGTGAAGTTCCCGTCGGTCAGGCCCATGCGGACGAGGATGGGGTACAGGAGCCCGCCACGCTCCACCCAGATCCGCCCCTCGGGGCTCTCCTGCACGGTGCCGGGGACCATCTCCGAGGAGGTGGCCTTCTTCTGGCGGGCATCGACGTAGGCCTTGGCGTACTCCGGCGCCACGCGCTCGCCCTGCGGGCGGTAGCGCAGGGCCGAGTTCGGCACCTTCAGCACGTCGTCGCGGGCGTCCACCCTGAACTGGAGGTTCGCCGTCAGGTACGGCAGCAACTTCAGGTCGTCGTTGTTCACCTTCACCACCACCGTGTAGGTGACGACGTTGTTCGTCATGGAGGCGTTGAGGCGCACCTGCTCGACGCGGCCCTTGAAGGTGGTGTTGGGGAAGGCGTCCACCCTGAACGCCGCCTCTTGCGAGATCGAGACGCGCCCGATGTCGGCCTCGTTGACGCTGACCCACACCTCCATGCGTTTGAGATCCTTGGCGATGAGGAACAGGCTGGGGGCGTTCAGGCTGGAGACGACCGTCTGCCCGATGTTGACGCGCCGGTCGATCACCACGCCGTCCACCGGCGAGATGATCTTCGTGTAGTCCCAGGTCGTCTTCGCCCTCTTGAACGACGTCTTGGCGCGGCTGACCGAGGCCTCCGCCTTCTTCAGGGTCGCCTCCGCGGTGGTGACCGCCGCCTGGTTCGTCAGGTAGGTCTGCTGGATCGTCTCCAGCTCCGCCGCCGCGATGCTGCTCGTCTTCGCCAGACGCCGGCCGCGGTCGAGGTCGCGGCCCGACTGCTCGAAGCGGGTGCGGCAGCCATCCAGGTCGGCCTTGCAACGGGCCACCTCGGCCTCGGCGAGGGACACGTCGGCCTCGGCGATGTCCACCTCCGACTTGTACAGCGCGTCGTCGATGAGTGCCAGCGTCTGGCCCTTGCCGACCCGCGAGCGGTAGTTGACCTCCTTGCCGTCGAGGTCCGGCTCGAACTTGATGATCTTCCCCGCCACCTGCGCCCCCACGTCCACGACCTCCTCCGGCACCACGGTGCCGGAGGCGTTGATGACGCTGGCGATGCGTCCGCGCGTGACCGGCTCGGTGCGGTACCGCGGGCCGCCGGCGTTGCCCCCGCGCCACACCCAGGCGTACCACCCGCCGGCGGCGAGGGCGGCGATGAGCAGGATGGCGAGCAGCGAGCGGGCGGCGGAGGCCGTGCGTGGCCGGCGGGTGGTCATGAGTTGGCCCTCGGCGGGTGGGCGGTGGGGGGGCAAGGTTCACTGTAGCCACGGCGTCCGGCCGCCGCAAGAACGCGGGCGCCGGGGCAGCTCTGCGGAGTCAGCACGGAGGGCTCGTCGACGGGCTTGGCGTGGCGCCT
>CAZVZK010000077.1:0-49838 GCA_964630925.1 uncultured Alcaligenaceae bacterium
CCTGGTAAGTGATGCCGGCGGCCGTGGCGAAGACGGCGGGCACCTCGCGGGCCTCGAGGTTTTCGAGCGACAGACGCCTGGCGGTGCGGCTCGACATGGCGGTAAGCTCCCCGCCCCCGCCTCGGGGCGGGGGATGCCCCATGCACAACCTTCTCTCTGTTCGGGGTATCCGGGGAAGGCACCCCGTTCCGAAAAGAAAAACGGGAAAAAGGTAGAGGGCGGACACAAGGCGGGAGCAGGGGCCGGTGGTCAGGGCTTCGGCGAGGGCGGGGTGGGCTGCCGCAGGTGTTTCTGGATCTCCTCGTGGGCGGCCTTGAGGAGCGGGTCGAACGTCCCACACCTCGCCTGGAGGTAGACAGCGCCGCACAGGATGGCGACGGCGAGGAGGCCCACGAGGCCGACGGAGCCGCCCTTCTCGTCCTCGTCCTTGTCGGGGACGACCTCGCCCACGTCGGGCAGTTTGGGGGCCCGGCCGGGGAAGACGAGGCCGAGGACGAGCAGCACGCCGCCGGCGATCAGGCAATACTGGCCGGCGTCGGGGTGCGCCATCTGGAGCAGTTTGACGAGTTTGAGCTGAAGGCCGACGTGCGGCAGGAGGTACGACAGGCCGCCGATGAGCAGGAGCAGGGTGCCGAGTGCCGCCATGATGATCGTCTCCGTCCGTCGGGTGGATGGTGTCACTTCACCCCCCCAGGGACCGGTCCGGCGGCGACTCCCCAATCCGCGTCCGGATTTTCCTGCTGTCGTAGAGCACGCTTCCAGCGTGCTCCGCATCGCCCCTGGATGGGCGCGATGTCTGCGGAGGGCGGAGAGAGCACGCTGGAAGCGTGCTCTACGTTCAGCAGACCCCACCCGATGACGGTCCGGCTGTTTCGGCGGTGTGGCGGGACGTAGAACGGGGGAGGCACAGGGAGGGCGAACGATGTTCGTGGCGGTGATGGCGTGTGTTCTCGGGGTGGCGCCGGTGCCGTCCGTGGGGTGGCTGGGGGACGTGCCCTACCGGCCAAGGGAGGGCGATCTCGTCTTCTACGACGACAGGAAGGCGGGGTGGACGGCGTTGTTCGCCCTGGCGGGGAGCGGGCCGCCGCTGCACATGGGCGTCGTGGTGCGCCGCTCCGACGGGCGGCTGGCGGTGCTGGAGGCCGGGCCGGATGACTCGCTGTGGGTGGCGTCCCTTCGCGTGGGGTGGCGTCTGACGCAATTCCACCGCGACTTCGGCGGCGGGGTGATGATACGCCGCTGCCGGCGGGCGCTGACGGCGCGGGAGTCGCTCGCCCTGGCGCACTTCGCGGCGGCGCAGGAGGGGAAGCCGTACGCGGTGCTGCGCCTGCTGGCGCAAGGGACGCCGTTCCGGGCGCGCGGGCCGTGGCCCCTGGCCGAGGCGCGGACGTACCGGGACCGGTACTCGTGGATCTGCTCGGAGCTCGCGGCCGCGGCGGCGAGCGTGGCGGGCCTGATCGACGGGGAGGCGGTGCCGGCGAACACGGTGTATCCGCGCGACCTCGTCGAGGACGGGCGGTTCGACCTCAGTGGGGCGTACCTTCGGGCGGAGGCATGGCGGCCGTAGGCGGCGGCGGCTCCTTCTTCGACGGGAGGAAGGGGTAGGCGAGCTGGCCGAGGTAGCTGTCCGGAACGTCGTTGTTGTGGACGCCGTACTGCGCGGGCCAGCGGCCCGGCGGGAGGTGGAACGTGCCGAAGAGCATGTCGATGAAGGGGAAGTGGACGGCGAAGTTCTTGTCGATGGCCTCCTTCTCGCAGCCGTGGTGCCAGTGGTGGAAGCGCGGGCCGGCGATGACGTAGCCGAGCCAGCCGAGGTCGAGGTTCAGGTTGGCGTGGATGAAGACGGACTGCACGGCGACGAACACGATGTAGGCGTACATGGGCGGGTCGGCGAAGCCGAGGAGGAAGGACGGCAGGTAGATCAGGCTGCGGGTGATGGCGAGGTCCACGACGTGGAGGCGGTTGCCGGCCATCCAGTCCATGACCTCGGCGGAGTGGTGGACGGCGTGGAATTTCCACAGCCAGGACACCTCGTGGAAGGTGCGGTGGACCCAGTACTGGACCAGGTCGGCGATGAGCATGATCTCGAGGAACTGCAGCCAGTAGGGCTGAGACTTGACGGCGGCCTGGAGACCGGGGATGACGGCCCACCAGAAGAGGGCGACGGCGGGCTTGAGGGTGAGGAAGACGGTGATCTGCACCATCAGGGCGGCGACGAAGAAGTAGGTGAGGTCCACGCCCCAGCCCTTGCGGAAGACGCCGCCGTGGTCGAGGCGTCCGAACATCTTCTCGAGGGGGATGAAGACGGCGGAGAAGACGATCAGGTTGAGCAGGCCGTAGTCGAGGCCGAGGTAATGGTCGTCCTTGAGGTCGCCCTCGATCTGGACGCGCGACCCGCCGAGGAGGGCGGCGATGAGGACGATGGCCATGCCGATGAGGCCGAGGGCCTTGTTCTGGCGGAGGACGAAGCTGGCGAGGCCGAAGAGGAAGCCGGCGACGAGGATGACGTGCAGCAGGGCGCGGATGAACGGGAGGTTGTAGGCCTCGCGCGCCTGCGGCATGGTGAGGTACGAGGGGAAGTGGAAGCACAGGACGGCGAACAGCCCGACGGAGGCGAGGGCGACGGACAGGGTGCCGCTGACCCACCCGGTGCCGACGGCGCGCGGGGGCACGGGAGGCGAATCGCTCATGGGGGACTTCCGGAAGCGTGGGGGGATGGGCGGACGTTCCTCGTAGAGTACGCGGCGGCGGTGTCGCGGCAACGGGCGCTTGGCGTAGAGCAGGTATCCATCCTGCGTGCTCCTCACGGTGGGCCGGGCGTGCCCCCCGGCCAGGAGCAAGCACGCAGGATGCGTGCTCTACGCCAAGACGGCCGTTCGGCCCCTTGACTCTCCCGAGATCCACGTGTAGACTGAGATTCAGTCTCACCAAGCCTCCCTCCCGCCGGTGCCCTCCCGTGACCTCCGATCCTCTGATGCCTCTGGACTGTCTCCGCGCCGGGGAGTGGGGCGAGATCCTGGACGTGGAGGGCGAGGCCGTCTGGGTCGCTCGGCTCGGCGAGATGGGCCTGCGTGCCGGCGCCCGCGTGCAGATGCTCCGCGGCGGCTGCCCCTGTCTCGTCGCCATCGGCGGCGGGCGTGTCTCCATCCGCTGCGACTCCGTGCAGATCCTCGTCCGGCCCGTTCCCACCTGAGGCCGACGTGCCGACCACACTCGACAAGGTGCCCATCGGTCAACGCGCCCGCGTGCTGAGCGTGCGCGGCGGGGGGGCTGTCGTGCAGCGCCTCATGGAGATGGGCGTTCTGGAGGGCGACGTGATCGAGGTCCTGGCCGTGGCGCCCCTCGGCGACCCGATGGAATTGCGCGTCGGGGATTACCGTCTCAGCATCCGCCGGGCCGAGGCGGCGCTCGTCGAGGCGGAGATTGTGGCATGACACAGGCGAGACGGGCCGCGCTGCTCGGCAACCCCAACACCGGCAAGACCACATTGTTCAACGCCCTCACGGGGCTGAATCACCGCGTCGGCAACTACCCCGGCGTCACGGTGGAGTCCAAGTCGGGGACGATGGCGTGCGGCGACGTGCCGTGGACGCTGATCGACCTGCCGGGGACGTACAGCCTGGCGCCGCGCAGCCCCGACGAGATGGTGGCGGTCGATGTCGTGCTGGGGCGGATGAAGGGGGAGCCGCGGCCCGACGTGCTGGTGTGCATCGCGGACGCGTCGAACCTCGACCGCAACCTGTACCTGATGACGCAGGCGCTGGAGCTGGGGCTGCCGGTGGTGGTGGCCCTCAACATGCTCGACCTGGCCGAGGGCCAGGGCCTGAAGATCGACGTGCCGCTCCTGGGCGAGAAGCTCGGCGTGCCGGTGGTGCCGATCCAGGCCAACACCGGCAAGGGGCTGGAGGCGCTGCGCTCGGCCATCGCGGCGGCGGCGGGGGCGGCCGCGCCGGTGAAGAGGCCGACGTTCCCGCAGGCGTTCGAGGACGAGGTGGCCGGGCTGCGTGATAAGGCGCCCGAGGCGCCGGAGTTCCTGCTGCGGCGGCTGCTGCTCGACGTGGGCGGGTACACCGAGCAGGCGGTGCCAGGCCTGCCGGTGGCCGAGGCTCGGCAGCGGCTGGCGCTGGCGAATTGCTCGGTGCCGGCGGTGGAGGCGCGGACGCGGTACGGGTGGATACGCGAGGCCACGTCGGCGGCGGTGGGGCGGCCCGAGGTGCGGCCCGGCTCGTGGACGGACACGCTCGATGCCGTCCTGACGCACCGGGTTTGGGGGACGCTGATCTTCCTGGCGGTGATGCTGGTGCTGTTCCTGTCGATCTTCAAGGCGGCCAAGCCGCTGATGGACATCATCAACATGGGCAAGGACGGCCTGGCCGGGCTGGTGCGGGCGACGCTGCCGGCGGGGCCGCTGACGGACCTGCTGCGCGACGGGGTCATCGGCGGGGTGGGGGCGGTGGTGGTGTTCCTGCCGCAGATCCTGATCCTGTTCGCCATCCTGGCGTTCCTGGAGGACTGCGGGTACATGGCGCGGGCGGCGTTTTTGATGGACCGGCTGATGTCGCGGTGCGGGCTGAGCGGCAAGTCGTTCATCCCGATGCTGTCGTCGCTGGCGTGCGCCGTGCCGGGGATCATGGCGACGCGGGTGATCGAGAACCCGCGTGACCGGCTGGTGACGATGCTGGTGGCGCCGCTGATGAGCTGCTCGGCGCGGCTGCCGGTCTACACGCTGATGATCGGGGCGTTCTTCACGACGGGGTACTCGTGGTGGGTGCCGGGCGTGGTGCTGTTCGCCATGTACTCCATCGGGCTGGTGGCGGCGCCGCTGGTGGCCCTGGCGCTGAAAGGGACGATCCTGCCGGGCGAGGCGCCGGTGTTCGTGCTGGAGCTGCCGGCGTACAAGTGGCCGACGTTCACGGGCGTGATGTTGCGTGTGTGGGAGGCGGCGTATGAGTTCCTGGCGCGGGCGGGGACGATGATCCTGGCGGCGATGGTGGTCGTGTGGGCGCTGCTGTACTTCCCGACGGCGGGGTACCCGGAGGCGATCGCGAAGCAGGAGGCGTTGTTCCCGGAGGAGCGCGAGAAGGCGAAGGACCTCAAGGAGAAGCTCACGCCGTTCGAGAAGGAGGCCACGGAGATGGCGCTGGAGCTGAAGGCGAACCCGCCCGACGAGCCGCGGCTGAAGGGGGAGCTGGAAGCGCTGATGGAGAAGATGAGCCCGCTGAAGAAGGAGCTGGACGAGCTGAACGAGAAGCTCGACCCGGTGGATGACGAGATCAACCGGCTGACGATGGAGTGGAAGCGGCAGAGTATCCTGGGGCGGGTGGGGCTGTTCATCGAGCCGGCGGTGAGGCCGCTGGGGTGGGACTGGCGGCTGGGGGTGGCGGCGATGGCGAGCTTCCCGGCGCGCGAGGTGGTGGTGGGGACGCTGGGCATCCTGTACCGGCAGGGGAAGGTGGAGAGCGACGCGGTGCTGAATGCGTCGTGGAAGGACCTGTCGGAGAAGGGCCTGGGGGCGGAGATGCGCAAGGAGGGGCTGTCGCCGCCGGCGGCGGTTTCGCTGATGGTGTTCTTCGCGCTGTGCGCCCAGTGCGTCTCGACGCTGGCGGTGATCCGCCGCGAGACGGGGTCGTGGGCGTGGCCGGCGTTCACGTTCGTGTACATGACGGTGCTGGCGTACGTGGCGGCGTTCGTGGTGTATCAGGTGGGGTCGCGGCTGGTGGGGTGAGGGATGCAGACGGCGCTGGTGCTGTTGGCGGTGGCGGCGTCGGCGGCGTACCTCGTGCGCGGGCTGATGAAGTCGCTTTCGGGCCAGTGCGGCGGGTGCGGGGGGGCGAAGAAGCCGGCGGGGGGGACGCTGATCCCGGTGTCGGAGCTGACGGCGCGGGTGCGGCGGTGAGGGGTCCCAGGGCTCCGCGAAGCCGCCACCCTCACCCCTCTGTGAGCGGGGGGCGAGACCCCCGTCCTCGTCCGTCGGGCCTACCGTAGCAGCAGCATCATCACCACGCCCCCGAGCGTGCCGATGGCCGCCGCGAGGGCGCCGCCCAGGATGAGCAGACGCATGGACATCACCGGCCCGCGCGTCGGCGGCGCCGGCGTCTTCGGCGACAGCCGCGCCGTGTCGTCCTTCTGGCCCGTGATCGTGTCGCGTGTGGCCTGCACCTCCAGGGGCCGCGACCCCGAGGACGGCGACACCGGGGGCAACGCCCCGCGGCTGCCCAGCGTGAACTCCGCCAGCGAGTGTTTCGACGGCGTGATGTCCAGCGGCTGGCCCTGCGGGCACGCCCACGCCTCCAGCTCGCGTGCCACGTCGTTGCACGTCGCCGGCCTGTCGTCCGGCTTCTTCGCCAGCATGCGTGCCACCAGGGACGCCAGCGCCGCCGGCACCTCGGGACGCACCCTCTCGATGGGCTCCGGCGCCAGCGTCTGGTGCCACAGCAGTTTCTGCCCGATGCTCCCCTCGTGGAAGGGCGGCTTGCCGGCGAGCAGGGCGTACAGCGTCGCGCCCAGGGCGTACACGTCGGCCCGGTGATCGACCTCGTGCAGGCTGATCGCCTGCTCCGGCGCCAGGTAGTCCGCCGTCCCCATCACCATCTTGCTGTTGAACTGCCGCGTCAGAGACGACTCGCCCTCCGCCTCGTACCGCGCCAGCCCCAGGTCCAGCACCTTGACCAGTCCGGAGGCGTCCACCAGCAGGTTCGCCGGCTTCACGTCGCGGTGGACGAGGCCGGCGTCGTGGGCGTGCTGCAGGCCGATGGCCGCCTGACGGATGTACTCGCACGACGCCGCGATCGGCAGCGCCCCGCGCCTGGTGATGAGCTGCTGGAGGCTGGGCCCCTCGACGTACTCCATGATGATGGCGTGGACGCGGGCCTCGTCCTTGAAGTCGTAGACGTGGACCACGTTGGGGTGGTCGAGCAGCGCCGCCGCCTGCGCCTCGCGCTTGAACCGCTCGCGGATGGCCGGGTCGGCGGCCAGGGTCGTCGGCAGGATCTTGATCGCCACGCGCCGCTTCATCACCTGATGCTCGGCGAGGTACACCGTCCCGGTGCCGCCCGTGCCGATGCGCTCGATGATGCGGTACGCCCCCAGCGTGAACCCCTTGGTCTTGCCCAGGAGGAACTGCTCGGCCTGGAAGACCGTGAGCAGCCCGGCGCGGATGAGCTGGGCGGCCAGCTTCTTCGGCTCCGAGGCGGGCGGCTGGCTGCGCGGCCTGGCGAGGAACTCGTCCACGCGCCGCGTGTCCACCTGCTTGCTCTTGCGGAGCACTTCCAGGAAGTCGGTCGTGGTCGTCGGGGCCGGCATCGCGTCCTCTTCCCCGGTCGAGCGGGCCGGAATTGGGCATGCTCTAGCCTAGGTCACATTCCCCCCGCGTGCCGAGCCGGGCCGGCGTTTCCGCCCGGATTTTCACACGGGATCGGAAGGATTCCTGCGACGCCTCACTCGACGCCCAGCTCCTTCGCCTTGAGTAACTCGACCTTGGCCCCGCGCCCGACGGCGTACTGAAAATTCGCGTCCTTCGTGCAGGCGGCGCCCACCGCGCCCTTCGGCCCCAGGGCCAGGAACGCCACCCGCGCCGGGTGCACGCCGCGGCGCACCGCCAGGGCGTTGACGCGCCTCACCGCGATCTCGCACGCCTCCTGCGGCGTCTTGCCGGCACGCATCGCCTCGGTGATCAGGAAGCTCCCGCTGACGCGGATGATCTCCTCGCCCACCCCCGTGCCGCCCGCCGCCCCGGCGGTGTCGTCCACGTAGAGGCCCGCGCCGATGATCGGCGAGTCGCCCACCCGGCCCGGCATCTTGTGGGCCAGCCCCGACGTGGTGCAGACGCCGCCCAGGTGGCCCTTCTTGTCCAGCGCCAGGACCGTCACGGTGTCGTGGCTCTCGCCAGGGAACGTGCCCGTCGGGGCCAGGTCCATCGAGGCGGCCTTCTTCCCCATCTTCGGGCGTGTCTTGTGCCACTCGGCGACGCTCTCGGGCGTGTGCAGCGTGTCGAGAGGGAAGCCCTGTTGCAGCGCGAACAGGCGGGCCCCCTCGCCGACGAGCAGGACGTGGGGCGTCTTCTCCATGACGCGGCGGGCGAGGGCGGCGACGTGGCGGACGTTCTCGACGCCGGCCACGCCGCCGCACGCCAGGGTCTGGCCGTCCATGACGCAGGCGTCGAGGGAGACGGTGCCGACGCTGTTGGCGAGGCCGCCGTAGCCGACGGAATTGACCTTGGGGTCGTCCTCGACGGCCTGGGCGCCGGCGAGGGCGGCGTCGAGGGCGGGGGTGCCGGCGGCGAGGAGGGGGAGGGCCTTCTCGACGGCGGTCTTGCCGAACGCCCACGTCGCGATCACCACCGGATCCGCCATCGTCCCGCCCCCCGATTCACGCGGTGTCGGCCCCCGCGGGGTAGCGTATCGAGGCGTGGGGTCGGCGGGAACGGGGCGGGGACGTGGAAAAACCTAGGGAATCCGCGATTGACGATCCGCGCCCGGGCCCCTACGTTCGCAGTACGATCCGCCCGCATGCCGTTTTTCCCAGCAAAGAACGAGAGGGACACGATGGCCGAGAAAGATTCCGAAGTCAAGCGCATGCCGAAGACCGCGATCTACAAGGAGCTGGCCGAGAAGACGGCCCTGGAGCCGAAGCAGGTGGCGGCGGTGTTCGAGGCGCTGAGCGACCTGATCCTGGCTCAGCTGGGCAAGAAGGGCCCCGGCCAGTTCGACATCCCCGGCCTGGTGAAGCTGAAGCTGGTCAAGAAGGCCCCGACGAAGGCCGGCAAGCGCATGGTGGCGGGCCGCGAGGTCGAGGTGAAGGCCAAGCCCGCCAGCGTCAAGGTGAAGGCGCAGATCCTGAAGACGCTCAAGGAATTCACCGGCAAGTGATCCCTCCCGGGGGCCGGCCCCGCCCAGGGGCCGGCCCCTCCCTTTTCCCCCTACCCCCGCGCCCCGCTGCGCGTGGCGGCGAGACGGGGGCCTCCCTCACACCATCGGTGATGTCGTGAACCCTCTCCTGTGCTGCCTCGCCCTGTCCCTGCCCGCCGCCGACGAGCGCCCCGAGCCCGGCCCCATCCGCGTGCTGATCATCGACGGCCAGAACAACCACGACTGGCGCTCCACGACGCCGCTGCTCAAGTCCCACCTGGAGGCGGCGAAGAAGTTCAAGGTGGACGTGACCAGCCACCTGAAGAAGGGCGACAAGCCCGGCCGCGTCGAGACGGTCGAATTCCCGCCGAAGCTGAGCGACTATGCCGTCGTCGTCAGCAACTACAACGGCGCGCCGTGGCCCGAGGCGTTCAACAAGGAATTCGAGGAGCGCGTCCGCGAGGGCAAGCTGCAGGTCGTCATCGTCCACGCGGCGAATAACTCCTTCACGGGCTGGAAGGAGTACAATGAGATCATCGGCATGGGCTGGCGCGGCGCCAACTTCGGCGACCGGCTCACGCTCGACGCGGACGGCAAGGAGGTCCGGACGGAGAAGGGCAAGGGGGCGGGGGCCGGCCACGGCAGCAAGCACGCCTTCCAGATCGTGGTGCGAGACGCCGAGCATCCGATCACGAAAGGCATGCCGCGCGAGTGGATGCACACGGCGGACGAGCTGTATCACGGGATGCGCGGCCCCATCAAGAACGTGAAGGTGCTGGCGACCGCCTACGCCGACAAGAAGAAGGGCGGCACCGGCGAGCACGAGCCGATGATCTGGACGGTGACGTACGGCAAGGGGCGCATCTTCCACACGCCGATGGGCCACGACACCGACGGGATGCGCTGCGTGGGGTTCCAGGCGACGTTGCAGCGCGGGACGGAGTGGGCGGCGACGGGCAAGGTGACGCTCGAGCTGCCGAAGAACTTCCCGACGAAGGACATGACGAGCGCCATCGAAGGCAAGGCGTCCCGCGGGGGCCCGGCCGGATGAGGAGACGGGAGGGCGTCCGTGGCGAAGAAGAAGCGGGCCGACATGGATGACACCGGCCCCCCCGCCGACGCGCCGCCCCCCGGCCCGGTCCTCTACGGCCCGCCGCCCGAGGACGAGGTCGTCGGCCCGCCCTCCCCGGAGCCGCCGCCCGCCGCCGCGCCGCCGCACGAGCCGACCTTCGCCCCGGCCCCGGCGCCGGCCCCCGTCGCCCCGACGGGGATCGTGGCCGCCGCCGACATCGACGACCGGGTGCGTCGGCTGGAATCGACGCTGGAGCAGTTGCAGGAGCTGGAGAAGCGGCTGGCGGCGCGGCTGGCGGAGCCGGCGCCGATGAAGTCCGACGGACCTTCGCTGCTGGCCGGGGCGGCGTCGCTGCTGGAGGCGGGGCGGTCCTTGCTGCCGGCAGGCCTGGCGCCGCCGCCGGGGCCGCCGAAGCCGGGATCGCTGGCCGACGCGCTGGCGGAGGCGCGGGCCGCCTACCGCATGTTCGTCGATCCGCGCTACGCGATGTCGTGGTGGGGCCGCTTCGGCATCCCCGCCCTCGTCGCCCTCTTCGTCCTGCCGTCGTGGTGGATGCCGCTGAACGCCGTGCTGCCCGAGCCGTTCCGCGGCCTGTTGCTGTGCGTCGGCCAGTTGGTGGTCGGCTACGCCCTGTTCAAGCTGGTGTTCCGGGAGGCGCGGCGATACCGCGAGGCCGCGCCGGACTTGCCTCAGAGCCTGCGGCTTCCGTAGTTCTCGGCTCTCGGCTCTCAGCTCTCAGCTCTCAGCTCTCAGCGGCGATCTCAACCCATCGGGGCCCTGCTGTTCGCTGAAAACTGACAACTGAAAACTGAAAACTGGAGCGAAGCGACGATGATCCGACTGGGCGTCAACATCGACCACGTCGCCACGCTGCGGCAGGCCCGCCGCGCCGCCGAGCCCGACCCGGTGACGGCGGCGGCCCTCGCCGTGCTGGGCGGCGCGGACGGCATCACCGTCCACCTGCGCGAGGACCGCCGGCACATCAACGGCCGCGACCTGACGATTCTGCGCCAGACCGTCCTCTGCCGTTTGAATCTGGAGATGGCGTGCGAGGAGGAGATGCTCGCCATCGCCGCCCGCGAGAAGCCCGACGAGGCCACCCTCGTGCCGGAGAAGAGGCAGGAATTGACCACCGAGGGCGGCCTCGACGTGTTGGCCAACGAGACGCGCGTCGGCGATTCCGTGAAGCGCTTGCAGGCGTCGGGGATCGAGGTGTCGCTGTTCATCGACCCCGTGGTGGCGCAGATCGACGCGGCGAAGCGGCTGGGGGCGCAGGCGGTCGAGATCCAGACGGCGACCTACTCCGAGGCGAAGACGCCGGCCGAGCGTCGGAAGCAGTTGGGCATCCTGGCGGCGTCGGCCAAGCACGCGGCGTCGCTGGGGCTGCATGTGCATCTGGGGCACGGGCTGAACTACCACAACGTGCAGGCGGTGTCGGCGCTGCCGGAGGTGGAGGAGCTGAACATCGGCCACAGCATCGTGAGCCGGGCGGTGCTGGTGGGCCTGGAGCGGGCCGTCCGCGACATGAAGGAGTGCATCCGCGCGGGGCGGGCCGGCGTCTGACTGCCATTGACACCCCTCCGGGCCGGGGTCTACGATCCTGTCATGGCCGCGCCCCCGGTATGTGGCGACGGCCCCCGCATGACATCGGAGTATCGCGTGGCCTCGATCCTTTACATCGACGTTCGCAAGGGGATGGTGATCCTGTACGAGGGTCAGCTGTGCATGTGCGTTGACCGCGAATTGCGCACCCCCGGCAACCTCCCGTCGAAGCTCACCATCAAGATCAAGAACCTGAAGACCGGCCTCGTCAACGAGGTGCGGGTCCACCCCGAGAACAAAGTCGAGCAGGCGTACCTCGACAAACGCGAGATGGAGTACCTCTACAAGGACACCGACGGCTACGTCTTCATGGACAAGGAGACCTTCGAGCAGGTCACCTTGCAGGAGGACATGGTCGGCGACCTGCCGCTGTACCTCAAGGAGAACAACACCTGCCAGGTGACGTTCTACGACGGCAAGCCGCTGAGCATCGACCTGCCGGCCCAGGTGGACCTGAAGGTGACCGAGACGGACCCGGCGCTGAAGGGGGCGACGGCGGCGGCGCAGTACAAGCCGGCGACGCTGGAGACGGGCCTGAAGGTCAACGTGCCGCCGCACATCGCCATCGGCGACATGATCACGGTGGGCACCGCAGAGGCCAAGTACCTCGGCCGGGCGAAGTGAAATGACAGAGGGGCGGGCCGCCTCACGCCCCGCCCCCCGCACTCTTTCCCCGCGAGCCTCACCCCAATGCCGCCGTCAGCCAGGCGCGGGCGTAGGCCCATTCGCGGTAGGCCGTCGCGCGCGGCAGGCCCAGCGCCTCGCCGGCCTCCTCCACCGACAGCCCGGCGAACAGCCTCAGCCGTGCCAGCTCGGCCGCCCCCGCGTCCTCGGCGGCGAGGCGTTCGATGGCCTCATCGACGGCCAGGAGCCGGGCGGGGTCGGGGATCTCGACGCGGTCGGATTCGGACAGCGTGAACCGTTGCCCGCCGTCGCGCTTGTCCGCCAGCTTCCTGCGGGCGTCGTCGATGAGGATGCGCCGCATCGCCTGGGCGGCGGCGGCCAGGAAGTGCCGGCGGTCCTCGAAGCGTCGTTCGCCGCCGAGACGGAGGTACGCCTCGTGGACGAGGGCGGTGGCGTCGAGGGTGTGTCCGGGCCGCTCCTGACGCATGTGGGCGGCGGCGAGGGCACGCAGCTCGGCGTAGACGAGGGGCAGGAGGTCGGCGGCCGGCTCGCTCACGGCCCCTCCTTCCGCGGCGTGCCGTCCCACGTCTGGACCAGCACGCTGCCGGGGGGCAGCCCCGGCACCATCGTCGAGAAGAAGACGAGGCGGCCGCCGTCCGGGGTGAATGAGAGGCCGACAGGGATCAGCGAGCGTCGGCCGGGGAACGGCCCGCCGGGTGGGAGCCGGTCCCAGGTGGGCCTCGTGTCCGTCCCCAGGGCCAGCAGCTCCTTGCCGGTGGCGGCGTCCCAGACCTTCACCTTGCGCTCCCGACCGTCATCCTCACCCACGAATCCCGCGATCCGCCGGCAGTCCGGCGAGAAGGTGGCGAGTTCGAAGTAGAAATGCCCCGCCCCCCCCGTGGGCTCTGCGATCCCGAACAGCCTCTTGCAGTCCGCCGCGTCGCGGACCTCCAGGAACGCCGAGCCCGAGTCGTCGCCAACCGCCAGGACCGCCAGCCGCGTGCCGTCCGGGCTCCAGACGACGTTTCTTGCCCACCCCCAGCTCGCCTCGGCGGCCGCGAGCTCCGTCCCGGTTCCGGCGTCCCACACGGTCAAACGCCTCACCCTGTCCACCGCGGTTCCGTCGGCGGGAGACACGATCCCAGTGAGCCGACGGCCGTCGGGGCTGAAGGCGAGTCTCGTGACGAGCCGCCCGGGCATCTCGATCTTCCATGCGTCCCGGCGATTCGCGAGATCGAGCACCCGCAGGCAGCCCCCGACGAGCCTGGGCGGCCCCGCCTGGGACTTTCCCTCGTCCAGCCTTCCGTCGCACAGGGCGGCGTGAGACAGGTCCGGGGAGAAGGCTATCGATTGGGCATCGGCCGGCGGCCCGGGGACTTCGTTGTACGAGACCTCCGCCCCCGTGGCGATGTCCCACACGGTCAGATCGCCGGGCGAGGCTTTCGTCATCTCCTTCGCGCCGGGGGGCGGCTCCGACATCACTGGGGAGGCCCGCCCCCGAGCGAGGATCACCTTCCGCCCGTCGCCGCTGAAGCCGAGGGCGCTCATGCCGCGCCGCCCCTCACGCGGGCGGGGGGTCAGGCGAGCCAGCTTCCGGGGGGCCGCCGTCCCCCAGACCTCGACCGCGAGGGGCGTCCACCCCTTGTCGTCAGTGATCAACCGTGCGATACGCGTCGAGTCGGGGCTGAGCGCCAGGTGCTCCACTCCCCTCCCGATCCCCCCACCAAGCCCGCCGAGCCCACCAAGCCCGCCGAGCCCCCTGGCCGCCGATCCGAGGGGCACGACCACCGGATCTTCCGGGTGAGTATCCCATTCGCTCAGCGTGCCCGCGAGGTCCACCGTGAACAAGCGACGGCCGTCCCGGCTGAACGCGGCCGCCGCGACGGGCTTGCCGCGGGCGTGCAGCGTGAAGGCGGCCTTCCCGGTGTCGGTGTCCCAGCCGGTGACGCGTGTCCCCGTCACCTCGACGAGCCGCCGGCCATCCGGGCTGAACTCGAGCCGCGGGAACACCTCTTTGAGCGTGATCGTGCAGGCTTCCTTCCCCGTCAAAAGGTCCCACACCGCGACCATGTTCGCCTCCCCCGGCGTGCCCTTCCAGAAGGCGAGCCGGGTGCCGTCCGCGTTGAAGAACGAGTGGGCATGCGTCTGGGCGGGGAGTGGGAACGGGATGGGGAAGGAGAGCCGCTCCTTGCCCGTCGTGGTGTCCCAGACCCTCACCGGGTGTTTGGCCACCCCGCTAGGGTCCTCCACCCAGGTGGCTAGCCAGCGTCCATCGGGGCTGGGGTCATGCCAGAGGCCGTCGGGGCTTTGGGTCTCCACCCGTTCCCGTTGGCCCGGCGGCATCCGATGCAAGTACCCACGCCCCCACCCCACGCCCCAGCCGGCCAACTCCTTGCCGGTCCTCACGTCCCACACCTTGGCCAGCCGTTCTTTGGAGCTGCCGGACATTTCCGGCGGCCACGGCCCGCTCGACGAGAACCGCGTCAAGGACAGGATGCTCGTCAGCCCGGACGCGAGATCGGCGGCAGCGCCGGCGGCCACGGCCCGCGCGGCGAGGGCCGCCGGCGGGATCAGGACGTTGCCGACGATCCGCTGTCCGTCAGCGCTGAAGCTTCCTGACGCGCCTTCGAGCGACCACAGCTCCTTGCCGGTGTTCACATCCCACACCCGGAAGGTTCGATGAGAAAAGTCGCCTCTCGGGGCATCGAAGTCACCGCCGTGGACCACGGCGGCGAGGCTGCCGCCGTCGGGGCTGAGGTGCCAGGGCCGGTTGGCGATCCCCGTGCCTGCGAGGTCGAGCAGGACCCTCCCCGTCGCCACCTCCACGACCTGAAGTTGCCTGGTGAGGTCCATGGCTGCGGCGACCCGGGTGCCGTCGTGGGAGAGCCGCACTTCTCCAAAGAGATCCATCTCCTGCGTGGGGCCAAGGGCTTGCTTCAGGACGATTCGATGGGCGAGGATCTTCTTCCCGCTGGCCACGTCCCACACGGTCACCTCCGGGTGGCGCCCCCCCGGGCTTCGGGGGCTTCAAACTGGCGAGCCTGATGCCGTCCCCGCTGAAGTCCCAGGACTCACCGCCCGTCACCGCCGCGCCTGAAGAAGGCTCCAGTTGTCGCAGGGCACGTTCCGCATGGCACTGGCGGTCCCAGTAGTGCCACTCGAAGCGGCGAAGGTCGTCGGGGCTGTCCGGCGTGGGGACGTGGCGGGCGAGGGCCTCCCTCATCTGGCCCAGGTTGCCGGCGGCCCAGGCGGCGGGCATCATCTGCATGTCCCAGAGGTACGAGCCGTTCCGCAGGTCGTCGTGGGCGAGCCGCAACTTCCGGTTCGCCTCCGTCGTCTCCCGGCCGCTCTCCTCGGCCTCGATCCGCCGGCCCTCGGCCAGCGCCGCCGCCTGCCGCGCCCACAGCCCGAACATCACGCTCACCACGGCGGCGGCGGCCATCACCGCAGCGAACGCCCCGGCGATCAGGATCGCCGCCCTGTTCCTGCGATACGCCTTGGCCAGGCGGTAGCCCAGGGTCGGTGGGCACGCCTCGACCGGCTCGCCCGCCAGGTGGCGCTCCACGTCCCTCGCCAGGGCGGAGGCGGTCTCGTAGCGCCTCGCCCTGTCCTTCTCCAACGCCTTCATCGCGATCCAGTCCAATTCCCCACGCACCTCCCCGGCCAGCCGCGCCGACTCCTTCCCGGGCTTGCCCTCCATCGTCGAGAGGCGCGTGCTGGGGCGCGGCGGCTCCTCCTCGCGGATCAGCCGGAGCACGGCGTCGAACGCCTCGGTCCGCAGCCTGCCCCGCTCCAGGGGCGTCGTGCCGGTGAGCAGCTCGTACAGCAGCACGCCGAGGGAGTAGACGTCGGAGCGGGTGTCGATGCCGAGCTGGTTCATGACCGCCTGCTCGGGGGACATGTACTCCAGGGTGCCGACCACCGCGCCGAACTGCGTGAACAGCGTCCGCTCCGTCAGCGGCTGGTCGAGCGCCTTGGCGACGCCGAAGTCGATGACCTTGGGCACCGGCTCGTCGTCGTAGAGGCAGACGAGGACGTTGGACGGCTTGATGTCGCGGTGGATGACGCCCTTCATGTGGGCGTGCTGGATCGCCTGGCACACGGAGCGGAACAGCTCCAGGCGGCGGCGCACGGGCAACTTCCGCTCCTCGCAGAAGCGCGTGATCGGCACGCCGTGGACCAGCTCCATGACGAAGTAAGGCCGCCCTTCGGTGGTGCCGGCGTCGAAGACGCGGGCGATGTTGGGGTGGTCCATCATGGCCAGGGCCTGCCGCTCGGCCTCGAAGCGGGCCAGCACCTGGGCGGAGGCCATGCCGGGCCTGATGACCTTGACGGCGACGCGCCGCCTGACGGGCTCGGACTGCTCGGCCATCCAGACGACGCCCATGCCGCCCTCGCCGATCTGCTGGAGCAGCTTGTACGGTCCGACCTTCCCACCAGCCGGGGCCTCGGGGACGAAAGGCCCGGTGAGGCCGGGTTTGGCGTGGGCGGCGAGCAGCTCCTCGACGCGGCGGCGCGTCTCGGCATCGAGATCCCGCAGCAGCGCCCCCACGTCGTCCGCCGACAGGGCGGCCTGGAACAGCTCCTTCACCTTCACGGGATCGACGGGCATGGGCATCTCCAATCCGGCCTGCGGTTCCCCTGCCAGGATAAGCGGATTTCGCCCCGGGGCCGTCTCGAAAACCGGCGGACGGCAGTAAAGACATGGGCCGCGCCAAGTGAGGCGATCGGGGGGCGGGCCGCCTCACGCCCCGCCCCCCGCCATCTTTCCCCGCGAGCCTCATGCCAGCGCCGCCATCAGCCACGCCCGAGCGGAGGCCCACTCGCGGTAGGCCGTGGCGCGCGGCAGCCCCAGCACCTCCCCCGCCTCCTCCACCGCAAGCCCCGCGTACAGCCGCGCCAACTCGGCCGCCCCGGACGAACCGGCCGGCCTCGGCACCAGGCGTTCCGCCTCACCGCCGCCACGCAACGGCCGCCCTCCTCTCGCCCCTGAGCCGCGCCGGCCAGGGGGAATGAGAGTGGTGTCGGGGATGGCGGAGCGGCGTATCCTGTGGCCCCGAGGCGGTTGGCGCACTGGGCGGCGGGGAAGGCGGCCAGATCGGCGAAGTTGGCGGCATCGGAGGGCATCATCGGCCCTCTGGCACGATTCCACCGTGAGAAGCGGTTTCCGCCACGGGGCCGTCTCGAGAATCCACCGCCCCTGGTAGAATGCCGGGGGAGGTACGAGCTCATGCCGCTCCGCGACCACTTCCACCCGCCGGTGTCGAGGCGTTCCAACTGGGAGGGCTTCCACGGGCTCTGGCCTGGCGAGATCGCCAAGCATCTGAACAGGCGGCTCCCGGCTCGCTATGTCGCCGAGCCGCGGGTCCATGTCGGGCCTTACGTCGAGATCGACGTGGCGTCGTTCGAATTGGACGAGCCCGCCGTCGCCCCGCCGGGCGACGGCGGGGCCGCCTGGGCGCCATCGGCGCCGTCGCTGCTGGTCGAGACGGAGCTGCTCAGCACGTCGGAATACGAGGTGCGCGTCTACGACGAGCGGCGGGACCGGCACCTCGTCGCCGCCGTCGAGATCGTCAGCCCCGCCAACAAGGACCGGCCGGATACCCGGCAGGCGTTCGTCGGCAAGTGCGAGGCCCTGCTCCGCAAGGGCGTCTCGGTGGGGATCATCGACCTCGTCACCCCGATGCACTTCAACCTCTACGCCGGGCTGCTGGAGATGGTCGGGCAGCGTGACCCGATCATGGGTGCCGAGCCGCCGGCGATCTACGCGGCCTCCTGCCGGTGGGTCGAGCGTGGCCGGAAGCGGTTCCTGGAGACGTGGGCGCACGTCCTGCGGATCGGGCAGCCCCTGCCGACGCTGCCCCTCTGGGTGGCCGACACTCATTCCGTCCCGTTGGAGCTGGAAGAGCCCTACGAGGAGACGTGCCGCGGCCTGCGGATCGCGTGAGGGCGGTGCCGAAGGTGAGGCTTCCCGGCCCTGACGATGCGGAGTCAGGCCGGAAAGCGGATTTCGCCCCGGGGCCGTCTCGAAAACCGGCGGACGGCGGTAAAGACATGGGCCGCGCCAAGTGAGGCGATCGGGGGGCGGGCGGCTTCACGCCCCGCCCCCCGCCCGGTACGGCATCCCCTCCGCCTGGATCACCTCCAGCGGGCACACCACGCCGCCCCCCGCGACGTAGGCCATCAGCTCGCGCACCTCGCCCCCGCGCAGCGGGTAGCTCGACATCTCGTCCAGGCCCACCCACGCCGCCCCCAGCGACTCGTCGTCCGGCACGGCCTTCGGCGGCGTGTCGTCCGTCGGCTCCGCCAGATACACCACCCGCATCCGCGCGGCGGACGGGCCCGGCGTGTGCTCCACCCGGATCACCCCCGTCAGCCGCACCGGCACGCCCGTCTCCTCCAACGTCTCGCGCCGCGCCGCCTCGGCGAACGTCTCGCCCGGCTCGACGCGGCCCGCCGGCAGATACCACAGTTGGCCGTGCTTGCGCTCGTGGACGAGGAGGAACCGGTCCCCCTTGCGCACGACGGTGACCGCGAAGCACCACGTCGGGATCGCATCTCGCGCCATCGGATCACCTCGCCTCGGGCTCCGGGGTGAGCTGGAACGTCACGTAGACCATCTTCTCCTCGACGCCGCCGACGGCGGCGTACAGGCGGCGGGCCGCCGCGTTGTCCTCCTCGGTGCCCAGCCACGCCTCGCGGCAGCCGAGGGCCCGGCCGCGCTCGAACAGGGCCGCCAGGAGTTGCCGGCCGACGCCGCGGTTCTGGTACGGCGGGGCCACGCCCACCTCGTTGACCCAGAGCTGCGGCGCCTTGTCGGGGTGGACATAATGGACGCCCGACGCCATGCCGACCACCAGCGGCCCGCCCTCGTGGGCCTCGTCGACGGCGACGGCCAGGTGGTGGCGCGGGTCGGCCAGGAATTCCGCCGTCCAGCGCGGGTCGAGGGCGTGGTCGAAGACGCCCTCCGCGACGCGGCCCAGGACGTCGGCGTCGCCGGGGCCGAGGACGCGAAAGATGATGGACATGCGTCAGCTCCGCTCCCCCACGGGCGTCTCCGGGGTAGAATAATGGTAACCGCTCAGCCGGGGGGGTGGGAAATAGACGGAATTGGACGGGATGTGTGGCCTGGGTGGGGTGAATTGCATTGCATTGCACCCCCCCCTCACACCCCCAGAAATGCAAATCCACTGCGGAATTTGCGTTTCAGGCCCAGTGGTCAGACCGGCGAGGCCTCTCCCGTCGCCCCACACTGTCTCATTTTGTCTAACTCCTGATGTCTGCCGATCAGTCGCGAATAAGGGTGGAGGCGAGATTCCGCCGCGAAGATGTCCGATCCGACCAGGGAGCGTGTGGCCCTCACGGAGAACAGGCCGCGATGACACCGAGAAGCCTGCTGCCGGCCCACCGGCCGATGATGATGGCGATGGTCCTGGGCACGGCCCTGTCGGCGATGGGCGGCGAGGCCCTGGCCGGCGACGCCGGCCCGAGGGCGCTCAACGACATCGGGAGGTACTGCACCTCCTGCTGGCGCAACGCCCGGCTGCCGGCGGACTCCTGGGGCGACTGCACCCAGGAGGTGTTCCGCCGCCTGCTGGAGCGCGTGCCGGCCTCGCGCTGGGGCCACGCCCTCACCGCCGAGGGCGACGAGCGCCGCGAGTTCCTCCGCGCCATCGACGCCGTCAAGAAGCGCACCCAGCGCGCCAAGCGGCACGGCGACGGCGTGGACCTCGCCGCCGACCCGCGCACCGAGTCCGACGGGGCACGCTCCGAGGACCGCGAGGCCGTCGAACGCGCCGCCGAGCGCCTGCTGTCCGAACGGCAGCAGGGCATCCTGCGCCTGAGCTTCGAGGGCCACTCGGTCAACGAGATCGGCGAGCGTCTCGGCCTGCCGGCGCAGCGTGTCAGCGATGAGAAGTACAAGGCCATCCGCAAGCTGCGTGCGCACCTGTCCGATATGGAGTGACGGCCGGACGGGAGGGCCCCGGCGCCTTCTCCGCCGGGGTGTGCCCCTCGGGGCCCTTGACTCCGGCCCCCCCGTGGCGTCCAATGGCTGGATGCCGGACACCGCGAGGGGGGATTCGCCATGCGCGTCGAGTGCCGTTGCGAGCATTGCAACAAGAAGCTGCGCACGCCGGAGGGGATGCTCGGCAAGCGGATCAAGTGCCCGGAGTGCGGCAAGGTGACGGGGCTGCGTGCAGTGCCCTCGGCGGCCCTGGAGCCGACGGCGGTGTCCGCCCCCGTGGCGTCCGCCCCCGAGCCGGTGTTCGAGCCGATGGTGCCGGAGGCGGCGCTGGAGCCCACGGAGGAGATCTCCGCGCAGCCGCGGCGCAAGCGGAGCGCGCCGGGGAAGCAGGAGGCGGTGCCGGCCTCGCAGATGGTGACGCGGGTGTTCGTTCTGCTCCTCGGCCTGGGGGGCGCCGCCAGCGCGGCGATGCTCGGATCGATCTGGTCGGCCCAGCTGGCTCTGATCAACGAGCCGTCGGTCATGCAGATGATCAAGGACCCTCGTGTCACTTCCCCACGGCAGCGGGAGGCCCTCGCGCAGTTGGAGGCGGGCGGGAACGCCGCGACGCTCCTGTTCGTCTGCGCCGGCGTGGGGCTGCTCGGGGCGGTCCTGGCCCTGCTGCGGATGGGCCTGATCGGCGGCCTGCTGATGATCGCCTCCATCGTCGGGCCGGCGGTGTTCGTCCCCGGCACCCTCCTGTTCACCGGGTTCATAGGCATCGGGGGGCTCCTCGCGCTGTCCATCGGCTCGCACAAGTCGGCTGTGGCGGCGGCGGAGAAGCGCGCGGCGGCCGGGAAGGACCCGCCGTCGGGCGTTCTGGGCTACGTCGGGCTTTCGCTCCTGGCGCTGGTGCTGATGGGCTACGGGGCGATTGTCTTCCTGGCCCTCGGCGCCGCGGGGGCGAGCACCATCCTCGTCGCCGCGATGGTGAACGACCTCAAGGCGTTGAAGGCGGCCCTCGACAAGGACAAGGGCCCGCCCGACAAGGACAAGGACGGGCCGTCCAAGGATGGGGGCAAGGACGGGCCGGTGAAGGATGGGCCGGTGAAGGACGGCATCTCAAAGGACGGCTCGCCCAAGGACGACAAGGGAAAGGACGGCTCGCCAAAGGACGGGACACCCAAGGACGGCTTGCCGAAGGACAAGGGCAAGGGCGCGCCGGCGAAGACCATCCCTTACGAAGCCATCAAGGACGAGGTCGAGAAGGCCGGCGCGGGCGTCAAGCTGGTGAAGGTTGATCTTGGGCCGGCCGGCTGGGGCCTGACGATGGACGCCCCCGAGGGTAGCGTCGCCAAGGAGGGCGGAGGCGACATCACCGTCGCGTCGAAGGACGGCAAGTTCGCCGTCACCGTCGCGCTTGGGCGCGGTGCCGTGCTTCGTCAGCGGGAGGACATCGCAGACAAGGCGGTCTACGTCGATACGCCCGAGATGCTCTTCAAGTCCTACATCCGGCACGACCCGTCAACCGCCCTCTTCGCGGTGGAATTGGTCCGCGGCCACCAGGACTTCTCCGTCGTCAACACCTTCAGTGGCTCCGGCAAGTTCGTGGAGCAGTCGCGGGCGGATTGCCTGCTGATGATCAAGTGTGCCCGCACACTGGCACTCAAGGACGCCGCCCCCGTCACGATCAAGAAGTTCCTCCTGCCGCCGATCGTCGAGACGGAGAAGCCGACCTACCGTCTCAGCGCCAAGGCGACCGATGCCACCCTGGCGCTGCTGGAGGGGGACGACGAGGTGCGCCACCTCGACCTGTATGAGACGCTGGTCAAGGGCCCTGGGCTGCGGCACCTCAAGAGCCTGACGAAGCTTGAAACGCTCGTGGTTACGCACAAGCATTTCGGCGACGCCGACCTGGCCCCGCTCTCCGGGCTGGTAGGCCTCAAGCGGCTTGACGTGACGGGGAACGAGTTGACCGACGACGGCTTGCGGCATCTCGCGGGGCTCGTCGCCCTGGAGTCGCTCGACCTCAGCTTGCAATCGGAGAGGTTCCGCGGGCCAGGCCTCGCCCACCTCGCCGGGCTGAAGAGTCTCAAGCATCTGAGGCTCCATGGCGAGAAGATCGATGACGCCACCCTGGGCTCGGTCAAGCGTCTAGCTTCCCTCGAGTCCCTCGAACTCGCCTCCGAGAAGGTCCGCGGCCCCGGCCTGGCCGAGCTCGCCAGCCTCCCCCGCCTGAAGCGACTCCTCCTCGTCAGGTGCGAGAATCTCGACGACGCGGGGCTCGCCGGCCTCAAGGGCCTCGTCGGGCTCGAAGAGCTGGATATCAACACCGCGAAGAAGATCACGGGGTCGGGGCTCGCCCACCTCAAGGGGATGACGAAACTCAAGTCGCTGAGCCTGTACGAGACCAAGATCAACGACGCGGGGGCGGCCCACCTCGCCGCCCTCACCGGCCTGGAGACGCTCAGCCTCGGCAGGGCCGAGCTCACCGACGCCGGCCTCAAACCGATGTCCGCCCTCAAGAACCTCAAGAAACTCTACCTCTTCGGCAACACGGAGATCACCCTCGCCGGCATGAAGCACCTTGAGGGCCTCGACGCCCTGGAAGAGCTGGAGCTGGACAACACCAAGGCCGCCGGCTACCGCCGGCCCCGGAAGCTCAAGATCCCCGTGCCGCTCGACAAGCTCAAGCCCGCCGACGTGGCCGGGCTCATCGCCCGCCGCAAGGCGGAAGTGACGCGCGACGAGAAGGCCGAGGGCAAGCCGATCACCGAGCTGCGTTTCGAGGGCGCGCTCACCGACATCGACCTCGCCGATCTGCGCGACCTCAAGACGCTGCGCGTCCTCGATCTGGAGGGCAGCGGCGCCATCACCGACGGCGGCCTGTTCTACATCAAGGGGCTGACGGGCCTCGAAGAGCTTGACCTGAGCGACGCGGGCATCGAGGGTGAGGGCCTCCACCTGCTCGCCGGGCTGACGAAGCTCAAGAGGCTGCGTCTGCGGGGCGACTTCACCGCCAAGCAGGTCGCCTCCCTCGCGCCCCTCGTCAACCTGGAGGAGTTCGACCTCAACCTCGCCAAGGAGACGGAGGAGAAGCTCAAGGCGCTGTCGGGGATGTCGAAGCTGAAGCGCCTCAACCTGCCGTACGGCAAGCTGTCGGACGCCACGCTCGCCGCCGTCGGCAAGTTCGCCGGGCTGGAGAACCTGGCCATCTACGGCACGCCGGAGTGGCGCATCAACGACGCGGGCCTGGCCCACCTCAAGGGCCTCACGAGGCTGAAATACCTCGGCCTGAATGGCTCGGCGGCGACGGCGGACGGCTACGCCCACCTCAAGGGCATGACCGCGCTGGAGGGCCTCGACCTGGGCGACAGCGCCATCACCGACGCCGGCCTGAAGCACGTCGGCGCGCTGACGAGCCTGCGTTCGCTGCAGCTCTTCAAGACGGCGGTGGGCGACGAGGGCATCGCGCACCTCGCGGGGATGAAGGAGCTGGCCAACCTCATGCTCGCGCAGACCAAGGTCACGGGGGCGGGCTTCTCGGGGCTGGCGGGGCTGACGGGGCTGCGCTCCCTGACGCTGAACGACACGGGCTTCGACGACGCAGGCATGAAGCACCTGTCGGGATTCAAGGGGCTGAGCCAGCTCAACCTCGACCGGACCGCCGTCACCGACGCGGGGCTGGAGCACCTCAAGGGGATGGCGGGCCTGTCGGGTCTGACGCTGGTGAAGACGAAGGTGACGGGGGTGGGCTTCGCCAAGGCGGGGCCGCTGGAGCGTCTGGGGTACATCAACGCGGCGGAGAGCCAGCTCACCGACGCCGGCATTGAGGCCCTGGCGGGGTTGAAGGGATTACAGTCGCTTCACCTGACGGGCACGCCGCTGACGGGCAAGGGCTTCGCCAAGCTGAAGGCGCTGGAGAACCTCCGCCACATCGATCTGCGGGGCTCGAAGCTGGACGACGCCGGCCTGAAGGAGCTGGGCGAGCTGTCCAAACTCCAGAACCTCACCCTGGCGAGCACGGCGATCACGGACGCGGGCCTGCCGGCGCTCAACAACCTGAAGGAGCTGTTCGCCCTGCAGCTCGAGGGCAACGCCGGCATCACCGGCTCGGGCCTGAAGGACGTGAAGCTCGCCAAGGTCAGGACGATCAACCTGCAGATGACGAAGCTGGCGGACGCCCACATGGCGCACCTCGCCAACTTCCCCGAGGTGACGTACCTGATGATCGACGGGACGCCGGCGGGGGACGCCGGCTTCGAACACCTGAAGGCATTGGCGAAGCTGCAGACGCTCAGCGCCAACAAGACGGCCCTCACCGACGCCGGGCTGACGCACCTGTCGGGGCTGAAGATGCTGCAGTACGTCGGCGCCAACGGCACGAAGGTGACGAAGGCGGGTGCCGACAAGCTGACGAAGGACCGGCCCATGCTCCGCATCGGCCACGGGCGCGACGACGATTGAGCGTCACTTGCCTTCGAAGACGGTCACCGCCTTGCCCTGCTCGCGCAGGCCGCGGTCCGCCGTCGCGGTGCAGACGTTCTTGAACTCGCCGGCCTCGGTCGCCTGGACGCTGAGCGTCACCTCGCGCTGGGCGCCGGGCGCGATGTTGCCCAGGCTCCATCGCACCGCCTTGCCGTCGAGCGCGCCGCCGCCGGTGGCGCCGGCGAAGGCGACCTGCCCCGGCAGGTCGTTGGTGAGACGCACGTTCGTCAACGCGACCGAGCCGGCGTTGGAGACGACGATGCGGTAGGTGATCGTCTTGAGGATGTCGGCGCGGGCCGGCCCCGTCACCGCCACGTCCAGGCCCACCTCGCCGACCTTGAGCGTCGTGGCGGCCTCGCGGCGGACCGTCCCGGCCCGGGCCTCGCCGCGGATGGTGTACTCGCCCTCCTTGTCGGCCAGCGCCTGATAGCGGATGACGCGCGTCGCCCCCGGCGCCAGGTCGCCGACCTTCCAGGTGTACGTCGGGGCGTTGCCAGACGGCGGCGGCTCGCCCTTGAGCTGCACCAGGTCCAGCCCCTTCGGCAGCGTCTCCTCGATGACCACGCCCCTGGCCGCCGCCTTGCCGGTGTTCGTCACCTCCAGGCGGAACTGCACCAGGTCGTTCTTGATGGCCGACGCCGGGCCGGTGCGGCGGAATTGCAGGCCCGGCCGGACGACGCGTGTCCTGACGCACTGGCCGTGCTCGAACTGCACGCGGGCGCACAGGTCGAGGTCGGAGTCGCCCTCGGGCAGGACGACCAGGGTCATGTCGCGGCGTTCGCCGGCCTTCAGGGTGCCGAGCTTCCACGAGGCGGCCGGCGGCCCCTTGTCGTCGGCGGGCGGGTTGGCGCGGACGAAGCGGGCGTTCTTGGGGAGGGCGGCCTTGACGAGGACGTGGTGGGCGTCGGCGCGCGAGGTGTTCTCGGCGGTGATGCGGTAGGTCAATTCCTCGCCGGGGGCGACGTCGGCGGGGACGCGGACGCGCACGGCGACGCAGGGGAACGGCGGGTCGAGGGGGCCGCCGAGCTGCCCCTGGGCGGTGAGGCCCAGCAGCACGAACGCCAACGCCAAGCCCGTCGTCCCTCGGCGCATCCCCCGTCCCTCGATGAGGCGGATATGCTATCCCCGGTGCAATTATCGCCGCACGGCGCGGAAAAGTCAGCCCGGATCCGCCACGCCGCAGCGTTTCGCCATCCTGCCCCGCCGCGCCAGCCGGCACAGGCGGAATCGGCGGCAGGGTCGGGCCATCCAGGGCGCGGGAGGGGGGCATGGCCGTCTTCGACGTTGAGCCGCAAGCCGGGATCGGCCCGCTGCGTCTGGGGATGACGCCGGGCGAGGTGCGCCGGGCCGTCGTGGGGCAAGAGGTCAAGCCGCTGCGTGGCCGCCAGGAGGTGGTGCGCGATCTCGGGCTGTGGGTGGACTACCCGGCGGAGGGCGGTGGGGTGAGCTTCGTCCAGGCGAGCCGGGCGCGGGGCGTCTGGGTCACGTTCGCCGGCGTGGACGTGTTCGACACCCAGGCCGACGAGCTGGTGTCCCGCATCGTGCGGCAGGAGGGTCTCGACCCCGCCGACTTCCCGCCCGGCCGGCACCAGCACCTCTTCCCGTCGCTGCGGCTCATGCTGTGGCGGGGCGTGATCTCGGAGGAGCCGGGCGAGCGCGGGTGGGCGTTCGAGTGCATCAGCGTCCACGCGCCGGGGTATTACGACGGGGTGGCCTGACCGGGGCGGTGGTCCGACAATCAAGGGTGCGCCCCGGAGCCGCCGCCATGTCGCCACGCCTCGCCGCCCTCCTCGTGCCGATCCTCCTCGCCGCCGCCCCGCGCCAGCCCTACGACGCCGACCAGATGAAGAAGCTGCGGGCGGCGGCAGACGTGCCCCGGCGCGTCACCGAGCTGGGCAAGGCCGGCAAGCACGCCGAGGCGGCGGCCCTGTGGGAGAAGCGCGTGGCGCTGGAACGCGAGCTGCTCGGCGACCACCCCGTCCTCATCCGCTCGCTGGAGGGGCTGGTGATGCTCCGCAGGAAGGCCGGCCTGTGGGACGCCGCCGCGGCCGCCTGCCGCGAACACGTCGCCATCACGGCCCGGCTGCACGGGGGCTCGAGCTGGCGGGCGGCGCGGTCCCGCATCGAGGCCGGGCGGGCGGCGCTGCTGGCCCGGCTCGACGACGCCCGGCGGACGCGCCTTCTGGAGGCCAGTCGCCTCAACGGCCAGGTCGTCCGCCTCTGGGAGGGCGGCAAATCCGAGGAGGCGTTGCCGCTGGCGCGGCGTGCGGCGGCCATCTTCCGCGAGGTGGCCGGCGCGGACAGGCCCGAATACGGGCTGGCCCTGTTCAACGTCGGCTGCCAGCACATGGCCCTCAAGCAGCCCGAGGAGGCGCTGCGCCTGTTCCGGCAGGCCGAGCCGATCCTCCGCGGCCCGATGGGCCCGGAGGAGCCGGACCTCGCCCTCATTCACTTCAACATCGGCAAGCAGCTCGCCGCCTTGAAGCGGGACGCCGAGGCCGCGGACGCCTACGGGCGGGCGGCGGCCATCTACCGGGTGGGGCTGGGGGCGCGGCACTACAAGACGTTGGAGGCGCTGTTCGAGCAGGGCAGCTCCCTCTACACCGCCGGGCGTCACGCCAGGGCGGCGGCGCTCCTCGCCGGGGTCAAGCGCCGCGCCGACGAGGAGTTCGGCGCCGACAACAGCCTCAGCACTCTTTGCATGGTGCCGCTGGGCATCGCGCGGCACCGCCTCGGGCGCCACGCCGAGGCGCGCGACACATTGGCCGAGGCCCGCCGGCGCATCAAGGCGGCCGGCCAGGAACGCTCGTCCGGCTACTGGAACGTGCTGGACATCCTCAGCGAGTCGCACGGCGCCCTGGGGGAAATACGCGCCCAGCGCGAGGCGTTGGAGGAGCTGTGGCGGCTGGCGCGGGCGCGGGAGGGGGAGAGGAGCCGGAGTTACCGCAACGTCACGTTCAACCTGGCGCTATCCTGCCAGCAGGGGGACGACCACGCCGCCGCCCGCGCGCTGCTGCGCGGCCTGACGGAAGCGAATCGGCGGGACGGCGTGAGGGAGAATCAGGCCGAGTCCCTGGCGGCGCTCGCCCAGAGCGAGGCGGCGATGGGCGGGATCGCCGCCGCCCGCAAGGCGATGGAGGAGGCGCGGGAAGTCTCGGCGAAGGTGAACGGCCGGAAGTCGCCGGCGCACGCGACGATCCTCAACAACTTCGGCGACTTGCTCGGCACCCAATCCGACTTCCGGGCCGCCATCGCCATGTACGAGGAGGCGTTGTCCGTCCAGAGGGCGGCCAAGGGGGAGCGCGACGCGGGGACGGTGACGTACCGGGCCAACCTTGCCATGTGCCGCCTCGACATGGGGGACTACGCCGGGGCGCGGGGGGAGATGAAGCAGGTGCTGTCGGCCGCGGCGGCCGCGCTGGGCGAGGCGCACCCGGTGTACGCGACGTTCCTGACGAACCACGGCGTCATGCTGGCCGGGGCGGGCGATTACGACGGCGCCGAGGCGGCGTTCGCCCGCGCGCTGACGCTGCACGAGCGGCACGGGCGGGTGCCGTCGATCGCGGCGGCGCACGCGATCGTCTCGACGGCGAAGATGCTGCGGGAGCGGGGTGAGGCGGGCCGGGCGCTGGAGGCGGCGCGGCGGGCGGGGGCGATGGCGCGGGCGGCCGCCGGGGCGCGGAACCGCATCGCGATGGAGGCGCTCAACCAGGAGGCCAGCTCGTTGCAGGACCTGGGCGACGCGCGTGCGGCCGTGGGGGTGTTCGAGAAGGCCCTTGCCCAGGCGCGGGAGGTGTATGGCCCGCGCGGGCGGCGCGTGGGCGACATCATGAACAACCTCGCGCTGGCCTACGAAGAGTCGGGCGACGAGGCGCGGGGGAAACGCATGGCAGAGGAGTCGTGCGAGCTGACGGTCGCGACGCTGGGCCGGGGGCACGCGGCCTACGGAACCGCCCTGCACAACCGAGGCGCGCTGCTGCACCGGATCGGCGACAATTCCGACGCCCTCGTGCTGCTCCACGAGTCGCTCGCCGTGCAGAAGCGGACACGTGGCGAGCGGACCGTGGGGGCGGCCAAGGCGCTCATGCACCTCGGGGCCGTCTACCAGGCCCTGGGCGACGGCCACCGGGCCCTGACGCTCTACGGGCGGGCGTTGGCCCTCAACGAGGCCCTCCTGGGGGCGGACAACATCCAGTGCGCGTACATCCTCCGCCCGCTGGCGGAGTCGCTCCGCCGCGCCGGCGATCACCGGGCGGCGCTGGCGTCGTTCCGGCGGGCCCTGGCGATCCACTTGAAGACGCAGGGCCCGCGGCACCGCTCCACCTTCGGGGCGATGGGCGACCTGGCGGCAGGGCTGCACTGGGCGGGAGACCATGCCGGGGCGGCCCGGATGCTGGAGGACGCGCGGCGCGGCCTGCGCGAGCTGGGCGGCGGCCCGGAGATGGGTACTTGCCTGATCAACCTGGGCCTGGCGTACCGGGCTATGGACCGCCTCGATGAGGCGGAGGCCGTATCGCGCCAGGGGATGCGTCTGGTGGCGGGGGAGGCGGGGAGGATGCTGGGGGCGCTGTCGGCGCGGCAGCGCCTGCTCTACGTCACGCGGTACCGGTCTGGCCTGGGCCAGTACCTGAGCGCCGCCCTGGCGGCGGGCGTGCCGGCGGCGCGGATGTACGAGCTGGCGCTGCCGGGGAAGGGGCTGGCCCTGCCGCTGTCTGACGAGCGTCTGGCCGGGCCGGGGCAGGCGGCAGCGGCCGCACGCCTGCGCGAGGCGCGGGCCGGGCTGGCGCGGCTGGCGGCCGCGCCGCCGACGCGGGCGGAGATGCGCGAGGCGTGGGCACGGCAGCTCGCCGGCCTCGAAGGGGAGAAGGAGCGGCTGGAGGCCGAGCTGTCGCGCGACAGTGAGGCGTTCCGCCGTCACCGCGAGGCGCGGCTGGCGACGCCGGAGGACGTTGCCGCCGCCCTGCCGCGCGGGGCGGCGCTCGTCGATTACCTGGCCTACAGCCACGTCGAGGGCGGGGACGGCAGGCGGCGGGCGGAGGGGCGTCTGCTGGCCTTCGTGCTCGCGCCGGGGCGCGAGACGGTGTGCGTGCCGCTGGGCCCGTTGCCGCCGATCGGGGAGGCCGTGGCCGGCTGGCGGCGTGCCGTGCTGCGCGGCGAGGACGCCCGGCGGGCGGCGGAGAAGGTCGCGGCGCTTGTCTGGGATCCGCTGCGGAAGCACCTCACCGGGTGCGGGTCGGTGATCGTCTCGCCGGACGGGGCGTTGTGGGGCCTGTCGTTCGCGGCGCTGCCCGGACGGCGGCCCGGCTCGTACCTCGTCGAGGACGTGGCCGTCGGGCTGGTGACATCGGGGCTGCACCCGCTGGAGAACAAGGCGCTGCCGGCGGCGCGAGCGGACGGCCTGCTCGTCGTCGCGGGGTTGGACTACGGCGAGGGTGCCGGCCTGTGGGCGCGGCTGCCGGGCGCGGGGCGCGAGGGGGAGGTGACGGCGGCGCTGTACCGCGGGGCGTTCCGGGGGTCTATACCGGAGACGCTGGGCGGGGCCGACGCCGACGGCGTCCGCCTGAAGCGGAGCCTCTCGGGCGGCCGGCACCGCTACCTGCATCTGGCGACGCACGGGTACTTCGAGCCGCGCGGGGCCTCGGAGCGGAGCCCGCTGCTGGCATCGGGGCTGGTGCTGTCGGGCGCCAACGCGAAGCCGGCGGAGGGGACGCTGACGGCGGAGGAGGTGGCGGGCCTGGACCTGCGCGGCTGCGAGCTGGCGGCGTTGAGCGCGTGCGAGACGGGGCGTGGCATCGTGGCCGACGGCGAGGGCGTGCTGGGATTGCAGCGTGCGTTCCAGATGGCGGGGGCGCGTGCGACGCTGACGAGCCTGTGGTCGGTGAGCGACCCTGCGACGAGCGTCCTGATGGAGCGCTTCTACGAGGGGCTGTGGGGCAAGGAGAGGCTGACGAAACTGGAGGCGCTGCGTCAGGCGCAGCTCTTCGTCCTGAACAACCCCGCCGCCGTCTCGAAGCGCGCCGGCGAGCTGCGGGCGGGGGCCTTGAAGCGCGGCGTGAGCGAGGCGGAGCTGGCGGCGCGCGGCGCGGGCAAGGAGGCGGTGGCGTTGCCCGGGGGGAAGGCGCGGAGCCACCCGTCCTGGTGGGCGGCGTTCGTCCTGTGCGGCGAGGGGTGAGGCAGATGTCAGGCCCGACGGAGTCGGATTTCGGCGTCCTGCACGCCGTCGTCGGGGCCACCCTGCGTGGCCTCGCCCATGAACGGTATCTCTTCAATGGGTTGCCGGGTACCGAGGACGGAGGATCGCTGGAGCTGACGTTCGACCGTGGGGTGGTCATTCTCCTCTACCTCGCCGTGGATGGCGAGTCGGTCCGGGCGGCGCGGGGAGGGCTGGTGATCGGGGAGCCGTTCACGTCGGACGGCGGGGATACTTGCGCGTTGGAACGCATCGATCTCGGGCGGGCGGAAGGGTTCGCGCGGCTCCTCGGCCAACGAGTGATCAGGGTCGAGGCGATTGTTGACACCTGGGCGCACCCGGCGGGTGTCGAGGCCATGAGCGGCTGGGTGTTGCGGTTCGCAGGAGGGGAGTCCCTGGCCTATCTGAACCTTGGCGACTCCTCCCGCCTGCTACTCAACGAGCCACCGCCCCCGCACGCCGATCCCGCCGTCCGCAGCCGTCTGGTCGGCATCTCAAGCAAGTTGCCCGCCGGCCTGCTATGAGCCACTCTACCCCAGCTCCCACACCTGCACGGCGCCGATCATGTCGCCGCAGGCCAGCCACTTGCCGTCCGACGTGAACGCCAGCGCGTGCAGCCAGTCCTTGAACTGCCCGCCGCGCCCCTTGCCGATCTCGGCGGCCAGTTTGCCCGCGGCCACGTCCCACACGCGGCACATCGTGTCGCGGCCCGTCGTGGCGAGGTGCTTGCCGTCCGGGTGCCACAGCATGTCGGTCATGCCGTTCAGGTGCCCCGTGCCCGTCAGCGTCGAGAGCTTCTTGCCCGTCTCAGGGTCGGCGACGTGGACGAGGCCGTTGTTGCCGTCGCACTCGCCGCCGCGCCCGAGGTAGAGCTTCTTGCCGTCGGCCGACCACGCCGCCGCCGACAGGTGCATCCCCTTGAACGCGGTGCCGAAGTCGCGCAGCGGCTTGCCACTCTCCACGTCCCACACCTTGACCGCGTCGTGGCGGCCGGAGTCGAAGATGAGGGGGATGCGCTCGCTCACCACCGCGCGTTTGGCGTCCGGCGACAACGCCACGGCGTAGGCCCAGCCCTTGAGCGGCCAGCGGCGTAGCTCCTTGCCGGTGGCGGCATCCCAGACGATGGCGGAGCCGCCGTCGTCGCCGCTGAGGAGGGTCTTGCCGTCGCGGGACAGGTCGAACGCCGTCACCCAGTCGCGGTGTCCCGGCAGCACGCGGGCTGACTTCATCACCGCCACGTCGGCGGTGAGCGGGTCGGGCATCTTGCGGCCCGAGCCGGGGCGGCGCTTGATCTCGTCGCGGACGCGCTCGTTGAGGACCACCGCCGCCTTGCCAGAGGCCTCCGCCTTCATGTCCCAGACACGCAGCGTCTTGTCGTAGCTGGACGAGTACAGCCAGCGGCCGTCGGCGCTGCAACGCAGGCGGCTGATGGTGTTGGTGTGGCCTTCGAGGCGGAGCGTGGGCGGCGGCGCGGGGCCGTCCTTGGCGGGGAGGTCCCAGACGAGGATGTCGCCCCGGTTGTTGCCGGCGGCGAGGCGGCGCGAGGCGCCGAGGAAGGTGACGGCGGTGACCCAGTCGGCGTCCCAGGTCAGCGTCCAGGCCTGGCGTGATTTATTGAAGTCGGGCATGAGGTCACCTGTGGACGCCCACCCCGAAAGGGGTGGGCTACGAGCCGAAAGCCCCCTCAAGGGGGCTAACTAAGACCAGGAGCCACATCGTTTTAGGCCCCTTCAGGGGCCTTGGGTTTGTAGCCCACCCCTTTCAGGGGTGGGCGTCACAGCAGCTCCTTGATCGCCTTGCTGCCCTCGGGCGTCGCCCAGATGGGGCGCACACCCACCTGATGGCGCACGCGCGGGTTGATGCCCAGCGCGGTGTAGATCGTCGCGAACAGGTCGCCCTCGTTCACCGGGCGGTCCTTCACGTCGATGCCGTCGGCGTTCGTCTCGCCGATGGCCTGGCCGCCCTTGATGCCGCCGCCCGACAGGCACACCGTCCAGCCGCGGATGAAATGATCACGGCCCGCGCGGTTGTTGATCTGCGGCGTGCGGCCCACCTCGCCCATCCACACAACCATCGTCGAGTCGAACAGGCCGCGGTCCTTCAGGTCGTCGAGGAGGGCGGACCACGCCGGGTCGAGGACACGCATGTTCGCCTTGTGGCAGACGAAGTTGTCGGCGTGGCTGTCGTAGTTGTCCTGGCCGACCTCGATGAACGGCACGCCGGACTCGACCAGCTTCAGGGCGAGGCGGCAGCCGCGTCCGAAGTCGGTGTCGCCGTAGCGGTCCTTGTCCTTGGCCCACTCCTTGGTGATGTCGAACGCGCCCCTGGCACGCATCAGACGCCAGGTGCGTTCACGGGCCTCCCGGTGGGCGGCGAACGGCTCGGCCTTGGCGCCGAGGGCGAACTCGCTTTCGGCGAAACGGAGCAGCGACGCGCGGCGCTCCTCCACCTTGGGCGTGACGATGGAGGCGGAGAAGTACGGCAGGCGCCCGTCGCGGCCGACGCTGTACGGCTCGTACTTCGGGCCGAGGTAGCCGGCGCCGGCGTTGCCGACGGGGCCCATGCGGACGAAGCTCGGGAGGTCGGAGGCGTCTGCGCCGAGGTACTTGGCGACCATCGCGCCCATCTCGGGGTGCGGGATGCGCTCGGACATCTTGTAGCAGGTGTGCATGTGGTAGATGCCGTCGGGGTGGTCCGGCGACCCCGTCCGCATGCTGCGGATGACGGCGAGCCGGTCCATCCGCCTGGCCATCTCGGGCAGGTACTCGCAGACCTGCAGCCCGGTGACGTTGGACGCCTGGGGGCGGAAGGGCCCGGCGGTGCGCTGGCCCGGCTTCATGTCGAAGGTGTCGATCTGGCTGGCGCCGCCGTTCATCCACAGCAGGATGCACGACTTCTTCTTCTTGCCGGCATCGGTAGCCGCCCGCGCCGTGTGGAACAGGCCGCCCATGTTGGGGACGGCCAATCCCGCGCCTGTGGCGAGGGCGCCCTTGAGGAACGCCCGGCGGCCCAGATGCTCGCTCGGCTGACAACGGGGTGTCATCGCTGGGGCCCTACCTCAATGCTGGAAGCGGAACTCGGAGGAATTCATCAGCACCCAGATGGCCTCCTCCAGGGGGCCGTCCGGCTTCGGCTCGCTCTTGATGTGTTCGACGAAGCGGGCCCGCTCCTTGTCCGTCGGCAGCCGCGACAGCACCGACAGGAACAGGCGGTCGATGCGTTTCTCCCACGGGTCGGTGGAGGTCAGCAGCGTGTCGGCGAGGTTGCCCTTGCGCCGGGATATGATCTGACGCACCTCACCGGAGTTGTTCAGGAACAGGTGCTCGGCGAGGCCGGCCTGGAACTCGCCCAGGCCGTTGGTCGGCTTGCCGAAGTACATGCGGACGTACTCGCGGATGGCGCCGCTGAACTTGCCGCCCGACTCCTCGAAGGCGTTGGCCGTGCACATCGCCGCGAGCATCTCCTCGGCCGACAGCGGGCGGACGCGGGCGCGTTCGTGCCATTTCGGGAGGGCGTCCGGCGGGCCGCCCTTGTGGGTGAGCTGGTACGCCTCGCTGGAGACGATCTCGCCGATGAGCCAGCGGAGGTCGAACTTCTTGGCCTTGAAGTCCTTCGTGAGCCTGTCGAGCAGGCCCGGCAGCGAGGGGACGTTCTTGCCGCCGAGGTCGTCCACGGGGTGGACGATGCCGCGGCCCATGAGCTGGCCCCAGACGCGGTTGACGACGGCGCGGGTGAAGTAGGGGTTATCCGGCGACGTGGCCCACTCCGCCAACCTGTCCTTGCGCGAGAACAGCGGCTTCGGCAGATCCTTGGCCGTGCGCGTGTCCTTCTCCTTGAAGTCTTTGGGCGGCGGCGGCTCGTCGAGGGCGGCGCCGCCGAGGAACTTCGGCTTCACGGGGTCGCCCTTGCGTCCGGGGCGGGCGTCCTTGGCCGAGCCGGAGAACAGCACCTCGCCGGTGGACTTCTCGCCGACCTTGAAGGCGCCCTTGCCCTGGTCGAGGACGACGAGGCGGACGAGGAAGCCGGCCATGCCGTAGAAGTCGCGCTGCGTCAGCGTCGGGTCGAAGGGGTGGTCGTGGCAGCGGGCGCACTGGAGCTGGGTGCCGAGGAAGGTGCGGCTGACCGCCTCCGTCGCGTCCTCGGGGCGGCCGCGGAACTGGACGAGGAACATCTCGCTGCCCGGCTCTTCGGCGCGGAGGACGGCGGCGGCGATCCTGTCGAAGCCCTCGCCCTTGGCGAGCTTGGCGGACAGCCAGGCGCGGAACTCGTCGCGCTTGCGGGCCGGCTCGGGGGCGTCGCGTCCGAACCACACCTGGTCCCAGACCTGGGCCTGGTGCTTCGCGAAGCGCGGGTCGGCTAGGAGGCGGGCGATGGCCTTCTTGCGCCTGTCGGCGCCCGTGTCGGCGAGGAAGGCGGACAGCTCGGCGTAGGTGGGGATGGTGCCGACGAGGTCGATGGTGGCGCGGCGGAGGAATTCGCCGTCGCTCGATTGCCCGACGGGTGTGACCTTCTCGCGTCCCCAGGCGGCCTTCAGCTCGGCGTCGATGGCGTCGCGGAGGGTGTCGGCGCGGCCGGTGGCGGACGCGAGGATGCACAGCAGGAGGATGAGATGCCGGCTCATCGGCGGGCCCCGTGGGTGGGGTGGGAGGCGGGGGTGGGAGTGGTTCATCATACCTCAACGGGGAGGGGAGGGACAGGGTTATTTCCGGCGTTCGGCGCGGGTGGCCTGCAGAGCGAGGCCGGGCTATCCTGGCACGACGCCCGGCCGTGGACGCCATGCATGCCATCCAACGCCCGCAACCTCTGGGACGGTGACCGCAAGACAAGGCTCGACAAGGTCGATGCGAGCTGTGCGGCGGCCCACGCGCTGACGCCACCCGACCCCGCGTTGGCCGACGAGCTGCTGCGGGGTTACGTCACGCTGCTCAGTGCGCACCTGCAAGGCTTCTGCCGCGACCTGTACACGGAGTGCTCCTCTTTCGTTCGGTCGAAGATCCGCGCGAGCCTTCAGACGATCCTCGGGTATCAGTTCATGGAGGGCCTGAAACTCGACCACGGTAACCCGAACTTCGGGAACATCGTCGCCGACTTCAGGCGGTTCGACGTGGGCGTCAAGGCCGAGGCCGACAAGGATCCGACATCCAAGATGTGGCTGCCGCACCTGGATCAACTGAACAAGTGGCGGAATGTGGTGGCCCACCACGGCAGCCCGCCGAGCGGCCTGCCCCCGTTAGCGCTCCCGCTGGTTCAAGGCTGGCGGCCCTCCTGCGATAGAATCGTGGAGTTCCTCGACGGCATGATGTACAATCACCTACGCCGCCTCATGCGCCGCAAGCCGTGGTGACCGGCGGGAGAACCATCATGACTGAGAAGGCCAAAGACAAGGTGAAGGCCGGCGAACCGCGGCAGCCGAAGAAGCCCGCGAGGGTGCGCAAGGCCAAGGACTACAAGGTCGGCCAGCTCGTCAAGATCCGTCACTCACTCGGGAAGGCGGAGATCATCGAGGTGCGCGGCCCACTGGGGCCGGGCGGCATGACGGTCTACCGGGTCAGCGTGAAGCGCTGGCCGCGCCCTGCCGTCATGGAGGTGAACGCCGACCAGATCGTCCGGGCCGTCGGCGAGTAAGGCGCGGACGCGCGAGAAGGGGCCGGCCCCGGCGTGGGCCGGCCCTTGCCATTGTCGGGGATGCGGAGAGGCTCTCGATGACGCGATGCGAGGCCCGGCTGCGGGCGGTGCTGTACCTCCAGGCGGCCGTCCTCGCCTGCGCCCTCCCCGCCGCACTCCTCCCCACGGACTGGATGGACGCCGCCCACCAATCCCTCGGCATGGGGCCGCTCCCCCGCGCCCCGCTCGTCGAGTATCTGACGCGGTCCATCTCCGTCGTCTACGCCGCCTGGGCGCCGCTGCTGATCGTCATGGCCGGTGACCTGCGCCGGCACCTGCCGCTCGTGCGCGTGTTCGGCTGGCTGACGCTCCTGGGCGCGCCGGTGTTCTTCACGCTCGACCTGTGGTCGGGCATGCCGGCCGCCTGGGCCGTCGGCGAGGGGGTGTCGCTCCTCGCCCTCGGGGTGGCGACGGTGTGGCTGGAGGCGTGCGTCCGCGCTCAGCCCCAGGTGAGCAGCCCCGGCTCGTAGGGGTGTTGCAGGTCGGGGTGGCGCGGCAGGACCCGCACCGTGTAGCCGTGCTGCCCGCTGGCCCGGCACGCGATGGTGCCCTCGAACGCCCAGACGCCGGCCTCGGGCTTGCCCGCCGGCGTCATGTCGATCAGCTCGGGCCTGGGGATGCCGCCCTGGTTGTCCACCGCGCCGTGGTAGAGCTGCACACGCACGTCGTCGGGGGTCAGCATCCCCAGATGCACGTGCGCCTTGACGGCCAGGTGGCCGCCGACGTGCATCGGCTCGGCGGCGGACGCCTCGGCGGCGATCACCTTGACCTGCGGCCAGCCCTTGCGTGCGGTCTGCCGCCACCGCGCCAGCGCCTGGGCGGGGGCGAGGCCCTCCGCCGACAGCTTGCGCCACCGGGCCGCGCTGGGCAGGTAAGCCGTCGTGGCGTACTCGGCGACCATGCGGCCGGTGCTGTACACCGGCGACAGCGACGCGATGGAGCGTTTCATCATCCTGACCCAGCCGCGCGGCACGCCGTCGGCGCCACGCGTGTAGAACAGCGGCACGATCTCCTGCTCCAGGATGTCGTAGATGGCGCGGCTCTCCACATCGTCCTGGTACTGGTGGCCGGTGTCGCCGTACTCCTCGCCGGCGCCGATGGCGAAGCCGTTGTCGCCGGCGTACCCCTCGACCCACCAGCCGTCGAGGATGGACAGGTTGAGGCCGCCGTTGCAGGCGACCTTCATGCCGCTGGTGCCGCTGGCCTCCAGCGGCCGCCGGGGGTTGTTGAGCCACACGTCCACGCCCTGGACGAGGTAGCGGGCGACGCTGATGTCGTAGTCCTCGATGAAGACGACGCGGCGGCGCAGCTCCGGCCGGCGGGCGAGCTGCATGATCTCGGCGATCAGCTCCTTGCCGCCGTGGTCCTTGGGGTGGGCCTTGCCGGAGTAGATGATCTGCACCGGGCGGTCCTTGTGGCCGATGATCCGGAGGAGGCGCTCCATGTCCTTGAACAGCAGGGCGCCGCGCTTGTAGGTGGCGAAGCGGCGGGCGAAGCCGATGGTCAGCGTCTCGGGGTCGAGGACCTCGTCGGCGCTGGCGATCTCGGCGGGGAGCGCCCCGCGGGCGACGAGCTGCTTCTTGACCCGGGCGCGGGCGAAGGCGACGAGGCGTTCGCGGCGGCGCTCGTGGGTGCGCCACAGCTCGGCGTCGGGGATGCGTTCGACACGCTGCCAGATGGCGGACTCCTCCGGGTGGCCGTGCCAGCCGGAGCCGAAGTAGCGGTCATAGAGGTGGGCGAGGTCGGGCGACACCCAGGAGCGGGTGTGGACGCCGTTGGTGATGCTGTTGATGGGGACCTCGGGGTCGGGCAGGCCGGGCCAGATGCCGCTCCACATCTTGCGGGAGACGGTGCCGTGCAGCTTGCTGACGCCGTTGGAGGCGTTGGCCAGACGCAGGGCGAGGACGGTCATGCCGAACCCCTCGTGGCCGTCGGCGGGGCTCTGGCGGCCCAGGGCGAGGAACTCGTCGCGGGGCAGGCCGAGGGCGGCGATCAGGCCGGAGAGGTGGTGCTCGATGAGCTGCGGGGGGAAGACGTCGTTGCCGGCGGGGACGGGCGTGTGGGTGGTGAACACGGTGCCGGCGGACACCGCCTCGCGGGCGGTGGCGAAGTCGCAGCCGGTGCGGGCCATCATCTCGCGGATGCGTTCGAGGCCGCAGAAGGCGGAGTGGCCCTCGTTCATGTGGCAGACCGTGGGCTCCTTGCCGAGGGCGCGGAGGGCGCGGACGCCCCCGACGCCGAGGACCAGCTCCTGGCGGACGCGCATGTCGTGGTCGCCGCCGTACAGGCGTGCGGTGATGGCGCGGTCCTCGGGGGGGTTGGCGGGGATGTTGGTGTCGAGGAGGTAGAGGGGCACGCGCCCGACCTGGATGCGCCAGACGCGTGCGGACACGTCGCGGCCGGAGATGGGGACGGCGACGGTGAGCGGCTGGCCGCGGGCGTCCGTCTCGGGCAACAGGGGGAGGTTGAAGAAGTCGTTCTCGGGGTAGCGCTCCTGCTGCCAGCCGTCCACGGTGAGGTACTGGCGGAAGTAGCCCTCGCGGTACATCAGGCCGACCCCGCAGAGGGGCAGGCCGAGGTCGCTGGCGCTCTTGAGGTGGTCGCCGGAGAGGACGCCGAGGCCGCCGGAGTACACCGGCACGCTCTCGTGGATGCCGAACTCGGCGGAGAAGTAGGCGATGACGAGGCCGTCGCGTTCGGCGGGGGGTGCGGCGTCCTGGAACCAGGAGGGGGCGGCCATGTAGGCCTCGAATTCCTCCTCGATGCGCTCCATGTGGGCGAGGAAGCCGTCGTCCTCGACGAGCTGCTCGAAGCGGCCCTGCTCGGCCTGGCCGAGGAGCTTGACGGGGCTGTGGCCGAGGGCGGTCCACAGGTCGGGGTCGATGCGGCGGAAGAGGGCGACGGCGTCGGGGTTCCAGACGGTCCACAGGTTGTAGGCCAGCTTGTGCAGGGCCTGGAGGCGTTGGGGGAGGCGTGGGAGGACGGTGAAGGTGCGGATCGAACGCGGCATCGATTGGGGCCCAGCGGTCCATGTCAAGGGTCTGTCACGGTTGTTATATGCCCCGCCGGCCCCACCCGCCCCGTGTGTCCTATAACACACAACTGCCCGTCATCCCAGGCCCCAGGCCCAAGACACATGACTCGGACACTGATCACCGGCGGAGCGGGGTTCATCGGCTCGCACCTGTGCGAGCGGTTCCTGGAGCGCGGGCATGAGGTCGTCTGCGTCGATAACCTCATCACCGGCGGCCTGGGCAACGTCGAGCACCTGCGCAACCACGAGCGGTTCGAGTTCTACCGGCGCGACGTGTCGCAGTACATCGACATCGACGGGGCCATCGACAACGTGCTGCACTTCGCGTCGCCGGCGAGCCCGGTCGATTACCTGAAGTTCCCGATCCAGACGTTGAAGGTGGGCTCGCTGGGGACGCACAACACCCTCGGCCTGGCCAAGGCGAAGGGCGCGCGGTACCTGCTCGCGAGCACGTCGGAGACGTACGGCGACCCGCAGGTGCACCCGCAGAACGAGGACTACTGGGGGGCGGTCAACTGCGTCGGCCCTCGGGGCTGCTACGACGAGGCCAAGCGTTTCTCCGAGGCGATGGTGATGGCGTACCATCGGACGCACAAGATCGACACGAAAATCATTCGTATTTTCAATACGTACGGCCCACGCATGAGGCTGGACGACGGGCGTGTCCTGCCGAACTTCGTGGGGCAGGCGTTGCGTGGCGAGCCGCTGACGGTCTACGGGGACGGGTCGCAGACGCGCAGCTTCTGCCACGTCGATGACCTGGTGAACGGCATCGAGAAGATGCTGGCGGTGGAGTTCCACGACCCGGTGAACCTGGGGAACCCGGACGAGGTGACGATCCTGGAGTTCGCGAACGAGGTGTTGGCGCACGCGGGCAGCAGGAGCGAGATCGTCTACCTGCCGCTGCCGCAGGACGACCCGCGGGTGCGCAAGCCGGACATCGCACGGGCGAGGAGGCTGCTCGGCTGGGAGCCGCGCATCGGCCGGTCCGACGGCCTGCGGCGCACGCTGGAGTACTTCAGGCAGAAGATAGGGGTCAGGGGTCAGGGGTCAGGGGTCAGTAAAACAGAGAACAGCCAGTGAACAGCCAAGAGAAGACAAGTCACACCTGGCTGTTCTCTTCTCTTGGCTGTTCACTTTCTTACTGACCCCTGACCCCTGACCCCTGATTTCACGGGTAGAGGCCGCGCTTCATCTTCTCGCGCGCGACCTTCTCGACGCCCAGGCTCAGGGCGGCGGTGCGCGTGCGGACCCTCTTCTCGCGCGCCACCTTCAGGACGTGGTGGAAGGCGCGGAGCATCAGCTCCTGGAGCTTGTCGTTCACCATCGACTCGCTCCACATGAGCTGCTGGATGTCCTGCACCCACTCGAAGTAGGACACCGTCACGCCGCCGGCGTTGCACAGCACGTCGGGGATGACGAAGATGTCGCTGTTCGCCAGGATGGCGTCGGCCTCCATCGTCGTCGGGCCGTTGGCGCCCTCGGCCAGCACGCGGCACTTGAGCTTGGCGGCGTTGCGCTCCGTGATGACCCGCTCCATCGCGGCGGGGACCAGGATGGTGCAGGGGGTGGTGAGGACCTCGTCGCCGTCGATGCGGTCGGCGTCGGGGAAGGTGTGGAGGGGCTTGCCGGCGGCGACGTGCAGCGAGAGGGCGGGGATGTCGATGCCTCGGGTGTTGCGGATGGCGCCGTGGCGGTCGCTGACGGCGACCACCTTGATGCCACGCTGGTGCAGCTCGAGGCAGGTGACGGCGCCGACGTTGCCGAAGCCCTGGACGGCGGCGGTGCAGTCCCCCGGACGCAGGTTCAGCTCCTTGAGGGCCTCGAGGATGCAGTAGGTGACGCCGCGGCCGGTGGCCTCGCGGCGGCCGATGCAGCCGCCCAATTCGATGGGTTTGCCGGTGACGATCTCGGGGCAGGCGTAGCCGACCTTCATGCTGTAGGTGTCGTAGATCCAAGCCATGGTCTGCTCGTCGGTGCCCATGTCGGGGGCCATCACGTCCTGACGGGGGCCGATGATGCTGAGGATCTCCTCGGTGAAGCGGCGGGTGAGGCGCTCCTTCTCGCCGAGGGAGAGGGCGGAGGGGTCGCAGCAGATGCCGCCCTTGGCGCCGCCGAAGGGGAGGTTCATGATGCCGCACTTCCAGGACATCCACATGGCGAGTGCGGCGACCTCGCCGAGGTCGACGGCGCGGTCGTAGCGGAGGCCGCCCTTGCTGGGGCCGGAGGTGAGGGAGTGCTGGACGCGGTAGCCGGTGAAGACCTCAATGCCGCCGGTGTCCATGCGGACGGGGATGCTGACGATCATGGCGCGTTTGGGCAGGCTGAGGCGTTCGAGGATGCCGATGTCGATGTCCACAAGGCCTGCGACGGATTCGAGCTGGCGGCGTGCCATCAGGAAGGTGGGCGAGCTGTCGTACATGGGCGCGGGCGTGGTGACGAGGCCCTTGGCGGCCGGGGCCGGGGCGGCGGGGGCAGACGACATCAGATTCCTCCGTGGTCCGGGAGAGGGGCGGGGCCGGGAGAGGTGGCCCACGGTTGTCATTCTACGGGCGGGACGGGCGGACGGCCGGGCGGGGCGTCGGCGTCGTCCTCGTCGGGCGGCATGCTGAAGGTGCCCAGAGCGCTGGCCGGCGGCGGGTCGTTGTAGAGCTGCCGGGTGGCGTGGAGGTAGGCGGTGGCGTGGAACAGCAGGGCCAACGGGGACGTGATCAGCAGGCCGACGCCACACCACAGCGCGCCGACGAAGAGGGTGAGGCCCAGCAAGAGGTTGAAGCCGAGCAGGTCCAGCACCTTGCCGCGCGTCAGCCGCTCCGAGGCGGCCAGGGCTTGCAGAGCGGACATCCCCTGATCGAGGATCAGGGGCAGGGCGAACATCCACCGGACCCAGAAGTACAGGGCCACGAACGGGCAGACGGCGAGCGGCAGCAGGGCCACGGGGAAGTCCGGCCCGACATACAGGGCCACGAGTCGGGCGAAGAAGAACGGCGAGAAACAGACGGCTGTGACCAGGACGAGGATGAGGCCGAGGAGCAGGACGTGGCCGTGGCGTGTGAAAGGCGTGAGGAAGTCGGCGGGCCCCCACCGCTCGCCGAGGACGGCACGGACGGCGACATGGGGGAGGCCGACGAGCAGCGGCAAGTAGATCAGGACGCAGGCGGTGAGGTTGACCCAGGGCTCGGCGGCGGGGCGGCCGACCATCCGGGCGAGGAGCGGGATGGCTGTCGCGTACAAGGCGGCGGTGACGGCGGCGATGAGGACGACGAGGAGGAGCAAGTAGCTGACGGCGGCGTAGTAGAACGCGACGCCGCCCCCGGTGGTCATCCATACCCAGACGTTCACCGAGTAGTTACCCGACAGATCGGCCGTGCCGCGGACGATGGGGCGGGGCGGCGTGTCCTCGTCGAAATCCGGGGCGGGGCGCGGCGCGGGGAGGCGGTTCAGGAACCGTCCGTCCTCGGGCGACATCGGCGCACCTCCGTCGGCCCGGCGAGGGCCGTAAGTCCACAGTCTACGCGCGGCGGCTGGCCGCGTCGTCACCCGCGCGGGCGGCCGGTGATGCGTCCGTCGGGCGGGCCGCCGAAACGCTTGCGGGCCCGATCGATGCCGTCCGGTAAGCTGCCCTGGGCCGGCCCTTCTGGCCCCGCAGGCTGTTTCGTGGCCTGAAGGTAGGCGAGGCCGTGGGACAACACCACCAGGGGGTAGACGAGCAGGACACCGAAGCACGTGGCCAGCCCGGCGAGCAGCGCGAGGCCGAGCAACAGGTTGTAGCCCATCAGGGGCAGGACGTTCCGCCGGGTCAGCCGCCACGAGGCGGCCAGCGCCTCCGGGGCGGCCATCCCCTGGTCGAGGAGGAGCAGCAGGGCGAACGACCACCGCGTCCAGACGTACAGCGCCAGGGGCACGCAGACGGCGAGGGCAGGGACCAGAAAGTCCGGACGCAAGCTCATCCGCGCCACGGCGTAGGAGGCGGCGATGAACGGGGCGAAGCACACGGCGGCGGCGAGCGACAGGATGAGGGTGAGCAACAGCACGTCGCCGTAGCGAGAGAAGCCGGCGTAGAAATGCATCGGCCCCCAGGGGAGATGGCGGATGTCACGGAGGGCCACGTCGATGAGGCCCGCCAGCAGTGGGCCGAACAGCAGGGCGGATGATGCGGCGGCGACGCAGAGGAGCACGGCGGGCGTGCCGATCGGCCCGGTCAGCGGCAGGGCGGCCCCGATCCAGACCGATGCGGCGATGAGGGAGTAGGCGGCCCCGCCGACCAGGATCGTATAGCCGGCGGCGGGGGTGAGGAAGCCGCCGTACCTGCCGGCGGCCCACAGCCACCGGCGGATGTCCACGGAGAAGTCGCCGGACAGGTCGGCCTTGCCGCGGGCGATGGGGCGCGGCGGGGCGTCCTCGTCGGGCTCCGGTGCGGGGCGCGGCGGAAGGAGGCGGTGCAGAAGTCGTCCGTCGTCGGGCGGCATCAGGGCGCCTCCGTTGTTTGGTGGTGAGGCGACGCGGCGGTGATCTCCAGGTACGCGGCGGCGTGCGCCAGGGCGATCAGGGGCAGCGCGAGGAGCAGGCCGACTCCGCACAGGACGAACCTGAACCACGCGAGGCCGGCCATCACGAGGTGCAATTCGAGCAACCTCATCACCCAACGCGGCGTGAGCCGCCAGGACTCGCGGACGGCCTGGGTGAGTGTCATGCGGCGGTCGAGCATCAAGGGTAGCACGAACGACAGCCGCCCGGCGGGCAGGATCAGCAGGAATGCAATCGATAGCCAGACGAGCAAGACGGTGAGCCCCCCGCGCCCATGCGCGAAGAGATCCCAGGTGAAGAAGAACGACAGGTAGGCACCCACGGCCAGAGCGGTGAGGGCGGCGACGGACGCGAGGAAGCCGGGGTGCCCCAGCGGGACGAAGAGGGTGGCGAATGTCCATGGCTCGGCGCGGAGGACGCGGACGGCGATGACCCAGAGGCCGGCGAACGGCGGCGCGAGGGCCGTCAGGAGCAGGATGGCGAAGAGGCCCGCCGCCCGGTGGGCCGATGAGAACTCGCCCACGGCCCAAGCGTACAGGATGTCATAGGCCAGCGCACAGAGGGGGGCGATGGCGAAACCCAGGCACAGGCCGACCCCGAGGAGACGAGGCCAGGTCCGGCAGGCGGCCAGGAGCCATCGCCCGACCGGATCGGCCGCCGGGCGAGCGCGATGGTGCGGGGGCGCGTCCTCATCCGGTAACAGGGGCGTCCGCGTCGGCAGGTGCGTGAGGACGCTGTCCGGCGCCGGCAGGAGCGCGCAGCGGGGGCAGACGCCGGCGGGGGCGGGCGTCGCGCCGCATCGGAGGCACGCGGAGGCGTCGGGCATGAGGCGTCCCACCGTGGTAGACGGTTGTTGTCATCCTACGCGCCGGGTAGGATGGCGAGGCACCCTTCGTCCGCCGGGAGCCACGCCATGCACCCGCTGCCCTGCCTTCTGCTGTCCCTGAGCGTCGTCGGGGCGGCGCCCCACGCGGCCCAATTCGCCTCGCCCGAACAGGCCCGGCGGCTGGCGGCCCGCGAACGCCTCCTCGACGACGGCGACGTCGCCCGGCGTGCCGGGCAGGACGGGCGGGCCGCCACCATCGCCCGCGCCGTGTTCGCCGTCGACCGCGAGGTGTTCGGGCACATCCAGTACGGCCACCTCGGGGCCGCCGACTGGCTGGCCGACAAGTACGAGGACGCCGGCGAGTGGCGGCAGGCCGACGCCGTCCGCCTGGAGGCGCTGCGTGCCTGCGAGAAGGTGCTGGGGCCGACTCACTGGCGCACCGCCACCGCCCGGCTGCTGCGCGAGCAGGGTCGGCGTCTGGCGAAGCTGAGCCCGCGGCACCGCGCCGCCCTGGCCCAGGCCTGGAGGCGCATGGACGAGGGGGACGCCGAGATGAAGGAGGGCCGTCACGACCTGGCGGGGCCGCTCTACAAGAAGGCGCTGGAGATACGCCTGGACGTGCTGGGCGCGCGTGACATGGAGACCACCGGCTCGCAGCAGGCGCTCGCGGAGGTGTACCGGGGGCAGGGGCGTCTGCGCCAGGCGCTGCCGCTGGCCCAGCAGGCGGCGGGGACGCGACGCACGGCGCTCGGCGACGCGCACCCGCTCACCTGGCAGGCCGAGAACCTCGTCGGCCTGATCCAGCAGGAGCTGGGCGACTACCGCGCGGCCCTGCCGGCCCTGCGGCGCTCGCTCGTGTCGGCCTGGGCGGTGTACGGGCCGCGGTCCCCGCAGCGGGCCACCGCCCTGAACAACCTCGCGCTCGTCCACGAGGGGCTGGTCGACTTCCGCGAGGCGGCCCGCCTGCTGGAGATGTCGCGGGCCGTCTGCGTCGAGGCGGGCCTGACGGGGGATTCGGACTACGCCCTCCTCCTGGGCAACCTCGCCCGCAGCCGCGCCCAGCTCGGGCAGGGCCGCGAGGCGCTGGCGCTGTTCGAGGAGTCGCTGGCGTTGCGGCGCAAGACGCTCGGCGAGAGCAGCATCGACTACGCCGGGGGGTTGCTGCAACTCGCCGAATTCCACCGCGAGTCGGGGCGGCTGGGGCCGGCGATGGAGGGGTACACGAGGGCGCTGGGGATCGTCGAGGATGCCGTCGGGCGGCGGCACCGCCTGGCGGCGGAGGCGCTCAACGGGCAGGCGCTGTGCCACCACGACCGCGGCGAGCCGCACAAGGCCTTGCCGCTGTACCGCGAGTGCATCGCCATCCTCCGCGACATACGCCCGGAGGAGCTGACGCCGGACGACGCGGTCCTGCTGCAGAACGTCGCCAACCTGTACCGCGAGCTGGCCGACTACGCCTCGGCCCTCGCCCTGTACAAGGAGGCGGACCGCCTGCTGCGGTCTCGCCTGGGGCCGGACCACCCGCACGTCGCGCTCGTGCTGCGGAACGTCGCCGAGGTGTACCGCCGCCAGGGCAAGTTCGACCTGGCCCTGCCGTCGCTCGAGAAGGCGCTCGCGCTCCGCCGCCGCGCCTTCGGGCCGGCCCACCCGCGCACGGCGGAGATCCTCGGCGACCTGGCCACCTGCCTCATCGAGGTGGGCCGTGCCGGCGACGCCCTGCCGATGGCGCGTGAGGCGGCCCGCCTGCTACGCTCGCACCTGAGCGATGACACGACGCCCGTGCTGATCGCGCTGAGCAACCTCGCGCTGGCGCACGAGGCGTCCGGTGAGACGGCGGCGGCTTCCCGGATCATGCGCCACGTCGCGGTGCGGGGCACGGCCCTGTACGGCGCCGACGGCCCGCCGGCGGCGATGGCCCAGGCCAACCTGGCGCGGTACGAGGCCGCGCTCGGCCACCCCGCCCGCGCCCGCGCGGGCGCGGACCGGGCGCTGGCGGCCTCGGCCACCTACCTGCGGCGGTCGGCGCTGGTGTTGCCGGCACGGCAGCACCTGGCTCTGGTCCTCGACTTCCGGAAGTTCCTCGACTTCCGGCTGTCGCTGCCGGACGGGGGGGCGGATGCGTACGGGCACGTCCTGGGCTGGAAGGGGGCGGTCCTGGCCCGCGAGCGCTCGCTGCACGCGCTGGCGCGGCTGGCGAGGGAGAGCGACCCGCGGTCGAGGCTCCTCGCGGACCGCCTGGCCGAGCTGGCGCGCGAGCTGGCGGAGCTGTCGGCGCGGCGGGGGCCGGGCGACGAGCGCCGCATCGCCCTGCTCGCGCAGGAGAAGGACGTGCTGGAGTCGCGCCTGGCCGGGTCCAGCGAGGCGTTCAGCGCCTACCGACGCGAGGAGGCGCCGTCGCCCAGGGTGCTGGCCGACACGCTGCCCGAGGGCGTGGCCCTGGCGGACTTCCTGTTCCACCGGGCCGGGAAGGGCGTGCGCCTGGCCGCCTTCGTGGTGCGGCGCGGCGGGCCGGCCGTGCGGCTCGACCTGGGGGACGGGGCGGAGATCGAGGCCCTGGTCGGACGCTGGCGCGAGGGCATGAGCAAGGACGGGCGTCCCGACGCGGAGGCCGGGGACAAGCTGCGGCGGCGTCTGTGGGCGCCTTTGGAGAAGCATGTCGCCGGGGCGAAGATGGTGCTGGTCTCGCCCGACGGGGCGTTGAACGCGCTGCCGTTCACGGCGCTGCCGGGCAAGGAGGAGGGGACGTACCTCATTGAGGACGTGGCGTTGGCGGTGTTGCCGGTGCCGCGGCTGTTGCCGTCGCTGCTGGCGCCGGCGCCGGCGCGGAACGGGGCGTCGCTGTTGCTCGTGGGCGGGGTGGATTTCGGGAAGGGGCCTGGGGGCAGGTTGCCGGCGTTGCCGGGGACGGAACACGAGGCGGGGCTGATCGCCGGGCGGTTCACGAAGGCGTTCGCCGGGGGCAAGCTGCATCACCTCAAGGGGGCGGATGCGACGGCGGCGGCGGCGCGGCGTCTGATCCCCGGCAGCCGCTTCCTGCACCTGGCGACGCACGGGGCGTTCGCGTCGTCGGCGGGGATGCACCCCGGCCTGCAATCGGGGGTGGCGCTGGCGGGGGCGAACCGCGGGGGCGCGGCGACGCTGACGGCGCTGGAGCTGGCGTCGCTGGACCTGTCGTCGTGCGAGCTGGCCGTGTTGAGTGCGTGCGACACGGGGCTGGGCAGGGTGGCGCCCGGCGAGGGCGTGCTGGGGTTGCAGCGCTCGCTCCAGGTGGCGGGGGCGAGGTCGGCGGTGACGAGCCTGTGGTCCGTCCACGACGGCGCGACCAGCGTCCTGATGGAGGAGATGTACGCGCGGCTGTGGGGCGAGGGGAAGGTGTCGAAGCTGGAGGCGCTGCGTCAGGCGCAAATCTTCGTCCTCAACAACCCAGGCGCGGTGGAGAAGCGTCTGGCGGCGATGAGCGTCAGCGTCGGCTCGGGGCTGCGCGGGGCGGGGAAGGCGTCGGAGAAGTTGCCCAAGACGGGGAAGCGGCGCAGCCCGGCGGCGTGGTGGGCGGCGTTCACGTTGGCCGGCGACTGGAGGTGAGGGCGGCCCTCAAGCCTGCGGCCTGTCGGTGATGTCGGTGACGGGTGGCGCGGGGTCGGGGGCCTCGGGTGCCGGGGGCAGGGCATCGGATCGGGCCACCTGGCCGGTCGCGTGCAGGTACGCGGCCGCCCACGTCAGGACCGCGAGCGGGGCGGTGAACAGCGCCCCCACGCCGCACATGAGGACGCCACCGAACCAGAGGATGAAGAGGATCCCCTGGAAGCCGAACATGGCGAGGCCCTTGCCGCGCGTGAGCCGCCACGAGGCGACGAGCGCGTCGGCGGCGGACTTCTTCTCCTCGGCGATGAGGGGGGCGGTGAACATGAGCCGGCCCTGGAGGTAGAGGGCCACGGCGGCGCTGACCACGAAGCCGGCAAAGAGGAACAACGTCCCCTCGGGGCCGCGGTAGGGGTCCCAGGTGAGGGTGCGGTTCAGCGTCTCGGATAGGCCGAGCCCTGGCCTCCAGGCCGCCGCCACGCAGGCCAGCGCCAGGGGCACGGCGGCGACGACGGCCGCCACCGTCTGCACGAGGCCGGCGAGCAGGAGGGGGCCGAAGTGGTTCAGGCCGTCGAAGAAGTTGCCGAACTCCCAGGGCTCGCGGCGCAGGACGCGCAGGGCGGCGAGGAGGCTGCCGGGCGCCAGGACCAGGCCCAGGAGCCAGGCCGCCAGAGGGCCGACGAAGGGGATGAAGTTGGCCGCGAGGTTGAGCACCAGGAGGATCAGGGCGAAGAAGAAGAACGGCATGAGGAAGTCGCTGACGCGGGAGAAGCCCATCGACACCCACGCCGACACGTCGGGGGTGAAGAACCCCGTCAGGTCTGCCTTGCGGCGGACGCCGACCAGCTCCGGCGGCCTGGGCGCGGGCGCGGCGGCCACGCCGTCCCCGCCGGTGGGGACGGTGAATTCGTAGCCGCAGCCGGGGCAGGCGATCAGGTCGCCGGCGTGCAGGGCGGCGGAGCGGCGCAGCACGGCCCGGCAGCTCGGGCAAGAGAAGGTATCGTCCATCGTTACCCCTGCGGCCTGTCGGTGATGTCGGTGACGGGAGGCGCGGGGGGCGGCTCATCGGCGGGCGGAGGCGGGGCGCCGACGGGGGAGCGCGGGCCGCCGAACTTGCCGAGGTCGATGTCGTCGCCGAGACGCGAGAGGGGGGCGCCGGTCTGGTTGGTGGCGGCGAGGTAGGCGGCCGACTGGGCGAGGAAGACGAGGGGCGCGGCGAACAGGATGCCGATGCAGCAGGCGAGGTAGCCGCCGAAGACGATCAGGCCGCAGAGGAGGTTGAAGCCGAACAGCCCCAGCACCTTGCCACTCGTGAGGCGCCACGAGGCGCTGATGGCCTCGCCGGCGCCCATGCCCTGGTCGAGGATGAGCAGGCCGGCGAAGGTCCGGTGGAGGCCTACTTTGGCGAACGAGGTTTGGCGGGGTAGGTGAGCCACTCGCG
>CAZVZK010000078.1:0-49433 GCA_964630925.1 uncultured Alcaligenaceae bacterium
GTGGCCACGCCGATGCCGGCGCCACCGCCGATGGAATTGCCGCCGCCGCGTCCACGTCCGGCCCCGCCTCCCGCCGAGACGGTGGCGATGGCCGCGCCCTCCCCCGCGCTTCCGCCGCCGGCGGCGGAGGCCGCCACGCAGACGGTGCCGACGTTCGAGGAGCCGGAGTTCCTGCCCGAGCCGGAGGCGATGCCGCGCAGGCCACGCCGTGAGGCGGAGGCCCCGCCGAACAAGACGGCGTTGTGGTGGGGGATCGGCCTGGGCGGCGGGCTGCTGCTGTTGACGGCGGGGATCGCGGCCTATCTCCTCCTGTTCACTTCACCGCCGCCGAAGAAGGGGCCGCCGCCGAGGGGGCCGTTGCGTGTGACGGCGGCGGTGGCGGGCGGGCTGGGCCAGGTGATGCGGCAGCAGGCGCGCGACGGCGACAGGATCATCCTGGAGGTCGACATCACCGAGGCGGACATCGCCATTGACAAGGCCAACCTGACCATCGAGGGCGCCCCCGGGAAGAAGATCACCTGGAAGCTGCCGGCCGGGACGCAGCCGGCGGCGAAGCTGCTGTCGATCCAGGCGCGGGCGGGGTTCACGCTCAAGGGCGTCACGCTGGACGGGGACGGCCGGGCCGAGGGGCTCCTGCTGGCGTTCGGGCTGTGCGAGGGGATGCGTCTGGAGGACGTGGAGATGCGTGGCGGGCGCGAGTGGGACTTGATGTTCGCGAACACCGCGGGCACGGCGGAGAAGCCGGTCACGCTCCAGGGGGTGCGGTTCCTCACCCAGCCGGGGCGTCCGGCGAAGTCGTCGGTGAGGTTCGCGATCTACCCGAGCCACAAGACGATCCGCACGAACGACCACATCCTGTTCAGGGACTGCACCTTCGAGGGGCCGGGCCGCAAGCTGTCGCGGATGGCCGAGGGCGACGTGGGCAAGGGCGTGCTGCTGCCGGCGGGCCTCAACGTCGAGACGGTGCCGTGATCCTGACACGCGACCACGTCGAACGTGTGATCGCCCGCGTGCCGTCGCTGCGGATCGCCGTGGTCGGCGACCTGTTCCTTGACCGCTACCTGGACATCGACGGGACGCTGACCGAGCCGAGCATCGAGACGGGCCTGGACGCGTATCAGGTCGTGGGCGTGCGCGCGATGCCGGGGGCGGCGGGGACGGTGATCAACAACCTCGTGGCGCTGGGCGTGGGCGAGGTGGCGCCGGTGTCGGTGATCGGGTGGGACGGCGAGGGGTTCGAGCTGGAGCAGGCGCTGAAGGCGATGCGGGGCGTGACCCTGCACCGGCTGGAGCGGACCGAGGGGCGGAGGACGCCGACGTACACCAAGCCGATGCTCTCGCTGCCGGCGCAGGCCGCCCGTGAGCTGAACCGGCTCGACATCCACCCGCGCACGCCGCTGCCGGCCGGCGTGGAGCGGCAGCTCCTCGACAGCGTCGAGGATTCCCTGCCCGACTTCGACGCCGTCGCGGTGCTGGATCAGGTGTCGCTGCCGGAGTGCGGCGTGGTGACGGCACGGGTGCGGCAGGCGTTGGGCCGGCTGCCGATCCCCACACTGGCCGACAGCCGATACCGCATCGGCGAGTTCCGGGGCGTGATGTTGAAGCCGAACGAGCGCGAGTGCCTGGCCGCCGCCCCGTCGGCGGCGGAGCTGGCCCGGCGTGCGTGCGGGGCGGTGTTCATGACGCGCGGCGAGCGGGGCATCCTCCTGGCGGAGCCGGGCGGGCGCACGGCCGAGGTGCCCGGCTACCGCGTGGAGGGACCCGTCGATCCGGTGGGCGCGGGCGACAGCACGACGGCGGGCATCCTGTGCGCCCTCGCCGCCGGCCTGTCGCCGGAGGAGGCGGCGGCGTTCGGGTGCCTGGTGGCGTCGATCACGGTGCGCAAGATCGGGACGACGGGGACGGCGTCGCCGGACGAGCTGCGGGCGGCGCTGCCCTGATCAGGGCGTGGCCTCGAGCTTGACCGCCTTGGCCGCCGGCCATCTGGGGAACGGGGCGGCCCCGTCACCGAGGAGGGAGTGGGCGTCCCCGGGCAACTGGTAGAAGGTCGATTGCGCCCGGATCCACATGGCGCCCAGGCCGACGTTGTTGGCGCCGTACTTGATCCACATGTGGCCGCCGTCGCCCCAGGTGGTGTTCCAGGAGTTCTTGATCTTCCAGGCGCCGAGCTTGTCGTCCCAGCCGACGAGGAGGACGGCGTGGTCGACGGGCGGCTTGCCCGCCGCCGGCCTGTCGGACCCGATGAAGAGGCCGCCCTTGTACTTCTTGAACCCCTCGTTGTCGGCGTGGACGCCGACGACGAGCGGCCCGTGCTTGAGGAGGGCCTCCTTGAGGGCGTCGGTGTCCGGCACGGCGCGGCCGTCGCCGACGTACCCGTAGGCCACGGCCCGGTACTTCATCTCGACCTTGCGGGGCGTGGCGGGCTTGCCGATGAACGGGTATTTCGCGAACGGGGCGGTGCCGTTGAGGACGAGGTCCTTCAGGCCGCGGGAGAAGGGCGCGCCGCCGTTCTCCTTCGTGTGATCGATGATGGGCTGGACGGCGAGGACGGGCTTGCCCTGGTTGCGGATGCGCCAGCTGCACTCGAAGGCCTCGACGGCGGCGAAGGCCCAGCAGTAGGGCGTCTTGCCCTGGGCGTAAATCAGCCCCGTCACGCCGTGCTTGCTCCAGTCGAACGCCTTGGCGGTCGCCCTGGGGAGTTTGCGTTTGGACTCGGGGAGGACGCCGGGGTGGGCCTTCTCGAAGGCGGCCTTCAGCTTCTCGTCGAGGTCGTAGAGGGCCCTGGCCTCCCTGGCCACGCGGACCGCATCTTCGGCGTGGGTGAGCCCGCAGAGGGACAGGGAGAGGACCACGACCCCGAACAGACGCATCCGCATGGAGTATCCCCGGAGGATGGATGTCGGGATGAGTATACCTCGCGGATGTAGGGTGGGCCAGAGGCGGGACGATGCCGTGCGGCGGGAGGATGCGTGGCCTCGGAGGTTGGGGGGAATGCGGGGCGGCCGGCCCCGCCGGCCGTGCTGGATTCGCGGGCGGCGTCGTGCCGATACCTTATCGCCTGCACGTTCCGGAGCGGAGCCGCGCGATGAAGTTGTCCGATCATCGCATCCTCGTCACCGGGGGCTCGGGGTTCCTGGGCGGGCACGTCCTGGCGGCGCTGCGGCGTGAGGGCTGCCGGCGCGTGGACGCCCCGCCGCGCGCGGCGCTGGACCTGCTGGACGCCCACGCCGTCCGCCGCCACCTGATGGCGACGCGGCCGGAGGTGGTGCTGCACCTGGCGGCCCGGGTCGGCGGCATCGAGGCCAACCGCCGCCACCCCGGCACCTTCCTGCATCAGAACCTGATGATGGGGGCCACACTGATCGAGGAGTGCCGCCGGCTGGGCGTCCGCAAGTTCGTCTGCGTCGGCACCGTCTGCTCCTACCCCAAGCACACCCCGGCCCCGTTCCGCGAGCCGTCCCTCTGGGACGGCTTCCCGGAGGAGACGAATGCCCCCTACGGCCTCGCCAAGAAGATGCTCCTCGCCCAGGTGGCGGCCTACCACGCCGAGTTCGGCTTCCCCGGCGTCAACCCGCTGCTGGTCAACCTCTACGGGCCGGGCGACAACTTCGATCCGGCCACGTCCCACGTCATCCCCGCCCTCGTCGCGCGCCTCGAAGACGCCCGCCGCGCCGGCGCCGCCGAGGCCGAGGTGTGGGGCACGGGGGACGCCACGCGCGAGTTCCTGCACGCCGAGGACGCCGCCCGCGCCGTCCTCCTCGCCGCCGAGCGCCTCGACACGCCGGAGCCGGTCAACGTCGGATCGGGCCGCGAAATCGCCATCCGCGACCTCGCGCGGATGATCGCCGACGCGGTAGGCTTCTCCGGGCGTCTGCGTTTCGATCCGTCGCGGCCCGACGGCCAGCCGCGCCGCCTCCTCGACGTGTCGCGGGCCAGGGAGCGCATGGGATTCGAGGCGTCCGTCCCCCTGGAGGAGGGGCTGCGCGGCACCGTCGGGTGGTACCGTTCGCGGGGGCGGCTGGCCGCGTGAGGGCGGACATGGACGAGGTCATCAGGCTGCGTGCCCAGGTGGAGGCGCTGACGGCGCGGGTCGAGGCGCTGGAGAATCGCGTCCGCCCGGCCGTGGGGTGGCGTTCGCGGCTGGCGTGGCTCCTGGGCGGGCGGCTCGGCTCGCTGCGACACTACGCGCCCCGCCCGCTGCGCCTGCCGGCGCGGTACCACGCCGAGAAGGCGCCTGCGGATGGGCCGACGGTGTCCGTCGTCACGCCGTCGTTCCGCCAGGCGGCGTTCCTGGAGCGGACAATGCGGAGCGTCCTCGATCAGGGCTATCCTCGCCTGGAATACATCGTGCAGGACGGCGGCTCCGACGACGGGTCGCTCGCCATCATCGAGCGGCACCTCGCCTCGCTACGGCACGCGGAGTCGGCGGCGGACGGCGGGCAGGCCGACGCGATCAACCGGGGCTTCCGCCATGCCACGGGCGAGGTGATGGCGTACCTGAACTCCGACGACCTGCTGCTGCCCGGGGCCGTCGCCCATGTCGCCGCCTTTTTCGCCGCGCACCCCGAGGTGGACGTGGTGTACGGGCACCGGGTGATCATCGACGGGGTGGGCGACGAGGTCGGCCGCTGGGTGCTGCCGCCGCACTGCCCGCGCATGCTGCGCTGGGCCGACTACGTGCCACAGGAGACGCTGTTCTGGCGGCGGGGCATCTGGGAGCGTGTGGGCGGACGCATCGACGAGAGCTTCCAGTTCGCCATGGACTGGGACCTGCTGCTCCGCTTCGCGGAGGCCGGAGCGGTGATGGTGCGGCTGCCGCGCTTCCTGGGGGCGTTCCGCGTCCACGACGCCCAGAAGACGAACGCCACGCTGACGGCCGTCGGCCTGCCGGAGATGGCACGTCTGCGGCGGCGCACGCACGGGCGTGACGTGACCGCGGACGAGGTCCGCGCCGGCATCACGCCCTACGTCCTGCGGCAGGCCGTGTACCACCGCCTTTACAGCCTCGGCCTGCTGCGCGTCTGACCGCTCAGGCGGCCAGGCGCCACCAGGGGCGGCGGCGCAGCGACAGGGCGCCGGCACGCAGCCAGCGCAGGGAGAGGAGGCGGAACGCACGGATGCGTGGGTCGGCGCCGAGGGGCACCGGGTCTCCAGCCTCGATGTCCGCCTCCAGCACGCCTCCCGGCCCCGCCGACAACACCAGCTCCCACTCCCCCGCCGTCACGGGGAGACGCTCGCCCTGGACGGACCACGCCGCCGCCCACCGGCCGGGACGGGGCGGCACGTGCAGCCGCAGCCGCGCCGCCGCGTGCCCCGGCGAAGCCTGACCGAGGAGGCGCACGCGGCCGGCGGCCCAGCCGTCGGGGTCGAGGCCCGACGCCCCCCAGCCGGCCATGCCGCCACGGTTGAGGTCGAAGGCCGGCGACGGGCCGCCCCAGGGCCACGCCGCCGACGCGGGACGCGTGAGGCGTTCGAGCCGCACGACGCGGAACGCCCGCGAGCGGCCCTCGGGCAGCGTCGCCTCGGCGGCCGCCTCGATCTCCACCTCCGCCCCGGCCGCGGCCTCGAAGGAGAGCGGCCCCGGACACGCCAGCAGGCGGGACACCTCGCCGCCGCGGCGCACGGACCAGAAGGGCGGCCAGGCCCGCAGGGCGTCGGGGTGGATCTCGATCTCGACGCGGGCGTCGGCCGGGGGGACGAGGCCGCAGCGCCGCCGCGCCCAGCCGTCGGCGTCGATGCCCCAGGCGCGCCAGCCGGCCAGGACGCCGGGGCCGCACGGCCGGGCGAAGTCGGCCGACGGCGCGGGCAGGGACGTCAGCGAGGCCCGGCCGCGGCGGGCCAGCTCGCGGAAGAAGTCGGGGGGGCGGACGCAGGCCTCGCCGGCATACAGCCCGGCGAGGCGGCGCTGCTCGCCGCCTTCCGCCGGCGGCGGGAAGGGCGACGCGGCGACGCAGGCGCGCTTGCCGGGCAGGTGCAGCGTGGGCTCCTCGGCGAACTCGCGTGTCACCCCGCCGCGGGTCACGCGCAGCGGGCCGGTGGGGAGGTGGAAGAAGCGGCAGCCCGATAGCACCGACAGGCAGAAGGAGGTGGAGAGGTCGTTGGCGCAGGCGTAGCGGTGCCGCAGGCACAGGTCGTACTGGCGGAAGAGGAAGAGGGGGTCGTAGGGGTGGCCGGAGGTGACGAGGCGAAGGCCCGCGCGGGCGAACGGCTCGTGCGCCCCCAGCTCCCAGTCGCGCCAGAAGATGCTGGCCGTGACGGGCTGGTACTCGTCGGGAAGGGCGGCGAGCCTCTCGGCGAACGCGGCGCGGGCGTAGTCGGTCTCCTGGTGGGTGGTCGATTTGTCGGGGAAGACGATGGTGCCCCGACGCGGGCCGGAGTAGGGCGGCCCGTGGTGGCGCCCGTACAGGGCTCGCATGAGGAAGAAGGCCGACCCGATGGCGTGCGCCTCGGCCCCGCCGCGGCGCAGGGCGTCGGCCTGCTGCTCGGTGACGGCGAGGCGGAGGGGCAGGGGCGACTCGGCGTCGGGGGCGTACGGCTCGGGGCAGCCGAAGGTGATGGCGTGTTCCATCGCCCACGGGAGCGGCCTGTCGGGCGGCAGGCCGGCGTACTCCTTGACGAGGAGGTGCTGGCCGTACAGCTCGTTCTGGATGTGGTACTCGACGGGGAAGACCGGCCGGGGCCGGCACAGCGCCGCCAGTCCGTCCTGGCCGAAGGAAAGGTCGAGGTGGCTCATGCGTCCCTCAGGCGGCGCGGCGGGCGGTCAGGATCTCCTTGTCGAGCGGCCCGAGGGCGAGGGCCAGCTCGTCCCACCAGGCGGCGTCGAAGCGCCCGCCGCGGCAGCCGGCGAACCACGGGCCGCCGCTGGTGTAATGCAGGTTCATCGCGGCCGCCCCGGCGTCGTCGGGGTCGTAGCCGACGAGGTGGTTCCACCCGGCGGGCAGGGCGCCGACCTCCTCGTCGCGCAGCCACAGGAAGCGGTGCAGCTCGAGGCCCGACGCCGCGGAGACGTACTCCGGCGTGAGGGCGGCGCAGCGGGCGTTGTTGAAGAGCATGACGCTCGACCAGTTCTTGCGTGGGTAGGCCGTCTGCTCGTGGCCGAGGAACTTGACGCCCTCCGGCGGGCGGTGGTCGTGCTGGACGACGAGGACGGCGAAGCGTTCGTCGCGCAGTGCCCACAGGTCGGCGATGTCGGCGCGGAAGAGGACGTCGCAGTCGGCGAACACGGCCCAGCCGCGGTAGCCGCACAGGTACGGCACGAGGAAGCGGGAGAAGGCGAAGTCGGTGGATTGCCTGGGGTCACGCTGTCGGGAGAAGAAGCCGGCGAGCTGCGAGAGCATCAGAGGGGCGACGGCCACGGGCGCGGAGGCGTGGCGGTGGATGGAGTGGGCGGCGACGTGGAAGGCGGCGGGCTCGCGCGAGTCGTAGCCGAGGAAGACGCGGATCGGCTCCATGGCGGACACCCCTCGGGATTCAGCCGGCGCGGCCGAGCAGCCAGCCCCAGAACGTCGGGGCGTGCGCGGGCAGCGAGAAGAGCGGGGCCGGCATCTGCACCGGCAGGCCGACGAAACGGACGGGCCAGGGCGACGGGGCGCGGGGCGAGATGGCGGTGATGGAGCGCGGCGTGTTCAGCCACACCGCCAGCAACCCGGCCCGGTACGGGGCCGAGCGGGCCAGAGCCAGGCCGCGGCGCGGCGTCTGGTGCCGCGCGCCGAAGCGCGGCGTGTGGCCGGGGGAGGCGCGGTAGATCTCGAAGTCGCCGCCGGGGGCGTCGTCGCCGGCGGCGGGCAGGAAGAGCTGGGCCTCGATGAGCTTGTTCGGCCCCTTGACGTGCGGGCCGCGTTCGGCGGCCCTGGCGCCGCGGGCCGGCGCGAGGACGCCGAGCTGGGCGTCGAGGAGGGCCGTCGCCTGGTCGTGGGAGCGCCGGCCGACGCTCATCGACGCCAGCGGGCCGTACTCCTGCTCCAGGCGGGGGTACTCGCGGCGGATGTCGTCGCCGAAGAGGCGGACGAGGTGGGCGAAGGCCTCGCGGCGGACGTGGGCGTCGAGCAGGCGGCGGAGGGCGCCTTTGATCTCCCCGAGGTCGGCGTACCGCCGCAGCACCTTTCGGGCGGGCGGCAGGCCGGCGCCGAAGAAGCTCAAGGGCGGGAAGCATAGGGCCAGCTCCTCGGCGCCCTCGACCTCGGTGAGGAGGTGCGGGAACGGCTCGCGGACGACCATCGCCGGTGACAGGCGCTCGAACAGGTTCATCCCGGCCCTCCGTGGGTCAGGCGGCGCGGCCGAAGAGGCCGGCCCACAGGCGCGAGAGCAGGCCCGGCGGCGGGGCCGGCTCGCGGCAGGCCACGTCGAAGATGGGGCCGTTCATCTCGCCGACGAGGTTGAGGAACCAGCGCGGGTGCGGGGTGGCGGCGCGGGGGCTGACGCCGTGGAGGGAGCGCGGGGTGTTGAGGAAGAGGACGAGGGTGTTGAAGCGGTACGGCACCGTCTTGACGAGGCGCACCCTGTCGCGCGGGAGGAGGCGTTTGGGGGCAAAGGCCGGGGCGGGCTCGGCGGCTTCGTACAGCTCGAGGTCGGCGCCGGCGGATCCGTCGGCGGGGTGGCGGAGGTAGAGCAGGCCGACGAACAGCTTGTCGGTGCGGTCGAGGTGCGGCCCGCGGACGGAGGTGCCTCCCGCGGCGGCGGGGGTGTTCACCGAGATCTGCGCGTCCAGCCCCGCCGCGCCGGCGGGGCGTCCGGGCGTCTGGCGCGGCACGGCGGCGAGACGCTCCGGGGGCGCGAACCGCGAGGCGAAATCGGGGAAGGCGGCGCGGATGTGCGGGGAGAAGAGCCGGGTCACCCGATCCAGGAAGCCCTGAGACGTGCCCTCGGCGATGGCACGCCGCCACACGGGGGTGACGGCGGGGTCGGCGAGGGCGGCGGCGGCGGTGAGGGTGAACCGCTTGTTGCTGCCGGGTTCGGCCCCGCGGGTCAGGGTGCCAAGGGGCGGCAGGGCCGCGAGCAGCTCACGCGCCAGGGCGTCGTCGAGGAAGCCTTCGACGACGACGTGGGGGAAGGGCTCGGCGATGACTCGGGCGTCATCCAGGCGGTGGAACATCGGGCCTCCCCCTCCAGGCGGACACGCCCCCTATAGGCGCGGGGCCGCGTCGGCACAAGCCCGCTCCGGCGCGGTAACGCCCGCCTCCGCTCCCCGTATCATGTCGGTAGAGGAGCCGCCGCCATGATCCACCACGGTTTCGCCCGCGTCGCCGCGTTCTCGCCCGTCCTCCGCGTCGCCGACCCGGCGTTCAACGCGGCGCGCATCGCCGAACACCTGCGCGAGGCGGAGGCGGAGGGCGTCGCCGTCGCCGTCTTCCCCGAGCTGTGCCTCACCGGCTACACCTGCGCGGACCTGTTCCCGCAGAGCGCGCTGCTCGACGCGGCCCTCGACGCCCTCCGCGTCGTCACCGACGCGAGCAAGGGGTTCGGCGGGTTGTTCGCCGTCGGCCTGCCGCTGGCAGCCGATGACCAGCTCTTCAACTGCGCCGCGGTGATCGGCCGGGGCGGCGTCCTCGGCGTCGTGCCCAAGTGCTTCCCGCCGAACTACAAGGAGTTTTACGAGGGGCGGTGGTTCTCGCCGGCGGCCACGGCCCGCTCGTCGTCGGTGCGCATCGGGGGCAAGGACGTGCCGTTCGGCGCCGACCTGCTGTTCGCCGCCGATGGGGGCCTGACCGTCGGGGTCGAGGTGTGCGAGGATCTGTGGGTGCCGGTGCCGCCCAGCTCGCACCTCGCGGTGCGCGGCGCCAACGTCCTGCTCAACCTGTCGGCCAGCAACGAGACCATCGGCAAGGCCAACTATCGGCGGCAGCTCGTCGTCAACCAGTCGGGCCGGTGCATGGCGGCGTACGTGTACTCGTCGTGCGGCGTCCACGAATCGACGACCGACGTCGTCTTCGGCGGGCACTGCATGATCGCCGAGAACGGCTCCCTGCTGGGCGAGTCGAAACGCTTCCAGCGCACGCCGGGGATGCTCGTGCAGGACGTGGACCTCGACCGGCTGCGCTTCGACCGCATCCGCACGAACAGCTTCGGCGAGGGCCGTCTCTACGGCGGGACCACGCCGGGGCGTGTGGTGCCATTCTCACTGTCCGACAGGGAGCCCCCCCTGCCCTTGCGGCGGCGTGTCGAGGGGCGGCCGTTCGTGCCGTCGTCGGGCGGCGAGCTGCGTGATCGCTGCGAGGAGATCTTCAGCACGCAGGTGGCGGGCCTGGCCCGTCGGCTGGAGCAGATCGGCAAGCCGCCCGTGGCCATCGGCGTCTCGGGCGGGCTGGACTCGACGCTGGCGTTGCTCGTCGTGTGCAAGACGTTCGACCTGCTGGAGGTGCATCGGGAGAAGATCCAGGCGCTCACCATGCCGGGTTTCGGCACCACGGGGCGGACGCTGGAGAATGCGCACGCCCTGATGAAACACCTCGGCGTCACGTCGCGCGAGGTGGACATCAGGCCGCTGTGCCTGGCGGAGTGGAAGGCGCTGGGGCACGGGCCGTTCGGGATTCGTCTGGAGGGGCTGGACGTGGACGGGCTGACGGCCCGGCTCCACGATCTGGCGGCGGACAACCGCGATGACCTGGTCTTCGAGAACGTGCAGGCGCGGATGCGGACGAGCCTGCTGATGAACACGGGGTTCGTGATCGGCACGGGCGACGTGTCGGAATTGGCGCTGGGGTGGTGCACCTACAACGCCGACCACATGAGCATGTACAACCCCAACTCCAGCATCCCCAAGACGCTGGTGAAATTCCTGGTCGGGTGGGCGGCGGAGAACGAGTTCGACGGGCCGGCCCGCGCCACTCTGCTCTCCATCGTGGACACGCCCATCTCCCCGGAGCTGCTGCCGACGAACCGGGAAGGTAAGATCCTTCAGTTGACGGAGGGCAGCGTCGGCCCCTACGAGCTGCACGACTTCTTCCTGTACCACTTCCTGCGCTTCGGGGCGTCGCCGGAGAAGATCCTGTTCCTGGCGTCGCAGGCCGAGTTCTCGCGGCCGTACCCGCCGGAGGAGGTGAGACGCTGGCTGGCGGCGTTCCTGCGGCGGTTCTTCGCCAGCCAGTACAAGCGCTCGTGCCTGCCGGACGGCCCGAAGGTCGGGTCGGTCAGCCTGTCGCCGCGCGGCGACTGGCGGATGCCGTCGGACGCCTCGGCGGCGGCCTGGCTATCCGCCCTGGACCGCCCATCCTGACACGCACCGATGGGAAAATCGCCGCGCGGGATTGACTTCCTCAATTCACATGGCATTGTGGGCCGATACCTCGCGTGACAAGTGACCGGCCGCGCCCGGCGGACGCCCGCAGCCGCGCCCTCGTGGGCGCCCGATGGACACCCACAGGGAAGAGGACGTCATGCCGACCAATCACTTGCCGCGCCGAACGGGCCCCCTGTCCTCGTCCAGGGGAGAGCCCCCGTCTGGCCGATGAGCCCGACCCATCACGCCCTGACAGATTCCGCCCCGTCGGGGCCGCACTCATCCGCCGCATGACGAGGGACCGCCATGCTCAAACGAGACGCCAGAAGGGCCCGGCTCGGCCTGGAGACGCTCGAGGACCGAACCGCCCTCGCCGCCGGCCTGTCGTCCTCCCTCGAGTTACTCCCGCCGACGCTCTCCATCGCCCAGCTCCCCAACGACCCGCGCTTCTCGGAAGAGTGGGCGCTGCGGAACTCGACGACGCCGGCCGCCGACATCAACGCGACGCAGGCGTGGGACGTGGCGACGGGCAGCACGAAGATGGTCGTGTCGATCATGGACACGGGCGTCGATTACAAGCACCCCGACCTGTACCTCAACATCTGGCTCAACCAGGGCGAGATCCCGGCGTCGCGGCGTGCGAACCTGACGGACATCGACGGCGACGCGCTGATCACGTTCCGCGACCTGAACGACGCGCGGAACAAGGGCGCGGGCAAGATCACCGACCAGGACGGCGACGGCCGCATCACCGGGGCGGATCTGCTGCGGCCGATGGGCAAGACCGGGGGCGCGGACAACGGCACGGGCGGGTGGGCGGACGGGGCGAGCAACAACGGCGACGCCTACGTCGACGACATCATCGGCTGGGACTTCGCGGACGGCGACAACGACCCGATGGACACGCAGGGGCACGGCACGCACGTGGCCGGCACCATCGGGGCGAACGGCAACGACGGCGTCGGCGTGGCGGGGATCAACTGGAAGATCCAGATGATGCCGATCCGCTTCATGGACGGGGACGGCAAGGGGACCATCGCGCAGTTCATCACCGGGCTGGAGTACGCGGTGGCGAAGGGCGCGAAGGTCTCGAACAACAGCTGGATCGGGGCGGGGATCAGCGACACGCTGACGGACGCGATCAACGTCGCCCGGAGCAAGGGGCACATCCTCGTCTGCGCGGCGGGGAACCAGGCGGAGGACAACGACGTCACCCCGAACTACCCGGCGAGCTACGCGCAGGACAACGTGCTGGCGGTGGCGGCCATCGACCCGGCGGGGAAGCTGGCGAGCTACTCGAACTGGGGCAAGACGACCGTGGACCTGGCGGCGCCGGGGAGCAACATCCTGTCGACGGCGATCGGGGGCGGGTACAAGTACAACAGCGGCACGTCGATGGCGACGCCGCACGTCGCCGGCGTGGTGGCGCTGGTGTGGAGCCAGCACCCGACGTGGACATACTCGCAGGTCATCGCGCAGATCCTCAGCACGGCGGACAAGACGGCGGCGACCGACGGCAAGATGCGTGCGGGGCTGCTGGATGCGGCGGGGGCCGTCGGCTACGCCCAGGTGACGGCGACGCCGCCGGCGATCATCAACGCCCTCAACCCGACGGGCAGCACGACGGCGCTGGCGACGTTCCGGGTGACGTTCGACCGGGCCATGTCGGTGTCGTCGTTCACGACGGGCGACGTGGTGGTGACGGGGCCGGGCGGGCAGACCATCGCCGTGTCGTCGGTGAAGGCCGTGGCGGGCTCCGGGGACAAGGTGTTCGACATCACGCTGGGCGCGACTCAGACGGCGGTGGGCAACTACACGCTGAAGGTCGGGACGGGCGTCACCGACACGTCCGGCAAGGCGATGTCGCTGTTCAGCAAGGTGTTCACCATCGCGGCCCCCGCGTCGCCCCCGGTGATCATCAACGCCATCAACCCCACGGGCAGCACGACGACGCTGAACACGTTCCGCGTCACGTTCAACCGGGCGATGTCTGTGTCATCGTTCACGACGGGCGACGTGGTGGTCCTGGGGCCGTCGGGCCAGGCCATCGCGGTTTCGCAGGTCAAGAGCGTGGCGGGTTACGCGGACAAGGTCTTCGACATCGTGCTGGGCGCGACGCAGGCGGGGCCGGGCAGCTTCACGCTGAAGATCGGGCCCGCAGTGAGCGACACGGCCGGCAAGGCGATGGCAGCGGTCTTCCAGAAGGTGTTCACGCTGGCTTCGCCGGCCAAGCCGCCGGCGGTCATCAACGCCAACAGCTTCAACGGCACCGCCACCTCGCTGAACACGTTCCGCGTCACGTTCGACAGGGCGATGTCGCCGTCGTCCTTCACGGCGGCGGATGTCGTGGTCCTGGGCCCGTCGGGCCAGGCCATCGCGGTTTCGCAGGTCAAGAGCGTGGCGGGTTACGCGGACAAGGTCTTCGACATCGTGCTGGGCGCGACGCAGGCGGGGCCGGGCAGCTTCACGCTGAAGATCGGGCCCGCAGTGAGCGACACGGCCGGCAAGGCGATGGCAGCGGTCTTCCAGAAGGTGTTCACGCTGGCTTCGCCGGCCAAGCCGCCGGCGGTCATCAACGCCAACAGCTTCAACGGCACCGCCACCTCGCTGAACACGTTCCGCGTCACGTTCGACAGGGCGATGTCGCCGTCGTCCTTCACCGCCGCCGACGTTGTGGTCACCGGACCGGGCGGGAAGGTGATCGCGGTGTCGCTGGTCAAGAGCGTGGCCGGCTACGGGGACCGTGTCTTCGACATCGTGCTGAGTGCGACGCAGACGGCCGCCGGGGGCTACACCCTGAAGATCGGGCCTGCCGTCACGGACGTGGCGGGCGTGGCGATGGGTACGGTGTTCCAGAAGGCGTTCACGGTGGCGGCGGGGGTGGCGGCCCCGGTGATCGTCAACGCGAACAACTACGGGGGCAGCGCCTCGTCGCTGTCCACGGTGCGCGTGACGTTCGACCGGGCCATGTCGGCGACGAGCTTCTCCGCCGCCGACGTGGTGGTGACGGCGCCCGGCAACAAGGCCGTGGCGGTGTCGCAGGTCAAGGCCGTGGCGGGCTACGGGGACAAGGTCTTCGACATCGTCCTCGGCGCGAAGCAGACCGCGGCGGGCAGCTACTCGGTGAAGATCGGGCCTGCCGTCACGGACGTGGCGGGCGTGGCGATGGCGTCGGCGGTGACGAAGGTGTTCACGCTGGCGGCGGCGTCGCAGGTTTCGGTGACGACGTACACGGCCTCGACGGCGGTGAATATCCCGAAGGGCGGCACGGGCGTGTCGATGCTGACGGTGCCGGACGGGTACGTCGTCGGGGACGTGAACGTGAGGCTGAACATCAGCTTCCAGCGGGCGGGCGACCTGTACATCCACCTGCAGGCGCCGGACGGCACGGACGTGCTGCTGTCGAACCGGCGGGGCGGCAACGGGGCGAACTACGTGAACGCCGTGCTGGACGACGGGGCGACGCAGTCGCTGGCGCTGTACACGGCGCCGTTCAGCGGCTCGTACAAGCCGGACACGCTGCTGAGCCAGCTCGCGAACAGGGGCGTCAACGGGGCGTGGAAGCTGTGGGTGACGGACAAGGGCGGCGTCTACGCCGGGCAGATCCTGAGCTGGTCGCTGGTGGTGACGCCGAAGGGCGCGATGTGAGCTGAATAGCTGGCAGCCAGCAACAGCCGGCGAGCAGCCGGCAACAGCCAGCTTCAAGAAGCCAGACAGCCGGCCCACCCATCAAGGGGAGGCCGGCTGTTCCTGCTTTCGGCTGGCTGTTGCTGGCTGTCAGCTACTCCTCGACGCCCCCGGCTCGCCCGGGCTGGGGTCACTCCTTGGGGATCTCGTAGAGCCACACGTCGTTGCCGCAGGCCGAGACGGCCCGCTTGCCGTCGGGGGTGATGGCGACGAGCGGGTAGCCCTCCTTGTGCTTCTTGTGGGTGGCGACGAGTTTCGCCTTGCCCGTGGCGGGGATGTCCACGATGCCGACCGCCCCGTTGTGGAAGCCGACGACGGCGCGTCTGCCGTCGGCCTGGAAGACGGCGGAGTATGGGGTGTCGGACCCGGAGGTGATCTCGCACTCGTCGATCTTCTTGCCGTCCTCCAGGTCCCAGCGGATGAGCTTGCCGCCGTGGCAGATGGTCAGCGCCCTCTTGCCGTCGCGTCCGGCGTGGATGCCGGCGATGGGCTTCTCGTGGCCCTCCAGCTCGGAGAGCTGCTTGCCCTTGTCCACGTCGTAGACGGTGACCTTGCCCCGATCAGTGCCGGTGAGGAGGCGGTCCCCGGTGCGTGAGAGGGCTGCGGCCCGCACGGTGTCGTCGCCGTGGTCGAAGGTCTCGAGCAGGTTGTGGCGGGAGCTGAGGACGAAGACCTTGCCGCCCCCGGCGGCCCAGTAGCGCTTCTCGTCGCGCGACGCGCCGAGGTACTGGGCCTGCGCCTTCAGCGGCACCTTGTCCGCCTCCTTGCCGTCGGCGGGGTCGAAGAGCGACGCGCCCTCGCCGGTGCCCACGAGAACGCGGCCCTTGCCCAGGAATAGCGGGGCGCAGTTGGCCCCGGTATGAAGGGCGTGGTTCGCCACGCGGCGGCGACGTTCCAGGTCGAACACCTGGAGGTCGCCGTAGGTGTGGGTGACGGCCGTCTTGCCGTCGGCGCTGATGGAGGGGAACACGAAGCCGTTGCCCTCCCGGGTCATGCGTGCCACGGGTGCGAGGACGCCGGCCAGGGGGCCGTCGTTGTCGATCACCGAGAGCGCCGGGTCGAGGCGAGAGCGTGTGATGGTCTCGGGGGTCTGCTTGCTCTTGTGCTTGGCCATCTGCACGCGGAGGTACGCCTCCAGCTCCGCCCTCGTCACCACGCCGTCCTCGTTCAGGTCGGCCTTGCCCCTCATCGCCTCGATGACGAAGTGGAAGAACACGCCGCGGCCCAGGTCCTTGTCCTCGTACGCCTTCTGGCCGGGGGAGCAGGAGGTGATCATGACCACGTCGCGCGGCATCCCCTCGGCGAGGTCGAGGTCGTCGGACACCTCGCGGACCTTGCGCGGCGCCCGGTAGGGGTTGTTGCGGCAGCAGTCCGTCAGGACGAGCCGGTAGCCGGCCTTGCAGGCCTTCAGCTCCCGGTACAGCTCGTCCACGCTGATGAGGCCCCTGAGGTCGTCCTCCTTGGGGTCGGCGGGGATCCTCGCGCCCTGGGGGCAGAAGTAGAACCTCTTGCCCACCTGGATGCCGTGCCCGCTGAAGGCGATCAGGACCGTGTCCTCCTTCCGGTAGTCGCGCTCGACGAACTCCTTGATGGCGGCGCGGATGGCCTTGACGGTGGGCGCCCCCTTCTCCCGGGTGCTGAGGACGGTGACGTCGCCCTTCCTGTAGCCGGTGGCACGCAGCGTATCGGCGAGATCCAGCACGTCCTTGTCGGAGCACTCGAGGTCGTGGAGGTCGTCGGAGCCGTACTTCTGCACGCCGATGAGCAGGGCGTACCGCTTGCCCGCCTTCTTGTCCTGGGCGGTGCAGAGGGAGGCCCCCGCGAGGGCGAGGGCGGCGAGGAGCGCGAATCGCATGGGGTTACTCCTTGGGGTAGCTGCTGTTGGGTCGGGTTGAGCGAGGCGCCAGCCGGGCGAAGTCCGATGGCCGGCGGTGACGCCTCGTCGGGCTACCAGCCAGGACGTGTTGAGGCCTGGGTCACTCCTTGGGCAGCTCGTAGATCCACAGCTGGGTGCCGCCGACGGAGACGGCCCGCGAGCCATCGGCGGCGATGGAAACGGAGGCGCTGTTCCCCGACTTGGCGTGCTTGTCATAGGTGGCCACGGCCTTCGGCTTGCCCTTGGGCGGGAGGTCCACGATGCTCACCGAGCCGTGGGTGTGGCCGATGATGACCCGTCGCCCGTCGGCCTGGAACGCGGCGGTGTAGGGTGTGTCGGTGCCGGCATTCACGTCGGTCTTGTCGAGCAACTTGTTGTTCTGGAGGTCCCAGCGGATCAACTTGCCGCCCTGGCAGATCGAGGCGGCGAGTGAGCCGTCCTTCGAGGTCCAGATGCCGACCAGGCCCTTCTCATGGCCCTCCAGCTCGTGGATCTGTTTGCCCTTGTCCACGTCATAAAGGAACATCTTGCCGGCGCCCGTGCCGATGACGATCTGCTCGCCCGAGCCGACCAGAGAGGCGGCACCCACGTGCTCGCCCCCGGTGCTGAAGTCCTCCACCTTGTTGCCGCGGGCGTCGAGGACGACCAGGTCGCCGTTGTGTGCCATCCAGACCCGCTTCTCGTCGCGGGCGAGGCCCATGAGGGAGGGGCTGAACTTCAGCTTGATCGGCGAGACCGTCTTGCCGTTGAGCGGGTTGACGAGGAGGCCGGCGGCGTTGCCCGCCAAGAGGACCGCCCCCGACCTGGTGAACGCGATACGCGTCATGTGGCTGGCCTCGGTGGGGAGCGATTTGTCGACGCGGCGGCGTTTCTCGAGGTCGAACAACTGGAGGCTCTCGCCGTCGGCGGTGGCGGCGAACTTCGCGTTGACGTTGATGGCGGCGAACGGGCTGCGGTAGACGAACTGGTCGCGGACGATACGGGCCACGGGGGCCAGGACGCCCGGCGGCGGGCCGTTATCGCCCAGGACCGCGAGGGGCGGGTCGAGGCGAGAGCGTGTGATGGTCTCGGGGGTCTGCTTGCTCTTGTGCTTGGCCATCTGCACGCGGAGGTACGCCTCCAGCTCCGCCCTCGTCACCACGCCGTCCTCGTTCAGGTCGGCCTTGCCCCTCATCGCCTCGATGACGAAGTGGAAGAACACGCCGCGGCCCAGGTCCTTGTCCTCGTACGCCTTCTGGCCGGGGGAGCAGGAGGTGATCATGACCACGTCGCGCGGCATCCCCTCGGCGAGGTCGAGGTCGTCGGACACCTCGCGGACCTTGCGCGGCGCCCGGTAGGGGTTGTTGCGGCAGCAGTCCGTCAGGACGAGCCGGTAGCCGGCCTTGCAGGCCTTCAGCTCCCGGTACAGCTCGTCCACGCTGATGAGGCCCCTGAGGTCGTCCTCCTTGGGGTCGGCGGGGATCCTCGCGCCCTGGGGGCAGAAGTAGAACCTCTTGCCCACCTGGATGCCGTGCCCGCTGAAGGCGATCAGGACCGTGTCCTCCTTCCGGTAGTCGCGCTCGACGAACTCCTTGATGGCGGCGCGGATGGCCTTGACGGTGGGCGCCCCCTTCTCCCGGGTGCTGAGGACGGTGACGTCGCCCTTCCTGTAGCCGGTGACGCGCAGGGTGTCGGCGAGGTCGTGGACATCCTTGTCGGCGCACTCGAGGTCGTGCAGGTCGTCGGAGCCGTACTTCTGCACGCCGATGAGCAGGGCGTAACGCTTGCCCGCCTTCTTGTCCTGGGCGGAGGACAGGGGCGCGAGGACGAAGGCGGCGACGGCGGCGAGCAGCATGAGGGAGCGCATGGGGATGCCTCATCGTCGGGGGTGCGGGATGGAATGCGGTGGTATCAGGATACCCCCTCCCGGCGGTTCGCGGAAGGGGGCGGGGCGGGATTCGGGCGGGGTCACTTCGCCGGCGGGGTGTAGCGGATGTGGATCGCCGTCGGGCTCTTCGCGAATTCGCGATGGACGATCTTCAGCGGCGTCTTGACGGGCTCGCCGAAGCCGGTGCCCAGCGGCGTCCGGGCGGCCTTGAACTCCTCGGGGGTCTTGCCCTTCTCCCAGCACGGCACGATGGTCACGCTGACCAGGCCGAGGTTGGCGTCGGGGCGCTTGAGCTTGATCGCCGCCGCCGTGTCGGGGTACGCGGCAACGAGGAACTCGCGCGAGCCCTCGAGATCGATGGGCCAGCCCTTGACGAGGCGGCTGGCGCCGGCGGGGATCAGGATGCGCGGGTAGCCGTCCTTCTCGTCCGCCTTGATGCCCTTGGCGAAGCTGAAGACGTTGAGGCCGTCGATGGAGAGGCGGACGGCGGCCTCGTACTTCGAGTTATTCGTGATGCGGACGGCGTAGACGGCGTCCTTGTGCAGCTCGGCGTAGGCCTCGCCCTTCTTCGCCACGGGCTTGACGGGGGTGTATCCGGCGGGCGTCTTCATCAGCAGCTCGAGGCCGTAGGGGGAGCCCTTGGCGGCGGAGACGTTCGAGCCGTCGATGAAGACCTTCTTCTCGTCGTCGGTGGCGGCCTTGAGGGTCTTGTTGACCTCCTCGGCGGAGGGGTTGCCGGACAGGGAGACGGTGAGGCCGGCCACCTCCAGCACGTCCTCGCGGTAGGTGAAGTAGCCCTTGATGCGGGCGACCACCTCGCCCTTGGTGTGCCAGAAAAGCTCCAGCTCCAGCTCGACGGACATGATGCCGTCGGGGCCGTCGTCCTTGTTCTTGCGGTGGACCATCTCGTAGCGGCCACGGACCTCGAAGGCGGCCTTGTCGGAGACCTTGACCTTGAGGGAGGCGAGGACGCGCTGGAAGTCGTACATGAGGCCGGGGCCGGCGTTGGCCTCGGGCTGCCTGTCGCCGGCGAGGACGCCGAGGCGGACCTCGTCGGCGGAGCGGCCCTCGAGGAGTTTCTTGACGCGGGTGGCGAGTTTGGCCAGCACCTCGTGCCGGGTGCCGTCGTCGGCGAGGGCGGGGCCGGACAGGAGGGTGAGGCCGGCGAGGGCCGCCGCCAGGTAGCGCATGGTCGGTCTCCTAGTTGGGGGTGCCCAGCTTCAGCGCCTGGGCGAGGTCCTGATAGGGGGAGCTGCCGAACCGCCGGGATTCGAGGGCGGAGCGGGTGATCGTCTTGTCGGACGCCAGGGGGGCCAGCTCCTGGGTGATGGACTTCAGCACCTTCTCTTGCCGAATCTTCGCCGTCATGTCGGCGATATTCACGCCCATCTCGGCGGCGAGACGGGCGGCGTCGATCTGCCCGTCGGCGTACTCCTGCGAGAACCTCGTGAGCGACGTGGGCACCTCGCGGGCGGCCTTCTTCTCCGTGAGGGCCTTGGCCAGGGGCGGCTGGGTGACGCGGGCGGCGAACCAGTCGGCGCGGACGTACGGCGCGTCCTTCTGGTGTTTGTGGACGCGGGCGGCGGCGGCCTTCAATTTGGCGTCGGCACTGTTGAAGAAGTCGAGGGCGTACGGGTCATTCTCCAGGAGGGCGTGCCACTGCTTGCGGCCCTCCCAGCCGAGCTGGGAGATGTCGATGCGCAGGACGGAGCCGTGCGGCCCGAGGGGCTCGACGGAGACGGCCTCGCCTTTGGGCGAGAGCCAGGCGGCCGCCTCCTGGGCGGCGACGCGGGCCTTCGCGCGCTCCTCGTCGGTGCCGCCCTTGACGAAGAGGTGGGCGAGGAGGAGGTAGCGGCGGTGAGGGCGGTCCTCCTCGGCGGCCTTCTCCAGGTCGGCGGCGACGGCGTCCAGGGCCTCGGCCTGGATGACGAGTTTGACCGGCTCGGGGAAGAACCAGCGGTAGACGGTCATGTGGTGGTTGGTGACGATCAGGCCGATGAGCGTCGAGGCGGCGATGCCGAGGACCCACAGGAGGAGCCTGCCGAGCATGCCGAGGAACGTCGATTTCTGCTGCTCTTCCGCCATGATCCGCCCCCCAGGATGAGATCGGCGTGGCCCCCATTTGGTGTCATAGGGAGCAACGCACGCGGCAGCCAATCGGGACTCCTGCTTCGCGTCGGGCACTCTTCCGGCGTGCTCATGGCGGGAGCACGCTGGAGGCGTGCCCTACGGGAAAACACGGCCATACGCAGGCTCGATTGACCAGCAACGCGGCCGTGATGTTGAGGTATTCGATGGCCGACGGCGCCCCTTGTCACTATCTGTACTCCGTTTGTGGATTCGTCTGCGCCGAAAACGTGCTGGTCACGAGGAGAATGGGAAGAAATGGTGGACGGCAGAGTGGTGGTGCGTTCCCGTGAGCTGCTGTACAACGACGCCGTGGGCCGTGACGCCTGCGGCATCGGGGGCGTCGCCGCGCGGGAAGGTAAACCCACTCATGAGGTGGTGAAGAAGGCCGTCCTCGCCCTGGTGAGCATGGAGCACCGCGGCGGCGTGTGTGGGGCGGCGGGCGACGGCGCCGGCATCACCTTTCAGCTTCCCCAAGCGTTCTTCAAGGAACAGGCGAAGCAGCTCGGCTTCGACGGGGCGCGGTACCTGCGCCCGGAGGACCGGCTGGGTGTCGGCGTGTTCTTTTTTCTGGACGCGGAGCCGGGGAGGCGCGAGGCCGCGCGCGGGCTGATCCACGAGTGCCTGTCGGGCGGGCCGGTGCAGATGTTGGGGTGGCGCGTGCCGCCGACGCGGGACGAGGTGCTGCCTCCGGAGGCGCTGGCGTGCAGGCCGGGGATCGAGCAGCTCATCCTGCTGACGGACCCGAAGAAGGACGCCGGCGAGGTGGAGCGGTGGCTGTACCGGCGGCGGCTGGAGCTGCGGCAGCGTCTGGCCGAGGCCGGGCTGAATTGCTATGCGTCGTCGCTTTCGTGCCGGCTGGTGAGCTACAAGGGGCTACTGACGAGCCCGCACCTGGCGGCGTTCTATCTGGATCTGAGCGACGAATCGTTCGAGACGGGGCTGGCGACGTTCCACCGGCGCTACTCGACGAACACCTACCCGAACTGGACGCTGGCGCAGCCGTTCCGCTTCGCGTGCCACAACGGCGAGATTAACACCCTCCACACGAACCGCAACGCGGTGGGGAGCTACTCGCGCGGGCTGGAGCCGCCGTTGCCGGGGCGGGACCTCCTGTCGAAGGGGGTGAGCGACTCGGCGAGCCTGGACGAGTGGCTGGAGCATCTGATCCTCGACAAGGGGTGGTCGCTGCTGCGGGCGCTGCGGTTGGCGGTGCCGCCGGTGTGGGAGAGCGAGGCGGACATCTGGGGGCAGGACGCGGTGGACGTGTTCCTGTACTACCGGCGGGCGTACGGCAGCCTGTGCGCGTGGGACGGGCCGGCGGGGATCATCGCGACGGACGGGCGGACGATGGCGGGGCTGGTGGACCGCATGGGTCTGCGGCCGGTGCGGTGGTTCTCGGACGGCCGGGGGTGGCTGTACATCGCCAGCGAGTCGGGCGTGTTCGGGCTGGACAACAGGACGATCGTGGCGTCGGGGCAGTTGCAGCCTGGGCAGATGATCGCGTTCGACACGGCGACGAACGAGCGGATGGACAGCCATCAGGTGATGGGGCGCATCGTGGAGGAGGCGCGGGCGGAGCTGGGGGACGACCTGCACGGGATCAACCGGGCGCAGATCATCCTGCCGGAGTCGTTCGACTTCACGCCGCAGGTCGATGACGTTCTGCAGCGGGTGAAGGACGCGCGGAAGTGGACGGTGGAGCACCTGCTCCAGGCGCACGGGTGGGACTTCGACCGGGCGGTGTTCGTGAAGGAGATGGCGAAGCTGAAGAAGGAGCCGCTGTCGAGCATGGGCTTCGACCGGGTGCTGACCATCTTCTCGCTGGAGCATCACACGCTGTTCAAGTACCTGCAGCAGACGTTCGCGGAGGTGACGAACCCGCCCATCGACCCGTACCGGGAGGGCGGGGCGATGTCGCTGACGACGTACCTGGGGCGGTCGCCGTTGATCGCGAGGCGGGGGGGCGGGGGGGCGAAGGCCGAAGGCCCCCCCCGAGACGAGGAAGAGGGGGGGCTGCCGCCGCGGCAGATGGAGCTGTCGGGGCCGGTGCTGTCGGACGCGATCATCGAGGAGATACGGCGGAACGAGGTGCTGGGGTACAAGGCGCTGTCGGCGACGTTCCCGGTCAAGGGGGGCGTGGAGGCGCTGCGCGAGTCGCTGCACCGGCTGCGGAGCGAGGCGGAGCGGGCGGTCCACGAGGGGCTGAGCGTCATCTGCCTGACGGACCGGGAGTCGTTCAGCGACGGGCTGGTGCCGATCCCGTCGCTGATGGCTCTGGGGGCGGTGCATACGTACCTGTGCAGGCAGGGGCTGCGCGAGCGGTGCAGCCTCGTCGTGCAGTGCGGCGACGCGCAGGAGGGGCACGACATCGCGTGCCTGGTCGGCTTCGGGGCCGACGCGGTGCATCCGTACCTGATGTTCCGGCTCGTCCGCAACGGGCTGGCGTTCACCGACCCGGACACGAAGCAGGAGTGGTCGATGACCGCGCGCGAGTGCCTGGAGGCGCTCGTGGCGGCGATGGAGGACTCGTTCAAGAAGATCATCTCGAAGATGGGCATCACGACCATCGAGGGGTACCGGGGTGCGCGGCTGTTCGAGGCGGTGGGCTTCGGGCCGGAGCTGATGGAGTTTTTGGGCGACTTCCCCTCGCGCGTCGGCGGGCTGACGCTGGCGGACCTGGTCGAGGACGCGGCGTGGCGTCTGGCGAAGGCGGAGAAGATGTCGAACGCGGTGCTGGGGCGGAACCGCGACTACCACGCGTTCAACGCCAAGGTGCGGATGGCGCTGCGCAAGGCGGCCCAGGCGGGCGCGCCGGCGTCGCTGCCGCTGACGACGGAGCATCCACAGGAGCCGGCCAGCGAGGCGGGCGGGGAGGATGCGTATGTGGCGCCCTCGCTGACGGCGGACTATCAGGAGTTCACGAGGCTGGTGACGGGCCGCGCGCCGACGGTGCTGCGCGACCTGTTCCGGCTGAAGAAGGTTGCCGGCGTGCCGGCCGATGAGGTGCAGACGGCGCTGGATCTGGTGCGGAATCACTTCCGCGGGGCGGCGATGTCGCACGGGGCGCTGACGAAGGAGTCGCACCAGGACATCTGCGCGGCGTTCAACGACCTGGGGGCGCTGAGCAACTCGGGCGAGGGCGGCGAGGCGCGGGCGCGGAACGACCTGCCGGAGCGCCCGTGGGGGCCGTTCTGGGAGGCGGTGGAGGCGGCGCGCAAGGAGGACACGGACGGTCTGTGTCTGGGTGGCGACGTGCGGAGGAGCCGTCTGCGGTCGAAGATCCGGCAGGTGGCGTCGGGGCGGTTCGGGGTGGACGCGGAGTACCTGATCAACGCGGAGGAGATCCAGATCAAGATGGCCCAGGGGGCGAAGCCCGGCGAGGGCGGGCAGCTCATGGGCAAGAAGGTGACGAAGGAGATCGCCGAGATCCGCTACGGGAAGCCGGGCAACGACCTCATCTCGCCGCCGCCGCACCACGACATCTACTCCATCGAGGACCTGGCGCAGCTGATCCACGACCTGAAGGCGCTGAAGCCAGGCGTGCCGGTGTCGGTGAAGCTGGTGGCGGTGGAGAACATCGGCACCATCGCGGTGGGCGTGGCCAAGGCCGGGGCGGACGTGATCGAGATCGACGGCATCGGCGGGGGCACGGGCGCGGCGATGTTCTCGTCGAAGGAGCATTGCGGCCTGCCGAGCGAGATGGGCCTGGGCGAGGCGCATCAGGCGCTGGTGGCGAACGGCCTGCGGGGCAGCGTGAAGCTGCGTGTGGGCGGCGGGATCAAGAACGGGGTGGACGTCGTCAAGTACGCGCTGCTGGGGGCGGAGGAGTTTTCTTTCGGGCAGGCGCTGATGGTGTCGGTGGGCTGCATCGTGTGCAAGTCGTGCCACATCCCCAACTGCCCGACGGGGATCACGGGGAAGCAGGGCGAGTACAAGGGCGAGCCGGCGCACACGCGGGCGTACATCCTGGGCGTGGCCGAGGAGGCACGCGAGGTTCTGGCGTCGCTGGGATTGCGGCACGTGCGCGAGGCGGCGGGGCGCGTGGACCTGCTGGAGCGGGTGACGGGCCTGCCGGGGCGGGCGGACAAGGTCGATGTGAAGCGGTTCATGCACGCGGACATGGCGTTGTCGCGGCTGGCGGCGACGTTCCCGCAGATCCCGGCGGGGGTGTGCCAGCCGGCGGGGACGCAGAAGACGCCGCTCAACCAGCGGATCCTGCTGGCGGCGGAGGACGCGATCGAGACGTGCCAGAACGCGGACCTCGTATTCCGCATCGGCAACAGCGACCGCAGCGTCGGCGCGACGGCGGCGGGGCTGATCGCGCGGCTGTACGGCCGGGAGGGGATGCCGAACTTCAAGCGGGTGCGGGTGCGGTTCGAGGGCGAGGCGGGGCAGAGCTTCGGGGCGTGGTGCGTCAACGGGCTGGACCTGGAGCTGCGGGGCTTCGCGCAGGACGGGGTGGCGAAGGGGATCTCGGGCGGCGTGGTGGCGGTGACGCTGGACTACGGCAAGAGCGACTACGGCGGCGAGATCCAGGCCGTGGTGGGCAACAACGTGGGCTACGGGGCGACGGGCGGCCACATCTACATCGGCGGCCGTGCGGGGCACCGGCTGGGGATCAGGAATAGCGGGGCGACGATCGTGGCGGAGGCGGCGGGGAAGTACGCGTGCGAGTACCAGACGCGGGGGCGGGTGCTGATCCTGGGGCCGGTGGAGAACGAGATCGGGTCGGGGATGACGGGGGGCGAGCTGATCGTGTACGACCCTCGGAACGAGGTGCCGGCGAAGCTGCACTCGCGGAGCGTGGCGGCGGTGGAGTGCGCGTACGTGGACTACGAGTGGATCCACCCGCTGATCATCGCGTACCACACGCGGACGGGCAGCCGGCAGGCGGAGCGGCTGGTCAAGGACTGGGCCGAGGTGCGGCGCGGGCGTCGGCTGAAGAAGGTGGTGCCGCTGGCGGTGGCCAAGGGCGCCGAGAACTTCACCAACGCGGGCACCAGCGCGGGGTGAGCGGCCAGTCAGGCCAGCGAAATCCCCCGCTCGAGCTGCATCACGCGCTGCCAAAGGGCGAGCGGCGACGCGCCGGCGTAGCCGCTCTCCTGGCCGTCGTTGCACTCCACCACCAGCCAACGGCCGTCCTCACGCTGGGCGACGTCCACCACCAGGAACGGCACACGCAGCCGCCGCGCCGCCTCGCCCGCCATCGCGAGCATCTCCGCGGCCTCGCGTTCCGTCGGCTGGTAGGGCGGCCCATCCCACCAGTAACGGCCCCAGCCCACCAGCTCGCCACGCCACCAGAAGGTGCGGAACTCAAACGCAGCGGGGAGGCGGCCGCCCTGCGCGGGCGCGACCAGCCGCAGCCGGACGAGCTCCCGGCAGGCGATCCCCTGCCAACGCAGAATCGGGTCGGCGGCGTACATGGCCAGCGCCCGCTCCAGCGCCTCCGGCCCGGCGATGATCGAGAACGCCGCGCGATGCCCGCTCGTCTGATGGACGCCCTTGATGAAGATCGGCCAGCCCAGCTCGGCATCGATCAGCGCTGGGTCAGGCCGATGCGTGAAGACGAGCGATTTCGGCGTCATGTCGGAGAGGAGCGGATACCACCCCGTCAGGTCGCTGGCGCGGCGATACTCCTCGGGGTCGTTGACGAGGACGATGCCGTCCGCCTTCAGCCCTTCGTGGACTGCCCCGTAGCGGGCGATGGGCCCGACGCGCGCGACGGCACGCACCTCGTCGGGAGTCTGCCTGAGACGCCGACAGGGCAGGACGGCATCGAAGCGGAAGTCGTAGGCGGGGATGCCGGTCTCCGCAGTCAGCACCCAGAACGACTCATCGACCTCCAACAGCTCGGCATAGGCCAGCAGCGAATCCATGGTCGCGGCCCTCACCCTTGATCTGCCTCGCCGCGGTGATTCAGCCCGCCGGGGGCTCGCGGGAGGCCAGCTCGGCCTCAAAGAGCGCGAGGGCTGGCGTCAGGTCGTCGAGCTTCTTCTGGGCGTCGGTGACGGCCTTCTCCAATTGCTTCCTCTCGCCGTCGTTGCGGAAGCCGCGTGCCTGCGCGGAGGCCAGGGCCGTCCGAGCACCCTCCACTGCGGACCGTGCGTCGTGCATCTCCTGCCGTCCGCGGGTGACGAGCCAGCGGAGGTCGGGCGTGGACATCCAACGGTGGTCGTCGAACCCGAGCGTCGAGAACGCCCGGAAGAGCCGGGTATGGAGGTCGCGGAGGAAGTCGTCGTTAAGCCTGGCCACACGACGGGAGGCGATGGCGGACTCTTGCCCCGGCGCGTCCTGCGGCAGCTCGACGGTGTGCAAGGAGTCCAGCCGGGCCGCGAAGCGTCCCTCGAATCCGGGGATCTGCCCGAGGTAGTAGATGTCGGGCGAATCCGGCGCATCGCGGAGCCGCTTCAAGAAGCGAAGGATCTCGTCGAAGGTCTCCACGTCGCGCGGGACGCTGTCGGCCATCTTCTCGACCGCGGCGACAACCACGTTCGGCTTGTGCCCGACGACGCAGGGGCGCGAAACGACCATGCACATCTTGTGCGGGGCCTTCCTGGCCGGGCCGTCGCCCGTCCCCGCGCTCACGAACAAGGGCACGCCCGTGAGGACATCGCCTTGTGTCAGCGGCGTGCCGGGGATCGGGGTCTCAATAATCGGCATGGGTGTTTTCGAGGTAGGCTTTGGCTGCGGCGCGGATTCGCTCGTCCGATTCGCTCCAATCGTACTCGATCACCGGCTCAGCCTCGTCGCGGACAGGCGCGACTGGCCTCGGGGAAGGCACCGGAGGCCCCGAGGACACCGCCTCAGAGGGGACAACGGGCAACGTCGCGTCCACGGGCTCCGACGGCTCGAAGGCGTGCGACATGACATCTCCCCTCTGACTCGTTCCTGCGCCCTGCTTCATGATCAGCAGACCGGACCGGCCGGTCAACGGGAGAGGCAGGTGGGCAGATACGACCCCGTGGTGATGCCCAATCACCGATGCGCTGATGCGCCGGAGCGTCTTTTCCCTTGGCCCGGCCCCGGCCCGGCGGCTATGATACCTATGGGGATCCTCTCCCTCCCGCCGGCCGCCCTCCCGCCTCCCGCCTCCGAGGTCCATACCCCATGCCGTGGCGTCCGATCCTCCTCCTTGCCGCCTGCGCGCTGCTCGTCCGGCCCGAGGGGCACGCCGCGCCGGCGTCCTTCGACAAGGCGGGGCTGGCGTTCCTCCAGAAGCACTGCGTCTCCTGCCACAACGAGAAGACCAGACGCGCCGACGTGTCCTTGCACATGCTCAAGGCCGACGGCGACCTCATCAAGCACCGGGCCGTCGTCGAGAAGGCATTGCGGGCCGTCAAGGCCGGCGAGATGCCGCCCAACACGAGGCCGCGGCCCAACGTCGGCGACATGGAGGCGTTCATCGCGTCGGCGCAGGGCGTCCTCGACAGGCACGACCGGCTGGCGCCGCCCGATCCGGGGCGTGTGACGATCCGGCGTCTCAACCGCACCGAGTACGACAACACCATCCGCGACCTCATCGGCGTGGACCTCAAGCCCGCCGAGGACTTCCCCTCGGACGACATCGGGCACGGGTTCGACAACATCGGCGACGTCCTCACGCTCGCGCCCGTGCTGATGGAGCGTTACCTCGCCGCCGCCGAATCGGTCGTGGAGCGGGCCATCGACGTGAAGCCGGGCAAGGTGCCCGAGCGCTACCAGGCGAGCCGCTGGCTGGAGCCGGCGCAGCCGGACGACATCCGGCACCGCCCGCTCGATAAACGCGGCAACATGCTGCACACGCCCTACCGGCTGGGGCTGGCCGGCGACTACACGTTCCGCTTCCGGGCGTACGCGAAGCGGCCCGACGCCGAGCCGGTCAAGGTGGCGGTGTTCCTCAACGACAAGGAGGTCAAGCGGTTCGACGTCACCACGCCGGAGAAGAAGCCGGAGAACTTCGAGGTGAAGCTGGCCATCGAGCCGGGGGAGCACCGGTTCTACGTCAAGCTCCTCAACCCGGAGGGCGGCCGCAACATCCACGTCGAGTGGTTCAACCTCAACGGCCCGGCCGACACGCGGCCGCCGTCGCACAAGAAGCTCCTGGCCAGCGCCGGCAAGACGGAGGAGGAGAGGTCGCGCGAGGTGCTGACGCGCTTCGCCACCCGCGCCTACCGGCGTCCGGCGACGGCGGACGAAGTCGCCCGCCTGCTGAAGCTGGCCGACGGCGTGCGCAAGAAGGGCGAGGGGTGGGAGTCGGCCATGCAGCTGGCCATGCAGGCGGTGCTGGCGTCACCGAAGTTCATCTTCCGGCCCGAGCTGGACAACCGGCCGGCGGCCGGCGACAAGCCGGTGCCGCTCGACGAGTACCAGCTGGCGTCGCGGCTGAGTTACTTCCTGTGGTCTTCCATGCCGGACGACGAGCTGTTCACGCTCGCCGGCAAGGGGCAGCTCGCGGCCAACCTCGAGGCGCAGACGCGGCGGATGCTCAAGGACCCGAAGTCGAAGGCGCTGACCGAGAACTTCGCGATGCAGTGGCTCCAGCTCCGGCGGCTGAAGACGCACGCGCCGGACGCCAAGCTGTTCCCGAAGTTCGACGAGGCGCTGCGGTCCTCTCTGCTCACGGAGACGGAGATGTTCTTCGACGCGATCGTCAAGGAGGACCGCTCCGTCCTGGACCTGATCGACGGCGACTTCACGTTCCTGAACGAGCGGCTCACCTGGCACTACGGCATCACGGACACCAACGGCAGCACGTGGGCGAAGAAGGCCACGCCGCCGGGCAAGCCGATCCGCGGCAAGGACTTCGTGCGGGTGAAGCTGCAGAAGGGCGACGTGCGTGGGGGCATCCTGACGCACGGGAGCGTCCTGGCCGTCACGAGCAACCCGACGCGCACGTCGCCGGTGAAGCGTGGGCGTTGGGTGCTGGAGCAGATCCTCGGGACGCCCCCCCCTCCCCCGCCGCCGGACGTGCCGGAGCTGGACGAGAAGAAGGTGCTGACGGGGAGCCTGCGGCAGCAGATGGAGCAGCACCGCAAGAACCCGGCCTGCGCCAGCTGCCACGCCAAGATGGACCCGCTCGGCTTCGCGTTCGAGAACTTCGACGCGGTCGGCGCCTACCGCTGGCAGGAGGGCAAGCTGCCGATCGACGCGTCGGGCGAATTGCCGGGCGGGCAGAAGTTCAAGGGGCCGGCGGAGCTGCGGACGATCCTCAAGGACAAGAAAGACCTCGTGGCCCGCAACCTCGCCGAGAAGCTCCTGACCTACGCCCTCGGCCGGGGCGTCGAGCCGTACGACCGCCGGGCCGTCGATGCCGTCGTGGCCGCGATGGCGAAGAATGAGTACAAGTTCTCGACGCTGGCCGTCGAGATCACCAAGAGCCTGCCCTTCACCCACCGCCGCGCCAAGGAGCCGACGAAATGACGACCCTCTCACGCCGCACCGTCCTGCGTGGCCTCGGGGCCGCCATCGCCCTGCCCTGGCTCGACGCGATGGGCACCGCCGTCAGCTGGGGCGCCCCCGGCAAGCCCGGCACGGCCGCGCCGAACCGCATGGCCTTCCTGTACGTCCCGAACGGCAAGAACATGGCCGACTGGACGCCGAAGAAGGAGGGGGCCGGCTACGACCTGCCGCACATCCTGACGCCGCTGAAGGACCTGCAGGGCGACATCAACGTCCTGACGGGGCTGACGGCGGACAAGGCGCGGGCGAACGGCGACGGGGGCGGCGACCACGCCCGCGCGCTGGGGGCGTTCCTGACGGGCTGCCAGCCGCGGAAGACGGACGGCAACGACATCCGGGCGGGGGTGTCGGTGGATCAGGTGGCGGCGGGGCGGATCGGGGACCGGACGCGGCTGTCGTCGCTGGAGATCGGCGGCGAGGCGGGGTCGATGGCCGGCAACTGCGACAGCGGTTACTCCTGCGTGTACTCGTCCACGATGTCGTGGCGGTCGGCGACCCAGCCGCTGCCGAAGGAGGTCAACCCGAAGTTGATCTTCGAGCGGCTATTCGGCGGGACGGACGTGAACCGGGCGAAGCGGGAGGCCACCCGCCGCAGCGTGCTGGACTTCGTGAAGGAGGACGCCGGGGATCTGGCGAGGACGCTGGGGGCGGGGGACCGGCGCAAGCTGGACGAGTACTTCACCTCGATCCGCGACATCGAGGCGCGCATCGAGCGTGCGGCCAAGCTGCCGCCGTTGAAGGCGCCGGACGGCCCGAAGCCGGCGGGCGTGCCGGCGAAGTACGAGGACCACCTGAAGCTGCTGTGCGACCTGGTGGTGCTGGCGTTCCAGGCGGACATCACGCGGGTGGTCACGTTCGTGCTGGCGAACGAGGGGAGCAACAAGCCGTACCCGTTCATCGGTGTCTCCGAGGGGCACCACGACCTGTCGCACCACGGCAACGACCTGAAGAAGAAGGCGAAGATCCGCGACATCAACACGTTCCACGTCAGGCAGTTGGCGTACCTGCTGGGCAAGCTGAAGGCGACGAAGGAGGGGGACGGGACGCTGCTGGACCACGCGATGGTGGTGTACGGCTCGGGGAACAGCGACGGCAACGCGCACAACCACGACGACCTGCCGATCCTGCTGGCCGGCAGGGGGTGCGGGACGATCAAGACGGGGCGGCACCTGCGTTTCCCGAAGGAGACGCCGCTGAACAACCTGTGGGTGTCGCTGCTGGGGCGTGTGGACGCGAAGGTGGCGGCGCTGGGCGACAGCACGGGCGCGCTCAAGGGCCTGGAGTGAAGCAAGAAGAGCTGTCCACGGATCACACGGAAGACACGGATAAATCAGAAGTCAAGAAGGCAGGCAGAAGAGAACGTAATCTGCTGCCTGCTTCTTGCTCTTGATCCGTTTGATCCGTGCGATCCGTGGACAGCTCTTCTGCCCCCCCCTGCCCCCCTCATCGCTCTTGCTCCGGGCGGGGCCTGCGGGTATACCCGGTGCTGGCACGGAGGGGCGGCGATGGCGATCCTCGAGGCCGAGGGGCTGGTCAAGCAATACCCGCGCGACAAGCAGTGGTGGAAGTTCTGGGACCTCAAGGCCGTCGTGGACGGGGTCAACTTCAAGGTGGACCGCGGCGAGGTCGTCGGGCTCCTCGGGCCCAACGGGGCCGGCAAGACCACCAGCTTCCGCATGGTCACCGGGCAGGTCGAGCCCAACGGCGGCCGCGTCACCTTCATGGGCCAGGACGTGACCGGCTTGCCCATGTTCCGGCGGGCGCGGCTGGGGATGGGGTATCTGCCGCAGGACCACTCCATCTTCAAGAAGCTCAACATCGAGGAGAACGTCCTCGCGGTGCTGGAGCTGATCCCGTCGCACCCCCGGTACGGGCGGAAGCCCAACCGCAAGGAACGGTATGACCTCACCGACGAGGTGCTGACCAAGTTCGGCCTCATCGAGAAGCGGTATCGGAACTCGGCGACGCTCTCGGGCGGCGAGCGGCGGCGGCTGGAGATCGCGCGGTGTCTGGTGACGGAGCCGTCGCTGATCCTGATGGACGAGCCGTTCGTGGGCATCGACCCGCCGACGGTGAACGACATCAAGAACATCATCGCCGACCTGCGGAAGCAGAACATCGCCATCCTCATCACCGACCACCAGGTGCGTGAGGTGTTGCAGGTGGCGGACCGCGGGTACATCATCGTCGAGGGGAAGGTGATCGCCGAGGGCACGCCGGCGGAGCTGGCGCGGAACAAGACGGCGGTGGAGGTGTACATCCAGCACACCATCGACGGGCTGAAATTCGCGCAGCAGCAGGGCGCCACGGTGGACGCGGGCCGGGGCGGGGTGATGATCGGCGACGTGGTCGCGCAGGCCCGGACGCAGACGCTCCTCGACCGCCTCCGCACCCACGACTTCAATCAGGCCGCCGCCGATCTGATCGGCATGGGGGCGGCGGCCATCCCGGCGCTGGTCGAGGCCTTGCAGTGGCCGAACATGGAGATGCGGCGGCGGGCGTATGAGGTGCTGCGGCGGCTGTGGCCGGACGTGACGTTCGACCCGTTCGCGCCGGAATTGGACCGCCACGAGCAGTTGGGGAGCCTGCGGGCGGCGCTGTACCGCCGGGCCGCCGGGTGAGTCAGCGGCCGCGGCACAGGCTGTCCACGCGCTTGAGCAGCGTCGGCAGGCGGTGCGGGCCGTGCATCGCCCGGATGGCGTCCGCCGCCTCGTTCACGTCCATGCCCGCCGCCGTCACGAACAGCGGCCGCTTGGCCTCCTCGCCGCGTGCGGCCTCGACGGCCAACTTCGCGCTGAGGAAGCGTGTCTTCGCCACGCCGATGACGGGGACGCGGCGGCCCAGGGCGTCGAACAGGCGGGCGCCCAGGCCGGGCCGCTCCTCGCCGCCCAGCCAGACGTAGCCGTCGATGACGACCAATTCCGGCGGCGACGGCAGGCGTGCCAGGACGGCCAGGAGGCAGGGCAGCTCGCGCTTGTAGAACGCGCCGGGCTCGTAGGCCTCGACGCGGGCGATGGGCTCGGTCACCTCCAGGGCGGGGGTGGCGTCGGCCCAGCCGTGGAACGCCACGGCGGCGGCCAACGCCCCCTCTCCCCGGTAATCGACATCGACGGCGGCCTTCACGGATCGACCTCAGGAAGGAGGATGAATGAAGGCAAGACCAGTCACCGTCTCGCTGAGTTCGCCCTTTTCCCGTAGAGCACGCATCTTGCGTGCTTTCTTCGGAGCACGCAGGATGCGTGCTCTACGACAAGCAGGCGCTACCCACGCGCCGGCGGGCCGACGGGGCCGATGGCGGCCGGCCTGGCTGTGCGCACCGCCTCCAGCAGCTTGCCCATGAACGACGGCAGGCGGCTCCACGGGTTGCCGTCCTTGCCGGCGTCGGTGAAGTAGACCCAGCCGACACGCTGCTTCTCCATGAACTCGCCCACCGGCCCCGGCATCGGCACCTGATGGATGAGGACGGCGAAGCGCCACGCCTCGTACTTCTTCGTCCACGCCGGCGGGGAGTAGACGCCGGCATTGGTGCCCTCCAGCATGACGAGCACGTCGGCCACGGCGAGGTAGGCCTCCAGGTCGTCGGGCCGCGAGCCGACGTTGCCGGGGTTGGAGATGACCAGCGGCCTGGTGAAGATCTTCTCGGCCTGCGAGCGCATGGCCTTGTAGGCGTCGAGCATGTCCCTGGCGGCGGCGGGCTTCTCGGGGGTGCCGACGGCCTGCTCGTCGAGGAAGACGCCGGTGACGCCGGGCCACTTCTTCCACTGGGCGATGTCCTGCTTGACGAGGTCGAGGGGGCGGGTGCCGCGGCGCGTGGAGACGTAGCCGATGACGCGGACTCCCTTCTTGACGGCGCGGCCCAGCACGTCCTTGTAGAAGGCGGACGTGACCTTGGCGTCCCAGCCCCTGGGGATGAACGGCCCGCCGTTGCAGACCTCGCCGCCCTTGCCGTGGCCGGCGCCCGCGCCGATGTTGACGATGGCGATGACCTCGACCTTGCCGGGCGTGTGGGTGGCGATGAGGTCGTCCCATGACTTCTTGCCGTCGGGCACGGGGAAGTAGGCGGGGATGAGGAGGCGCGGCGCCTGCGCCGACGCGAGCGCGGGCAGCAGGAGCAGGGCGAGCAGGCAGCGTGTCGCGGTCATGAGGCGTCCCTCGGGCTCAGGTGTCGGTGATCTCGCCGGTGCGTCCGGAGGCCCACGGCGTGTTGCACCAGTTGATGACGTACTTCCGCTCGTGGAGCCAGAGCCAGATGTCCCCGGAGCCGCTGGCACCTAACGAGCCGGGCATCATGTGAATGCCCAGCCCCTCGGGCGTCTGGAACTCGCGCATCCAGATCGGGCACGGGGTGTAGCCGATCTCCTTCGCCAGCCACGCGGGGTAGTCCTCGGTGGACTGGCAACAGCCTGGGTCGTCGGCCCGGCGGGACTCGGTGAGGCTGCCCTCCTCGTCGAAGTAGGCGAAGACGACGGGGTCGGTGTCGTAGCGCCCGTGGCCGAACAGGATCTGCCGGCCCTGGCGGTCACGGCCCGGATGGAGGTTCTGCTCCAGGTTGGGGCAGAGGGCGAACTTCGCCCGGCTGGGGCGGACAATGCTCATCCGCCTGCCCCAACCGATGAACCAGGCGGCCAGGTTATCTAGTTCTGGGTTGGAGGCACCGCCCCTGCCCCTGAGCGACCCACCCAAGTCCACCACCTCGACCTGCATCCGTTCCGGCCATTCTTCCGGCGGCTCCTCCCAAAGAGCCGCTGGCCTCGGGCCCTCCGTATCCCAGAGGCGGACCATGGGCACCGCACGGAAATGCGACGAGGACAGCAGCGAGGCCACGTCCTTATCGCTCAGATCGTCCGCCAGCTCCAGCCTGTCGATCCGACGTAATCCCGCCCACTCCGCGAGCCGGCCACACTCACAACTGATGTCGAACACCGCCACCTGGCGGATCGTCGGGTGGGCGTCCAGCAGGGCCTCGCCGTGTTCCAGGAGCGGCTCAAGCGACACGGCCACAAGATCGGGCACGCCGCGCCGGAAGTACGGCCCGTGGGATGCGTCGTACCCCTCGGCCCGCAACGCCGCGACGGACGGCCCGAGCCAGGCCTCCTCATTCTCCCAGAGCAGTTTCCCCTCCCGCTCCAGCATTTCCCGCACGCGCGGCAGGTCGAGCCGATCCCGCAGCGGCTCCAGCTCGAGCTGCAGCCGCACGAACTCCGCGCGCACCTCCTGGCCGTCCTCGTGCAGCCAGTCGGCGTAGGCCTGGCGCAGCAGGCCGTCGTCCGGGGCGGCGGCGATGGCTCGCAGGAAGTCGGCGTGCGTCATGGGGGTCAATCGACGTAGGGGTCGGCGCCGAGGTCCTTCAGGATCTCCTGGCGCTGCTTCTCGTGCACCATCAGATCGACGCGGCTGCGGTAGTGCTTCGCCTCCACCAGACGCTGCGCCTTCCAGAACAGCGGCATGTACGCCTGCCAGTCGGCGTCGCCGCCGCGCTTGCCGCGCTCGATCAGCGCCTCGCGGCGGGCGGCGCCCAGGCCCTCCAGCAGCTCGTCCTCCAGCGACAGGAAGAACTGCGCGCTGCCGGGGTCGCCCTGGCGTCCGGCCCGGCCCAGGAGCTGGCGGTCGATGCGCAGCGACTCGTGCCGCTCGGTGCCCAGGACGTGCAGGCCGCCGGCCTTGATCACGTCCTCGTGCGGCTTGATGTCGGTGCCGCGGCCCGCCATGTTCGTGGCGATGGTCACTCGGCCTGGCTGGCCGGCCATCGCGATGATCTGGGCCTCCATCTCGTTCTGCCGCGCGTTCAGGACCGAGTGGTCGATGCCCGCGGCCTTCAGGCGACGCGACAGCTCCTCCGACTTATCGACCGACCGGGTGCCGATGAGGACGGAGCGGCCCAGGCCGCGGAGGCGGCGGACCTCCTCGACGACGGCGTTGAACTTGGCGTCCTCGGTGGGGAAGACGCGGTCGGGCCACTGCTCGCGGAGGATGGGCCGGTTGGTGGGGACGCACACGACCCAGAGGCGGTAGACGCGGTACAGCTCCCACCAGTTCTGGGCGGCGGTGCCGGTCATGCCCGAGAGCTTGGTGTACAGGCGGAAGAAGCTCTGGTAGGTGATCTGGGCGGCGTGATCGCTGGGGAAGTGGATGGGCACCTTCTCCTTGGCCTCGACGGCCTGGTGCAGGCCCTCGCGCCAGTGGCGGTCGGGCATCTTGCGGCCGGTGGACTCGTCGATGATGACGATCTTGTCCTTGTCGACCATGTAGTGCTGGTCGCGGCGGAAGCGGTGGTGGGCGTACAGCGCGTGCTCGAGGTGCTCGTTGAGCTTGTCCACGGCGAGGGAGTCGGCGCCGACGGTGGGGGCGTTGGAGTAGCGGATGAGCTGCAGGCCCTCGGGCGACAGCTCGATCTTCTGCTTCTTCTGGTCGAAGGTGAAGTGCCTGGGCGCGGCCATCACGCGCGCCAGCTCGTCGGCCCAGTTGTACACGCGTGCCTCGTCGTCGGAGGCCAGGCGCGTCGGGCCGGCGATGATGAGCGGCGTCTTGGCCTCGTCGACGAAGATGTTGTCGGCCTCGTCCACGAGGGCGTAGTGGTGGCCGCGCTGCACGAACAGGTCCTCGGGGCTGGGGCCCGAGCTGTAGCCGGGCTGCCAGGCGGCGTAGAACGGCGACTCCTGGCCCTTGGCGCCGGCGGCCTTGAGGCGGTCGCGGAGGAAGTCGAAGCCGAACTCGCTGGCGGTGCCGTAGGTGATGTCGCAGCGGTAGGCCTTGGCGCGGTCCTGCTCCCCCATCTGCTGCTGGAGGACGCCCACGGTGAGGCCCAGGCCCTTGTAGATGGGCTCCATCGTCTCGGCGTCGCGGCGGGCGAGGTAGTCGTTGACGGTGGTGACGTGGGCGCCCTTGCCCTGGAGGGCGTTGAGGAAGGTGGGGAGGGAGGCGCAGAGGGTCTTGCCCTCGCCGGTGGCCAGCTCGGCGAGGGCGCCGTTGTGCATGACGACGCCGGCGGCGAGCTGCACGTCGTGGGGGCGCATGCCCTTCCAGCGCATCGACGCCGCCGACGCCAGGCCGAACGCCTCGGGGAGGAGGTCGTCGAGGGATTCGCCGCCGCGGGCGCGGCCTCGGAGACGCAGGCCGGCGAGGCGCATCTCGTCGTCGGTGAGGGCCGTGGCCTTCTTCTCCCAGTGGCGGATGCGCGGGACCTGGAGGGCGGCCCAGGCGAGGCGGCGCTGCCAGGGGAGGCCGGCGACGGAGAACAGGAGGTTCGTGAGGTAGCCGCCCAGCCGCCCCGGCGGCATGATGGCGCGGGCCGAGGGGGCCTCTGGTTCGGCGGGGCGGGCGTGTGCGGTCACGGCTGGAAATCCTCCCCCGTGGTGGATCTCGCAACATGATAGCAAACGCGGGGCCGGCGTGCGATGGCGAGTGACGGCCGCGGAAGGCGTCAGGCCTGGACCTCGCGGAGGATCGCCTCCAGGCGGGCCAGGACGGCGGCCCTGGTCTCGTCGCCGTGGGTCACCAGCTCGCCCTCCAGGTACGTCCGCACCGTCTCCTCGAACCCTTTGGCGCGGCTCGGCTCGGTGACGAGGGAGGGGCCGAGGGCGCTGGCCTCGGTGATCTGGCGGTCGTACCAGCGCGGGAAGAGGGCGTCCAGCTCGCGGAGGACCTCCTCGCGGCCGTCACGGCCGGCGGCGTAGGTGCAGCGGACCCGCACGAGGTGGGTCGCGGTGTCCTTGGAGTGCTTGCGGAGGTCCTCGATCTCGGTGCTGGGGTCCGTGACGGTGATCTCGTAGACGGGGGTGCTGGGCAGCGGGATCACCCACGGCTCGCCCTGCAACCCGTCGGGGCCGATGTCGAAGAGGACGACGCCCTTGTGGTCGGCCTGCTCGCCGAGGTCCATGCGTTCGATGCTGCCGGAGTAGCGGACCGTGGGGTTGCCGGCGATGCACTGGGGCTTGTGGATGTGTCCGAGGGCGGTGTAGGCGAAGCCGGTGGGGATGTCGGAGCCGTCGAAGACGACGTCCTCGGTGTCGGAGAGGCGGAAGAGGGTGGGCAGCTCGCTGCCCCGGACGGCGATGTGGGCGGAGAGGATGGCGGGCAATTCGGTGCTGAAGCCGGGGCCGTCACGCAGCTCGTGGAGCCTGGCGGTGAAGGCCTTCATGAGGTGGCGGTTCTTCTCGTCGAGGCCCTGGTACTTCTGGGCGGGCTCGTCGGAGAGGTAGCGGGCGGCGGTCGGGTAGGGCATGAGGAGGAACTGGATGGGCAGGCCGCTGCCCTTGTCCTCGACGCGGACGAGGGCGGGCTCGGTGGCGAGGAAGAAGCGTCCCGCGGGGATGACCTCGCCGGGGGAGTCGGCGGACGGCGCGGCCAGGGACATGGCGTGCCGCATGGTCTGGCAGAAGTTCTCGCGGTCGTGATTGCCGGTGATGGCGACGATGGTGCCGCCGTCGCGCAGGAAGCCGGCGAACGTGGATTGGAGGTGCCCGATGGTGTCGCGGAGGGCCTCGGCGCCGGCCAGCTCGCTGAAGAGGTCGCCGGCGACGAGGAGGAGGTCCACCTTCTCGGACTGGCACAGGCCGGCGACGCGTTCGACGGCGGCGCGGAGGTCGGCGGTGCGGTCCTGGCGTCCGAGGCGGTCGGCGAGGTGCCAGTCGGCGGTGTGCAGGACGCGCATCGGGGCTCCCTCCGGTTCGTGAGGGGTGTATTGTCGCACATCGCAGGGGCGCGTGCAAACCCAGTCGGTGGCGGCGGGGCCGTCACACGGGCGCAGGTGGCGCGTAATGTGAAGTGATGGAGGGCGACCATGTCCGGACCGATCACCTTGCTGCTCCTGACGCCGCTGTCTCTTCTCGGTGCCGGCCCGCCGGCACGTCCGGCGGCGTGGCAGGCGGAGTCGCTCGCCCGGCGGGACGCGCTGGTGGGGCAGGCCCGGAAGGCCCTGGGGGTCGGCGGACAGGCGGAGGCGATCAAGGCGCTCGAAGAAGCCAGGGTCATCGGACGCCGGGTGCTGGGCCCGTGGCACCGGTCCACGGAGGCGACGGCGGCGCTCCTCGGCGACATCCACGGGGCGCGCGAGGGGTGGGCGGAAGAGGCGCGCTACCGGCGCGAGGTCGTGGAGGCGCGGCGGCGGCTGGACGGCGAGCGCCACTGGCGGACCGTGGACGCCCGTCTTGCGTTGGCGGAGGCCCTGGCCCAGGCGGGGCGGACGCCCGCCCGGCGCGAGGCGCTGCGGGAGGCGTCGGGCCTGCACCGGAAGGGTGAGGCGCTCGCCGAGAAGGGGGCGTTGGCGGCGGCCTTGCCCGCACTGGAGCGGGCCCTGGAGCTGCGCAAGCGGACGCTGGGGGAGAGGCACGCGGACTACGCCGAGAGCCTCAACGCCCTCGGCGTCCTGCGCAAGGCGCGGGGGGAATACAAGGCGGCCCTCCCGTTGTTGAAGCAGGCCGTGGGGCTGCGGGAGGCGGCGCTGGGCGCCAGGCACCCGCGGTACGCGGCCAGCCTGGGGCACCTGGGCACGCTGCTCGTGGAGGTGGGCGATTACAAGGCCGCCACGCCCATACTGGAGGCGGCCAGGGCCCGCGTCCGGGGGGAGCTGGGGTGGGGGCATCCGGACTACGCCGCGGCCCTCAACAACCTGGCGATGCTGCATCACGCCACGGGGGACAACAGGCGGGCCCTCGCGCTGCACGGGCGGGCGTTGGCCATCCGGAAGGAAGCGTTGGGAGATCGGCACCGCGACACGGCGGCCAGCCTCGGCAACCTCGCCCTGGTGCATCTGGCCCTCGGGTCGCACAAGGAGGCGTTGGCCCTGGCGAAGGAGGCGCTGGCGGTGCGCAAGGAGGCGGTGGGCGAGGGGCACCCCGAGTACGCGGAGAGCGTCAACAACCTGGGGCTGGTGTCCTCCGAATCGGGCGACCACAAGGCGGCCCTGCCTCTGACTCGGCAGGCGGTGACGCTGCGCAAGGCGTGCCTGGGCGAGAGGCACCCGGACTACGCCACCAGCCTCAGCAACCTGGCCACGCTGCTCCAGAAGATGGGCGAGCACGAGGAGGCCTTCACGCTGCACCGGCAGGCGCTGGCGCTGCGCAAGGAGGTCATCGGGGAGAGGCACATCGACTACGCCACCAGCCTCAACAACCTGGCGATGCTCCACTACGCGACGGGTGACCTCAAGGCGGCGCTGCCGTTGTTCAAGCAGGCGTCGGCGGTCATCAAGGAGGCGATGGGCGAGAGGCACCCGAACTACGGCACGAGCCTCAGCAACCTCGCCCTGCTGTACCAGCAGATCGGGGATCGCAAGCAGGCGTTGGCCCTGACCAGGGAGGTCCTGGCGCTGCGCAAGACGGTGGTCGGCGAGAAGCACCCTGACTACGCGATCAGCCTGAACAACCTGGCCCTCCTGCTCTACGAGATGGGGGACCATAAGGCGGCGCTGCCGCTGTTCAAGCAGGCGTCGGCCCTCTTCAAGGAGGTGCTGGGCGAGCGTCACCCCATGTACGCCACCAGCCTGGGCAACCTGGCGATCCTGTACCAGCAGGGGGGGGATCACGGGCGCGCCCTCCCCCTGCTGAAGGAGGTCGTGGCGCTGCGCAAGGAGGTGCTGGGCGAGAAGCACGCCGAGTACGCCGCCGCCCTGAGCAGCCTGGCGATGCTGTACAAGGACATGGGCGGATACAAGGAGGCGCTCGATCTGTTCAAGCGGGTGCTGGCGCTGCGCAAGGAGGCCCTGGGGGACAGGCATGTCGACTACGCCGCAAGTCTCAACAACCTCGCCATGCTGCATTCCGAGTCGGGGGACTACAAGGACGCCCTGCCGCTGTACCGGCAGGCGCTGGCCGTCTTCAAGGAGGCGTTGGGGGGGCGGCACCCGATGTATGCCACCGGCCTGAACAACCTCGCCCTCCTGCACCAGCAGATGGGGGACCACACGTCGGCCCTCCCTCTCTTCAAGGAGGCGTTGGCGCTGCGCAAGGAGGTGCTGGGCGACAAGCACCCCGATTACGCGGTCAGCATGAACAACCTGGGGGTGTTGCACTCCGAGATGGGGGAGCACAAGGCGGCGCTGCCGCTCTTCCAGGGGGCGCTGGCCCTGGTCAAGGGGGCGCTGGGCGAGCGGTGCCCCCTGTACGCGACCTGCCTGAACAACCTCGCCCAGACGCACGCCCTGCTCGGGGACCACAAGGCCGCCCTGCCGACGCAGAAGAAGGCGCTGGGGCTACGGAGGGAGATGCTGGGGGAGGGGCACCCCGACGTTGCCATGAGCCTGAACAACCTCGCCACCCTGCACCACGACGCGGGGGACCTCGGGGCGGCGCTGCCGCTGTACGAGAAGGCGGCGGGGCTGTACAAGGGGGCGATGGGCGAGAGGCACCTCGGGCACATCAAGAGCCTCAACAACCTGGCCCTGCTGCACCTGGACAGGGGGGACGGGAAGGCGGCCTTGCCGCTGTCGGAGCGGGCGTTGGCGGCTGCGGCGGGCGTGCTGTCGGATGGCGCGGCGGTGCAGTCCGACCGGCAGCAGTTGGAGGCCGCGCGTGCTTTCCGCGACCTGCTCGACGCCCGGCTCTCGCTGCCCGGCGGGCTGACCGGGCCGCCCTCGTACCGGCATGTGCTGGCGTGGAAGGGGGCGTTGTTGATGCGGCAGCAACAACGCCGCCTCTTCCTCCGGCTCGAAGGGGGCGCGGAGACGCGCGGGGCCGCCCAGCGTCTCCAGTCGGCGACCCGCCGCCTCGCCGCCCAGGTGTTGTCGCCCTCGGCCACCCGCGAACGGCTGCTCGCCCTGGAGAAGGAGCAGGAGGAGGCGCAGGCCGAGCTGTCGCGGCTTTCGGCGGACTACCGGCGGGGTGCGGAGGGCCTCCCCTCGGTGGCGGGGCTGATCGGGTCGCTGCCGGAGGGGGTGGTGCTGGTCGATTACCTGTTCTTCTGGCGGCACGGCCTGAAGGACAAGGACGGCAAGCCGGACTCGAGGCGCGAGATGCTCGCGTTCGTGCTGCGGCGCGGCAAGCCGATCATCCGCAGCCACCTCGGCCCCGCGGCGGCCATCGAGGCGGCTGCGGCGGAGTGGCGGGTCGCGGTGACAAACCGACTACCCGGTGAGAGGGGCCGCGCGAAGCGGCTGCACGCCCTGGCCTGGGCCCCGTTGCAGAAGCACCTGGAGGGGGCCAAGGTGGTCCTCGTCTCGCCGGACGGCGTGATGGGCACGGTGCCCTTCGCCGCCCTGCCGGGCAAGAAGGAGGGGTCGTTCCTGATCGAGGACGTGGCCCTGGCCGCCGTGCCGCTGCCCCGGTCGCTGCCGGAGATGCTGCGTCCGGCGGCCGGGAGGGCAGACGAGAAGCCGGGGCTCCTCGTGGCCGGCGACCTGCGTTACGAGCCCTCACCGATGAAGGGCGAGCGGGGGCCCGGCGGCCTGTCTCTGGAGCGTCTGGAGGCGACGAAGGCCGAGATCGCGGCCGTGGCGTCGTCCTTCCGAAAGCTCCACCCCGGCGGCACGGTCATCACGCTGCGCGAGGGGGACGCGACCAAGGCGGCGGTCCGCAAGGCGCTGCAGGGGGTGCGGCACGCGCACCTCGCCACGCACGGCTACTTCGCCCCCGAGGGGCTGCGGGACGCCTTCGACGGGGGCAAGGGGCGGCCCGGCCGCGGCCCCGTCGGCTGGCACCCGCTGCTGCTATCGGGCCTGGCTTTGTCGGACGCCAACCGGGCGGCGAGGGAGGGCGAGGAGGACGGCATCCTGACGGCGCTCGAGGTCTCCGAGATGGACCTGTCGAAGTTGGACCTCGCGGTGCTGAGCGCGTGCGAGACGGGGCTGGGCAAGGTGGCAGGCGGCGAGGGCCTCCTGGGGCTGCAACGGGCCTTCCAGGGCGCGGGGGCGCGATCCGTCGTGGCGTCGCTTTGGAAGGTGGATGACGAGTTCACCCAGAAGCTGATGACGCGGTTCTACGCGGCGGCGTGGGACCCGAAAAAGCCCGTGGGCCGGGCGGAGGCCCTGCGGCAGGCCCAGCTCTCGCTGATCCGCGAATGGGACAAGGGCGACTCACCCCGGCGGCTGCCGCCATTGTTCTGGGCCGCCTTCCTCCTCTCCGGCGACTGGAGGTGAGGCCGCCCCTCACGCGGGGGCGGGGTACTGCTGGCACAGCTCCAGCACGGCGCCCTTCACCCGCCCCTGCACCGCCGCGTCGTCGGGGGCGGCCAGCACATCGGCGATCCACCCGGCGACCTGCCGCATCTCCGTCTCCTTCATGCCGCGCGTCGTCAGCGCCGGGCTGCCGATGCGGATGCCGGACGGGTCGAGGGGGGAGCGTGTCTCGAAGGGGATCGTGTTCCGGTTCACGGTGATGTGGGCGGCGTCGAGGGCCTTCTCGGCGGCCTTGCCGGAGACGCCCTTCGCGTTCACGTCCACGAGGAGGAGGTGGTTGTCGGTGCCGCCGGAGACGATGCGGTGGCCGCGCTCCTGGAGGACGTGGGCGACGGTGCGGGCGTTGCTGACCATCTGGGCGGCGTAGCCCTTGAAGGCGGGCTGGAGGTTCTCGCCGAAGCCGATGGCCTTGGCGGCGACGACGTGCATCAGGGGGCCGCCTTGCAGGCCGGGGAAGACGGCCTGGTTGACCTTGGCGGCCCACTCCTTCTTGCACAGGACGAAGCCGGAGCGCGGGCCACGCAGGGTCTTGTGCGTGGTGGAGGTGACGAAGTCGGCCCAGGGGACGGGGCTGGGGTGCTGGTCGCCGGCGACGAGGCCGGCGATGTGGGCCATGTCCACCATGAGGAGGCAGCCGGAGTCGCGGGCGATCTCGGCGAAGGTGGCGAAGTCGATGACGCGCGGGTAGGCGCTGGCGCCGGCGACGATGAGTTTGGGCTTGTGCTCCTTCGCGAGGGCGCGGACCTGGTCGAAGTCGATGCGTTCGTCGTCCTTCCTCACGCCGTAGTGGACGGCCTTGTAGAGCTTGCCGGAGAAGTTCAGGTGCATGCCGTGGGTGAGGTGGCCGCCGTGCGACAGGTTCATGGCCAGGATGGTGTCGCCGGGGTCGAGGCAGGCGAAGTAGGCGGCCATGTTGGCGGACGCGCCGGAGTGCGGCTGGACGTTGGCGTGTTCGGCGCCGAAGAGCTTGAGGGCGCGGCCGATGGCGAGCTTCTCTGCGACATCCACGGCCTCGCAGCCGCCGTAGTAGCGTTTGCCGGGGTAGCCCTCGGCGTACTTGTTGGTGAGGACGCAGCCCTGGGCGGCGAGGACCGCCGGGGAGGTGTAGTTCTCGCTGGCGATCATCTCCAGGCCGGCCTGCTGGCGATTCTGCTCGGCGGCGATGGCCTGCCAGACCTCGGGGTCCTGTCGCTCGATGGGGTTCATGGCTGCTCGCTGTTCAGGGGAGGGTGACGCCGTGACGGGCCAGCTCGGCGCGGAGGTCGGTGCCCGGGACATAGTGGATGGTGTTCCAGCCGGCGGCGCGGCCGGCCTCGATGTTGGCGGCGAGGTCGTCGACGTAGAGGACCTCGTCGGGGCGGCAGTGGGCCAGCTCCTGGGCGTGGCGGAAGATGGCGGGGTCGGGCTTGCGGAGGCGCACCTCGTGAGAGGTGATGAGGTGGTGGAAGTGGTCGAGGGCGGCGGCGTAGCGGGCGCGGAAGTGGCGGTAGTGGTACTCGTTGGTGTTGGAGAGGAGGACGAGGCGGTATTTCTCGCGCAGGTGGGGGATGGCGGTGAGGATGTCGTCGTTGTCGGAGAACATGTCGGAGGCGGCGTGGGCCAGCTCGTCGTCGGAGCCGCCGAGGCCCAGCTCCTTGCGGAGGAGGGCGAGGACGCCGGGGCCGTCGATGGCGGCGACCTCGAAGCGCGGCTCGAGGTCGCCCTTGAAGACGAAGTCGAGGACGGCGTCGGCGGTGAGGCCGGGGGGGCCGTAGGCGGCGAGCTGCTCGGCGGCCTTGCGGTGGGAGAAGTGGGCGAGGACGTTGCCGAAGTCGAAGATGATGGTGCGGATCGCCATCGCGCGGAGGCCCTCCTGGCGGTGAAAGGATGGTGTATCGGCGGGGGGGCCGGGGGCCAATGGTCAGAAGTGGGTGGAGTGCCCCCGCAGCCAGCTCATCCGTGCGAGGTCGAGCCCCAGGGAGTGGCTGACATCCTCGAGCGGATGCCAGATCAGCTCCACCGGGACCGAAGGGCGCGGGCCAGTCAGGCCGACGCCGATACGGAGGACGAGGCCGTGGCCCAGGTAGTGTTCGTGCTGGAGCCAGACGTGCGGCAGGGGGATGGGGCCGCGGATCATCGCCCCGATGGATTCGCGGGTGTCCTCGGTCTCGCGGATGGTGTGGCGGAGGCGCGGCGGCAGGAACGATTCGAGCCAGCCGGGTAGGATCGGCGGCCTGCGCACACGAAAGGCGACGGGCGGGGCCGCATTCGGATCAACACGCATCCGCCGCGAGTGTGTCGATCTGCCCTCCGGGTCGGATAGCAGGGCCATCGAGAGGAGCAGGATCGTGTTCACCGGTCAGCCTCCATGCGGAACAGGGCGAACGTGGGTCAGTCCCTCACGACCTTGACCGAGGGCATCTTGACGTACCGGGGTGGGCCTCCGGGGGTCACCCTCTCGACCAACATCTCGACTTGGCCGAGTGCTGCCCGGGCGCGAGACAGCGACTCCGCCTCGTCGGCCCCCTGCGCCACGACCCGCCCTTCGTGGATGACGACAAACAACCCTTCGTGCGTCCGCAGCAGGTCGGGATGCATTCGCACGAACGCGGCCCGCTCCCGCTCCCATTTCGTGAGCGGGACCACCGGGGCCGGCATCGTGACATCACCGCACTGCATGGGGAGCTCCTCGGGCTGCGGGAGGCCACGCTCCGCTGCGCGTCGCGGCTAACCCTTCTTCCCTTCCTTCGCAGCCAGGTACTCCAGCGCGCCACGCAGGCTCTTATGGCTCTCGAAGAAGCGCGACGCCAGGGCGTCCACCAGCGACAGGAACGACACCAGGTCGCCCAGCCTCGTCCGCTGGCCGGCGTCGGCCCCGGCGGGCAGCTTCTCCTCGCACTGGCGGAGGGTGGCGAGCATCGGGTCGATCTCACGGCGCTTGCGCTGGGCGGCGACGAGGGTGAACATCTCCCACACGTCGCCCAGCGCCTCGTAATACTCCTTGCGTTCGCCGCGGCGGTGGGCCTTGCGCACCAGGCCCCACTCGACCAGCTTGGTCAGGCTCATGCTGACGTTGCCGCGCGAGATGCCGAGGCGGGCCATCATGTCGTCCATGGACATGGCCTCGCCGGTGAGGAAGAGCAGGCCGTGGACCTCGGCCATCGTGGGGGTGATGCCCCACAGGCCGCTCATGCCACGCCACAGGGCGACGAACTCCTGCTCCGCCGGCGAGAGGGGGATCGTCGCGGGGTTGTCCGCCGGCTCGGCCATCGCTATCCTCCCCTGGACACTCGCCCATCATAGTTGCCGCCGCGCGTCCGGCACAAGGCCAGCGGGTATCCGAGGGGGAGCACGCTGGAAGCGTGCTCTACGGAACAGCCGCCATGCCCCCCGTCCGCGTCAAGATCTGCGGCGTGACCACGCCCGAGGACCTCGCGGCCGCCGTCGAGGCCGGGGCCGACGCCGTCGGCTTGAACTTCCACCCGACATCGCCCCGGTTCGTCACGCCGGAACGTGCCGGCCGACTGCTGGCGCTGCTGCCGCCGTTCGTCGAGGCGGTCGGCGTGTTCGTGTCGAGGCCCGTGCTATCGGCGTGCCAATCGCTGGAGGCGCTGGGGGCCATCCACACGGTGCAGATGCACGCGGGGCAGCCGGAGCCCGCGCCGCCGGGGTTCCGGCTCATCCCGGCGTTCCCTGTGCGGGACGCCGCCGACCTGGAGAGGATCGCGGGGCAGGCGGTGGAGATTAGGGCGGCGGCGGTGCTGGTGGACGGGCACGCGCCGGGGCTGCACGGCGGGACGGGGCGCGTGGCGCCGTGGGACCTCCTGGCGGGGTGGTCGCCGGGGGTGCCGGTGATCCTGGCGGGCGGGCTGACGCCGGAGAACGTGGCGGAGGCGGTGCGGCGCGTGCGGCCGTGGGCGGTGGACGTGGCGAGCGGCGTGGAGTCGTCGCCGGGGCGGAAGTGCGCGGAGAAGATGCGGAGGTTCATCGAGGCGGCGCGGGGGGCGTGACACCGCGCCGCCGGACGGGGTCACTTGACGCCGTGCTTCTCGAAGAAGGCGAGCATCTTGGCCCAGGCGTCCTTGGCCTCCTTCTCGCGGTACGACTTGCGGTAGTCGGCGTAGAAGGCGTGCGGGGTCTTCGGGTAGAGGACGATCTCGCTGTCCTTGTCCTTCTTCGCCTTCTTCAGGGCCTCGCGCATCGCCTCCACGTCCTTGACGGGGATGCCGGTGTCCTCCTCGCCGTACAGGCCGAGGACGGGGGCCTTGAGGTCGGCGGCGATGTCCACGGGGTGCTTCGGGTGGAGCTTGTCCTCCTTGCCGGGGTTGACGAGGCGGCCGTACCAGGCGACGCCGGCCTTCACGTCCTTGTTGTGGGCGGTGTAGAGCCAGGTGATGCGTCCGCCCCAGCAGAAGCCGGTGACGGCGAGCTTCGCCTTGTCGCCCTTGCCGGACTTGAAGGCCCAGGCGGCGGCGGCGTCGAGGTCGGACAGGACCTGGGCGTCGGGCACCTTGGCGACGATCTTGAAGATCTCGGTGAAGTCGGTCATCTTCGTCGTGTCGCCCTCGCGGGAGTACAGCTCCGGCGAGACGGCGAGGTAGCCTTTCTTGGCGAGGCGGCGGCAGACGTCCTTGATGTGCTCGTGCAGGCCGAAGATCTCCTGGACGACGAGGACGGTGGGGAAGGGGCCGTCGCCGGCCGGGCGGGCGTAGTAGGCGGGGATGGTCTTGTCGTCGCCGACGGGGACCTTGACCATGCCGGCGTCGAGGCCCTTGGTGTCGGTGATGATGGTCTCGGCGGAGACGGGCTGGGCGGCGAGGGCGAAGCCGGCGGCGACGGCGGCGGCGACGAATTCGCGGCGGCCGGGCTCGGGGGGCACGTCGAGGCGGGTGAGGTCGGTGGACATGGCTCTGGCATGCTCCGTGTGAGGGCCGGGGTGTTATAGTGACGCCAAGGAGGGACGGGAGATGGCGGCACCGTGCCGGACGCCGGCAGAGGCCGACGGGCCGATGTCGTTGCTGCCGGGACTGGCCGTCGTGGCGCCGTTCGGGGCATGAGGTTCCCCGGTGGGGCCGGCCGTGTTAGGATGGGTGCAGGAGGGAGGCACTATGAAGACGCGGCACTACCTGACACCCGCCGACCACGGGCGTGAATTCGCCGAAGACGAGCTGGAAGGGTGCGACGCGAAGGGGGGTTTCAAGTACGAGCTGGTGGAAGGGAGGCTCGACGTGTCGCCGGAGGCTGACTATCCCCATTTCAGCATCCTGCGTTGGCTGTACCGCCTCCTCGACCGCTATGCGGACGGACACCCCGAGGTCCTGAACTGCGTCAGCTTCGGCTCGCGGGTCTTCGTCCCTGGGGGGAGGGCAACAACACTGGAGCCGGACCTCGCGGCCTACCGAGGATTCCCAACGCATCTGCCCCCCGAGGAGGTGAATTGGCGCGACGTGTCCCCCATCCTGGTCGTTGAGGTGCTGTCACCCGACACGGCGGCGAAGGATCTGGATCGTAACCGCGGCCTCTACCTGCGCGTGCCGAGCATCCGGCAGTACTGGATCCTTGACACACGCGAGGGCTTCGCCCGCCCTTCGCTGATCGTCCTGCGGAGGCACGGCCGGCGCTGGGTCGAGCGGGTCGTGCCCCACGGCGGCACCTATACCACGCCACTCCTGCCGGGGCTGTCCGTGGTGGTGGCGCCGTTCGGGGCGTAGGGCACGCATCCTCGCGTTGCGTGCCCTACGAGCCTGATCTCAGTAGCGGTAGTGGTCGCTCTTGTAGGGCCCGTCCTTCTTGACGTGGAGGTACGCGGCCTGCTCGTCGGTCAGCTCGGTCAGTTGCACGTTGAGCTTCTTGAGCTGCAGCCGCGCGACGTGCTCGTCGAGCTTCTTCGGCAGGACGTAGACGCCCACCGGGTACTTGTCGTTGTGCCGCCACAGCTCGATCTGGGCGAGGACCTGGTTGGCGAACGAGCTGCTCATCACGTACGACGGGTGGCCGGTGCCGCAGCCGAGGTTCACCAGGCGGCCCTTGGCCAGCAGGATGATCTTCTTGCCGTCGGGGAAGATGACGTGGTCGACCTGCGGTTTGATTTCTTCCCACTGGTACTTCTCGATCGAGGCGACGTCGATTTCGT
>CAZVZK010000079.1:0-49392 GCA_964630925.1 uncultured Alcaligenaceae bacterium
TCGCGTCGAGCTGGGCGCCGAGCGTCGGCCGGCTGGCGGCCTGGGCCTCCCGCCACTTCCCCAAACCCTCCGCCATCCTGCGGAGCGGCGACTGCCCCGCGCCATCCTGGGGCGGCCGCGTGCCGCTGCTGTCGCTCATTCGCATCCTCCGTCGCTGATGTTGTGGGGCGATGCCCATCGTTCCGTCAGCACGCCGCACCTCGGCGCGCCCGCCCGGCGATTTTCATCGACCCGCCGGGGAATCACACGCTTTCCCCGCGAACAGGGGGTCGGAGTAGTAAAAAACACGCCTGGCGATGATCGGGGGGAGGCCGCGCACGAACGCGATCACGCACTCCGGCGGCACGCGGCTCATCACCTCGGCGGGGTCGAGCAGCGCACGCTCCTTCTCGGACAGGCCCCTGGAGGTGTTCGTGCTGTGGCTGCCGCCGGTGCCGTCCCCCATCGCCAGCGGGCGCGAGGTCGTCTCGCCCCGGTCCGCAGACTCGACGATGACCGTCGAATTCCCCAGCATCTTGCTGACCGTCTCGGCCGTCTCGATGTCATTGACCGCCCAGAAAAAACGTGCGTCACAATTGCTTAATATTAATCCGTATTTCTCGGGGAACGCCGCGACAGCCTGGGCCATGCTTTGATAGAATAAGCATAATCTAATTCCCGACGATCTTCCCAATTGCAGGCTCTGTTCAAGCGCGTCGTTATTCACGCCGAGCATGGCCGCCTCGTCCATGAGCAGCATGCACTCGGCCCCGCCGCAGCCACGGCGGATGATCATGCGGATGAGCGACGATATGGCGACGCGAAGATAATTCTTCTGCGCCTTAAATTGATGCGAAGGGAGCACGAAGAACACGGCCGTGCCGGGACGCAGCAGACCCGCCGGGTCGAAGCCCCCGCGCAGCGAGGCCGCCAGCCGCTCGCTGGACAGGTTCGAGGTGTGCCTGTTGACGCTCGACATGATGCTCGAAAATTCGTCCGTAGGCGGCCCGTCGCCGCGTATGCGAAGCAGGTACAGCCCCTGCTGGCGCAGGACGCCGCCGGCCATCACCAGCGCCTGGGCGGCGTACGTGTACAGCGACTCGTCGCAGATGATCTCGCGCACGCTGTTCAGGTTGCATTCGTCATCAGGTAAAAATCTCAACACAAACGACAAAATCGCTGAAATAACGGCGACCGAGCTGTCGGTCCAATGCGGGTCCTGCTCCTTGCCCGTCCGCTCCACGAGGTCCTCCGCGCACGCGCGGGCGTCGTCCACCACGTCGGGGCCGCCCCGCGACGCCGTCCATAGCGGGTTGAAGGGCGTCGCTGGCGTCCCGCACGCCGCCACGCCGAACGGGTCGATGAGGATGACCTTGAACCCTCTCTTTTTCAACCATGCGCCCGTCTTGGTTATTAGCTCGCCTTTCGGGTCGAAAACGATCGCGGACTGGCGGGCCGGGTCCAGCGAGAGGAGGTAGGGGATGCAGAAACTGACCCCCTTGCCGCCGCCCGTCGGACAGACAAATAATTGATGCACATACGATTTTAGCGTTATCAACTCGCCCGCCCCGTGCGGCCTGCCCATGAGCGCGTGGAGCATGGCCGCGCAGCAATCGGCCGACTCTCTCAGACTGCGCGTTAGCAAGCCCCACGCGGCCTGCCAGAAGGCCGCACGGCCCTCGTCGGGAGGGCGGCGCCCGATGGGCATGCCTTTCCCGTCCAGCATGCCAGCGCGTTTCAAATCATCGCGCTCGCTCCAGCGTGCGGTGCCGTGGCTGTCTCCGCTCCCTCGCCATTGGTTGAGCGTCCTCGCGGCGACGACCACGGCGGCGGCGATGGCGAGCGGGAGGAAGGACAGCAGCAGGCCGGCCACGGCCGCGCATACGATCAGCGTCAACGCGGCCAGGAACACGCGCAGGGCCAGCCAGCCCCACGGCACGGCCGGCGTCCTGGCGGGCGTGACGGCGGGTGCGCGGGCCTTGGCCTTGTGGCCGCGCATGTAAAGGCCGGCGAGGGCCATGCAGGCCCCCGCCGCCGCCATGATGGCGAAGACTTCGTCGTTCATGAGTGATTACTTCATCAGGTCGCGGAGGGTGTCGGGCGGCAAGTTGTCCTTGGCGGCCCGCCTGGCGGCGGACAGCAGCGCGGCGGCGAACTGCTCGACGCGCTCGACCGTCGGCTCGGGGACCGTCAGCCTGCAGCCCTTGTGCTCCAGCTTGAGGGCCTTCACGCGGCCCGCCCCGCGCGGCGCCAGGAGGCCCTTCACGTAGGCCTCGACGAACCTCCGCTTGCGGCCGGCGCACCTGGCGATGGCCTCGGGCTGGCGGTCCTTGGGCAGGCGGGCGATGTAGTACGCCGACGACGGGTTGATCGACCCGTCGTCGAGCCCGCGCAGCAGGCCCTCGCTCCCGTTCGTGTAGGGGGCCAGGCTCTTCGACACGTACGACTGCTTGAGCCCGACCAGCTCGCCGATCTCGCAGACGCCGAGGCCGGACTGCTTCAGCTTGAACAGGTCGCCGGCCACGCAGGCGGCGTCGCTCTTGCGGAAGTGGAGAGAGATCACCAGGCGCCCCCTGGCGATCTCCTCCGGGGGAGGCATCGCCGGCAGGACGTAGGCGATGAACGGCACGTCCAGTTCGCGGCAGCAGTAGAGCCGCCTGTTGCCGTCCAGGCAGATGAAACGCTCGCCGTCCCTCGCCACGATGCCCGGGACCAGCTGCCCGTCGCGCATGCTCTCCAGCAGCGACGCCACCATCTCCGGCGTGATCTCGCGGTTGCCCCCGTCGGGCCTGGCCAGCCGCCAGTCGATCAGCTGCGGCTTGCCCGTGCGGATCATCTCCGCCCAGCCGACGCCCTTGCCCATGCTCATGCCTCCTCCGGGGAGGGGCGGGCCACACGCCCGCCGCCGCCCGTAAGGATCTCCGCTCCGTCGGCGCGCCCGCGCGCGCCGGTTTCCCGGGGAACGTCAGCCCGCCCCCGCCCCGGTGGCGCGGAGGGCGGCCGGCAGCCGGCCGTTCATCGCCCTCCAGGCGTGGGCGTAGGCGCCCAAGGTCATGCCGCCCAGCACACGGCGGGCCTCCTCACGCGGCCACCCGCTGAGGTGCAGGTCGAGCAAGGCGACGTCGAGGGGTGTGAGGACGGCGCTGTCGCGGGCGCGGGCGAGGCGTGCGGCGGGCTCCCTCCGCAGCACCTCGTCGAGGACGTCGCCGCGGGCGGGGGGCTCGAAGGCGAGCGGCACGCAGGCAGGCCGCTCGCGCCTCGTGCCGTCCTCGCGCTTCCTGCCGTTGCCGACGACCCTGCGGTGGGCGTTGACGGCCGCGTGCCTGCCCATGCAGCCGGCCATGCCGAGGCCCACCCACCGGCCCCCCCGCACGCGCCGCACGGCCTCCCGGAAGCCGTCCTGGATCAGGTCCTCCTCGTCGCACAGGGCGACCCAGCGGCGCGCCTCCGTCGCGCGGATGCCGCACGCGATGACGCGTCTGAGGTGGGCTCGGACGTCGTCGGCCCTGTCCGGCGGTAGCAGGCCGAGCAGGCAGCGGAGGATGAAGGGGTCGCACGGCTCGGCCTCCTCCGGCGGGTCGGCCAGGAGGGCGTTGAGGATCGCCTCCTCGGGGATGGGCGGCGTGCTGTTGGGGCCGGCGTCGGCGGGGCTGCCGGGCTCGGCCTGCTGCCGCTGACGGGCTTCGACGCGCGCGGACGGGGAGCGGGAGGACATCGGGGCTGTCTCCGAAGTGTGTCGGTGATCTCGGGGGTGGCAGAGGCCGGAATGGGCGCGTGGCCGGGCGTGGGGAGTTTCACTTGGCCGTTGGGGCCTGGGCGGCGCCAGGCCGCTCACAACTTCTCAGGCGGTTTCGGACTGCCCGCGGGTAAGGCAGCCGTCATCATCGAGTCGCATCCCGGTAGCCGCATGGCCGCCGGGGTCGGACCGTGTGTGGGCGGTGAGTGAGGCTCGGGCGCGGGTGATCGAGGCATACGGGCCCCGGCCCGCCGGCCTACCGGCCGGCGGGAGATTGGCGGGGAGGTCGGTCAGGGCCGGCCCCGGCGGGCGGCGTCGAGGACGCCGGCGAGCACCCAGCAGGAGGGCCCGTGGGTGAGCCGGGGCGCCCGGAGGTGAGCAAGGATATGCTGGTCGCGGCAGCCCGCGTCCTCGAGGAGGTCGGCCAGGATGGGGAGCGTGTCGAGGCAGCCCTCGTCCAGGAGGCCCTGGGCGAAGCGGGCGGCCAGGCCGTCCTGCCAGGCCAGCCACCCCGGGTCGAACACGGGCGGGGAGGTGATCGGGCGGCCGTCCGCGTCCTCCCGGCCCCTCTCGAAGTTGAAGTTTACGGGCCGGCTGACGCCGAAGCGGCCGCGGCGGGCGATCCACTCGATCCGGCGCTGGAAGATCACGCCCAGCGCGTCGTGCTCCCCCCGCGCCAGGTAATCGGAGAGGACGTGCCACACCGTCGCGCTGCCCTCGGCCGGGATCGGCGCCGCCGAGGACGCCTCGACGCCCGCGAGGGCCAGAGCGGCCGGAGTCACGTGGCCGAGGTAGTGATCCGCCGGGCGGACGTTGTGGGGCCAGCCGGACGCCAGCGGCATGCCCTCCCGCCCCCGCCTCCGCCGGCACGTCACCCTGGCCTGCAGCCCCAGCAACGGCCCGACGCGGTTGATCTCGTCGGCCAGGGCGGCGCCGGCGTGCCTCCCGGAGCGGTGCGCCAGGGCCCCGTCCTCCTCCATGAGCTTCTGGAGGACGGTCAGTCGGAGCATCAGGTCGGCCAGGAAGCGGCCGTGCCCCTCGCCCCACGGCCGGGTGACGTAGTGGCCCGCGGGGTCGATGACGAGGGAGCGCCGGAAGGCCGCCTCCGTGCTGGCGCCGTAGCCCGTGACGGGCCGGATCGCGGCGGCGAGGGCCGGCGGGGTGTCCCCCACCACGAGGTGAGGCGGCGCCAGCCGGCCGCCGTACAGCAGGCCGCTGTAGCCCTCCCAACGGCCGTAGAGGAAGCGGAGGGGCTCACGGAACTCCGGGTAGGACCGGCTGACGGTGAACTCCATGTAGCTCCGGCGCTCGGCCGCGTGGTCGCCGAGGATGGAATCAGACTTCATAGGACGTGACCTCCCCTGCGGGCACGCATATCGTGCCCGTCGCGTTCTCCATTCTGGTGTGGCTGGCCGGGCCGCTGCCCGCAAGAGTGTCGCGGCAAGGGCGGGAACGTGACAGGCCCGTCCTGATGGACGGGCCTGTCGAGATGTCAGGGCCGGCATACATCATCGCGTGCGGGAGGTGCGGGATCGCCGAACGAGCCAGGCGCCCGCCAACCCCACGGCCAGTGTGACCAGAGCGGCCAGGGCGGTACGGCCGAACGTCAGCCACCCGGCTGCGCCCCGATCCACCACTGGCGGCGAGTCGGGTGGGGGGGCCTCGGCCCCGCCGGCGTCGCCCGACACCACCCAGCCGGCCCAGTGGCGTGGGTGGCTGTTCTGGCCGCCCTGGTCCCTGTGCTTGATCTGCGCCTCCCGGAGCGCCCAGGCCGCCCCCGGCCGGCCCTCCCCCCAGAGCGAATCGAGGAACCCGTCCCCCAGCCGCGTCGCGTGCTCCGACGACTCGGACCACAGGCTCCCGGCCACGGTCCGGACCCCGGCGAGGTGGGCGGCCCGGATGTAACTCATCGACCCCTCCCCCGCCTCGGCCGCCCCCTCGGCGAACTGGCAGCCGCAGAGCAGGAGCAGCGAGACCGGTGAGAGGTCCAGAGAGGCGAATTCCAGCCCGGACAGGGAAGCCCCCCCAGGGTGCGGCTCCTCGTTCGCGCCCGCGAAAAAGAGCCGCACTCCGAGCAGGCCGTCGAGTCCCGAAGGCAGGAGGCCCGAGATGCGGTGGGCGAGGCCGGCCGCGCCCTCCGGGGCCGACTCGGCGCTGCCGTGGGCCGCGAGTGAGATCACACGGGGGCCCTTCTGCGCCTGGTCCAGGAACGCCCGGCGCGAGGCCCCCTTCTTGGAGAGCAGGGCCACGTCCTCGCCGGGGTGGGACCGCCGGAACCGCTGAGCGACCCCCTCCCCGAAGGACAGCGTGTGGCTCAGGTCGTCGAGGCCGCCCGGGCCGCGCGCCGCGCCGTACCCCACCCCGGCCATCACGAGCGCCCCCCGCCCGGCCGGGGCCGGTGGGGCCGAGAGGCCCGCCCACGCCTCGCGCCCGGAGACGGCGTAAGAGACCGCCACGCCGTCGTCGATGAGGTAGGTGCGCGGCCCCTGTCCGGGCAGGGCGGACAGGGGGAAGCGGTGCAGCGGGCCGTCGGGGCACGCGACGATCCGCCGGGAGTTGGCCAAGGCTGGCCCGAGCGGCGCCCACACGACGTCGGCGATCCGCCGCGCCTCGGCGTTGAGGAGCGCCGGCCAGTCGCCCGCCTCCCGCGCGGTGAGTAGCCGCCGCCAGGATGTGACGTGACGGGCCAGGACCGCCTGCGTGCCGGGGAGGCGCACGCAGGCCACGGGGGCGCCCTTGCGCAGGACGAACGCGACGAGGGCCTCCTCGGCCTCCCACACGCCGGGGCGGGGCCGCCCGGCGGCGACGCTGATGCAGGACACGTAATCGACGACCGCCGCCCCCTCGGGCAACGCGGCCGCGATGCCCTCCGGCGTTACGGTCCCCTCACCGGCGGCCTCGCGCTCTAGCCGCTTCGCGAGCGCCCGTTCCGCGCGGGCCAGGTCGTCCCGCGCCGCCCTGAGCCGCACCGCCGCCTCGCCGCCAGCGGCCTCCGAGGCGGCCCAGAATGCGACGTCCTGGCAGGCGGCGAAGTGCTGCCGCAGCAGCGGGCGCAGCTCCGGGCGGGACCTGGCGGCTAGCGCGAGCGGGTGGCGGTAGGCGGTCCTGCCCTTCCACGCGAGCACGCGGCGGTACACCGAGCCGGGGGAGGCGCCAGTCCGCAGCGCCGCGTGAAGCCATAGCGCGACCGTGATTCGGTGCCGCCCGATGAACAGCAGCCGCTCCCGGTCGCCGATGTGCGGCGCCGCCCGCGTCAGGGCCTCTTCCGCCAGATCCAGGCCACGCCCTAGCTCCTCCGCCGCCTCGCGGTCCTTCCCCAAGGCGAGCAGGGCGGCGCCGAGCGAGCCCAGGGCGGAGGCGCGTCGGGTCGGATCGACGCCGAGCCTGAGGTACGCTGAACAGGCCGCCCGCGCGTGCCGCTCTGCCGCCGCGCCGTCCCCGGACTGCAGTGCCGCGGCCGCGACGCCGTGATCGGCCGACGCCAGCGGGTCGAGGGCCGCGGGATGACTCCCGGCCAGCTTGGCGAGCAGCCCGCGCGCGCGCAGCATCGCATCAAGCGCCTCCCCGGCCTCCCCCCGTTGAAGCAACAGCTTGCCCTCCGCGAAGAGGATGAGCCCTTGCTCGATCTCGCAGGGCATCCCCGCCCCGGCAGCGCCCCCCGCTTCAGAGGCGGCCCGGGCATCGTCGATGAGGCGGCCCGCCCGGCCCAGCACGTCGGCCCCCTCCCGGAGGTTGAGCAGGAGGAGGGTCTCGGCCAGCAGGCGCATGGCGCGGAGGCGGAGCAGGCCGTCATCCCCGGCGAGCTCGCAGGCACGCTCCAGGCGGCGCCGCGCCTGCCGGTAATCCCCGAGGGCCATCCAGGAGCGGCCGAGGTCCAGGTGGACCTTGGCCGCCGCAGGCGAGCCAGCCAGGCCTGCCGCAGACAGGGCAGCCTCAGCCTCCTCCGCGAGGTCCAGCATCTCGGCGAGGCCGCCCAGGGCCCGGTGCTGGCCGGCGAGGCCGATGAGGCAGTCGGCACACCGCCTGGCGTCCGGCGCTGAGCGGGGCGAGGCCGCCAGCGCGAGCCGGGCGACGCGGCAGCCCTCGCCGAGTTGCGTGAGGGCGGCGGGGCCGTCGCCTTCCAGGGCGAGGCACTCGCCGACGTTCAGGTGGAGGGCCGCGGTCTGGCGGTGGGGCCGGTCCGAGTGGAGGGCCCTGACGAGGGGGAGGGCCTTCTCGAAGGCCCGGCGTGCCTCGACGACGCGGCCTGCGACGAAGGACCTCACCCCCTGAGAGGCGAGCACGTTCGCCTCCCGCTCAAGGGAGGGCCGTCCAGGGGCTGGAGGGGCGGCGGGCCAGGCTACGGCCGCCAGGGCGAGCCAGGACAGCAGGGCGGGGGCAGTGTCGTTTCGCACGGGGACTCCTGGGTTCTGGGTTAACATGCCGGCTCAAGGCGCGTCGGACCGCGGCGGCGGGCCGCCGAACGCGATAAGGCGTTTTCCCAGGCCGGCGGACAGGGTGCGGCGGACGGCGTCCGGGCCATCGGGTGGCTCGGCGCCGTCCGGGTTGAGGAGCGAGACGATGATCCGGGCGGCCGGCAGGTCCGTGACGCATACGAGCCAGTCGGGCCGCGCATCCAGGGGGAAGAGGGTGCCCAGGGGTATGTCGGCCCCCGAGGAGTCGATCAGCTTCTGGGCGGAGTCCTTCGGCGTGGCAGCCCAGCCGCCCCCAGGTGACCGAGAGAGGATGTGGACGTAGCCCTTGCCGGGGAAGGCCACCGTTAGGGCCCAGCACCCCTCGGCCTTGCCGTGGCCCATGATCGCCGTGGAACGCCGCGCCCCCAGGCGGGCCTCCGGCACGGCGGACGGGCCGCGCGGCCAGAGCAGCAGAGCCGCGCCCAGGCCCGCGGCCACGAGTAAACCGGCCGCAATTGCCCAACGGGCCCTGGAAACGGGCCGCCGCACGGCGGGAACTGCCGTGCCGAGAGTTGACTGCTCCTCCCGGAGGATCTTCAAGCACCGCTCGGCGATGGCTTCCGCCCGTTGTTCGATGTCGGGGCCCGCCATCTCGCGATGCATGCGCAGAAGGAAGTCGCGGTCAGGGATATCCTCGGGCTCGTCACGCGGGTCAAATTCAATGATACTCATAGTCATGCTCCTCGTGGCCGCCCCGAAGGGCGAGGCGGCATTCTGCGCCTGGCGAGTTCTCCCTTCCACTTGACCTCGTGGCCCCGTTCAGCCGCAATCTGCCTCATCGCCGCGATACCACGCCATGCCAACTGACGGGCGTTCTCGGGGGTAACCTCCAAGAGGTCGGCGATCTCGCGATAGGGGAGTCCTTCGACGTAGTGTAATAGCGCGGCAGCGAGCTCTCGCTCGCGCAAATCAGTTTGCTGAATGATTCGGGCGACCTCTTCCTCAATCTCTCTCGGCGACGAAGTGTCCTTCTCGGGGTCCCAGAGCTCAACCAGACGGGCTTCAACCTCCGGCCCGTCCATTTGCCGGCGTTGGCGGGGCCTTTCCTTGCGGACGGCATCCACGCATTTGTTCCTTATGATTGTTGCGATCCAACTCGCCCACTCCTCGGGCGGGTTTTCGAGACCATGGAAAATGGCCAATGCGGTTTCCTGAACAACGTCGTCCGTCAGTGTTGGAATACCACGGCCCCGACAAACGACAGCTACCAGAGGAAGGATTCGCTCAATGAACGCCTTCCAGGCCTCGTCCTGCTTCGACCGGAGGTCGTCAATCAGCGCAGCCAGGTCACGGTCCGGATTGGGGGTCATGGCTCCTCCTGTGCTCCGATACCAGTCCCTCGGCGTGCGGCTGTGAGCTGTGACAAGATCTCCCAGAATTTCGGAAGAGAAGATCCGGGTTGACAAGTGTACGTTTATTTATTATCAGCGTCTCATGTCGTCCATTTTTGACAAGACAGCAGTCATCTCGTCAGGGGCACGCCTCCCGTTGCGTGGGGTCTCCTCCTCACTGGCTCTGCTCGGCTCCTTGCTCGGCGATGAAGGCGCCCGGCCCCTCGTGGCCGACCTCCGGCGCGTGTGCCTCGGAGAAACCATCCCCCCGGACCGCGCCGCCGCCCTGTGTGAAGGGGGCCTGGCCTCGGCAGAATCCGGTGTCCGTCCGATCCTCCGCGCGGTGGTGTTGGCGTCGGTGCGGGGGACGGGCAGCGACCTCCACCTGGCTTCCCCCTTCACCGACCGCCTGGACCTGGCCCTCTCCGATTTCCTCATCGCCCGTGCCCACCTCGTGGCCGAGCTGGCCCACGGCAAGGCCGTTGAGGCCCTCGGGGAGGATGCCGTTGGAGCGGAGCTGGCGGAGGTCCGCGCCCTTCTCGGTGAGGGTGCTGCCGGGGCACAGCACGCCGCCACGCCGGAGGAGGAGCGTGTCAAGCGGGTAGACTCCATCGCCTCCAGGTGCCTCGCTGCTCTGGACGGGGGGCCGGGCATCACCCCCGAATCATCGACTTCAAAGCCGGACCCGCGAGTGGAGCCGCGCACACCCGGCGCGAGAGCGGAGCCAGCACCGCCTGCGGTGGGGAGATGACGCCGGGAGGCGGCAACTCGGCACCTCCCGGCTCCGTAACATCCTACCGGTCAATCGGGGACCACCTCCCCTCCGTTGCGCGTCGTCAATGCCTTGAACACCTCTGCCGACACGTCGTACCCGATGCGGCGGACGCTCCCGTCCGCCATCGCCGCGTGGAAGCCGCCGGCGTGGGCGGAGCCGAACGCAGCCCGCTTGTCCGCGTACTTCCGCTCGTCCCTCGGATCGTCGGCGGGGGCCGACATCCAGTCCCGGATGGGGGGGACGCACCCCCACCGAAGGCTATCCCAACCCGGAGCCTGGCAGCCCTCGTTGTCGTCGCTCGCCCCCTTGCCGAGCGTCCGCCGGTCGAGGGCCTTCTCCCCCGCCAGGACCGTCGTGCCGGTGCCGTCCGTGATGTCGGAGAGGCGGACCGGGGATGAGCGCGAGGGGGTGCCGTCCGGCCGGCGGACGATCACCCCGTCCAGCCCGTTGCCGAGACGCCCCCAGGCGATGTCCTTGCCGACATCCTCAGTGCCGCAGTTGCCCGCGTAGTCGTTCGTCGCCACCAGCCGGTCGTTGTTGTACCCGCCCACCACCAGGACGGGCGGACGGCGGGAGGGGCAGTAGTAGGCCGGTACGGGGGTGGTCTTGACCGCCTCATCCGAGGGGCTCCTCCACAGCGGCTCTTGCTCGACATACGGGAGGATCTGGTACAGCCACCCCCAGTGCTGGTCCGGCGCCACCGCGGGCACCCCCTGCGACCACGTGCGGGGTGCCCAGGCCTGCTCGCCGCCGTCGGGGAGCCGCCCGTGGGCGTCGTGGTGGCCGTGGCAGGCCAGGGCGATCTGCTTGAGGTTGTTCATGCACTGGGTGCGGGCCGCGGCCTCTCGGACCTTCTGGGCGGCGGGCAACAGCAGCCCGATCAGCACGGCGATGATGGCGATTACGACCAGCAGCTCGATCAGCGTGAAGCCGGGACGGCCCTCGGCCGCCCCACGGTCGCGCGACTTCATACTTGATTCCTCCTCGTCACGCCGAGGGGACTCGGGACGTGGTGCCTCGCAAGACACGCACCCTCAGCGTACGGGCACGCCCATCGTGCCCGCCACCGCGCCCTACCCTCGGTCATGGGAACAGTCGCCCGCCAGGCCGGAGGCGTGACACGGCATGCGCAGGATTCCCAGCCCCGCGTGTGCCGAAGCGACACGCTGAGCAGGGCGTCCCGCCGCCCCTCCGAAACGGCTTCGGCGTGTCGGACCGAAGCATCGAGATCAGCGAAGGAGCAGCGGCAGCGATTGCATGGGTGCCTGCGTCGCGCTTTCCAAACGCGAATCCCCACACTCCAGCTCGGTCACCAGCCAAACCGCTCACGATGCTCCCTGTCAACGTCGTCCTCTTCTTCCCCCTCATCGCGAAGTACATCCTCCTCGTCCATCGTGAGCAGCACGAGGAGCGTGCCCATGATCGGGACGGGGACGAATTGCTCGGTCACGTAGACGGCGGACAGGTCGTCCTCCCGCGCGTATGTCTCGAACCAGTGGCCCAGCTTCCCGTCCTCGGACATCCGCCCGTTGTCGCCGCCGGTGAACGCGGCCCACGCCCGCTTGGCGAGAGGTGACTCCAGCGCCTTTTTCACCGGATAGCAACCGGCCCTGACCAGCGTGTCGGAGGGGAACATCCACGCGATCCGCCCCTCACGGATTCCCGCCACCGCGCACGGAAGGTCGGCGAGGCGGACGCCCCTGATGGCGGTGCCCACGAAGGACGTGCGGAACCGGGCCGTGGCCCGCTCGACTCGCTCCAGGGTCAGCTCCCCGCCGGCGAGGACAGGCGCGGCGAGGCGGGTCGGCAGCAGGAGGCTCGCGGCGAAGGCGTCCGCCTCGCGCTCCCAAAGGTTATCGCTGATGAACTCGCTGCTCGACGCGTGCGGCGGCCCGCCGCCCCGGAGGTATCGGTGGTGGCGGTCGAGGAAATAGTGGCCGAGCTCGTGCGCGATCGAGAACCTGGTCCGCGGGTGGTGGGTGCCGTCGGGCAGCCCCTCGTCGTATTTCGTGTTGAAGAAGAGCAGGAAGCGGTTCTTCTCGCGTGCGTACTTCAGCTTGCCGTCGTACCGGGCACCGAGGTCGGCCCCGCCGGCACGCAGGAACCTCCGCTCCGTCGCCGCAACGGCGAGGGGGTCGATCGGGGCGGTCAGGCCGAGGCGGGCGACTAGGGCGTCGGCCAGGGCGCCGGCGGCCTCCTGGGCGGTCCGCTCCGCCTCCCAGTCAAACGCCGTCTTCTTCTTCCGCGTCGTCATCGTTGAGCAGCTCTTCTTCGAGGTCCTTTTCGATCCGGTCCGTGTCCTCGTCCCCCTCCCCCTGGTTCCGGAAGAGCTGGAGCGCTTTCTCCGCGGCGCCCTCCTGCTCGGCGTCGGCCGACCAGTCGCGCGGCGGCTCGGGCTCCCAGGACGCGGGGTCGCCCGCCACAGCCGAGGTGATGATCGATCCGATCTCCCCCTCGGAGAGCGTCACCTCCGGCGCCGCGTCGAAGGCTGCCTCGGCCTCCTCGGGGGTGAGGGGGCAGAAGCCTTTCGCCTCGCGCAACTTCCCGGCGATGCCATCCCAGAACCTGTCGTGGTCAGGCTTCATGGCTTCCTCCTGGGCGACCCTGGCCTGCTTGACGCTCCTGCGCGAGCCTGCGGATCTTCTCCCGGTACTTGCTCCGGGTCGCGTAGACGTTGTTCATGCTCTTCCCGTGGATCTCGGCGAGCCGGGCGGTGTCCGCCGACCCGCCGACCGCCCGATCCGCCCTGGCCACGGCCTGCTCCAGGCCCGTCAGCTCGTTGTCGATGATGCCGTTGACCAGCTTCACGAGCGGGCCGTCGGCCGAGCAGCCCTCGGCGTCCCCCGCGCCTGCCCGGGCCGGGTCGTACATCGGGTCGTACTCGAGCTCCTTTGCCAGATGCTTCTTTTCCGCGCGGATGATGCTCAGGGCCGCGTTCTGGAGGATGCGGATGAACCAGCTCTTGAATTTCGACTTGCCCGGGTCGAAGCGGTCGGCGAACCGCCACACGTTGAACGCGGCGTCGTTCAGCGCCTGGTCGATCTCGGGCTCGCGCAGGGTGTCGCCGAACTGCTTCAACAAGTAGCCCTTGGCCTTCGGGCCGTAGCGCCCCAGCAGCGAGGCCAGCGCCTCCCTGTCCTGGCTGACGGCGATCTGGAGGACAAGGCCCTCGTCGTCGACCTCTTCGGGGGCCATTTCCTTTGCCATTCGAGCCTCCCGGCTCATCCTGAACAAATACGCAGCCGCCTTAACCGAACCGACACATTTTCCGGTTACAATACCAGCGTAATCGAGGCGGAGGCGGAAGTCACGCCGACTTGGGCGGAATGCCGGCGCTGGCGGACGAACGGGGAAAAATCGCTGGCCGGTTAAGGGGCGGGCGTATTCAAGGATGACGCGAGCGAGAGCGTGCCGCTTGCCCAAGAAGGGGCCGCCCGGCGTCGCGACGGGCACCGACTGGGACGGAGGAGGCAGCCGGAACATGCGAGAATCGCGCGGAAACGGCCCGGCTGAAGTCGGGCACGGGGGGAGACGCAAGACCGGCCCGGGGTCGGGCGGCGTGGACGCGGTCGGCGTCCTCGACAGCCGCAACCTCCCGGACCCCGACCTCGGCGCGCTCTGGGACGCCATCGTCCTGGAGCCTTCGCAGAAGGACCGGCTTCTCGCCCAGGCCATCCTCAACTTCACCCTGCGCTCAAGGGTCGATCGGTCGCGTCTGCCCCTGCACGGGCTGATCGTCCTCCACGGGCCGCCCGGGACCGGCAAGACTTCGCTGGGCCGGGGGCTCGCTTCCCGGGCGGCCGAGTCGGTCAAGGGGATCGGCTCGTTCCTGTTCATCGAGGTGGAGCCCCACGCCCTGACCAGCGCCGCCCTCGGCAAGAGCCAACGGGCCGTCCGGGATCTGCTCGGGGAGACTGTGGCCGGCCACGCGGCTGACCGACCGGTCATCGTCCTGCTGGACGAGGTCGAGACGCTGGCCGCCGACCGGTCCAAGCTGAGCCTCGAGGCGAACCCCATCGACGTCCACCGGGCGACGGACGCGGTCCTGGCGCAGCTCGACCAGCTCGCCGCCCTGTACCCGAACCTCCTCTTCGTCGCCACGAGCAATTTCACCAAGGCGGTCGATGCCGCCTTCCTCTCCCGGGCCGACCTGGTCGAGTACGTCGGCCCGCCCGGCCCGGAGGCCTGTCGCCTGATCTTGCGCAGCGCGTTGGAGGCGTTCGCGGAGGCCTTCCCCGCGGCGCGCGCCATCCTGGACGACCCGAAGTTCGAGACCGCAGCCGCCGCGTGCAAGGGGCTCGATGGCCGACAGATCCGGAAGCTGGTCCCTGCCGCCTGCGCACTCGAAAAAGGGGTCGCGCTCCGACCCGAGACGCTGACCGCGGGGCACCTGCTCCGCGCCGCCGAAAACGCCCGGGGGGCGGGCAAGGCCCTCAAGGAGAACGACCCGTGAGCGTACACGCCAGGACCGTCCGTTCGACCCCGCACAGGTCCGCTACGGAGACCTGGGCGTTCATCGTCGATCTCGTCGCCCCGGCGCCGTCCGCCGCCCGCGCCGACCTGCTGGCCGTCTCCGGGGTCGCGGCCTCCATCATCGCCTCCGAGGCCCCCAGGGAATCGCCTATCGTCGTCCACGGCGGGGGCCCTCAAGTCCGCGTCCGCTGCCTGTACGACGAGGACGCGATCACGGGCGACGGGGCGAAAGAGGACAAGCTCCCCAACTGCCCGACCGAGGGCGACTGGCGCGCCAGCCTGCCTGCCCCGAAAGAGGACCTCGACTGGGTGGCGGAGACGCTCACCAAGAAGTCGCCGAGGGTGACCGCCCGCCTGATCGGCGAGGACGTGGACGCCGAAGAGAAGGGCGCCGGCCGGCCGAAGGCCGGCTCCGCCACCATCGACCCGGAGGCCTTCCTGCGACCATGAGCACCTTTGCCTACGTCAACACGTACGCCCACTCCGTCACTTACGTCACCGACAAGCTCCTGCTGTCGCTCAAGGAGATCATCCGCGGCAGCGGCCTGAGCCCCGAGCGGCTGACGGATCAGTGGGACAACCTCCACCGAGGTCTGCGCACCTGGCTCGGCTCGCGCCACCTGGAGAGTGTGATCCTGGAGGTGTACGACCCGGGCACCGACGGCCTCGTCGGCCGTTGGGACTTCGACATCTTCTACGGCAGCACCGGGGAGGGCGGGACGGCATCGTCCGCGATTGGGTCAAGACGGGCAGGCAGGAAGTCACCAAGGCCGTGCTGGAGGAGATGATCGCGAAGTACGACCTGCGCCTGCCCGAGGGGGCCAAGCCCGGCGTCACCGTCTACCTCTCGACGATCAAGGAGCAGCGTTTCGATGTCGCCCCGGACTACGAGCTCGACTGGCGTCACCACTTCCTCGGCAGTCCTGAGAAGCGCGGGCACGAGCCGAAAGCCCCCGAGGACTGGAACGAGAAGATGCTGCCCGAACTCCTCGCCCTCGAGGCGCGGATCAACAAGGAGACGCCGATCCGGCTGTTGAGGGCGCGTGGCCTCGCCCGCCTGCCCGCCTGGTTCGCCTTCGGCCACACGTTCTCCGACGTGGCCCGCTACACGGTCGAGGTCGCCCAGGGCGACGACATCTGGCAGAGCGACGCGAAGCCGAGCGAGGACTTCGGCGTCCAGGGCAGCCTGCCCGGCGGCGAGGCGTTGGCCGCGGAAGGCGACACGCTCGCCGTCGGCATCAGTGTCAGCGACACGCTGGAGGAGGCCGTCCGCAAGCACCTCCCGAACTGCGGGGAGAAGGTCAGGGCGGTCCTCTTCCTCCGGCCTGCCCGCGATCTGGGGCGCCACTGCCTCCGCGGCGCGGGGGACGCCGCGGCCCTCGCCGAGAACGCCAAGACGATGATCCGGGCGTTCGTTCGGCATTACGGGGCCAGGAGGGTTCTGCTCTACTACCTCGGCCCCCTCAGCGGCGCCTGCTTCATCGGGCACAGGCTCAACGCGGTCTGCAAGGATATCCAGATCATGGAGTGGACGGACACGACCTACGTGCCGTCGTTTCTCCTGACCTGAGGACGGAGGTAACCGATGGCAACGCTCCCCCTTCAGAAGGTTCACGGTTGAGTGGAGTTCTCCCGTCGCCGCGGACTCGGCCCAATCTCAATGAGTCACTTTGAGGTTGTACGGTCACGCTTCTTGACTGACGGTGTAAGGCAGTTGCGTGCTTCGGTCTGATCGACCGGGGTTGGTGGAGACAACTGCCTCCGGCATCTCGTCCGGCATCGCGTCCCAGGGCGCCGCCGTTCCTGGGCTTGTTGATGCCCTCCGGGTCCGGCGGCCGGGGTCGGACTGACCTACAACCACTCCGAGACCGCCTCTCCTACGCTGCGGGTCGTCGACGCCTTGAACGCCTCGAACCACGCCATACCCGATGCGGCGGACGATTCCCGCCACGTCGAATCCGCCGGCATGCGCGGAGCCGAACGCGCCCGCTTGTCCGCGTACTCCAGCTCGTCCCCTCCCTTCTCCTGCCGGCCCCGACGTGTGCCGAAACGACACGCTGAGCGGGCCGCCCCGCCGCGTGCGCTGCGCCACGCTCCGCCAAGCGGAATAACGGCTTCCGCTACGCGGACCCTCCGTGATTCCGCTTGCACGGCGGGCCTGTGCCCCGCTCGGGCGCGGTGTCATCGGCACCACGGTGGGGCCGAGCAACTACGGAGAAGGAGAAATCACATGAACGACAGTACCGAGAACACCAAGGCCAAGCGCCGCCCGGACTACCGCGTCTCCGCGGTGGCCCCCGGCGCGGGCGGCGGGGCACCCCAATTCATCCGCGTCGGCGTGGGCTTCAAGCTGGCGAAGTCGGGCGGCATCAGCGTCCTGTGCGACGGCATCGCCCTGAGCGGGCACCTGGTCCTCACCGGCCTGGACGACGAGCTGCCGCCCCTGGAGGGCTTCGGCCACGGCCTGCCCCAGCGCCCCGCGGATTTCGTGGCCAGCGTGGGCCGCGACACCGGCAAGGACACGTTCTGGACCGACATCGGCGCCGGCTATCGCCACGACACGCACATCGGCGTCCACGCGGCAGTGCTCCCGTCCGCGGGCAAGTTCGTGCTGTTCCCGAACGCCCGCGAGGGCTGACGGCAGGGGGCGGGCTCACGCCCGCCCCCGTTCCCCGACCATCGACATGAAAGGAATCACGTATGAAGGTAGACATCGACCTGGCCGAAATACTGAAACGGAAATACCCGAGGGGCTTCCACGCCCCGGCGGACATCGACATCGACCTGCTTTTGGAGTTCGGCGACGACGATTGGACGCACGAGATCGACCTCCACGAGCACCTCGCCCGCCGACACGCGATCGCGCTCGTCTGGGACGCCGACATGCTGGTCGCACGTCACCCGCGGCTGACGGAGGGGCAGGCGTGGGAGGCGCTCCGGGAGTGCCGACGTCTGCACGCCGCCGAGGAGGGGCTGTGCTGGGGCAAGGTGGACGCGGCCGTGGGGGGCCTCTTCCCCGAGGCGCCGGAGGCCCGCCGGCGGCTGCTGGACCGGGCGGCCGACCTGTGCGCCCGCGTCCTCACCCTGCCCGACGGCGTGCTGGACGACCCGGCCTTCCGCGGCCCGGTCACAGCGGCCCTCGACTCCCTGGACGCGGCCACGCGGGGCTCCTGACCATGCCGACGCCCCTCAACCCCTTCCTCCGGGACGCCCCGCCGGCGGCGCTCCCGGCCGCCCGGCCCGCGCAGCCCCGCCACGCGAGGCTGCCCCGGGCGCCCGTCACGGCCAGCCCGGTCCCCGGCCTGACCAGCCTTTACCACGACGACGACCCCGGCCCGTACGGGGACCGCGGCTACCCCGGCAACTGCGGCGGGAACGTCATCCGCGACCTGCTGCTGTACTTCAAGCCCGCCGGCGTGTTCGACCCGTTCGTGGGGAGCGGCACCTGCCGCCAGGTCTGCGCGTCGCTGGGCATCCCGTTCACTGGCTTCGACATCCGGCACGGCCAGGACGCCTGCTCGCCGGCGAGCTACCCGAGGGCGAAGAGGTTCGACTTCGTCTGGGCGCACCCGCCGTACTTCAGGCAGAAGCTCTACACCGGCGACCCGCGCGACCTGAGCCGCCAGCCGACGCTGGAGGCCTTCCTGGCAAAGTACGCGGCGTTCATCGCGTGCTGCGCCGGGGTGCTGACGCCCGGAGGCAAGTTCGCGGTCCTGATGGGCGACTACTGCGACAGGGAGCTCGGATTCCTGCCGCTGGTGTACCACACGAAACGGCTTGCCTTCGGCGTGGGGCTGCGGCAGCATTGCACCGACATCATCCGGTTCGGCCACGGGGCGTCCAGCGGACGCAAGTCCTACCGCTCCAGCTTCATCCCGGGCCTGCATGACGTCGTGTCGATCTTCGAGAGGGCGGCTGAATGACGGACGGATTCTGGGACGACCCCTTCCACGCCTGCGCGCTGGCCGCCGGCTTCCTCGCCCACGCCGAGGGCCGCCTCGGCGACGCAGAGCACGTCAGGCGGCTGGCGTTCGGGCTGTACGACGGGGAGCTCGCCGCGAAGGCGCGGAGGCGCCGGGAGGGCCGGGACGCACCGCCGGACACCTTGGGAGGCGGGGCATGGGCGGGTTGATCGGCGACACGCCGCCGGCGGACGCGGCACCCTGCCCGGCCCGGGCGGCCGCACGGATCGCCGCCATCGTCGAGGCCACCCCGCGCTACCGGGCGGACCCCGCCGCGTCCGCCGCGGCGGCGGCGCTGTGGGGCGGCGGCTGCAACGGCTGCGGCGTGTTCGAGGGCGCCGAGAGTGAACGGATCGCCGGCGCGGGTGATGCCTGTTACGCCGACGTGCTCCTGGCGCGTAGCCCCAACGGCCTGTGGGCCATCGGCGTGGAGGCGGGATGGGGGACGGGAGGCTTCGGCCGCGCCCCGAGCATCTGGGGCGAGCCCTTCGCCACACGCGGGGAGGCGCGTCGGGCGGCGGTCCGGACGCTGGCCGAGGGGCTGGGGCGCCCCGGCGGCGACAGGAAGCGGGCCGAGCTGCTGAGGCGTGTCAAGGACGCCGACAGGCAGCGCGGGCTGTTCGACTGAGGGCGGGCCGTGAGCAGCCCCTACCTCATCGGTGGCCCCGCCATCATCAGCTTCTCCGGCGGCCGCACCTCGGCGTACATGCTCCGCCACATCCTGGACGCCCACGGGGGCTCCCTGCCCGATGACGTGAGGGCCGTGTGGATGAACACGGGGATGGAGCACCCGGCGACGCTCGACTTCGTGCGCGAGTGCTCGGGCCGGTGGGGCGTGCCGGTCACATGGTTGGAGCGCGACGCCGAGGGCGGGAAGGGACGCAGGTTCCGCGTGGTCGACCACGCCACCGCCTCGCGCGACGGCGGGCCCTACGAGGCGCTGATCCGGGAGAGGCGGTACCTGCCCAACCCCGTGACACGCTTCTGCACCACCCAGCTGAAGGTGCGGGTGATGAGGGACTTCGCCCGCTCCCTGGGCTGGGGCCACTGGGTCAACGCCATCGGCCTGCGGTACGACGAGCCCCGGCGCGTGGCGAAGATGAAGGACCGGCGCGAGCGCTGTGAGACCGTCGCGCCGCTGCACCGGGCCCGCGTCACGAAGGAGGACGTGGCGGCCTTCTGGGCCGCGCAGGACTTCGACCTCCGCCTCCCGGACGTGGGCGGCAGGACGCCCCACGGCAACTGCGTCGGCTGCTTCCTCAAGTCCGCGAAGACGCTCTCGGCGATCTTCGCCGAGGACCCCTCCGCCGCCGACTGGTGGATCCGCATGGAGGCGGCCGCCACCCCCAACAAGCCCAGCGGCGCGCGGTTCCGCAACGACAGGCCGTCCTACCGTCAGATGAGGGACGCCGCGCTGGCGCGGCGGGCGTTCGACTTCGGCGAGGCGGACGCCCTCTCCGATTGCCTCTGCCATGACTGAGGACGGCCCGCCCGCGGGCGACGTGGACGGCCTGGTGCTGGGGCCGATGGCCGAGCTGCTCCCCCCGCCCACCCACCTGCGGTGCGGCCAGGGCCGCATCGACCAGGCGCTGGCGGCCTACCGGCGGGCGCTGGCGCGGTTCCCCGACGAGGCCCTGCGGAAGGGCTGGGAGGCGGCACTGTCCGGGAACGCCGTCTGGTGCTGGCCCGCCGTCGGCGAGCTGGTCCGCTCCTGCGAACGCTTCGCCCCCCGGCCGCGGGGCGGGGATGACGGCGGGTGGGCCGGGCGGGCGCAGGCGATGACGGACGCCTACGTCAAGCGGTTCATGGCCACGTCGGCGCACGCGCGCAGGTGCGAGGCGGCGCCGCTCCGTGAGTACGCCCGCGCGTGCGCGTGGGTGCAGGCCCAGTACCTGCTCGGCAGGGCGGACGTGGCCCACCAGTCCGGGGTCATCTTCCAGCTCGGCGAGGACGCGGGCGAGCGTGAGGCCTGGTTCGACGCGGCCAGGCGGCAGGCGGCCACGGGCAGGATCGCGGTGCGCGTGCCGCACCGCCTGGCCGAGGCGTGGCGGGCGGCCGGCGAGCCGGGGCGCGGCAGGGCGTGATCCTCCTCGTCAGCGGGGCGACGAGGACGGTCCGCGCCCGCGCCGGCTCGGGGCGCCTCGGCCGCCTGTTGACGCCCAGGAATGGCAACAGCGTCGGGGCCCTGTTCGCCACCGGCCTGCCCGTCGCGGCCGACAACGCCGCCTTCACCGACTTCGACCCGGCCGCCTTCCGGCGCATGCTGGGCCGGCTGCGTGGCCGGCCCGTGCTGTGGGTCTGCGCCCCCGACGTGGTCGGGGACGCGGCCGCCACCCTCGCGCTCTTCGAAGTGTGGGAGCCGGAGATCCGCGCCCACGGCCTGCCCGTCGCGCTCGTGGCGCAGGACGGCCTGGAGCGCCTGGAGGCCCCGTGGGGGCGCATCGACGCCTTGTTCCTCGGCGGGACAACGGCCTGGAAGCTCGGGCCGCACGCGGCCGCGTTGGCGCGTGAGGCGAAGGCGCGAGGGCTTTGGGTGCACGGGGGCCGGGTGAATACGAAGAAACGCTTCTCGCACATGGCCTCCATCGGCTGCGACAGCGTGGACGGCAGCGGCTTCAGCCGATTCCCCGACACGAGGATACCGATGGCCGAGCTGTGGCTGGAGGGGGTCGAGCGGGCGCGGGCGCCGGCGTGGACGCCGTGAAGAAGGGGAGGGCATCCGCCCTCCCCTTCCCGTCACCGGATGCAGAACTGGCAGGAGCCGCAGGTCGTGGACCTGTCCACCTCCTGCGGGCAGCCGAACACCGGCAGCGAGTACGCCGTCTTCCTGAGCGCCCGCGTGCGGAACACCAGGTGCGACCGACGCGGGGTGGCCGCGGGGTCGTGCTGCATGAACGCCAGCCTGACGCCCGGCGGGACCGTCTCCGGCTCGCCCGTCTCGGCGTCGGCCGAGTACCAGACCCTCGCGTTGCCCTCCGCCGCCATCTCGGCGAGGACGGGGGCGATGTCCGGCACGCGGTGCGACCGCGAGTAGAGGAAGAACCTGACGAGCGGGCAGGCCCGGATGATCGTCAGCCACTTCCTGCCGTACGCCGCGCTGAAGACGTCACCGGCGCTGTGGACCCTCAACACCATGACGCCGCGCGTGCGGATCTCGTCCGTCATGCGCTGAACGAAGTCGTCCTGCCTCGCCTGCCTGAGGTTCCACGCCAGCCGGCGCTTCACCAGGGCGGTCTTGTACCGGCCCCTCGCCGCGTAGCAGTGGGACCGGCACACGCCGGACGATCCGGGGCACGTCCTGATCGCGGGAAGGTCGAAGCGTGCGATGAACTCGCCCAGCTTCCCGTTCTTGACGGCCAACAAATGGCGGGCCTTCGCCATGAGTAACACCTCGGGTAAGGTGCGTGCGCCCCCGCGCCCAAGCGTTGTGCGTGGGTCTGGGGTGCGCGGAACCCGCCGAGGGTGGAACAACCCAGCCCTTCGCGCAAGCGGAAGTTTCATGTGGACGGGGCGGCGCGGGGGTGTAGTGTGCGGGGATGCCCAAGCGCCCCCCAGACCCGCCGGTGACGCCCGAGGTGGTGAGCGCCTTCCTAGCCGAGTACGCCTGGATGGCACGCTCGCGCCACGGCAGGGACCGCCTCGCCTACCGCATCGTCGAACGCCTCGCCGACGAGCTCGCATTCCGCAGGGTCAGCGCCGCGGGCGCGGCCCCGCCCGACGAGGCCGCCGCCCCGCGCTGGCAGTCGCGCGTCCGCAAGTAGCACACCGCGCCGCTCAGGCGCGTGGCCTCGGGGGCGTGTAGGCCGAGATGTTGATGGAGCGGACGGGGCCGCCGGGGTGGACGGAGTCGCGGCGGCACAGGCGCAGGTCGCGTGCCAGGCCGGCCAGGCCCTCCCCCTCGATCTCCACCTTCCACATGCCGTCGGCGTCCTCGAACACGAACAGGACGCCGCGGGCGGGGTGGTAGCGGATGCGCCCGGCGATGGCCGCGTAGAAGACGCACTCGACCTCGCCCGAGGGCATCTCCAGGCCCACCCCCGCCAGCGCCCCGCGCCCCACGCTCACGCCGGCGCCGTCGGCCGCCTCGCGCCGCGCCTCCCCGTCGCCGCCCTGCGCCGCCCCGGGCGCCTCGGCCCGCAGTTGGCGTCTGAGCGCGTCCAGCCCCGTCCCCTCATCGTGCATGCCCCGCCCTCCCCCGTGTTTCGCCGCCCCTCTCCGGGCCCGCCTCGATGCCCGCGCCACGCCACGGCCCCGGCAGGCCGGGCAGCAGCCGGCGCATCCTGGCCCGCAGCCCGCGGCCGAGCTTCCACGGCCGCAACGCGCCCGGCTCCCTGCCGAGCGCGTCGTGTGCCAGGGCCCTGTCGTCGGCCCTGCCCCAGAGGGCGGCCATGCCCCGCGGGTCGTCGGTGTAGACCGTGCAGGAGTGGCGGCCCCGGCTGCAGGAGACGTAGGCCGCCTCCGCGCTCAACGCCGGAAACGACTCGCGCCCCATCGCCACCAGGACGACGTCCTCGGTCATGCCCTGCGCGGAGTGCGACGTCGAGCAATATCCGTGCCTCAGGTGGAGCCCCTCCCCGGGCGCCAGCGTCCGCCTCAGCCCCGAGGCCGTCCGCAGCAGGACGGCACCCTCCCCCGTGAAGCCCTCCACCGTCAACGCCGTGCCGTTGTCCACACGCGCCCCCTCCAGGCTCGTGACGCCCGCCGTCGCCCGCACCCTGTCGCCCGGCGCCAGGCGGATCGTGCCGCGCCGGCACACCTGGAACAGCGCCGGCGGCGTGTCGTCGGGCACGGACGCCAGCGGCGCCTCCTGCCCGGCGCGGAAGCCGGCGCCGGGCCTCACGAAGCGGGCCACCAGATCGGCGTCGTCGCGCGGGTTGGCGGCGCGCTCGGCCTCGGTCCAGTGCAGCGGCTCCAGGCGCGGCAGCCCGCGCTCGCCGGCGCCGATGACCCCCTCCGCCTTGAGGAACTCGCGCACACGTCCCGTGATGGCGTCGCCCTGCGCGTGGGTGGGGCTGACGGCCAGGACGCCCCTGCCCGCCCTCACCGCCCCGACGTAGTCCCGCGCCACCGCGTCGTGCAGCCCGGCGGGGCCGTCCAACTCCCTCACCCAGCCCAGGCTTTCCAGGGTCGAGAGCGCTGAGGCCGCGTCGCCCCGAGCCAGCGCCGCTACGGCGTCCTTGTAGACGCCCGACTGGCGGCGGATCTCCGAGACCGTCACGCCCCCGACCCCGGCACGTCGCAGCAGGCCCAGCGCGTCGCCGGCGGGCACGCTCTTGTGCTGCGCCCGGTCCCCGGAGAACACCAGGCGCGCCCCCAGCCCCTCGGCCACGTCCACGAGCCGGCGCAGGTCGCGCGTGCCGACCAGGCCGGCCTCGTCCACCCACACCAGACCGCCCCGCGCCGAGGATTGGAACGCTCCGTCGCGGAGGAAGCGGGCCAGCGTGTCCGCCCTCCCCCCGAAGCCCTCGGCGCGGAGGACGCCGCGGGAGGCGGCCGCCGTGGGCGCCAGCACCACCCAGGGGCAGGACAGGCCCGCCAGCGCCGCCCTCATCAGGGTCGTCTTGCCCGTGCCCGCCACCCCGCGGATGAGCGGCAGGACGCGGCCCCTGGAGCCCCACACCGCCTCGACGGCGGCCGCCTGCGTGGCCGACAGCCCGGCCAGCAGCGCGGCACGCCCTTCCGCCGGCGGGCCGGCAGGCCGGCAGGCGCCCATGCCGGCCAGCGCGAACGCCGCCACGCGGGCCTCGTCCTCCAACGCCTGGCGTGTGGCCAGGAGCGTGTCGGGTCCGTCGCCGCGCCGGACGACGTCGGGGTGGGCGGCCAGCTCCCCGCGCAGGCGTTCGGGCGTGACGGCGCCGAGGCCGCGGCGCAGGGCGTGGGTCATCAGCTCGCGCACCGTGAAGGCACTCTTGCGCTCCGACAGGTGCCACAGCGCCCACGAGAGCGCCTCGCGTGAGCGGTCCTGTGCGGGGGCGGGCTCGCGGATCGATTTCGCGGCCGTGTGCAGGACGGCGCCCCACTCCCCTCCGGATACGCGCGAGCGCCAGTGGTCCGTGAGGCACTCCCAGGTCATCGGCGGCAACTTCCTCTCGCGGGTGCGCGCCCCCAGGCCGCCCTTGGCCTCGGGGGAGATGGCGGCGTGCGGGTCGCCGAGCGCCTCCCGCTTGCGCCGGGTCAGCTCGGCGGCGACCGCCTCGATCTTGCGTGTCCGCTGACTGAACTCCGAGACGACACGCCCGGGGACGCCGACGACGCGGAAGGTGTCGCCGGCGGCCTCCACCTCGTAGCCGAGCCGCGTCATGTGGGACGCGAGGCGAGAGTTCAGGAGGGCCGTGTAGTAGGGCCGCGCCTCCCTCGCGCCGTTGCCGGCGAAGGGCTGGAGCTGTAGCGCCTTCATCCGCCCCTCCTCGGGGTCGAGCGTGGCGTTGAAGCAGAGGAAGTGGACGTGCGGCTGCACATCGACCTTCGATCCGACGGGGCGCGAGGTGAGATGGACGATCCCGGCGTAGCAGAGGTTCCCGGTGCGCCTGTCCGTGTCGCGTCCGCCCACGCGGACCCGCGTGTGGGCGTCCCGCTCGATCTCCTCCATGACCTCACGCCCCGCGCGTTCCAGGACCTCGGGCAGGATGCGGGCGTCTAGGCCCAGCGCCATCAGGACGCCAAGGTCCTTGGGGCCGTCGACGGTGACATCGTAGCCCGCCCTCCTCTCCGCCTTGCGCCCCGGCGTGAGCCTCTCCCCCGTGAGGGGGTGGAGGCCGTCGCAGAGGCGGCGGAACTGCGCCTCGTCGAACTCCCCCAGCCCCAGCGCCTCGGCCAGTTTGCCGCCGAAGAACGCCCTCGGTCCCTCGCCCTCGATGTAGTAATCCGGCGTGTAGTAGGCCTTGGCCTGGGCGGCGAACTTCAGGACGGTGAAGTTGATCATGCAGCCCATCATGTCACGCCGGGACACGGGCACGCAATCCGACGCGGGGAATGCCGCGGGGAATTGGCAATCGGAAGTTTCAATAGACCCCACCCCTCCCCCGAGGGGAGGCCACGGCGCCGGGCCGTGTTTCCCGGCGAAACCCCATGCCGGACAAGGGGTTAGTGGCCGCACGGAGATCCGGCAGGACGGCACGCCAGTCAGCCGGCTGACTCCGGGGCGGGCCCCATTGCGGGCGGCCCGGCCGGGCGGCATGCCCGGATGCCGGGCTCCTGGCCGGCCTCCCCCAGGCCCCCGCCGGCGGGCACACCGGCCGCCGCGCCGGGCTGCCCGCATGCCTGCCGGCCTGCCGGCAGGCACGGGGCCGTTGACCGGGGGATTGGTGCGGTGGTATGGTCGGGCGGAACGAGTAGATGGAGGACGTATGGAAGTGAAGCTACACCCCGACATGGAGAGGCTCGTCCGCGAGATCGCCGACGGCGGCGAGTTCCGCGACGAGGCGGAGGTCCTCACCGAGGCGCTGTACCTGCTCTGGCAACAGCTCCCGGAGGCGCCGGCGGCCCGACGTGCCGGCGGGCACGCCTGACCGCCGGCACGCCGGCACGCGCCGGCGCCCGGCATGGGGCCGGCCGGCGTGTCCGCCGGACGCAAAGAGTGCTTGCGTGCCGGCGCGGGAGGCGCTAACGTCGCCGGCATGATCATCGCTGTGTGCAACATCAAGGGGGGCGTGGGCAAGAGCACCCTGGCCGTCCACCTGGCGGCCTGGCTGCGGGGGAGGGGCAGGAGCGTCACGCTCGCCGACTGCGACCCCCAGCGCAGCTCCAGCGGCTGGGCGCGCGAGGCCGAGCCCGGCCTCAACTGCGTGTGCCTGGCCGACGCCGACGCGGTCCTCAACGAGCTGCCTGCGCTGGACGCCGAGGCGGACTTCGTGATCTGCGACGGCCCCGGCAGCAACACGGAGACGAGCAGGGCCATCATGCTGCGCTGCCACAGGGCCGTCGTGCCCGTCAAGGCCTCCATGCTGGAGGCGCGGGCGCTGGCGCAGGCCGCCGAGGTCCTGCTCCAGGCCAGGGACATCAGGAGGGGGCCGCCGGAGGCCGTCATCGTCCTCAGCATGGTGGGCCGCAACTACCGCCTCACGCAGGACATGCGCGAGGCGGCGGCGCTGCTGAAACTGCCCATCGCGCGGACGCCGCTGACGCTGCGCCAGGCCTACGCCGACGCGCCGGGGCAGGGGGGCGTCGTCTGGCGCCTAGGCTCCAGGGCCAGGGACGCCGCACGCGAGGCCGAGGCGCTCTGCCGCGAGCTCGCACCCGAGGGCCTCAAGAAAGGGCGCGCCAAGGTCAATGAGACAAAAGAGGAGGGCGGCCGGCATGGCTGAGAGGAGGAGTTTGGCGGAGGGGATCACGCCGACGCCGGAGGAGAGGGCGAAGGAGAAGGCGTTCGTCTACGGGCAGGGCAGGGCGCCGGCGGCCGAGGCGGGCAGGCCCCACGGCAAGGTCATGCGCGTGGACCTGCACACCCGCGTCAGCCAGGACCTCGCCGCCGCGTTGAAGCGTGTCTCCCTCGAACGGCAGCTCGCCGGGGAGCCGACCAGCGCCGTCCAGGAGATCGTCGAGGAGGCCCTCGGCGCCTGGATGGAGGCCCACCGCCCGCGCTGAGGGCCGCCGGGGCGCTGGTCACCTGGGCGTGCCGCCTGGCGGAGGATCCGGCGGGAGGAACACGCCGTCCCTGGCCCCGCGCATGCCGCGCAGCCTGTCCAGGGCGTCCTTGACGCGCCCGTCGTGCGGGCACAGCGACGCGGCGTCCTCCAACTGCCGCTCGGCGCCTTCGAGGTCGCCGGACCGCTCCAGGGCGGAGGCGTGCATCAGGCGGACGCCGGGGTCGGAGGGGTGGGCGGACGCCGCGCCGCCCAGCAGCGCCGCCGCGCCGGCCACGTCGCCGGAGTCGAGCAGCGCCTTGCCGCGCCACCACGCCGGCTCGCCCGCGGGCCCGGCAGTGCGGGCCATCCCCTCCAGCACGGGCCCCAGCTCCCCCCACCGCGCCTGCGAGCAGAGCAGCCCCGCGAGGCCCGACCAGGGCGGGCGCCACAGGGGGGCCTCGGCGCAGGCGCGGCGCCACTGGGCCTCGGCGTCGGCGAGCTCGCCCAGCTCCAGGCAGACGCGGGCCAGCTCGTGCCGCGCCATGAAGGTGCGCAGGCCCTCGGAGACGCTGCGGAACATCCCCCCGCCCTCGGCGCCGTCGATCAGGCCCAGGAACGTGGCCTTCGCGCCCTGGTTGTCGCCCCCGGCGGCACGCAGCCGTCCCTCCCTCAGGAGCAGCTCGGGGTCGCCGGGGCACACGCGCAGGCCCAGCAGCGCCGCGTCCAGGGCGTCGCGGGGCCGGCCCATCTCGAGCAGCGCCCTGACACGCAGGGAGTGGAGCTTGCGGACGATGGAGTCATTCGGCGACGACAGGCGCAGGCACAGGTGAAGGGATCGCAGAGCCCCTTGTGGGTCGCCCGTGTCGAGGGCCATCTGGGCGAGGTAGAAGAGGGTGAACGGCTCGTCGCCCATGTCCAGGTGCTGCGCCCTCAGGATACGCAGGTCGCGCTCCAGCTTCCTGCCGCGCAGCGCCGGGTCCACGTATCCGGTGTGGTCGACGGTCACGTCGGCCTCCCGCACCCCGGCGTCCCCGCGTTTGAGGGAGGGGAGGATCTGCTCGTGGATGCGGTACTCCCACCGCGCGTGCGGCCCGTTGCGGAACAGGCGCACGTGGTCCACGAGGGTGGCGTTCCCCGTCTCGTCGGGCAGGCACCGGCACTTCATGCTGAAGGCCAGGTTCTCGTCGGGCAGCGCCTCCAACAGCGCCTTCAGCTTCCCGCGGTTCTCGTCGTCCAGCCTGTCGTCGGCGTCCAGCCAGAAGATCCATTCCCTGTCCGCGTGCCTCAGGCACTCGTTGCGTGCCGCCGAGAAGTCGTCCACCCAAACGAAGTGGTGCACCTCCGCGCCCTTGGAGAGCGCGATCTCGACGGTGCGGTCCTTCGAGCCGGTGTCCAGCACGACCACCTGGGGGAACAGGCCGCCGGCGCTGTCGATGCACGCCCCGATGTTGGCCTCCTCGTCCCTGGCGATGACGCACAGGGCGGCGCCCGGCTTGAGCGCCCTCACCACCACGGGCGTGTCCGGGGCGCGGGCGCCCCTGCGTGCCAGGACGTTGACGAAGGCGCGCCCGTCGGCCGCGGGCAGGGCGCGGATCAGGCCGTCCACGTCCGCGTGGACGGGGTGCCCGTTGCGCTCGTCGAGGGCCTCGAAGGTGTAGCCCCTGGCCGACAGCCAGGACAGCAGCCGCGGCGCGGGCGTGCCCGCCGCCTCCAGCCCCCACGGCCACAGCTCGAACAGGAGCGCCGCGTCGGGCGACCGCGCCAGGGTGCGCTCCAGCCCCGCCAGCGCCAGCCCCTCGGCCCCCTGCACGTCCAGCTTGATCAGCGACACCGGGCCGGCGTCCGCGAGCAGGCCGTCCAGGCGTGCGGCCCTGACCCGGACGGAGGCCCTGCCGCCCGCGCCGGGGATGACCCTGTGGTCGCCCTGGTTGTCGGGGGAGAGGGACAGATCCAGCTCGCCGTCGTGGTCGGAGGCGGCGACGGGCAGGACCGTGACGTTGGTGTGCCCGTTGCGCTCGACGTTCGCACGCAGCAGCGCGAGGTTGCCGGGCTCGGGCTCCACGGCGAAGACCCTGCCCGAGGGCCCCACGAGGTGGGCCAGGCGCAGCGTGTAGACGCCGACGTTGGCGCCCACGTCGATCACCGTGTCGCCGGGGCGCACGAGCCGGCGGAGGGCGGATAGCGCCAGGTGCTCGTAGGGCTCGCCCTCCAGCAGGGGGCGGCTCACCCACAGGTCACGCGCCGGGTCGTGCAGCGCCATCCCCTGCCCGTTCACCACGGCCACGAACGGGCCGGACGCGACGGGCGTGGGGGCGTCGGCCGCCTCGGCTCGCGAGCCGAGGGCGGGGGCAGGAGCGCCGGCGAGCCGGCGGACGGGCCTGTGGCGGAGGCGGCGCAGGGCCGACTCAACGGCGTCCAGCGTGTGACCCCAGGTCAGGCCCTGCTCGACCCGCTCATGGCCGGCCCTCCCGCGTTTCCCGCGTTCGTCCGGGCTGAAGGCGGCCTCGCGGAGGATGAGGGCCAGGGCGCCCACGTCGGGCTCGGCCAGCCAGGGCGTGCCGCAAGTCTCCATGCCCCCCGCCTTCCGCTCCTTGAAATCGACACGCCGCGCCGGCACGAGCCAGCCGACGGTGTCGTCCACGAAGTCGAGGCAGGCCCCCATGCCGGTGGCGATGACGGGGAGGCCGGAGGACATCGCCTCGGCGAGGGGGAGGCCGAAGCCCTCGCCCCGGTAGGGAAGCGCCAGCACGTCGCAGGCGGCGTACAGCGACGCCATCTCGGCGTCGGCCATGTCGCCGTCGAGGGTGAGCACCTCGGGGTTGCCGGCCACGCCCTGGAAGGCGCGGATGTCCTCGTCGGCGGTCTGTCCGCGGTAGAAGGAGGAGGCGCCCACGCCCTTGACCACGAGGCACACGTCGTCGGTGGAGCGGAAGGCCCTGCCGTACGCCGACAGCAGCACGTCGAAGCCCTTCCTGAAGATCGTCCCGCCCACGTAGAGGAACTTCACCGCCTTCCGTGTGGGCAGGCCCATCGGCTCGACGCCCGGCCTGAACAGCGTGTGGTCGGCGCCCAGCGGGACGACACGCGCCCTGTCCTCGGGCACGCCCGCGTCGAGGAACGCCTGCCTGACCGCGGACGTCGGCGCCCACACCTCATCGACCTGCGCCAGGATGGGCAGCCACGCCTTGGGGATGCTGCCGAACTCCCACGGCTGCATCAGCACCCAGTGCCCCGACGCCGGGGGCGTGGGGTCGGGCGGCCAGGCGTGGCGTACGGTCACCGGCGCGTGGCCGCCGGCCTTGCACAGCGCCGCCAGGGCGTCGGCCTCGGGCCCGGGCGCGACGCGCGGGCCGGCGGACCTCACCTCACGCGCCAGGACGCGGTGGCCGCGTGCCCCCAGGCCCAGCGCCACGCGCCTGTTGACGTGGGCCAGGGAGGCGACCTCGAAGAACGGCCCCTCCAGCGCCACCACGAGCGAGCCGGGCAGGGGGGGCTCGGCCTGTGCCTGGGCGTCGGCGGCCCACGGCTCGACGGGGATGACGCCCGGCGCGGCCGTCGCCAGCAGACGCCTGTCGGCGGCGTGGCGGGCCGCCGCCTCACGGAGGCCGGCGTCGCCGTACGCCTGGAAGAGGGCGCGGGCGGCCGCCGCGTCGAAGGGGTCGGCGTCCACCGCCGCCCGCAGGTGGTTGGCGGCGTCGGCCGGCCTGCCGGCCCCGCCGAGGGCGCGGCCGAGCCCGCGCCGCGTGCCGGGGGCGTCGGGCCAGGCCAGGGCCGCCTCGTGGTGGTGGGCGAGCTCGCCCGTGACGGACGCCAGCAGCGTGTGCAGGCGCCAGCGTACGAGCCGCGTCCTCTCCGCGTCCCGCGCGGCCGGGTCGCCGGGGTGGCGGATCGAGGCACGCTGCCACGCCATCCGGAAGTGGCCGAACGAGGGGTCGGGCAGCGGCCACATCGCCTCGTCCGCCGGGACGCCGCGCTCCAGCAGGGACGTGAGCAATCGCCTGGCGCCGTCGGCGGCCACGTCCGGCCTGCCCACCCGGTGCATCGCCTCCACGAGGCCGAGGGCCGCCAGCACCGACGAGGGCGCCAGCCCGAGGCCGGCGTGCAGGGGGGGCACGGCACGGCCCGCGTCCTGGGCGCCTGTCAGCGCCGCCAGGGCCAGGGCCGCCCACGGCACGCCCGCCCCGAGCGCGGCCTCCAGATCGGCGGGTAATGAGTCGTCCGCCGGGTGCTGCGCCCCCAGCGCCTGCCACGAACGCAGGAGCAACTTCTCGTGGGCGGGCATCGGCGTCAGCGCCGCGTGACGCGCCTTGATCGCGTCCCACTCGGACTCGATGACGCCCTTCAGCCGCCCCCACTCATCCGCCCAGGAGCGTTCGCGGGCCAGGGCGTCGCCGCGTGCGGCAACGGCGGTGCGTCCCGCCTCGTCGTCGAGGTGGCGCCCGATGACGGCCTCGAAGTCGTCCTCGCCGTAATAGGCGCAGTGGACGCCGTCCTCCCAGACCCCCCGCATCTCGGGGTTGCCGCGCTCCTGGAGGACGAGGCAGCCGTGGGAGGCGGCCTCGGCGACGCGCTGGTTCTCCTCCCCGTGCAGCGAGCGGTTGAAGACGATCCTGGCGCGGAGCAGCAGGCGGCGGTAGTCGTCGCCGAAGACGCCCGTGGCGATGACGACCTTCCGCCCCGGCGAGAGACGCGCGAGACGCATGAGCCACGGGAGGCGCTCGCCCTGCACGGCCGGGTTGAGGCTGCCGACGAACAGCACGTCGATGTCGCGGGCCGGCGCGGCTTCAGGGAGGGCAGCGTCGAAGGGCGGGCGCAGGCCGAACATCCGTGCCTCGCGCACGTGGGCGTGGCCGGCGGCGGTGAGGGCGTGCGTGCCGGCGCGGTCGGAGAAGACCAGGGCGCAGCGCGGCAGGGCCAGCGTGAGGAGCGGCCACTGCAAGGCCCAGTCCGGCGCCAGCGCCACCAGCGGCAGCGGCGCGTCCCAGACCCACGGCGGCAGCGACGGGTACGACAGGTCGAGCAGCGCGTAGTCCGGACGCCAGCCGTCGGGGAGGCGTGCGAGCAGGGCCTCGTAGGCCGGGCAGTCGGCCCAGGGGACGCCGCCGGGGCCGACAACGTGGCAATGGCCGGCCGCCACCTCGCCCTCCCATGCGAGGGCGCGTCCGGCGTTGGACGGGCAGGCGATGTACCGGAGGGGCATGGGGGCGTCTCCTGGATGGGCGGCGCGATGTGAATCCCCGGCGATCCTATCCGCCGGATGGAGAGTTTCCAGGGCAATCTTGCGTGAGGGGATGGTGTAGGTGTCCATGGGCGACATTCGGCACGCTTGGATGAGTTTGGTTTTTCCGCGCATTTTACCTCTTCCCACTTCTCAGGGATCGCGATAGCATCACATCGTCAAATCAACTCGACGGCCCACGCACGGGCCGCACGGAGGGGATCACATGCCCCCTGGACAGCCCTCGCGCCGGTCCCTGCTCTCTTCCATCGCCGGCGCCTTCGCCTGGCTCGTCGGCACGGACGCCGTGAAGGCGGCCGCCCCGCCGGCGCCCCCCACGCCGCAGGCGCCGGAGGTCATCCGCGTCCCCGAGACGCAGCCCGCGTCGGCAGACCCGTTCCCCGCGTACACCACGCACCACTACTCCGCCGCCGGCGACCTGGTGTACAGCTCGCACGTCATCGGGGCCGCCACCACCCACGTCTACGACGCCGGGGCACGCCCGCCCGAGCGCGAGGGGTACTCGTCCATCGCCTACGAGTGCGGGCGGCCCGCCACGACGCGCACCGCCCACGCCTCGTCCCGGCTGGAGACGCCCGGCGGGGAGGTGATCGGGCGGGAGGAATACGAGGTGGCCGTCGAGGGCGGCAGACGCCTCGTGCGCGTGACCACGCTCGGCCCGGACGGCACGGTGGTGAAGGCCGAGGACGTGCCCTTCTGACACGGACGGGCGGATCGGGCCAGGGCCGGCCACGGACAGCAAGGCGAATCCCCGGACACCCAGGAACGCCCACGCCCCAGGAGAGGCCGCCTCATGACCGCCCGCGAGTGGATCAAGGCTTCCTTCACGCGGCTGCTCTCCCTCCTCAGGCCCGTCCAGGCCAGGCGCGAGCCGACGCCGCCGACGCGGCTCGAAGGGCCGATGCCCTACGAGCCGAGGGAGACCCCCGATGACTTCCTGGGGCTCCTGACCGGCGGCCTGGGCTTCGGGCAGGTGCCGTGGCTGCTGCCACACCCGCCCATGCCGCTGCTCGACGCACGCGGGCAGGTGGGCTGGCGGCACGCGGCGGAGGACGCCGGGGCTTCGGCCTACGAGTGCCGTCCCGTGTCGCGGGACGGGCGCGAAGATGATCGGGCCCGCGAGGCGCGGCGCGAGGAGGACACCCGACAGGACGCGCGGCGTGATGCGGGCAGGCGCGACGACCCGTTCGGGATGCGCGACTGGCTGGGCGACGTGGGCGCGGCGCTGGACGGCCTCACGTCCCTGCCCGACCCCCTGGCCGACGGCACGCGGGGGGATGGCGGCGGCGCCTCGGGCACGGCGGGAGGGCAGGGGTCGTCGGCCAACGGCGACGGGGTCAACGGCGGTGTGGGCAACGGCGGCGTCAACGGGGGCGGGGGCGGCGGGGGGACGTTCGACCCGCCGGCCAACCCGCAGGGGCCGGGGGGTAATTCGGGTGAGGCCCAGCCGCTGGGGCAGATCCCGGGGCTGTCGCCGTTCTTCTTCGGCTTGGGGGCGGGCGCGGCGTCAACGGGCGCGGGGCAGGGCGGCTCGGATTCTGGCGGATCGGTGGCGCTGCTGTCGGAGGCGTCCGGCGGCGGGCAGGCGGCCGACGCGGCGGTGAAGGCGTCCCTGGCGAAGGCCTACGCATCGACCCCGTTGGCGTTCGAACAGAATATGGGTCAGGTGGATTCCTCCGTGAGGTTCCTGTCGAGGGGGCCGGGGTTCTCGCTGTGGATGACGCAGGACGCCCTCACGTTCGGGGTGGTGCGGCCTGGGACACGCGGGGCGGACGGGGCGCCGGACATGCCGCCCGAGGGCCGCGACGTGTTCCGGCTGCGCATGGTCGGCGCGGACCAAGGCGCCGAGGTGTTCGGCAAGGAGCAGCTCACGTCGCGGAGCAACTACTTCGGCGGGGACGATCCGTCGAAGTGGTACGCCAACGTGCCGCAGTTCTCTCGCGTGGAGCAGAGGGGCGTCTGGCAGGGCATCGACCTCACCCTGCGCGCGGCCACGGAGGGCGGGAGGCAATTCGAGTACGATTTCACCGTCCGCCCGGGGAGCAGCGTCTCGCAGATCCTGCTGGCGGCGGAGGGCGTGGACGGGCTGGCCGTCGACCAGGAGGGCAGGCTGCTGCTGACGGTGGGCGGGCGCGACCTGGTGATGGAGGCGCCGGTCCTGTACCAGGACGGCGTCACGGGGACGCCCGAGACGCGCACGGCGGTGGCGGGCCGCTACGTGCTGCGCGAGGGCGGCATCGGCTTCGAGGTGACCGGCGCTTATGACTCATCGCGTGCATTGATCGTGGACCCGGTGTTCAGTTTCGCCTCGTATTTGGGGGGGAGCGGGACGGACAAGGCGTACGGCGTGGCCGTGGACGGCTCGGGGGCGTCGTACATCACGGGCGAGACGGCGTCCTCCGGCTTCCCCGTGACGCTGGGATACGACACCAGTTACGGCACCAACACCGATGCGTTCCTGACCAAGATGGCGCCCGACGGCAGGTCGCTCGTCTATTCGACATTTTTGGGCGGCTCTGGCACCGACTCGGGCGTGGCGGTGGCGCTCGACGGGACGGGGGCGGCCTACGTCACGGGCCTCACGACGGGCTCGTTCCCCACCACGGCGGGCGCGTTCCAGACCACGGCCAACAACGCCGACCAGTCGTTCCTGACTAAGCTGTCGGCGGCGGGCGACGCCCTCTCTTACAGCACCTACATCACGCCGACCGCCGCCGCCGGGCCTTCCCTGCGCGTGGCGGCCATCGCGGTGGACGCGGCGGGGCGGGCTTACGTGGCGGGCGCGACGGGCGGCCAACTGCCGAACGCCACGGGGTTCGACACGTCGGCCAACGGCGGGACCGACGCCTTCCTCCTGGCCTTCAACGAGTCTGGCCTTGGCCTGGCCGGCACCTACTACGGGAGCGCCGGCGGCGACGCGGGGACGGGCATCGCCCTGGGCGCCGGCGGCGCCGTCTACCTCGGGGGCCACACCAACGCGGCCGTGCCCACCGGCGTGGGCGCCTACCAGGCCGTCAACAAGGGCGGGGTGGACTCGTTCGTCGCCACATTCGCCTCGGACCTGTCGGCGCTGACGTACGGGACAATGATCGGCGGCCAGTTGGACGACTTCGCGTACGCCGTGGCGGTGGACGGCACGGGGCGGGCGAGCATCACGGGACGGACGACGGGGTTCTTCGTGCCGCCGGGGAACTACCCGACGACGGGCGGGGCCTACGACACCACCATCGGGGTGGGGTCGCAGGACGCGTTCCTGTCCACGTTCAACGCCACGGCGACGGCGCTGTCGTATTCGACGTTCCTGGGGGGCAACGGCGCGGACACGGGGTACGCGCTGCGGGTGGACGCCTCGGGCGGGGTGGTGCTGGTGGGGGCGACGGGGTCGAACGACTTCCCGACGAGCGGTGCGCCGCAGCCGGCCTACGGGACGAACACGGACGGGTTCCTGACGCGGTTCGACTCCACGGGTACGCTGACCTATTCGACGTACCTGGGCGGGACGGGCGCGGACGAGGCGCGCGGGCTGGCGCTGGACGTGCGCGGGACGCCGCACGTGGTGGGCTTCACGGCATCGACCGACTTCCCGGGCGTGACGCAGACGTACCAGGTGGCGAACGCCGGCGGGGTGGATGCGTTCATCGCCAGGGTGCTGCCCAGGCCGAACGCGCCGGCGCTGGTGACGGTGTCGAGCGACACGGGGTCGTCGGCGACGGACAGGTACACGAGCGACGCGACGCTGATCCTCTACGGGACGGCGGACGCGAACGCGACGGTGACCATCTACCGCGAGGGCGTCGGCCTGCTGGGGACGGCGTCGGCGTCGGCGCTGGGGACGTGGTCTTACGATTACAGCGCGGTGACGCTCCCCGAGGGGACGACGGCGTTCACGCTGAAGGCCAACGACGGCACCTACGACTCCGACCTCTCCGGCCCCCAGCTCGTCCACGTCTTCGCGACGACGCCCGACGGGTACGCGGCGGCGCCCGCGGCCACCAGCAGCCTGCGGCCCGAGGTGCGCGTCTTCGCCAGCTCGCGCTTCGGGATGGCGGCGACGCCGACGGTGGTGCTGGACGTGGACCTGAACAACAACGGGAGCTTCGCGGACGGCGGGGAGGCGAACTACGCCAGCGGCACCCTGACGAACGGGCAGGCGACGATCAAGCTGCCGGCGCTCTCGGGCGCGGGCACGGTCCGCGTGCAGGCGCGGGCGCTGGACCTGGCGGGCAACCAGGTGACCACCGCCGCCAGCACCGTCGTGGTGAGCAACGCCGCCTCGCCCTGGGTGGCGGTGGCGCAGCCGTTGTCGGTGGGCCCGGCCTCCGGAGGCGACTGGCTATCTGTCCTGGGTGACGTGACCACGGCGCACGGGCTGGACCTGGACACCTCACCCGGCACCGGACAGGGAGGCTCCCCCGCGCTGGTTTACCATTCCAGCAGCGTCAGCCAAAAGCCGGTCATACAAGTCACGCTGCCGAGCAGCACGACGGCGGCGCTGCCCTCCAACATCACGATGGTGCTGAGCTTCGACGGGACGGCGGCTCCCACGGTGGTGTACAGCACGACGGGCAAGGGCCAGGGCGACGTGCTGACGATGGCGCTCCAGGCGTCGCAGACGATCACCACGACGGACAGGTACGGCTACAGCGTCCTCGTGCAGGTGGCGGGGGTCGCCGACCAGAACGTCACGGGCAGCGTGTTCATCGTCGCGCAGGACTCCTCGCCGTTCGGCGCGGGCTGGGGCCTCAGCGGCGTGGACCGGCTCGTCTCCATCGCCTCCGACGCGAACGGGCCGGCGGGCATGCTGCGCGTGCTGGGGTCGGGCGGGAGCCTGTTCTACACGGGCACGTCAACGTTCACCTCGGAGGACGGTGACAGCGGGACGCTCACCGTCTCGGGCGGCACCTACACCTACAGCACGCCGGACGGGCAGTCCGTCATCTTCGATTCCAACGGGTATCAGAAGAAGTGGCTCAGCGCGGACGGCGTGACCAGCATCGTCTACGGCTACGACGGCAGCGACAGGCTGGAGACGGTGAAGGCGGTGGACGGGACGCTGAACACGGTCACGTACACGGGCAGCACGGCCGTGGCGTTCGCGTCCAGCAACTCGCGCGTCACCACGCTGACCCTGTCGTCCGGCGACATGACGAAGATCACGGACCCCACGGGCGGCGTCCACACCTTCACCTACGACGCCGACTCGCGCCTGACGCGCGAGCAGGTCGGACCCAACGTGGAGTCGAACTACGCCTACACGGGCTACGGCACCGTGGGCACCGTCACGCTGGGCACCAGCAGCAGCCCGACGAGGACCGTGGTGTCACCGGTGATCGTGCAGGGCATCGGCAACACGCCGGCCGCGGGGACGGTCTACGGCAGCGTGACGGACGCCGTGGCCGCGGTGACGAAGGTGAACGTGGACCAGCGCGGGCGCACCCAGGAGGTCATCGACGCCACGGGCCCCGGCACGCAGCTCACGTACACCAGCGGCTACGTCACGAAGTCCACCGACGCGCTGAACCGGGTGACGACGTACACGCGGGACGCGCAGGGCTACGTGACGAAGGTGACGCACCCGGACCTGACGAGCATCACCTACGCCTACGCCAACAACGCCTTCCACTCGCTGACGACCGTCACGAACGAGCGCGGCTACACCACGACGATGGGCTATGACGGCTCGGGGAGGCACATCCGCACGACGGACGCGCTGGGCGGATCGGTGGTGTACGAGTACACCTCTGCCGGGCTCCTCGGCACCATGACCGACGCCCGCGGCAACACGATGGTCTACGAGTACGACGGCAACAGGCGGCAGACCGTGGCCGTGGACGCCTACGGCAACAGGACGACGACGGCCTACGACAGCAACGGGAACGTGGGCTCGGTCAAGGACGCGCGGGGCTACACGACGACGTACACGAACGACGCGCTGGGGCGGACGACGGCGGTGACGGACCCGCTGGGCAAGATCAACACCGTCACCCTGGACAGCGCCGGCTTGCAGACCGGCTCCATCGACCCCTCGGGGCTGCGCGGGAGCGTCATCTACGACCCGTACCTGCGCGGCTCGGCCGTGCAGAGCGTGACCGGCGTGGGCGGCGCCATCCAGCTCGGCGGGCTGACCACGCTGGACGACGCGGGCAGGCCGGTCATCCAACGCGACACCGCCGGCTATTCCACGCAATCGACGCTGGACAAGCTGGGGCGCACCACGCGCACGACGGACGCCAAGGGCGGGACGGCGGACACGTATTACGATGTCGTCGGGAGGGTGTTGGCCTCGCGCGACCAGATGGGGCGGTGGACGACGCAGGCGTACGACACGCGGGACAGGGTCACGTCCACCACCGACAGCGCGGGGAACGTGACGGGGACGGGCTACGACGCCGGCGGGAACGCCATCACGCACACCGACGCGCTGAACAAGACCACCACGACGACCTACGACGCGCTGAACCGGGCCACGGGGACGCTCGACGCGCTGGGCAGGCGCACCACATCGACGTATGACGCGAACGGCAACACGACGCTCTACAGCGACCACAAGGGCAACCAGACCTCGACGACGTTCGACAAGCTGAACCGGGCCGTGGCCGTCACGGACGGCTACGGCAGCGGGGTGGCATCGACGACGGAGACGGCGTTCGACGAGGTGGGCAACGTCAAGGGGCAGAAGGACGCGAGGGGCAACTGGACGACCAGCACCTATGACGCGCGGAACCAGCGCACGGAGACGCTGGACAGCCTGGGCAACCGCAACACCTACACCTACTCCGACGCTGGCGACCAGGTGACGGCCAAGGACGCGCTGGGCAAGGTGACGACGCAGCTCTACGACAGCCTGCGCCGCAACGTCGGCTGGACGGACGCGCTGGGCAAGACCACCACACAGGTCCTCGACGCGCGCGGGGCCACGGTGCGGACGATTGATCCCGTTCTTGCCGCGCAAGATACGCTCTTCGACGAGCTTGGCCGCAACGTCGGCTCGCTCGACTCGCGCGGGGGCCTGACGCGCAACGTGCTGGACGCCAGCGGCGCGATCCAACAGATCGTGGACCCCGTGGGGAACGTGTGGCGGTACGAGTACGACAGCGCGGGGCGCGAGAGGACGCGCTTCGACCCGCTCAACGCGCGGACGACCACGAGCTACGACGCGGATAACCGCGTTACCAGTGTCGTTGACCGCCTGAGCCGCAGCATCGAGTACAGTTACGACGACGAGGACAGGCGGACGAGGGAGGTTTGGAAGGACAACGCGGGGGTGACGCTGAACATCATCACCTACACCTTCGACGACAACAGCAACGTCACGAAGTATCAGGACAACGCGGGGACGATCACGTACACGTTCGACGCCAAGGATCGGGTGGAGTCGTATCGGAATGTGTTCGGGCAGGCGCTGACGTACACGTATGACGTGGACTCGAACGTCACCCAGAGGACGGACAGCCTGGGCGGCTACCTGACCAGCACCTACGACGGCAACAGCCAGCTCCTGAGCCGGAAGTACAAGAACGGCTCGGACGAGGCGCTGGTCAGCATGGCGTACTCGGGGAGGGGCCAGCTCACCACCCTGACACGATACTCCGACATCGCCGGCTCCACGCTCGTCGGCACGACAGTCTACGCGCACGACGACGGCATGCGCGTGACTTCGATCACCAACAAGGACGACGCGAACGCCGTCATCAGTGCCTACACCTACGCCTACGACAGCGCGGACCGGGTCACCACACACACGTACTCCAGCGGGATCGGCACCTACACCTACAGCGGCACGAAGACGTACACCTACGACACCACGTCACAGGTGGTTGGCGACACAGGCACCGCCTACGGGTATGACGCCAACGGCAACCGGAACACGGGGAGCTACCAGAGCGGCACGTCGAACCGGATGACGAACGACGGGACGTTCACGCTCACCTACGACGGCGAGGGCAACCTCTCAAGCAAGAGCAAGGGCTCGGGCCTGGAGGGGTGGGCATACACCTGGGACAACCGCAACAGGCTGGTGAACGTCACCAAGACGAGCAACGGGTCGAGCGTGACGCTGTCGGTGACGTACACCTACGACGCGGAGGACCACAAGGTCGCGGAGAGCCGGTGGATCGGCGGGGTGGCGACGGTGACACGTTACGTGTGGGACGGCGAGGACCAGATCGCCGACCTCGACGGGAGCAACTCGATACTGACGCTGTACGTCCACGGGGCGCAAATCGACCAGCCGCTCGTCCGCATCGTGAAGGCGGGCCCCAACTCGGGGACGAAGGGGTTCTACATCCCGGACTTGCAGGGCACGATCCGGGATATCCAGGACGCGGCGACGCAGACGATCCTGTACCACGCGGACCCGGCGGCGTTCGGCACGATGGCGGAGTTCGGCACAGGCTACGGGGACCGGATGAAGTTCACGGGCCGGGAGCTGGACCCCGACACGGGGTTGCAGAACAACCGCCACCGGTGGTACGATGTGTTGAATGGGGTGTGGATCAGCGAGGACTGGATCCGCTTCGACGCCGGGGACGCCAACCTGAGAAGATATTCCAACAATTCTCCAGTCAACAATTCGGACTCGTTCGGATTGTCAGGCTCAGGGATTATCCTCCCCAGCAACAAGCTGAAAGCGGAAGGGATGCTATTCCTTGCGTTAATGACAGATGGTGCGTTGCCGTTGTCCGCGATTTTCGACATGACGCCAAGATTCGGCCAGATCTACAACGAAGCCTTTCGCTGGGCGAAGTCATTCGCCTATGGAAAAGAAGATGACAAGCCGTCGCTACGGTTGCTCAAATTTGCGAAGAACAAGGAGTATATTGCGAACGCCGCCAGGCACATGTACATGCAGGCAATGCTGACCGTGCGATATGGGGCCTCCGCCGCAAATCTGATCGGCGTTATTCATGAGATGGGAGAGAATTCGTACGACACCTTGATAGACGAATCAAATAACAGAATTGGCCGAGAAATTGGCCTTCTTGTGCGTCGGGATTTGCTGAAGGATACCAAATGGGCAAAAATGCTTAAGCCGGATGCCAGGAGACTTGGTATTCAGCTAGATTGGTTGAAAAAATTCCACCTTGTCATATTCAAGCATCGGCACAAGCCCAATGCTCCTCTTGGTATTGAAGGATCAGCGTTGCAATTGATTTCTCAAATTATGACCGATTCTCTTATTGTTTGGGATTCTAAGAACACTCCTGTCGTTGAGAAGATGGTGAAAGACAGGATTATCGACACGCTCAACGCTTGCGACATCGACGGCATGTTGCCCTTCCTCCACGACAAGGATCCTCGGCTACCCCTGCTGCCTCGGTGGAAGGAGGATCTTCCAGAATTTTGATTTGTTGATACTTATTTTCGACAAATCATGTTCAATTGCCGTTTAGTCTCTGCTCCCCCCAGAGGTGATGAGTGTCATGATGTCGATTCGGCGTCCATTGATTCTGGGCATTTTGCTAGTTGTCATTGCGATACTGTGTATTATTGTTTCTTGTGTCGTGCTGATGGTGCGAAGGCCATTTGATCGAACTGCTTGGATTGCAGAAGGATCTGCCGACCAAGCGCCGACTAGCCGCTTTTCAATGGTTCCGGATCTTCTTGCTCGTTACCAGTTACTTGGCTGGCACGAGGGCGCGATCACAGATCTGCTTGGCCCTCCAACTTCAGTGCAACGGATTCGGGGTACAACGATGCGCTATTATTATTTACTTGGACATCAAGTATCAGTTTTTACAGATGAGCCTGCCTATCTTGAGATCACTATTCAAAACAAGATTGTTTCATCTGTTGTCATCAAATCCGGATAGATCCTGTCGATGCTTTCCGCTGCTCCGGTTCCGGTAGGGACGGCCCTTGCGGGCCGCCCCCCGGACAGATCCGTACGTGCGGAACTACCGCATACGGCTCCTACTTCGGGTGCTTGGCGTAGAAGCGGTCGTTGGGCTGACTTCATCATTGCCATGTGTGGTGTTGTCTGCCGCGTCTGGTTCCGGCCTGGGGGCCTGCGCGCTTGGGTGCCGTACAGGAGGCCGGAACCAGACGCCCGGCTCGTCAACAACGCAAGTGCTGACCTGCGGGCGTCATGCTCGCCTTCCTTCATTGCAACGTGGGACATTGTCTGCCGCATCCCCTTCCGGCCTGGGGGCCTTCAACCCCGTGGGCCGTACTGGGAGGCCGGAAGTGGATGCCCGGCTCGTCAGCCCCCGAGTGCTGACCTCTGGTGTCGTGTAGCCGGGCGGCTGCGCTTCTTCCTTGCAATGTGGGGGTTGTCTGCCAGCCCTGCTTCCGGCCGGGGTGACTTCACGGCTGGGTGAGCGGGATGGCCGGAAGCAGGGCCAGGCTCGTCAACAGTACAAAACGCTGATCTCTGGAGCTCAGTTGTCCTTTCTGAAGTAAATGTCGAACGCCCCGCTATTGTCGGCGTAATTGCCGTTGGTGTCGTTGACCGTGACGACGATGTCCGTGGTGTTCGACAGGCCCGTGATCCGGGTCGGGCTGCCCGGGTCCGTCGAGTCGACGTTCCAGTAGTTGCCGCCCTGGTACACGACGACCCCGAACCTGTGGGCGTTCGGGAACCGCCAGCCGGCCCCGGCGACCCCGCCGTCCCCCTGCGGGGAGGTGACCGTCGGGGAGCCCCCGAAGGCGTAGTCCCACTCCACGTCGGCGGCGTAGACGCTGACCGCCGTCGAGCCGGCACTCCCGTTCAGCGTCGTGCTCAGGTTGACGCCGCAGTTGTTGTACTTCGAGTAGCCGGCCTCCAGCAGCGCCTTCTCCCTGGGCTTCGAGGCCCGCCGCGTGAACCCGGCGGGGAGCGACTTGAGCCAGCCCTCGGGGGCGGTGAACCGTTTCGCCTCCTTCCCCTTCTTGTCGTCGGGCTTCTTCGCGTCCTTCTCGGCGGGGCCCCGCGCGGCGCTCGGCTGGAGCAACGCGAGGGTGGCGGCACAGAACGCGGCGAGGAACAGGAGTCGTCGGGCCATCGGAGTACCCTTTCAAACGGGGCACGATCACAGGGGCGGCGGGAGCGGCCCCGAGGGGTGCGACGTGCCTCCACGGCCCCTGAACGCAGCTCCCGCGCCGAACTGCCCCGCAGTCGCCACGTTTCGGCAAGTCTTTCCTCCTCAAGCAGTTAGGGATTCGGCTCTCGACGCGAGCCGCTACATTGCCCGTGAGGCGTGTCGGCATTCCCGGCGCGGCGTCGGATTCCCAGACGCCGCGGGCCCGCACCGCCCCCGCGTTCGGCACGGCCTCAACATCAGGCCACACCGAGGCGGCGAGGCGGCCGGGCCTGTGGCCTTCCGCGGCTGGGGCCGGCATCCGTGCTGCCGAGGACGGCCCTGGGCGCTCCCGGAGCCGCCCCCGCACCACCCGAGGAGGGGCGGCACCGCCGCGCTCCCGCCACTTCCTGCACTTCCCCTGGGCGGTCTTCTTGAGGCCCTCCCTGTCCTTCCCGCGGAGATCCTTGACGGTCAACGTGTCGCCCTCGGCCCGGAGCCAGAAGGAGAACGTGTCGTCGTCCTCCGGCCCCCTCGCGTCCCACTCCGCGTGCGTGACGATGCCGTGGAGGACGCCGCCCCTCGCCAGGCCCTTGAGCTCGGCCAGGACGAAGGGCCCGTCCTTCCTCCTCCCATCACGACGTACCACTGCTCGGGCATGGCATGGCCCCGGCGTTTGCGGGCCCGCGGCGCGGGGGTCGCGCCCGGAGGGAGTGTAATGCCCTCAGCCGGCGTCTCCTGCCACGGGCTCAGCGATGTTTTCACAACGAACGTCGAGGGCCCGCCGGGGCAGTTACCGGTCAGGCGTTGGCACGCAGGGCGGCCGCCAGGGCCTCTCGCTGCCCGGCCCGCCACGCGTCCGACGGCAGGGAGAGGCGGACGACGCCGCCCTCGTACGCGGTCACCGCCACCCCGGACTCGCAGAGCCGCGTGCGCAGCACCTCCGGCGCCAGGGCCCGCACGGCCCCACGCTCCGCCTCCAGCAGCAGGATGCCGGTCCGCATCTCCGCGGCGGGACGCAGAGGCCGCCACCCGTTGGCCTCCCCGGCCCGCGCGGCCTCGTCGGCGTTCGCGAGGCGGCCCGACAGCCCGCGGCCGGCGCCGCCCGCTGCCAGGGCGTCGGACACGGCCCCCTGGCAGGAGAACAGCGGCGCCAGCCCCACCGTCTCCGACCAGGCGTCGGCCACGCCCCGCTCGAACGCGGCCGAGAATTCCAGGAGCGGGTCTTCGAGCTCGCGGGCCCGCCCCATGTGGTCCAGCAGGGTCTCGATCACGCCGCGCGAGCGCCGCCGCCCGTGGAAGGCCAGACCCATCGGGTGGTACGCGCCCAGCCACTTGTGGCACCCGGCCAGGTAAAGGTCGCAGTGCTCGGCCATCGGCCCGTCCCCGGCGTGGCAGAAGCCCTGCGCCCCGTCCACCACCACGAACCGGGGCGGCCGCCCCTCGAGGGCCGCAACTATCCGCCCGACGGGCAACTTCACGCCGAGGTGGCTGACCGCCGTCAGGAACAGCCCGTCGCATCCCCCCGCCTCGTACCCCCTGCGGACGATCTCGGCGGCCTCCGCCTCGTCCACGCCCCCGGCGAGCAGCCCGTCACGCAGCGGCAGCCGCGTCACGGCACGGCCGGCGCGGAGCGCCTCGCGTTCCAGGATGTCGTGGTAGGCCGGCCACCCGAGGTCCGTCACCAGGACGTTGCGGCACGGGTGGAAGAGCAGCCGGGCGGCGAACGCCATCAGCCGCGCGGAGCGGCCCGCCACAAGGACGGGGAGCCCGGGTGCCAGCCCCGCGAGGCCCCGCAGCGCCTCCTTGAGGCCGGCGAGGCCCCTCCAGCCGGCGAGGCCGGGGTAGCGCCCCCGGGCGCCGGGCGGCAGGGCCTCCAGGCCGGCGGCGAGGAAGCGGTCGAAGCGTGCGGAGCCGCCCTCGGCGGCGGCCAGGTCGGCGAAGGCGTGGTGGGCGAGGCGGGCGGAGGGGGACATCCTGCCGAGCCGTGCCGTGTCGAGGTAGAGGAGGTCGGACAAGGGGCATCCTCCGGGAGGGGACGACTTGATCCTATCCGGCGGCCTCGGCGCGGTCCAGCAACTTGCGGAACGGGACGGCGTACAGGAGCAGCCGTCGCCAGCGTTCCTCCGCCAGCCGGACGGCGTCGCCACCGAACTCCAGGGTGAAGCGTGCGGTGCGGCAGTGTTCATCCAGCTCCTGCGTGCCCACCGCCCTCCGCCCGTAGATGCCGAAATCCGCCAGGAGGTCCGGCTCCCGGGCAAGTTCGGACTCCCGCACCAGGCAAAGGTAGAGCCCGTGGTTGTGCTGCGCCTCGATCCAGGGGAGGATCTCCGGGCCGGGCAGGAGGCTCCCGGCGGGCCAGAGGTGGTCGCGGAGGATGACCACGCGCTCGACGAGGACGCCCCTGTGCGCCGCCTCGAAGTTGGCCTCCATACTCGCTCGGCCCGGAGCGTCCTGCCAGTAGTCGGGGGAGCGTGCCCACGCCGCGGAGCGGTACTCCCTCACGTCCTTACAGCGCAGCAGCCGCTCGTAGGCGGTACGCCAGGCCTCGGTGGCCTCGAACACGGCGGTCCCCGCCGCGAGCGCGCCCACCTGCCCGGCGAGGGACGAGAGCTTCAGGAGCGCCGCCTCGCGGAGGACGGGGTCGCCCTGCGCGGCGAGGTCGGTGAGGCCCTTGCAGATGGCGGCGTAGCGGGCGAACAGCTCGGGGTCCGGCGCCAGGGCCAGGGGCACCTGCAGCCTTGCGATCACCTCGGCGCGGCGCCGCTCCCTCTCATCGTCCTGCGCCATGTAGGCCAGGAACAGCCCGCCCAGGACGCTCACGAGGGCGCCCAGCGCCGCCAACTGGGCCGGCAGGGGCGCGAAGGCCGAGACGAGCGTCATCGCCAGGGTCCCCAGGAGGGAGGCGCCCAGGAAGCGGAAACTGAGCAGGGCCGAGCGCCCCGCCTTCTTTCGGCCGTCATTCATGCGGCGCAGGGTATCCCGGCCCGGGCCGAAAGGCAAGCGCCGGACGCGGGGCCGCCTGCCGGCATGCCACCACTCCGGCAGGCCTGCCGGCAACGGGGATGGAGCGCCCGCCGGCCTCCGTGCCCGCAGGGGCGGATCACCGTCCCTGGCCCGCCTGCCGTGGTAGCGGCGGGGGCGCCCTGTGGTGATCCGGACCCATCGAGCCAGCCCGTGGTCTGGCGCGGGGACGGAGCTCGTCGGGGTGGTGCGTCCGGGGGTGTTGAGAAGCGAAAGAGAGTGCCGACGATCAGGCGGTCCGAGCCGGATAGCGGGTTGTGTCCGCGGCGGGCTTGGCCGATCAGGCGCAAGCCTCTGGGCCTGCCCGGATGGCGCCGGCTGCCCCGCCCTGGGGAGCAAAGTGGGACGCGGGGCGAGCTCAGGCGGTGGGAGCTGTCCACAGGGCGCTCGGACGTTACAAGAAGTTAGTATCTTACGAAGTAAGAAGTTACAACGTTAAGGGGCGCGGAGGGCGAGGGCAGGGGCGGGCTGCGTGGTGATCCGTGCGCCCGATGGGCCGAGTGCTTGCGCCCGATGGGCCGAATCCGGATGCGCCCGATGGGCCATGCCCCGTGCGTCCGATGGGCCGAGCCATCCCACTTGGAAGGGGCCTGTTATCCACAGGCGCCGCGGCGGAGGGCATGCGCCTGATGGGCCGAGTGGGGTCAGATCGGGGAGGTGAAGCCGATGGCGGGCGCGGAGATCCCGCGGCCCTGCCTGCGGCGCGGGGCGCGTTCGGCGGCGAAGCGGGGGTCGGAGGGCCGGAGGTTGCTGCGGCGGAGGAAGGAGACGACCTCCTCTCCCTCGGCGTTCCTGTGGATGGACAGGGTGTACTCGGGCAGGGCGTCCTCGGCCGCCACGCGGCGCACGTCGAGGGCGAAGTCGGACAGGCGCGCGGCGCTGCCGGACTTGGCGTGGAGCTGGCGCATGGTGAAGTGCCACCCCAATTCTTGTCTGCCGGCGTGCTTGCGGGCCACGCGGTATAGCCACCGCTCGATGCCCCCGGTGAGGAGGAAGTAGTCCTCGTGGATCGTCAGCACCCCGCCGCGCATCAGGACGCCCTGGTACAGCCACTCCGGCAGGGTCAGCGTCATCCCCTGCGTCTGCCCCGTCGCCTGGTCCACCACCTCCGTCCACGAGTCGATCCAGTGGAAGCTCGCCGTCTTCTGCTGCCCGCCGGCGCGGATGTTGGTGCGGACGGCGGTGTGCGTCAGCCGCTCCAGGGCGGCGCGGAGGCGGGCGTAGTGGTCGCCCCCGATGGGGCGGCGCACGGCCTTGAGCAGGTTGTGCGGGTGGAAGTGCAGGGTGCGCGAGGGGGCCAGGCCGCGGTCCACGGCCTCGGTGACCTGCGTGGAGGCCCAGATGAGCACGTCGGCGTCCCAGATGGTCGCCATGCCGAACTTGGGGTTGGCCGTCACCTCCACCCACGTGTCGCCCACCCGGTAGTCGATGGGCTCCGTGCGCTTCCCCTTGGAGAGCGAGAAGAACGGCCTCTCCATGGCGTCGCGCTGGTCGCGGACGGCCACGTCCGCGAAGCAGGCGGCGAACAGGTCGGGCTGGGCGTCGCCTCGCGGCGGGGGGCGTCTTGCCATCCGTCATCTCTCCGGTTGTGCGGGCGACGGTAGTGCAACCCGGCGTGGCTGTCCAGCGTCCATCGGCGCCTCAGTAACGGAGCAGGAACGCGGGGGAGCGCTCCAGCCTGTCCCGGTTGCGGATGTAAGACAGCGTGGTCCTCGGGTCGGCGTGCCCCGCGAAGTCCTGCAGGTCGATGACGTCGGCGCCCTCCTCCCGCGCCGTCGTCAGCGCGGTCACCCGCAGGGAGTGGACCGTCACGGCGGGGTCGAGGCCCAGCGCGTCCGCGTGCCTGCCCATGAGCTTCTGGACGGCGCGGCGCGTCAGGTGCCGCCGCAGGAACACCGATGACCCCGCGCCCCTCGCCGCCTTCAGCGGCCGGAAGAGCGGCCCGGACGGCTGGCCCCGGATGCCGGCCAGGTCGAGCCAGGCCTCCAGACGCACGCAGGCCTCGGGGTTGAGCGGCACGCGCCTCTCCCTGCCCCCCTTCCCGCGGACCTCCAGGACGCGGACCCCGGCCGTCTCCTTGACGTCGCCCACACGCAGCCTGACGAGCTCGCCCACGCGGCAGCCCGTGTAGGCCAGCACGGCCAGGAGGGCGCTGTCGCGTACACCGGCCGGCGTGCCCACGCCCGGCGCGTCGAGGAGGCGGCGGCAGTCGCGCGGCGAGAGGCAGACCGTCTTGCCGTCGCGCGGCGCGGCCGGCGCGTCCACGAAGGCGCCGTGGGCGGGGTTCTCGCCGGCGTAGCCGTAGGTCTTCAGGTAGCCGTACAGGGAGCGCAGCGCCGTCATCTTCCTCCGCACCGAGCTGTTCGCCAGGCCCGCGCCCAGCAGCGAGTCGCGCCAGGCGGCGACGTGGTGGGGGCGCACCGAGGCGAGCGCCTCCCACTCCCCCTCCCCGGCGCCGATGAAGGCCAGGATCTGGCCGAGGTCGCGCGCGTAGTTGCTCCTGGTCTCCGGCGAGGGCGACCGCATGAGCCAGGCGTGGCACGCCTCCGCGAGGCGGGCACGCAGCGCCGTATCCGGGACACCATCCGCCCACGGGGAGGGCAGCGATAGTGTGCCGGATACGGGGGCCGTTGGCAGAGCGGTTGTCGCCCCCATTCTGTCGTTGTGATGATCGTCCATGGTTCGCCTAAAGTGGGTTAGGCGAACCATACACACCCGCCCCGCTCGCGCAACAACTTTCCACGATCAGTGGCACACCCCGCCGACCCCGCGCGCGGGCGGGGAGGGCGGGCTGTCCGGGCGGGTGGTAATCGGCGCGCAAACCAGACCCACCTCGGCCAGGAAATCGGCAAGCAATC
>CAZVZK010000080.1:0-47951 GCA_964630925.1 uncultured Alcaligenaceae bacterium
CCCGCAAGCTCAAGGACGGCAGCTAACGGTGGTAAGTCACCTTGGAAGGGCTGGTGTTCAAGGTCGCCTCGTTCAGCTCCATCAAGTTCACCCGCAAGGACGCCGCCGATTACAGCCTCATCAGCAAGGACGGATCGGCCGTGGATCTCTACTGGGGCTCCATCGTCCGCGGGATCGGTGGCTACAAGCATGAGGCCGGCGTCTTCTCGACCTACGGCCACCCGGTTACGGGTGGCGGCACCGCCTTTTTCGAGATGAAGTCTCTCTTCACAGGCGGCACGCTCTACGTCAACAAGGACGGCGGCTTCGGCACCTTGGAGTTCGGCAACAACAGCGTCACACTCTCCGGCTCGATCTACGTCGCCCTGCGCGTCGATGGGAGCAGCCCGGCCGGCAACCCCAGCGGGACGCAGATCAACCTGTCGGGCGGGGCTACCCTGACCATCGACAACACCGGGGCGCAGAAGCCGAGACTGAACGTCACGACGGTGAACGCGGCCCCGCCCGTGGGGTGGTCCTTCTCCCTCTTCAACACGCCGACGCTCGTCGGCATGTTCGAGGTGGCGCAGATCTCCTACGACGGGCCCTTCGCCCCGGTAGGCGGCTATACCGCAACCGACGTGGCCGGCCCGCCCCGCCAGATCCGCATCACACGGTAAACGTCATCCGACGCCGCCCCATCATTCGGCATGAAGGAGACGTTCGATGCCTTTCGTCCATCTCGGGCTGGTGTTGCACGCCCTTGTTCTCGCGGCAGCCCCTGCCCCGCCGTCTTCGCCTGACGAAGAGGAGCAGGCGGCCATCGAATTGCTTGAGCGGAAAGGGGTCAAGGTTCACCGGATCGAAGGCGATCCAAGGAGGTCGGCCTACTTTGCCGACTTCAGCGACTCCCCTGTGGGCCACTCGCTCCTCCGCCACATCCGAGCGCTCAAGCGGCTACGACGGTTAGATCTCTCGGGGACGCGGTGTAAGGACGGTGACCTCGCGGCGCTGACGACGCTTACCTCCCTCACACATCTCGACCTATGCGATACCGGGGTCGGCGATGGGGGCATGGAATTCGTCGCCAAACTGAAGAGCCTTACGAACCTCCAGCTCTCGAAGACGAAGGTCACCGACGTCGGTGTGGCGGCCATCTGCACGATCAAGGGTTTGAAGGGCCTCGACCTCGCTGGGACGCCGATCACCGACAGGGCGATGATCCCGATCGGCACGCTGCCTTCGCTGCTTTACCTTAACCTCGGAGAGGTAGGTCTGACCGATGCCGGTGTCGCCCGTCTCTGGAAACTGAAGCAGCTACACTCCCTAAACCTCTCCAACACTCGCATCACCGACGAGGCCCTGCGGACCGTCGGGGGGTTCAAGGACCTCCAGGGCCTGCACCTCAATTCCACGCGGATCACCGGCCGAGGCCTGAAGCACCTGTCCGCGCTACAGTCGCTCGGCTACTTCCAAGCACTCCGCACCAGACTGACCGGGGACGACATCAAGAACCTCGCGGCGCTGAAGAAGTTGGAGCTCATCTCCGTCCCGTCCGAAGCCATCACGGCCGACTCCAAGGCGGCGCTCACCCGCGCCCTCCCCAAGCTCCGCTCGCTCCACACCGACTGACGGCAGGGGCGGGAATGTGGCCTCGGTGCGTCGTGCGGCTCGGCGGACCCCTTCCTCATTCGGGGTTGCGCCCGCATTTTCCCCGTGAGCAGTCCCTTGCCGGCTGCCGCGCGTCCGCCGTAGATTGGACTTTGCCACGTCTCGTTCCCCATTCCGGAGCCCTGCAATGTTCCGCCTGGCCGCCTGGTCCCTGCTCTTCGCCTGTGCCGCCCAGGCCCAAACGCCGAACCCGTATGCCCCGCCCCCGGGGTCCGCCCCCGCCGAGCCCGACCCGTACCGCCCGCGCGTCGGCGAAGCCACCGGCCCCGTGCGCGGCACCGGGGGCGGCGTCGTCGAGTACCGCCACAACTATGAGTCCCGGCCCTCGTATTCCCTCAGCACCGAGCCGCTGCGCCGGCCCACTTACGCGCCGCCGGTCTTCGGCGGCTACGGCTTCGGCGGCATCGGGTGGGGGTACCCCGGCTACGGCCGCGGCCTGGGGAATCAGTACGGCAACTACCTACAGGGCGTTGCCAGCGTGACGGCGGCCACCGGCCAGTACTACCAGGACGTGCAGTCGGCCCGCATCACCCGCTATCAGGCCAACAACGACGCCCTCCAGTATGCCAAGAACGTCATCCAGGCCGAGCGCGATTACGAGCGGGGCAAGACGGAGGCCTACAAGCAGGACATTGCCCGCGAGAAGCGCGAGCGCCTCGACCGCGCCCGCCACGACGCCCCCAACAACGAGATCTGGAGCGGGGCCACCTTCAACACGCTCCTCAAGAGCATCCTCGACTCGCCCAGCCCGACCAACGGGCCGAACATCCCCGTCGAGCCCCGCATCATCAACGGGCTCAACTTCTCCGACAAGACCTCGCGCGGCAACCTGTCGATGGCCAAGGACGAGGGCAAGATCGACTGGACGGAGGCCCTCCTGGCCGACGCCTTCAACACGACGCGCAACCGCTTCTCGGAGACGTACGCGGCGGCCCTCAGCGCGGCCAAGTCCGGGACGCCGCCCAAGCGGGCGGAGATGACCTCGCTGCGCAACGACCTGAAGCGTCTGGAGACGCTGCTGGGGGACGAGGTGGGGAACATGTCGCCGGGCGACTACACCACCTCGCGCCGCCTGCTCAACCAGCTCAAGGACGGCATCACCGGCCTGTCGGACCCGAACATCTACAAGACCGCGTTCGCCTCCAAGAGTCGGCTGAAGACGGTGGGCGACGTGGTGGCCTACTGCCGCGACAACGGCCTGGAGTTCGCGGCCGCCACCGCCCCAGGCGACGCGCAGGCGTACTCGACCTTCTACTTCCAGCTGCGGGACTACGACCGCGGCGTGTGGACCGGGGGTCGATGATGCTCCTCCTCGCGGCCTTGCTGCTTCTGCCCGCCCGTGACGAGGCCAAGGCGGCCGCCGCCGTCGAGGAATTGGGGGGCAAGGCCGAGGGGTCGCCCGTCGCCTCCGTCGATCTGCGTGGCGCGGAGGTCACCGCCGCCACGCTGGAGGCGTTGGCCGCCTGCAAGCAGCTCAAGACCCTTGTCCTGTGGGGCGCGCCCGTCAAGGACGCCATGCTCGCGCCCATCGGCAAGCTGTCCACCCTGGAGGCACTCGAGCTGGACTCCACCAAGGTGACGGCGGACGGCCTCAAACACCTCGCCGGCCTCAAGGCCCTCAAACGCCTCTCCCTTTCGCGCACGGCCCTCGACGACAAGGCCGCGGCGCCGCTCGGCAAGCTCACCGGGCTGACGCACCTCAACCTGAGCGCCACGGGCGTGACCGCGGCGGCGCTGGCGGATCTCGCCGGGCTGACGAGGCTGGAATCACTGGACCTGTCCGGCAACCGGCTCGGGGGGAAGGGGATGGACGCCCTGAAGAAGATGTCCGCCCTCAAGAAGCTCGACCTGAACGACACCCGCCTCGGCGACGGGGACATCGACGCCGTCGGCGCCGTCGGCACGCTGGAGGAGCTGTCCCTCGGGGGCAACCGCCTGACCGACCGTTGCCTGAAGAATCTCGCCGGCCTGACGAAGCTGCGCACGCTTGGCCTGCGGCACACGAACATCGACGGGCGGTCCATCGACGCGCTCAAGGGGATCGAATCGCTCCGGGAGGTGTACCTGGGCGGCTCGCCGTTCGAGGACGGCAACGTCGGCAAGCTGGCGGCGCTCTCGGGGCTGACCCTGCTCGACCTGACGCGGACGCAGGTGACGGACAAGGGGGTGCCGGCGCTGGCGGGGCTGAAGGCGCTGACTTCGCTGGGGCTGTCGGGCGGGCAGGTGACGGACGCGGCGCTCAAGTCGCTGGCGGGGGGCAACGCCGGGCTGCGGCGGCTGTACCTCGTCGGGGCGGCGGTCACCGACAAGGGCCTGGGCGAGCTGGGGGCGATGAAGCTGCTGCGGGAGCTGTACGTCAAGGACACGGCGGTGACGGACGAGGGCGTGAAATCGCTGCAGAAGGCGCTGCCCGACTGCAAGGTCATCAGATGAGGGAGACGCGACGATGAATACCCCTGTCCGATGGGCTTTGGCGTGTGCGTTCGTCGTGGCGGCCCTGGCCGGCTGCACCCCCGGCGGGCACGACTCGCAGGGCAAGGTCGGGCCGAAGGCCGCCATCGTGAGCGTCGCCCCGGTCACCGAGCAGGAGTCCCCGGACTCGGAGGACTTCACCGGACGCACCGAGGCGGCGGAGATGGTGGAGGTGAAGGCGCGGTCCACCGGCTACCTCAAGGAGGTGGTGTTCGATGTCCCCGACGAGAAGGCCAAGGACGGCAAGCCCGGCAAGAATGGCGCGGGCCGGCTGGTCAAGAAGGGCGACCCCCTGTACCTGATCGACGACCGCACCTACGCGGCGGACCTGAAGAAGGCGGAGGCGGAGCTGGTGCGCGACCAGGCGCTGGCGGAGCGTCTGAAGGCGGACATGGCACGCGCCCGCCGCCTGCGCGTGGGCGACGCCATCAGCCGCGAGGACTACGACAAGATCTCGGCGAACCTGGACGAGGCGACGGCGTCGGTGGAGTCGGCCAAGGCGGCGGCGTCGCGCAAGAAGCTGGACCTGGAGTTCTGCACGGTGACGGCCCCGATCAGCGGGCGCATCAGCCGCACCCGGGTGACGGCGGGGAACCTGGTGACGGCGGACGTGACGAGGCTGACCACTATCGTGAGCGTGTCGCCCATCTACGCGTACTTCGACGTGGACGAGCGGACGGTGCTACGCATCCAACAGCTGATCCGCGAGGGGAAGTTCCAGTCGGCGCGGGAGGCGAAGGTTCCGGTCTCCCTCGGCACGCAGGTGGAGGCGGGCCTGCCGCACCAGGGGTTCATCGACTTCGTGGACAACCGGATCGACCCGAGCACCGGGACCCTGCGCGTCCGCGGCACCTTCGAGAACACCGACGAGGCGTTGACGCCGGGGCTGTTCGTGCGCGTGCGTGTGCCGATCGGGGTGACGCGGAAGCGGGTGATGGTCCCGGATAGCATCCTGGGCAACGAGCAGGGGCAGCGGTACGTCTACACCGTGAACGACAAGAATGAGGTGGAGAGGCGCGACGTGGAGGTCGGCTCGCTGCGCGATGGGATGCGCCCGGTGGAGAAGGGCCTGAAGCCGGGCGAGCGTGTGATCGTCAACGGCATGCAGCGAGTGCGCCCCGGCGTCCCGGTCGATCCGAAGGACGCCAAGATGCCGTCGCGGTGAGAGGCAAGAGGATTCACCACAGAGGCACAGAGAAAGCACAGAGGAAGACAAGCAGAGAGGTAGAAGACAAAGACCTGCGATTCTTCCGCCTGTCTGCCTGTCTTTCTCCTCTTCCTCTTCACTGTGTCCTCTGTGTCTATGTGGTGAATCGGCCGTTCGTTTCACAGGAGCCGACCCATGCTGGCGCGATTCTTCATCGACCGTCCCATCGCCGCGTGGGTCATCAGCATCGTCATCGTCCTCGCCGGGGGGGCGGCGGCGTGGCTGTTGCCCATCGCGCAGTACCCCGAGATCACTCCGCCCACGGTGTCGGTGACGTGCCAGTATCCGGGGGCCAGCGCGACGGTGGTGGCCGACACGGTGGCGGCGCCGATCGAGCAGCAGGTGAACGGCGTCGAGAACATGCTGTACATGTCGAGCCAGTGCGGCAACGACGGCTCGTACACGCTCAACGTGACGTTCAAGCTCGGCGTGAACCTGAACATGGCCCAGGTGCTGGTGCAGAACCGCGTCTCGCAGGCGCTGCCCACCCTGCCGGACGTGGTCAAGGCCACGGGCGTGACGACGAAGAAGAAGTCGCCCAGCATCCTCCTCGTGGTCAACATCTTCTCGGCGGAGGACGAAGAGGGCAAGCCGTACTTCGACAGCCTGTACCTGTCGAACTACGCGACGATCCAGCTGAAGGACGTGCTGGCCCGCATCGACGGCGTGGGCGACGTGTCGATGCTCGGGCAGCAGGACTACAGCATGCGCGTCTGGCTCGACCCGGACCGGCTGTCGGCGCGGAACATCACCGCCGGCGACGTGGTCAGGGTGTTGCGCGAGCAGAACGTGCAGGTGGCGGCGGGGCGGCTGGGGCAGCCGCCCTCGCCCACCGGGCTGGCGTTCCAGTACACGCTGACGACGCTGGGGCGGTTGGGGGAGCCGGAGCAGTTCTCGGGCATCATCCTCAAGACGGGGCAGGACGGGCAGGTGACCTACCTGCGTGACGTGGCCCGCATCGAATTGGGGGCCAAGAACCAGGACCAGGAGTGCCGGCTCGACGGCAAGCCGTCCATGGGGTTGGCGATCTACCAGCTCCCCGGCTCGAACGCGCTGGACGTGGCCAAGCGCATCCGCAGGACGATGAAGGAATTGGAGCAGCGGTTCCCGCGGGAGGTGAGGCCCGGCGAGGAGGCGCGGCCCAAGCTGAAGTACGCGATCGTCTACGACACGACGCCTTTCGTGAAGGAGTCGATCAAGGAGGTGTTCAACACGCTGCGCGACGCGATCATCCTGGTGTGCGTGGTGGTGCTGGTGTTCTTGCAGGACTGGCGGGCGGTGCTGCTGCCGCTCATCGACGTGATCGTCTCGCTGGTCGGCACGCTGGCGGTCATGTACGCCGTCTCGATGGTCGGCGACGCCATCGCCCTGCCCTCGTTGCAATTCAGCCTGAACAACCTGACGCTGTTCGGGCTGGTGCTGGCGATCGGCATCGTGGTGGACGACGCCATCGTGGTGCTGGAGAACATCGAGGTGTGGATCGCCAAGGGGTACCCGGTGCGCGAGGCGACGATCCACGCGATGGACGAGATCACCGGGCCGATCATCGCCATCACGCTGGTGCTGGCGTCGGTGTTCCTGCCCAGCGCGTTCCTGCCGGGCATCTCGGGGCAGTTCTACCGGCAGTTCGCGCTGACGATCGCGGCGTCGATGATCATCTCGGCGGTGAACGCGATGACGATGACGCCGGCGCGGGCCACGTCGGTGTTCGGGCACAAGAAGCCGGGCGAGCACGGGCACCACGGGAACGAGGCGCTGCCGTGGTGGTTCTTCGGCATCATCGGCGGGCTGGTGTCGGCGTGGCTGCTGGCGCGGGCGGCGGGGCACGAGGCCGAGCCCGAGGGGATCGTCGAGACGCTGTTGGGTTGGTGGGTCTGGCTGCAGCACTTCGCGCCGGGGGCGGTGGCCGGCGGGCTGCTGGGGGTGGTCATCATCAAGCCGGTGAACGCGGTGCTCGGGACGCTGTTCCGGTGGTTCAACGCCGGGTTCGACTGGGTGACGAAGGTCTACGGGCGGATGGTGACGGGGCTGATCCGGGTCGCGGTGATCGTGCTGATGCTGTACGGCGGGCTGCTGGCGCTGACGGCGTTCGGGTTCATGAAGCTGCCGTACGGCTTCATCCCGCCGCAAGACAAGGGTTACCTGGTGGTCAACATCCAGCTGCCCGACGCGGCCTCGCTGGAGCGGACGCGCGAGGTGGTGGGGCGGGTGGCGGAGATCGCGCGGAAGACGGAGGGGGTGGCGCACAGCATCGAGATCCCCGGCATGTCGATCGTCCTGGGCGGCGCGGTCAGCTCGAACTTCGCGACGATGTTCCTGCCGCTGAAGGACTTCCACGAGCGCAAGGGGCACGACATGGCGGCGGACGTGATCGCCCAGAGGATCCGCACGAAGTGCTACCTGGAGGTCCAGGAGGCCGTCGTGTCGGTGTTCGGCGCGCCGGCGGTGGACGGCCTGGGCAACGCGGGCGGGTTCAAGCTGATGATCGAGGACCGGGCGGACTCCGGGCTGAAGGTGCTGGAGGGGCAGGCGGACAACATGGCGGAGAAGGGGAACCAGATCCCTGGGCTGGTGGGCCTGTTCAACGGGTTCCGGGCGACGACGCCGCAGGTGTACCTCGACATCGACCGGGTGAAGTGCAAGAGCGCCGGGGTGGCGTTGAACGACGTGTTCGACACGCTGCAGGTGTTTTTGGGCGGGTACTATGTGAACGACATCAACAAGTTCGGGCGGACGTGGCAGGTGAACGTGCAGGCGGACGCGCCGTACCGGATCAAGGCGGAGACGATCCGGCAGCTGAAGGTGCGGAACGACAGGGGGGAGATGGTGCCGCTGGGGACGGTGCTGGCGGTGCAGGACACGTCGGGGCCGGTGATGGTGAACAGGTACAACATGTACATCGCGGCGCCGATCAACGGGGCGTCGCTGCCGGGGGTCTCGACGGGGCAGGTGATCGCGGGGATGGAGGGTCTGGCGAAGTCGGACCTGTCGTCGTCGATGGCGCTGGAGTGGACGGAGCTGACGTTCCTGCAGAAGCAGGCGGGGTCGGAGGCGGTGTTCGCGTTCCTCGGGGCGGTGATCCTGGTGTACCTGGTGCTGGCGTTCCTGTACGAGTCGTGGACGCTGCCGGCGTCGGTGATCCTGGTGGTGCCGATGTGCCTGTTGAGCGCGCTGGGCGGGGTGGCGATGGCGCGGATGGATATCAACATCTTCGTGCAGGTGGGGTTCATCGTGCTGGTGGGCATGGCGGCGAAGAACGCGATCCTGATCGTGAACTTCGGCGAGGACCGGCGGCGCGAGGGGATGTCGATCTTCGACGCGGCGGTGGCGGCGAGCACGGCGCGTCTGCGTCCGATCATCATGACGTCGTTCGCGTTCATCCTGGGCGTGGTGCCGCTGGTGTTGGCGCACGGCGCGGGCGCGGAGATGCGGAAGACGCTGGGGATCGCGGTGTTCTGGGGCATGCTGGGGGTGACGGGGTTCGGCATCTTCCTGACGCCGGTGTTCTACTACGTGATGGTGAAGTGGACGGGGACGAAGGCGGCGCACGCGCCGCCGTCGCCCGTGGTGCCGGAGATCGCGGTGGCGGACGAGCCGGACCGCCTGGGCGGGCCGCTGGGGACGGAGGGGATGAAGGGCGACGGGATCAAGCCGGGGCATTGAGGCGGCTGTTGCTTCCGTTTCGTGGCCCGCTTACAATTCATCGACCCATGCAGACGGAGGGGCCGACGGATGTCCGCGCTACTCAAGCCCGCGTTCCGCACCGCCGCGCCGAACGACGCGGACCGCGAGATGGCGCGCGAATCGAGCCGGCGGCTGGCGCCGTACCTGGGCACGCGGGCCGACGTGGTGCCGGAAGGGCGGGCTGGGGCGGAGCCCATCACGCTGCCGCCGTCCGTGCTGGAATTGTTGTTCACGATCCTGAATGAGATGGCCGAGGGGAACGCGGTCACCCTCATCCCGATCCACGCCGAGCTGACGGCGGAGCAGGCGGCGGAGATCCTGAACGTCACGCCGCCCTACGTCAACGCCCTGATGGACAGTGGCGAGCTGCCCGGCCGCGCCGGCGCACAGCGCCGCGTGCCGTTCCGAGACGTGCTGGAGTACAAGCAGAAGGCCGACGCCCGGCAGGCACGGCTCCTCGATGAATTGGCGGCGGAGGCGCAAGAGCTGGGCATGGGGTACTGACCTGTGGCCGCCCCCACGGTGATCTACGACGCCTGCGTGCTGTACCCGGCGCCGCTGCGCGACCTGCTGATGGAGCTGGCGCAGACGGACCTGTTCCAGGCCCGGTGGACGGATGACATTCATCGCGAGTGGATCGAGAGCCTTCTCGCCGACGACCCGTCCCGCGACCGTACCCGGCTTGAGCGCACGCGCGACATGATGAACGGCGCGGTTCGCGACTGCCTCATCACCGGCTACGAGGCGCTGATCCCGGCGCTGTCCCTGCCCGATCCGGACGACCGGCACGTTCTCGCCGCCGCGATCACGGGGCGGGCCGACCTCATCGTGACATCCAACCTGAAGGACTTCCCGGCGGCGTCACTCGCGCCGTTCGGCGTGGAGGCGCGGCACCCGGATGACTTCGTGGCCGGACTCCTCCAGCTCGACCCGTTCCCCGTCTGCGCGGCGGTGAAACGACAACGGCAGCGGCTCAAGAAGCCGGCGAAGACCGCGGAAGAGCTGCTGGCGACGTTGGAGAAGCTGGCGATGCCGCGCACGGTTGCCCATCTGCGCAAGGCCATCGACCTCATTTGAGCCCGGCCAGAGAATCAGGGCTTCCGTCCCTGCACGTCACCCACCTGTCCCGTCAGCGACTCCGAGGCGGCCTCCCGCGGCGCCGCGTCACCGATGCCGTCGGGGGTGGCGGATTGTGGGGTGGCGTCTTCTTCCCCGCCCCACCGGTCCAAGGCCGCCGCTCCGAGCAGTAACGTCAGATGGCTCGCGAGCCAGAGGTAGTACCCCGGAGATACGCGGGTGACCGCGAGACCACTGCTCGGCTCCCAGGGCCGATTCGGCCGCATGAACAGCAGGAGCGAAGCGGCGAGCACAGCCGCAGGCAGCATCAACCTCCAGGCGAATCGATCAAATCCACGAAGTAGCAGAACGAGAGCAACGAGGAGAAGCGGATTCGCGGCCCAGCAGATGAAGAAAGGCCCCACCCACCCTTGCCACAGCGCATCGAAGCCCGTGTGTTCGCTGTATGTATCGGCGTCGAAGGGCAAGCCGCTGCCATATGTCCGGACCGCAGGCAACAAACACGCGGTCACGAACAGGCCGCAGACCAGCGCCGCCAGGCACCACCTGGCCAGCCACACGAAGGCTGATCCCTTACGGATGTCAGTCCCGTGAGGGTTGAGGTAGAGCCGCATTTCGCCCTCCGTCCGCCCGCCCGTCCATCAAGCCGGCACGCCCTTGACCACCCTGCCGTGCACGTCGGTCAGGCGGAAGTCGCGGCCGGCGTGGCGGTACGTCAGCTTCTCGTGGCCGAAGCCCATCAGGTGCAGGATCGAGGGGCCTGGACGTTGCTTGACAAGTCTCGACGCGGGGCGTGTAATAGACGTGCGCGACATCCGGATCATCTCGCTCGACGGACGAAGGGGGCATCGTATGCAAGTCGTGTTGTCGGAGCGGGTCAAGACCGCCCTCGCGACGCTCGGCCGTGATGACCGGGACAGGGTGGAGGCCTGGTTCGAGTACCTCCGGGGCTGGAGGGATGACCCGTTCGTCAGGTCGCGGTCAGTGACATTGAACGTGGAAGGGCGGCCCGTGTCCATGTTCCGCACGAGCACCGATATCCGGATCTTCTACACGGTGGACGAGCAGGACGACACGGTCAACGTGATCGACATCGCGACGAAGGACACGATCCTGTCCTCAGGCCCCGTCCTCGCGGGGGGGGCGTGATGGCCAAGGACTTCACGGAAGTCGAGTTCGATCACGTCCGGTTCAAGAAGGAGCTCGAGCTATTTCGGGCGCTCCTCGGGTCGAAGAAGATCCTGGGCGAGCGGGAGATCCAGGAGCTGTTCAAGGCGTCCCCGCATCTCACCGCCTACATCGGGACCGCCATCGGTGGCATCGGCGTCGCCAGGCAGGTCGCCTACGAATTCCAGATCATGGGGGATTACGCGGCAGACATCGTGGTCGGCAGGCGCGAGAAGCAGTTCTGTTTCGTGGAGCTGGAGAACGGCGACCCGGATTCCGTCCTCGAGCTGGTCGGCAAGAAGGCGACCAAGGAGTGGTCACGGCGTTTCGAGCATGGGTTCAGCCAGATCGTGGACTGGTTCTGCCACCTCGATGACTTCAAGAAGACCGACAGGTTCCACAAGAACTTCGGCTACGGGCACATCGATTTCGCTGGGCTCCTCCTGGTCGGCCGGAATGAGGGCCTGGCCGCCGACGACATCCGGAGGCTGCGGTGGAGGACGCACAACGTCCTCGTCAGCTCTCACCACGTCGTCTGCATGACGTACGACGATCTCTACAAGGAACTGAACGAGGCCTACGAGCGGTACTCGGAAGCCTTCAAGGTCGAGACCGCCCCTCCGCCGGCCACCCCGGCGCCGGCTCTCGCGCCGACGGAGGGAGAGGCTCGCGCAGGAGGCCCCCCGCCGCTCCCGTGACCCGGCTCACGCCAGCACGCCCTTGACCACCTTGCCGTGCACGTCCGTCAGGCGGAAGTCGCGGCCCGCGTAGCGGTACGTCAGCTTCTCATGGTCGAAGCCCATCAAGTGCAGGATCGTCGCCTGCAAATCATGGACGTGGACGCGGTCCTTCTCGGCCTTGAAGCCGAAGTCGTCGGTCGCGCCGTGGACGTGGCCGCCCTTGACGCCGCCGCCGGCCAGCCAGGTCGTGTATCCCCAGTGGTTGTGGTCGCGGCCGTTGACCTTGCCGGCGTTCGCGCCCGCCGTCGGCAGCTCCACCGTCGGCGTGCGTCCGAACTCGCCGCCCCAGATCACCAGCGTGTCGTCCAGCATGCCGCGCTGCTTCAGGTCGGCCAGGAGGGCGCCGATGGCGCGGTCGCTCTCGCGGGCCAACCGCCGGTGGTTGACCTCGATGTCGTCGTGATTGTCCCAGGGCTGGCCCTCGCCGGTCCACACCTGCACGAAGCGAACGCCCTTCTCCAGGAGGCGGCGGGCGATCAGCATCTGCCGGCCCTGCACGCCGGGGCCGTACAGGTCGCGGGTCTTCTTCGGCTCACGCGAGATGTCGAAGACCTCCGACGCCTCCGTCTGCATGCGGAAGGCCAGCTCGAACGACTGGATACGCGCCTCCAGCTCGGCGTCACGCGAACGCTTCGCCTTGTGGCGCTCGTTGAGGATCTTCAACAGGTCGAGCTGGCGGCGCTGGTCGGCGAGGGAGAGGCTCGTGTTGCGGACGTTCTCGATGAGCTTGTCGAGGGTGGTGTGGCGCGTGTCGATGTAGGTGCCCTGATAGACACCAGGCAGGAAGGCGGACTGCCAGTTCTGCGTCTCCTGGATGGGGTATCCGCCGGGACACATTGCGATGAAGCCGGGCAGGTTCTGGTTGACGCTGCCGAGGCCGTAGGTCAGCCACGAGCCCATGCTGGGGCGCGGCAGGCGGGCGTCGCCGCAGTTGAGGAGCATGAGCGACGGCTCGTGGTTGGGCACGTCGGCGTACATGGAGCGGATGACGCAAATGTCGTCGATGGACTTGGCGACGTTGGGGAATAGCTCGCTGACCTCGATGCCGGACTTGCCGTAGCGCTGGAACTTGAAGGGGGAGCGGAAGGCGGCGCCGGTCTTGCGTTCGGTGCGGAGGTTGAAGGGGATCGGCTTGCCGTGGTACTTGTCGAGGGAGGGCTTGGGGTCGAACGTGTCGACGTGCGACGGCCCGCCGTTCATGAACAGGTGGATGACGCGCTTCGCCTTCGGCTTGAAGTGCGGCTCGCGCGGGGCGAGGGGGCGTGCGCCGCGGTCTTCGGCGTGGGCGAGGGCCGCGAGGCCCAGGGCGCCCATGCCGACGCCGACGCGGTGGAGGAGGTCTCGGCGGGTGAGGAGGTCGGGGGTGGGATTCATGTGGCCCTGTCGGATTCTGATGTCGTCGCCTCTCCGGTTAAGGATACCCGGCGGGCGAGGGGGGAGCAATGAATCCGGGCCGGAATCCTCGCCTCCGGGGGGCCCCTCCCCTCCCCCGCGCGGCCCCGGTGCCCGGGGCCGCGTCCCATCCCCGGACATCACAGCCGCGACACGTCCAGCTGCCCGGTGCTGACGCCCTCGAACGAGGTCACCAGCAGGCGGTACGTCCCCGCCTGCGTGGCCGCCCAGTCGAAGCCGGCGAAGTAGTCGATGAAGTCGTCGCTGCCGAGCACCGGCTTGCCGTCCGGGCCGATCAGCACGAGGATCGTGTCGTACAGGTCCGGGCTGTCCGTCCGGATCGAAAGCGATTCGCCGGCCGCCAGCGTGATGGGGATCTCGAACGTCTTCCCCGCCGTGAGGCCCAGCGACAGCGACTGGCCGGCGGCCAGGGGCCCGGTCTTCTCCAGGCCCGTGGTGACCATGTCGATGTGCTTCTTGATCTCCGCCGCGGCCATCTGCTGGTCGCCGAACGCCTGGTAGGAGACGGCGAGGATGGCGTGGATGCGCGGCGTGTCGAGGCCCCTCTTGAGGGCGAGGGACGCCTCGTCGAAGGCACGCCGCGGGTCGTGCAGGCCGTAGGTGTAGGCGTCCGCGACGATGAACCGCACGTCGGCGCTCTTCGGGGCCAGCGCGATGGCCCGGTCCAGGTCCGCCACGCCGCCGGCGGTGTCCGAGCCCGACAGCAGCCGGCACGAGCCGCGGAACAGGGTGGCGTAAACGTCGTCGGGCCTGAGGGCCAGCAGGTGCTCGATGTGCTGGGCCGCCGTGCCGTAGTCGAAGTTCGCCCAGCTGACGAAGCTGGCGCCCTTGAGGGCGTGGACGTCGTCAGGCGACGCCGCGAGGCGTGCGGCGTAGCCGTCGAGGATGGCGGCCATGGCGTCGGGGTCGGCCGGCTCCACGAAGGCCCTGATCCGGCCGATGTCCTGCAGGGCGTCGGAGAACTTGCCCAGGAGGACCTCGGCCTCGATGCGCCCGCGGTAGCCCGCGGCCTCGTCGGGCCGGGCCTCGATGAGACGCGTGAACGTCTGGACGGCGGCCTGGTAGTTGCCCTTCTCGATCTGGCCCTGCCCCTTCGCGGCCAGGCCCTCGGTGTGGGCGGCGTACTTCACCTCCATGAGGCCGCCGGCCTGCCCGACGTGAGCCACGTCCGGGGTGAAGCTGGCCGGCACCAGACGGTCCTCGAGGCCCTCCAGCCGGGGCCGGAAACGCGAACGCAACATGGTGAAACCCTCCGCACTGCCGTGAGACGTAAAGCCCCGCCACGCCCCTGGGCGGGCGGGGTGACTACCTCACGGACGCGCCGCGACGGCCCGTGTGACCGGGGTCGTCGAGGGTTTCGACGCGCGCCCTTCGCGTTGAAAGGCCTTCCACCTCTCGGGCGGGTCAGTCGGTGAACGCCAGCTCGTTCGCCAGAAGCAGCACCTGGGCGTATTGCTCCCAGCCGCCGGCCCCCGCCGCGTTCACGAACGTCAGGCCCAGCGCCGCCTCCTCCTTGTCCGCCGGGCGGCCGTAGGCCAGCAGGTGCATCCGCGAGACGCGTGCCGCGCCCTCAAGTGCGGCCACGTCCTCACGCGCGGCGAACGCCTTCGCGGCGCGCTTCAGGAACGGGCTGTTCATTAGGAACAGGGCCTGCTGCGGGACCGTGGTGCCGTGGCGTTTCGGGGTGCTGGCGTCGGGGCTTGCCAGGTCGAACGTGCGGAACACGCCCGGCAGGTTCTGGCGCTCGATGAAGGCGTACACCGTCCGTCGCGGCGGCGAGGGGTCCGCCGTGATCTCCACCGCCGGGCCGCCCATCAGGCGGTCGAGCTGGCCGGAGACGGCGAGGACGGCGTCGCGCAGTGGCTCGAACTCCAGGCGTCTGCGGTTCATGCGCCACAGGAGCGTATTCTCCGGGTCGGCCTTCTCGCCGTCGGGGCGGCCCTCGCTCGATTGCCGGTAGGCCCGTGAGGTGAGGATGAGGCGGTGGAGGTGCTTGAGGCTCCAGCCGGAGTCGATCAATTCGCTGGCGAGCCAGTCGAGCAATTCGGGGTGTGAGGGCGGGTCGCCGCGCAGGCCGAAGTTGCCGGGTGTGGCGACGAGGCCCTTGCCGAAGTGCAGCATCCAGACGCGGTTGGCCATCACGCGGGCGGTCAGCGGATTGTCCTTCGACGCGATGGCCTCGGCCAGCTCCAGGCGGCCGGAGCCCTTCGTGAAGGGCTGGCGCGCGGGGCCGGTGAGGACCTCGGGGAACTGGCGCGGGACGGCGACGCCGGGGTTGCCGGGGTTGCCGCGGATCAGGACGCGGGGGTTGGTGGGGGAGGCGGCGTCGGCGAGGGCCATCGCGCGGGGCGGGGCGCCGGGGCCCGTGGCCTTCCACTCATCGACCTTCTTCTTGAGGGCGTTGGCGCGGTCGCGCTGGGCGCGGTCGAAATACGGCGGGAGGTCGGGGCCGAGGTCGAAGGGGGCGTTGCCATCATTCTTGCCGCCCGCGAAGAGGGCGGTGTACTTCTTCGCCTCGGCCTCGCGGTCCCTGGCGTCGAACCAGGCGGCGTAGAAGGGGTGCTTCTTGGCCCGCGCGTCGCGGAGGAAGTCGCGCCATTTCTGGACCATGGCGCGGTTCAACTGCTGGGGCGGGGCGCCGCGTGTCTCGGCGGCGAGCATGTACTCGCCGGCCTTCTCGCGGAAGCGTTTGAGGAGGACGGGGCGCTGGTCGGCGACGTATTTATCGGCCACGGCCTGGCGTTTGGCCAGCTCGGCCTCGAAGGAGGCGCGGAGGGGGGAGTCGGTGTCGCCGAGGAGGGGCAGGTCGGCGGGCTCGATGCTGCTGGCGAAGACGCCGTGCAGGGAGTAGTAGTCGCGTGTGGGGATGGGGTCGAACTTGTGGTCGTGGCACCTCGCGCATGAGACGGTCAGGCCCATGAGGCCGCGGGTGACCACGTCGATGCGGTCGTCGATGATGTCGTGGGCGTTGTTGAGGAAGCGGCGTCCGAGGGTGAGGAAGCCCATGGCTGCGAGGGGCCTCTTGTCGTGTCCGAGGTCCATGCGGTCGGCGGCGATCTGCTGCTTGATGAAGGTGTCGTAGGGGAGGTCGGCGTTGAGGGCGCGGACGACGTAGTCGCGGTAGGTGTAGGAGTAGGGGTAGCGGCGCTCCTCGGTGAAGACGTAGCCCTTGGTGTCTGCGTAGCGGGCCACGTCGAGCCAGTGACGGCCCCAGCGCTCGCCGTGGGCGGGGGAGGCGAGGAGGCGGTCCACGAGGCGGGCGTGGGCGTCGGGGCGTTTGTCGGCGAGGAAGGCGGTGACCTCGTCGGGGGTGGGCGGCAGGCCGGTGAGGGAGAACGAGACGCGGCGGAGGAAGATCCCCCGGTCCGCCTCGGGGGCGAAGGCGAGGCCCTTCGCGTGCAACTTCGGGAGGAGGAAGTTGTCGATGGGGTTGGCCGCCTCGCCTTTCCCTGTGAGCTGGAGGCGAGACGCCCCCAGACCCCCGATGGGGATTGCCGGGCGGGTGATGGGCTTGAACGACCAGTGGGTCTTGCGGGCGACCTCGATGGAGGAGGGGGCCTTGACGGGCTCGACGCCGGCGGGCCAGGCGGCGCCGTCCTTGACCCAGGCCTCCAGGGCGGCGACGGCGTTGGGGGTGAGGGCGTCGGCGTCCTTCTGCGGCATCTTGAGGTCGCCGGTGCGTTTGACGGCCTTGATGAGGAGGCTGTCGGCGGGCTTGCCTGGGACGAGGGCGGGGCCGGAGTCGCCGCCCTTGAGGAGGGCGGCGCGGGAGTCGAGGCGGAGGCCGCCGCGCTGCTTCTCGGGCCCGTGGCAGGCGAGGCACTTCTCGACGAGGACGGGGCGGACGTGCTTCTCGAAGTGTTCGAGGTCGGCGGGGGCGGAGACCACGGCAAGCGCGGCCACGAGGCTCGTCATCATCGGGTGGGGTCTCCGGGCGCGGGACGGCGGGAGCGGCATTCTGCCGCCATCCATCATCATACACCGGCCGGTGGGGATGGTGGGAATAGCGCCCCAGGCCTAACCTCCTTCCGGGACGGCCCGATGCTCTCCCCGACGGTCCTTGGACACGGGCTCGTCGGCTTCCGTCGTGGCGGGCGACCGCGGTCGAAAAGTGCATCATGATACATATTTCTCTTGCTTCCGGCCTGTGTGTCGGGTAGTATGCTCTCTGAAGTGCATCAACGTGCACTTTTTGGCCGCGGGCGAGGAGGCACAAGGCCAGGATACGCTGAAAAGCGCACGAGAATACACAGGAGGATGCATGTCCCCGCAAGACCTTGGACAGAGATTCCGTACCCGAAGGAAGTTGCTCCGTCTGCGTCAGCGGGATCTGGCGGAGATGGCCGAGGTCACTCTCCGGGGCTTGATCAGTTTGGAAAAAGGGCAGGCGAACCCCACGCTCAAGCAGCTCACCAAGATCGCCGACGTACTCGGGCTGGAGATCAACGTGGTCGAACGGGCGTGCCATGCGTCAAGCTGAGGTCTATTGCCGGGGGGTCCTGGCGGGGATCCTTTCCAGGGACGAGGCAGGGTACCGCTTCCAGTACAGGCCGGAGTACCTGGGCGCCACGGGGCTCCCGGCGATCAGCCTCTCTTTCCCGAAACGGGAGGCCGCCTTCGAGTCGCCCGTCCTGTTCCCGTTCTTCTTCGGCCTGCTGGCGGAGGGGGGCGATAAGGCGATCCAGTGCCGGGCGCTGAGGATCGACGAGCGGGACCACTTCACCCGGCTCCTCAGGACCTGTGAGGCCGAGACCATCGGAGGCGTGACCGTGAAGGAGGTCCCGTGACCCCCTGCCCTGGATGCTTCAAGATGGGGAAGGACGATGCCTTCTGTAAGAAGTGCCGGGAGGGCCTGTTTGACGGCGAGAAGGTCCCCCGCGTTCTGCCGTTCACGCGTCCCGCCTACGACGATGCGAAGCTCAAGATCACGCCCGGGAGGCTGTCGATTTCAGGCATCCAGACCAAGATCTCCCTCGCCCTGGAAGACGGCCGGCTGAGGATGGTGGAGTCGGGCGGCCAGTACATCCTGAAACCCATCCCCCGGGCGGAGTACAAGCGGCTGGCGGCCATGCCGATCAACGAACACCTGACCATGCAGATCGCCCGTCAGGTGTTCAAGATCGAGGTGGCCGACAACGCCCTGGTTCAATTCGAGGACGGGGAGGTGGCCTACCTCGTCCGTCGATTCGATGTGCGGCCGGGCAGCCCCAGGAGCCTCCAGGAGGACTTCGCGCAGATCGCCGGGAGGTCAGCGGAGACGGACGGGCCGGACTACAAGTACGACTTCTCCTATGAGGAGATCGGCGGGTTGATCCGGAAGCACGTCGCCGCCTACAAGGTGGATCTGGAGCGGTTGTTCACGCTCGTCGTCTTCAACTACCTCGTCCACAACGGGGACGCCCACACCAAGAACTTCTCCCTCTTCAGGTCCGAAGACACCGGGGAGTACCGGCTCACCCCGGCATACGACCTGCTGGACACACGGCTGCACCTGCCGGACGAATCGCGGACCGCCCTGGGGCTGTTCAAGGACGGCTTCGAGACGGAGAGCTTCAAGGCCAACGGCTTCTACGCCTACGACGACTTCGTCGAGCTCGCCAGGAGATTCGGAGTCGTCAGGCCACGTTACGAACGAATTCTGAAAGGATTCGTGGACAAGAAGGACGACATCTTCGCGTTCATCGAAAGATCCACCCTGCAGGAAGACTGCAAGCAGCTCTACAAAGCGCACGTGGGCGACAGCATCATGGCGCTGAGCCATCGATTCTCGGAGCAGAAGGCGGAAGGCTGGGGCCGCTGACGGGCCCGGCCTCACTGCCCCGTCAGGATCGTCCCGGCGAGGCGGATGCCCTGGCGTGGCAGGTCGCGGACGAGGGCCGTCGCCTGGGGGGCGTCGGCCTCGGGGCCGGGGAGGACGAGGAAGACGGCGTCGCTGCCGGCGGCGAAGGCGGAGACGGTGGCGCGGCCGTCCCACGGCGGGCCGTCCACGAAGACGAAGTCGAACTGCTCGCGGAGGGCGGCGAGGAGGTCCTGCAAGGTGCGTGCGTCGGCGAGGACGGCCTGGGGCTCTCCGGCGGACAGCAGGAACAGGCCCTCCTGGTCGGTGGGGCGGATGGCGGATCCGAGGGAGCAGTCGGCGGCGAGGACCTCGGCGAGGCCTGGGGCCTTGTCCATGCCGAGGCGGGCGGCGGCGGCGGGGCGGCGCAGGTTGGCGTCGAGGACGAGGGCGCGGCGGCCCTGGCGGGCGGCGCTGACGGCGAGGTTGAGGAGGACGTTGGTGGCCCCGACGCCCGGGCGGAGGGCGGAGAAGAGGAGGACGAAGTGGTCGATGACGGCCTTGGTGGCGGCGGCCTCGCGGACGGCGGTGAACAGCTCGAGGTAGCGGGCGGCCTCGGGGCCCTGGGGGGCGTGGTAGGCGACCAATTCGGGGGCGATGCGCGGGCGGCGCAGGACGGGCACGGAGCCTGCGGAGGGCGTGAGGGAGCGGAACTGGACGTGCGGCCCCTGGACGGGCGGGGGTGACTTGGCGGGGCGCGGGGCGGCGGCGAGGACGTCGGCGCTGGCGGCGATCACCTCGCGCTTAGGGCCGATCTCGATGAAGGACATCTCCCCCGGCCCCTCCGCGGGGGCGTGCGCGGGGGCGGGCGGCGGGGGGGCGGCCGTGCGTGTCGTGGGGACCACGCGCAGGGTGTCGAACGTTCTGCCCATGGCGGGGGATCCTCACGCGGGGCGTCCCGGCGCGTACAGCCGGAAGCCAGCGTCGTCCTCGGTGGGTGGGATCAGCATGACGCCGCTCTCGCCGGGGCCGGCCACGCCGCCGGGCAGGCCCAGTTGGGAGAGGGATTCGAGCATGACCTCGGCATCGACACACTCGGCCTCGCCGGCCTCGGCGAGGCGGAGGGCGAGGTGGGCGGCCTGGTTGATGAGGCGTGGGACGCCGCGTGTGGCCTTGGCGAGCATCTCCAGGGCCTCGGCGTCGATGACCTTGTCGGGGTCGGCGCCGGCGGCGCGGAGGTGGTGCAGGGCGTAGTCGGCGGCCTCCTCGACGCCGAGCGGCTCCAGGCGGGCGCGGACGGCGGTGCGCTGGCGTAGGGAGGCCAATTCGGGCCTCTGGAGGACGGAGAGGAGGTCGGGCTGTCCGACGAGGACGACCTGGACGGCCTTGCCCCCCGGCCCCTCCAGGTTGCCCAGGAGGCGCATCTCCTCCAGGACGTCCGGGGGGAAGAGGTGGGCCTCGTCGGCGAGGATGACGGTCTTCTTGCCCTCCTTGAAGCGGGCGAGGAGGTGGGCGATGAGGGCGAGGCGCATCTCCTGCTCGGGGCGGCCCTCGTGGGGCAGGCCGAGGTCGAAGAGGAGGGCCTGGAGGAGGGCGGCGCGGCCGCCGGCGTGGGCGACGAGGCAGACCTCGGCGGCGTCGCCGAGGCGGTCCGCGAGGGCGTGGGCGAGGAGGGTCTTGCCGGTGCCGGGCGCGCCGGTGAGGGCGACGGCGGCCTCGCCGTCGGCGAGGCCGGCGAGGAGGGCGGCGAGGGCGGCCTCGTGGGTGGTCGCGGGGTAGTAGCAGGCGAGGTCCGGCGAGGCCGGGAAGGGTCGGCGGGTGAGGCCGAAGCGGCTGTGGTGCATGGTGGAGGCGTCCCCCGCGCGGCGTTGCGTAGCCGCGACACCCTGTCATCGGCACGGCGGGGGTGGGGACTTGACGGTCAGCCGGCGAGGACGGCTCGGTCGAGCATCTGCTCGAACTCCTTGCGGCCGAGGACGCCGAAGGTGTCGAGGTTGTGACGGGCGAGGACGAGGTAGCGGTACGGCACCCGGCCGTGGTCCTCCATCGAGCTGAAGACGAATTTGCAGCCCGACTCCGGATGGTCGGCGATGTAATAGCCGCTCTCAGCGCGGAGGAACGAGAAGCCGAGCGATTCAAGGAGTGCGCGGAAGGCGGCGAAGGTGATGTTCTCATTCATGGTGGTCGAGGCTCACTTCGCGGGCGGTTCGCCGTTGGGCGGTTTCGGGCGCGGCGGGCTCGCCAACAAGTGAGGGTGGCGGGCCGGGCGGATGGTGGTATCGGTCTCGCCCTCGGCCTCGATGAACACCGAGGACAGGGCCTCGGTGACGCTGCCGACGGGGTGGCGGGGCGGCTCGGCGGGCTTCGCCTGTTCGGTCATGGCTACTCCTGAGTCTGGTAGACGCGGAGGCGGCGTTGGGCGACCCATTCGCCATCCACGAGCAAGGTGAGCTGGTAGAGGCCCGGCTCGGGGAACATGCAGGACCTCAGCCGGAGATGATAGGTGACTTCGGCGAGCACGTCCGGGAACACAACCCTCCCCTCGAAGGCATGGATGTCCTCGCCGGTGTCGAGGCGGGTGATCTCCAACTGGATTGTACCCTCCCCCACCCCATCCGTCAGCACCGCGAGGACGGAAAACGGCGCCGCCACGCCGGGGAAGGCTGGCATCCCCAGGCCGGTGAACGCCCCGACGGTGGAGGTTTTCCGCGTCCGCTCCTCGCGGATCACCAGATCGCAGAGCGTCAACCCGATGACGACTGGGTGGGGCACCATCACCGACCTCCTGGTTTCCGAACTGGATTAAGACTTCCACGTCAGGCGACGCGGCTCGGCGCCGGGGACGCAGGAGTAGGGGGCGAAGTCGGTCACGCCATCGGCACGCAGGAAGTCCTCGTCGAGGAGGGCCTTGCCCGTCAGCTCGCCGGGCTTCTTGGCGGCGATGCGGCGGACGCAATCGACGAGGATGTCCGGCTTGCGCCACATGTCGCGCGTGCCGAGGCCGTGGTTGATGCTCGCCTGGCTCTCGATGATCGTCACCGGCCACAGGCTGTTGACGCTGATGCCCTGGGGGCGGGCTTCCTCGGCGAGGCCGAGGGTGAGGAGCGTCATGCCGAGCTTGCTGATGGCGTAGGCGACGCGGCCGGGGACGATGGAGAGGTCGAGCGGCGGGCTCATGTTGATGACGTGGCCCCTGGTGGCGGCGAGGTGCGGGAGGGCGGCGCGGCAGGCGAGGAGGGCGGCGCGGGCGTTGACGCCCATCACGAGGTCGAAGCGTTTGGCGGGCGTCTCGGCGACCGGCTTCCAGAACATGGCGCCGGCGTTGTTGACGAGGAGGTCGATGCGGCCGAAGTGCTCGGCGGTGCGGGCGATCATGGCGTCGATCTGGGCCTCGTCGCGCACGTCGCACTGGACGGCGAGGGCCTTGCCGCCCGCCGCCTCGACCTCGGCCGCGACGGTGTGGATGGAGCCGGGGAGCTTGTCGGTGGATTCGACGCTCTTGGCGGCGACGGTGACGGCCCAGCCGTCGGCGGCGAGGCCGAGGGCGATGGCGCGGCCGATGCCTCGGCTGGCCCCGGTGATGATGGCGGTGCGTTGGGGTGTCATCGGCTCGTCTCCAATTCACATGACGTGCGGGGCCATGTCGGTGATAATGGCGTCTGTCACATCCCGCGGACAGGGGGATCCCCCGATGATCGCTTTCGCGCTGCTGCTGATCGGTGCCGCGCCGCCGCTGGACGAGCCCCTCCCACCCGGCTGCGTCGCCCGGCTGGGGACTGCGAAGTTCAACTCGTTTCATGGGCCCACCGACATCCTGTTCACGCCGGGCGGCCGGCTCGTGCTGGTCGATTGGGGGGGCGTGACCCTGTGGGATGCCGGGAGGGGTCGGCGTGTCGGGCGCATCCGTCTCCGAGACGAGGAGCATGGCCCCAGGTTCTTCCTCCCGCACCCCAGGGGCGGGCCGGCGCTCGTCGACGACGTCGGCCTCCGCGTGGTCGATCCGGGGACGGGCAAAGAGCTCTGGAAGGACGAGGAGGCGTTTCCACGGGCGCTGGCCTACGGGCACGACGGGTCGTGGTTCGCCTGGACGGACGACGATGCCGCGACGCACGTCGGCGACGCCCGCACCGGCAAGGAGACGCGCCGCATTTCGCCCCCGCCTACACCGGACGACTCGCACCCACCATTCCTCCAGATGGCCGCCTGCCCGACGCGCCCGGAGGTCGCCCTCTTCACCGGCGACGGCGCCGTCTCCGTCTGGCACAAGGACGGCAAGGCCCCGCTCTGGAGGGCCGCCGGCCACATGCCGGCCAACAGATACCAGAGCTGCGGCCGCGCCGGCGAGGGGGCCATCGCCTACCACCCCGGCGGCGAGTGGCTCGCCACCGGCGGCCGCGACGGCACGCTGCGTCTCTGGCATGCGCGCACCGGCAGGCCTGGCCGCGTCCTGGCGCTGGCCGGGCCGGTTAACTTCCTGGCGCCGGACCGGCGCGTCTGCCACGCCCTCGCCATCTCGAAATCCGGACTGCTGGCCGCGTCACTGACCGACGGGAGCATCCGCATCCACGACACGGCGGCCGGGAAGGAGCTGCACGTCATTCGCAGCGCCCACCCGCCGGACCGGATGGCCTTCGCGCCGGACGGGCACACGCTGGCGACGGCGGATGAATTTCGCCCGCACGTCGCCCTGTGGGATGCCCGCACCGGCAAGCGCCTGCACGAGCCCGAGGGGCACCTCGACGAGGTGCAACACCTCCGCGTCCTGCCCGATGGAAGCATCGCATCCCTCGACACCAACGTCGGCCTCCTCTGGAGCCCGACGGCCGGGAAGGTGGAGGCCGCCACCCGCGAGTTCCAGCGCCTCTTCCATCCCCCGGTTACCTCGCCGGACGGCAAGCAGATCATCGAGGTGAAGGGGGACGACATCCGGGTCGTGGTGGCCGCGTCCGGGAAGGTGTCCGCAGAATGGAAGGCCGGCGGACAGCCAATCACCTACTGGTTCACGTCCGACGGCAAGGGCATCGTCGCCTTCGTGGCGGGGGGCCTCCCCTCGGCCAGGCTGGCCGGCTGGACGCTCGGCGGCAAGGAGCTGTTCAAGTCGGTGGAAGGCTCGACGCGACATGACCGGATCTGGAAGTCCCCCGACGGCGGCCGCTGCCTCTACATGGGGATGTTCAGCACGGCCGTGAACTTGCTCGACTGCAAGACGGGCCGGACGGCCAAGGTGTTCGACTTCGGCGCGGATCTGGGCCCCAGGCCGTGGGAGCGGGGCGATGTCGTGTGGTCGCCGGACGGCTCGCGCGTGGCGATGATCGACGGCCGCGTCACGCTGCTCGACACGCGAACGTGGGTGCCGGCGCTCTCGTTCGACCCGGCGGGGGCCGTCATCGAATTCAGCCCGGACGGCCGGCTCCTGGCCAGCAGGGCCGAGAACGCGGTGCGTCTGCATGAGACCGCTTCGGGCCGGCTCGTCCGCGAGCTCTCCGGGCCGATGAAGTCCCCCGGCCTCGTCGCGTTCTCGCCAGACGGGCGGACGCTGGCGGCGTCCTCATGGGGGGCGATGATCCACGTTTGGGATGTCACGGGCACCCTCCATTCTGGCCGCCCCGATGCCGCCGCCCTGGCACGCTGCTGGGGGCGTCTGGCCGGCGAGGCGCCGGACGCGCATGTCGCCGTCTGGCAGATCGCCGACACGCCGGGCGGCGTGCCTCAACTGGCACGCCATCTCGACGCGCAGAAGGCGCCGGAAGCGGCGGCCTTGAAGCGACTCCTCGGTGAGCTGGATTCGGATGACTTCGAGACGCGGGATCGGGCCGAGGCGGGGCTGGTGAAGTTGGGGCCGAGCGTGTCCACCGCGCTGCGCAAGCACCTCAGCTCGAAGCCTTCGCAAGAGGTGATGAAACGCCTGGAGCGCGTCCTCACCGCGATCAGACACTCGCCTGAGTCGCTGCGGCTGTCGCGTGCGGTGATGGCGTTGGAGAAGGCCGGCACGCCCGAGGCGCGGGCGTTGTTGAAGAGGCTCGCGGGCGGCGACGCGGACGCGCCGCTGACACGCGAGGCGAAGGCGGCACTGTCGCGCATCGACACACCGAAGGAGTGATCGCCATGCTGCTCCTCATCCTGTCCGCCGGGCCTCCTGCCACTCCGGCGCGCTTCGACCACGGCTCCGGCGTCACCGGGCTCGCTTTCACGCCCGATGGCAAACACGTCGTCACGTCCGGCCCGGCGGGCGTCCGCGTCTGGGATGCCAGGGGGCGTCTGGCCCGCCACGTCGCCCCGCCCCCGCCGCGCGCCGAGGCCGCCGTCCTCGATGAGGCCGGGTTTCTGAGCGTTGCCGGGTGGAAGTGGCGCTCCATCGCCCACACGCCCCGGACAGGCCATCCGCCCGGCGGCGCGGCGTCCACGCGCGACGGCAAGGCCATCGTCACCGGCGGGCCCGATGGGGTGGTCCGCCTCTGGGGCGGCGACGGCTCTCCGCGCCGCGTCCTCCTCATGCGCCCGGTCGGCTGCGTCGCCGTCGCCATCACCACGGGCCTCGCCGCCGCCGCCTTCGCGGACGGCAGCGTGCGCGTCATCGACCCCGACACCGGGCACGTCTTCCCCGGCTGGCACGCCGGGCCCGGCCCTGCCTGCCTCGCCTTCTCGCCCACGGGGAAGGTGCTGGCGACGGCGGGGCCGCTGGGGCGGCACGTCGACCTGTGGGATCCGCGCACGCGGCGCCGACTGTCCCCCGAGCCGCCGCCCCTGTCGCGGCTGGCCCTCCGCGCCGCCGGCGTGATCGTCCCCGCCGGGATCACGTCGGACGCCGTGAATCGGCCGGCGTCCCCTGACGGCGTCCTCGCGGCGACGGCGGACTCGGACCTGCGGCGCATCCGCATCGAGGACGCCCGCACCGGCGCCCCGTTGCGGCTGCTGGACGGCATGGCCGCCGCCCCGGCGGTGATGGCGTTCAGCCCCGACGGCGGGCGTCTCGCCGCCCTCCTCCAGCCCGGCCGTCTCGTCGTGTGGGACGCCCGCACGGGGGAGCGCCTCATCGAGAAGACGGCCCCCGCCGCCTTCCCCACCACCTCCGACCTCCGCTATTCGCCGGACGGCGCCAGGATCGCCTACGTCAGCCCGGGGCAGGTCCGCGTCCTGCACCTCGGCACCGGCCGCGATGACCTCGCGTTCCGGGTCTTCAACCCTGCCGTGGCGTGGGGCGTCGGCGGCCGGCTGGCCGGCGTGAACGGCCAGGCCGTCATCCTGTGGGACGCGGAGGCCGGCGTGACCGTCCGCACGTGGCTGCACGGGCAGGGGCCGACGCGCGACATGGCCTTCAGCCCCGATGGGCGACTGCTCGCCATCCTCCCGGCGCGCGGCCCCAAGGGCGTTGCCGGGCCGATCCGCGTGTGGGAGGTGGCGACGGGCAAGATGGTCCGCGAGATCGTGGGGTTCGCCGACGCCGTGCGCGCGGCGGCCTTCCTGCCCGACGGGCGGCTGATCGGCGCCCACGCCGTGGCGGGTACCGTCCTGCTGTGGGAGCCGCGGGCCGGCGTCGGGCGCGGGGCGTCTCCCGTGGCCCGGCTGGCGGGCGACGCGGCGGACGCCCACGCCGCCGTGTGGGAGCTGGCCGCGCGGCCGGCGGAGGCGCTGCCCCTGCTGCGCGAGGCCGTCGCCCGCCCGAGGCCGCTGGATGCGGCGCGGGTGCGGAGGCTGATCGCCGCGTTGGAGGACGACGACCTCGACACGCGGCGGTCCGCCGCCGCGATGCTGACGGCGCACGCGCGGACGGCGAGCGCGGCGATGCGCGAGGCCGTGAAGGCCGGTCCGGGCCTGGATCGTTTTCTGCGGCTGGAGGCGATCCTGCGCGAGTGGGAGGGCACGAAGGAGCGGCTGCGCCTGTCGCGGGCGGTGCTGGCGCTGGAGCGCATCGGCGTGCCGGCGTGTGGGCTGCTGGAGCGCCTCGCCGCCGCCGAGGGCGGTTCGACGCTGGGCGACGAGGCGCGGGCGGCGCTGGCACGCATCGACAAGGGGGAGTGATCGTCATGCTGATGCTGCTCATCCTCGCCGCCGGGCCGGCCACGCCGGCGGCGCCCGCGCGCTTCGACGCGGGGTGCGGCCTGCGCTCCCTCGCGTTCCTGCCCGACGGGCGCGTCGCCGTCGCCGGCTGGACCGGTGCCGCCCACCTCTGGGATGCCTCCGGGGGCTCTGCGCGCCGGCTCGGCGAGGCCGGCCAGGAATACTCCCACGTCAGCGTCAACCCCGCCGGGGACGCCGTCCTCGGCTGCGGCATGCTCCGCCTCGCGCTGTGGGACGCCGCGTCCGGGAAGGAGCGCTGGGCCCAGCCCGTCAAGTACGAGGGGGGCGCGGCCTGGGGCTTCCAGGGCAAGTGGGTCGTCACCTACGACCACGTCCGTAACGCCCTCGTGCTGCGGTCCGGCAAGAGCGGCGAGCTGGTCCAGCGCATCCCCTGCGGCAGCGCCCACGGCGCGTTCGCCTCCGACCCGGCACGCCATCGCCTCGCCGTCTTCGAGCACGGCGGGGGCCTCACCGTTTACGACCCCTTCACCGGCGACCCCGTCTGGAGCGCCCGCGGCCACATGTCACGCCCTCACCGGCAGGGGGCGTTGGCGTACCACCCGCGCGGCGGGTGGCTGGCCACCGGCGGGGCGGAGGGGACCGTCCGGCTCTGGGACGCGGCCACCGGGAGGCCGGGCCGGGTCCTCGCGCTGGGCGAGAGGGCCTGCACCGCCCTGGGGGCCAACGCCGACGGCCTGCTCGCCGCCGCCTTCGAAGGGGGGACGATGGCCGTCTACGACACGGCGGCGGGCAGGCGTATCGCCGGGTGGCAGGAGCCGCATGCCGCCGACCACCTCTCCTTCACCCCCGACGGCAAGACGCTCGCCGGGGTGGGCGGGCGGGCGGCCCAGGTGATGCTCTGGGACCCCCGCACGGGGCTCCGCCGGGGGGGGCGGCCCGAGCGGGCCATCCCCGGCCTGCGTGTCCTGGGCGGCGGCGAGGTGGGCGCCCCCATCGCACCCGAGCTGGCGAACGCCTCCCCGAGGCCCGTCGTCTCGCACGACGGCAGGTTGGCGGCGGAAGGCGGCAAGGCGGGCATCACCATCCGCGACGCCCGCGGCGAGGCATTGCAGACCCTTCGAGGGGGCGACGGCCCGGCCGAGATCATCGGGTTCAGCCCCGACGGCAGCCGCCTCGCCGCCCTCTTCCGCGCCGGCGGGCTGTGCGTCTGGGACACCGCGTCCGGCAAGTTGCTGCACCGGGGTAAGACGGGGCCTGCCCGCGGCGCAGGCTTCTGCCGGTTCTCGACCGACGGCCGTCACCTCCTCTTCTCCGCCGACGAGGCAGGGACGGCCCTCATCGACCTGTCAACGGGCAACGAGACGGTCCTCGCGCCGGGGGCCCGATTCTCCTCGTATCCGCGGCCCGGGGCGTGGTCGCCCGACGGCAGGGCGGCCGTGGCGCTCGGCTTCGGAGTCCGGGTGTGGAGCCCGCTGCGCCCCGATGCCGTCCGCACCTGGGGGGTCGCACCGAACTTCTCCGCCGACGCCGCCTTCTCCGCCGACGGCCGCCTCGTCGCCCTGTACGAGATCGGCGTGAGGCCCGGCGTCGGCGTGTGGGAGGTGGCCAGCGGCGGCCTGGTGCGGCGCGTGCCGGTGACGGGCGGCGGGCCACGCCGGATCGCCTTCACCTCCGACGGCAGGCTGATCGCCGGCTCTCCGGGCGGCGGCTGCGTGCTGCTGAATGACCCGAGGGCAGGCGGCGGCGGGGGCGGGCGTTACTGGGAGCGTCTGGCCGGGGACGCCGCCGACGCCCACGCGGCCATGTGGGAGCTGGCGGCGCGGCCGGCGTCGGCGCTGGCGCTGCTTCCGGGTAAGTTGATCCCGCCGGCCGCGCCGACGGAGAAGGCTATGGCGCGGCTCGTCGCCGACCTCGATTCGGACGACTTCGAGGTCCGCCAGAAGGCGGAGGACACGCTGCGCGACTCGCTCCGTGCCTCCGCGCCGGCCATGTACCGGGCGCTGCGTGCCGGCCCGCCGCTGGAGGCACGCAAGCGGCTGGAGCGGTTGCTCGCCGGGTGGGAGTCGTCGCCGGAGGCGCTGCGTCTGGGGCGGGCGCTGATGGCGTTGGAGTGCATCGGCCCGGCGGCGGTGCCCGAGCTGTCGGCCCTCGCCCGGAAGGCGGGCGGGACGCCCGTGGGCGACGAGGCGCGGGCGGCGTTGGCGCGGATGGGTCGCTGAACGGAGGGGATGCCATGCTGATGCTGCTCGTCCTCGCCGCCGGGCCGCCGGCGCCGTTCGCGGCGGGGGCGTTCCAGGCGCCGTCGGGGCTGGTGGGCGTGGTGTACGCGCCCGGGGGCCGCCTCGTCGTGATGTCGCTCAACCACGGGCTGCACGAGTTCGACGCCCGGACCGGGGAGGGCCACGGGCTGATCGGCCACGCCCTCTGGCCCGGCATCGCCCTGCACCCGGCGGGCGACGCCGTCCTGGGCTCGGGGGGCGGCGGCCTGGGCGTCTTCGACCTCGACACCCGGCGTTTCCGCTGGGGGGCGGCCTCCGGGGGCGAGGACGCGGCGGTGTGGGGGCCGGGGGGGAAGTGGATCGCCTCCCTCGGCCGCGGCGGCATCGTCGTCCGCTTCGGAGCGGACGGCAAGCGCGTCCACGTCATCGACGACGAGCGGGCCAGGGGCGGGGTGATCTCCGCGAGCCACGTCCGCCACGAGGTGGCCCTCCTCGGGGCGGACGGCACCCTGGCCGTCCTCGACCCGTTCACCGGCGAGGCGAGATGGCGGGCCGTCGCCCACTCGCCGCGGTCCGCCTGGCCGCCCGCCGGTCCGTGCGTGGCCCACGCCGGCGACGTGCTGGCGACGGGCGGCCCCGACGGCACCGTCCGGCTGTGGGGTCCCGACGGCAGGCCGGGCCGCGTGCTGGCGATGCGTCACGCGCCCTGCCGCGTCCTGGCCGGCACGCCCGGCAGGCTGGCGGCGGCGTTCGACGACGGGCGCGTCCTCACCTTCGACACGCGGACGGGTCGGACGCTGGCGTCCTGGCACGCCGTGCCGACGCCGCACCGGCTGGCCTTCTCGCCGGACGGGCGCGAGCTGGCCGGCGTGGCGTCGGGCAGCGCGCGCATCGCCCTGTGGGACGGGGGTACGGGCAGGCAGTTGTCGCCGCGGGACGCGGCGGCGGACCTCGCGGCCCTGCGGATCCTCGACGGCGGCGTGGTGGGGGTGGCGACCCGCGGGCCGTCCACGTCGCCGGAGGTCATCTCCGCCGACGGGCGGCTGTCGGCGTCGGGTGACGCATTCGGCATCACGGTGCGCGACCGACGCACGGGCGGGCCGCTCGCCCAGATCCGCGTGGAGGGGATCGCCGCGCTGGCGCTCAGCCGCGACGGGCGGCGGGTGGCGGCGATCCTCGGCCCCGGCGACGTTTTGGCGTGGGAGTCGTCCGACGGGCGTCAGATCTACCACCTGAAGCAGCGGCTGGCGGTGGGCGGGGCGAGGGCGCTGATGTTCTCGCCGGACGGCGGGCGGCTGGCGCACGCCCAGGCGGACGGGCGGGTGATGGTGGCCGACCTCGGCTCCGGCACGGAGCGCGAGGCGTTCGTGTTGAAGAGCCGCCTGGGGCGGTATCACGGCGAGTGGGCGCTGGCGTGGTCCGGCGACGGGCGCCTCGCGGGGGCCGACGACGCCGTCGTCACGGTGTGGGCGCCCGACGCGCGGCCGCGGCGTGTGTGGGCGCACGGGGGCACGATGCCGCGGGTGATGGCGTTCTCGGCGGACGGCAGGCTTCTGGCGGCGGGGCACCCGGTGCGGGTGTGGGAGGTGGCGAGCGGCGGCGTGGTGTGGACGGGCGGGGCCGGGCCGGCGGGCCGGCGCATCGCCTTCGTGCCCGACGGCAGGCTGATCGAGGCGGCGCCGCCCGGCTGCGCCATGCTGTGGGACCCGTCGGCGGGGGCGGTGCGGGCGGCGACGGCGGAGGCCTGCTGGGGGCGTCTGGCCGGCGGTGACGCGGCGGACGCCCTGGCGGCGGTGCGGACGCTGGCGGCCACGCCGGGGGCGGCGGCGTATTTGGGGGCGCGGCTGGCGGCGCCTCGGGCGCTGACGGCGGGGCGGGTGGCGGGGCTGGTGAAGGACCTCGACGCGGAGGAGTTCGAGACGCGCGCGAGGGCGGAGGAGGCGTTGTCGTTGGGGGCGTGGTCGGCGGCGGACGCGATGCGGAAGGCGCTGGCGGCCGGGCCGACGTTGGAGGTGCGGATGCGGCTGACGCGCATCCTGTCGGGGTGGGACCGCTCGCCGGAGGCGCTGCGGCTGTCGCGGGCGGTGATGGCGTTGGAGAGGGTGGGCACGGCGGAGGCGCGGGCCGTGCTGAAGAGGCTGGCGGCGGGGCCCGACGGCGCGCCGGTGACGTGGGAGGCGCGGTCGGCGTTGTCGCGTCTGGGGCGATGAACGGAGGGGAAGCCATGCTCGTGTTGTTGATCTTCGCCGCCGGGCCGCCGCTGGCGGAGCCGCTGCCGGCGGGGGCGGTGATGCGTCTGGGGACGCTGCGTCTGAATCAAGGCAGCGTCTGGGGCCTCATCTTCACGCGCGATGGCCGACGCCTCATCTCCAGTGGCGGCGCCGGCGGGCCGACTGTCTGGGATGTCCGCACGGGCAAGGCGATCCTCCGCCTCCCCATCACGCGCTCCCAGTGGCCGCGCGGTATCGCCTTGCACCCCGACGGCGGATCACTCGTCGCGGACGGCCAGCCGACCACGCTGTGGGACCTGACCACGGGCGAACGTCGCTGGCAGCTCGCGGGGGTGAATCGTGAGGCCGTCGTCGGCTGGGGCGGCGGCGGCAAGTGGCTGGCCGGCCTCGCCGACAATTCCCGCGAGCTGGTCATCCGTGACGGGCGGACCGGCAGGGAGCTGCGGCGCGACGTCTTGCGGCTTTGGGGCGCGAAGGCGGCCGCCAGCCCTCTCGGCGACGAGGTGGCCATCACCACGCAGCTCGGGACGCTCACCGTCATCGACGCCGCCACGGGCAAGAAACGCTGGGAGGCGGCCGCCCACTCCTACCGCCACCGCACCGGCACGGACGGCACCCCCGTGGCCTTCTTGCCGGACGGCCGGCTCGTCACCGGTGGCAGCGACGGCACCATCCGCCTGTGGGACGCACGTGATGGGGCTCCGGGCCGCGTCCTGCGCCGCGGCCCCGACGGGGTAGCGGCCCTGGCGGCGGCCGCCGGCAAGGTCGCCGCCACGTTCGAGGACGGCACCGTGCGTGTCCTCGACGCCGCCACGGGGAAGGAGCTGGCCACCTGGAAGGGGCTCCGGTGGTCGCCCGTCCTGGCGTTCTCACCCGACGGCAAACTCCTCGCCTCGGGCGGCAGCCAGGGCCCGACGGTGGCCCTGTGGGACGCGGGGACGGGGAAGCGTCTGCACGCGCCGGGCGGGCATCAGACACCCGTGCGGGCGGTGCGCTTCCTGGCGGATGGGCGGCTCCTCTCGCGCGACCGCGACGGCGTGCTGATCCGCTGGGATCCTGCTTCCGGTAAGGAGGAGGCGCGGGGCGCGGAGGGCGAATGGGCGTGGGGCCAGTCGTTCTCGCGCGACGGGCGGCTCGTCGCCTCGACGCCGTTCCGCAAGCCCGTCACGGTGCGCGAGGCCGGCACGGGGAAGCTCGTCGCCACGATCAAGGCCGGCAAATGGGGCGCGGACAACGCCCTCCTCTCGCCGGACGGCAGGCGTGTGGCCGCCACGTCGCACGAGGGCGGCCTGAAGGTGTTCGACGTGGCGACGGGCGAGGAGCTGCTCTCGCACCCCCTCAGCCGGCTGCGGGAGTTCGGCTTCGGCCTGGCGTGGTCGGCGGACGGCTCGCGTCTCCTCCTCCTGGGCGAGGGGCGAGGCCGGGCCTTCGACATCGGCGCCGATGGGAGCCGGACGTTCGCCGTCGAATCGACCTTGGGCAGCGCCGGGGCCGCCTGGTCGCCCGACGGGAAGGTGATCACCGTCAGCGGGCAGAAGCACATCACGTTGTTCGACGCCCGCACGTTGAAGCGGATCGGCGGGTGGGAGCATGGCACGACCTACGGGCTGGCGTCCCTGGCGTACAGCCCCGACGGCCGGCTGCTGGCCGGTTCGACCGGCACGGAGCCGGGCAGCGTTGTGCGCGTGTGGGAGGCGTTAACGGGCGGGCTGGTGCATCACTTCGCCGGGCACCCGTCCAGCATCCACGCCATCGACTTCGCCCCGGACGGGCGCACTCTGGCGTCGGCATCGTGGGACGCCACGGTCCTCGTCTGGGATCTGACGGGCCGGGCGCGGCTTGCCCCCCGTGCATCCGTCGAGGACTGCTGGGCGCGTCTCGCCGGCCCGGCGGGCGACGCCCACGCGGCGGCGTGGGAGCTGATCACCAGCCCCGACGCGGGGGTGAAGGTGCTGGGCCGCGAGCTGAGGCCGGCGGTGCCGCCCGCGGCGGCGGCGTTCAAGAAGATCCTCGCCGCCCTCGACTCCGACGACTTCGACACCCGCATGAAGGCCGAGGGCGAGCTGGCGGCGCTGATGCCGGGCGCCGGGGCGGCCATCCGGCGGGCGCTGGCGGACAGGCCGTCCATCGACGTGGCGAAGCGGCTGGAGCGCATCCTCACGCGCTGGGAGGGCTCGCCGGAGGCGCACCGCCTCGCCCGCGCCGTGATGGCGATCGAGAAGATCGACACGCCGGCCGCCCGTAAACTGCTCAAAGAGCTCGGACACGTACCGGAGGCGCGTCGATGATCGGCATCCTGCTCATCCTGGCCGCCGGGCCCGCGTTGGCCGACGCCCTGCCGGACGGGGCCGTCGCCCGCCTCGGCACGACGCGGTTCCGGCACGGCTTCACGTTCAACGCCGTCGCGTTCTCGCCCGACGGGCGCGTCGTCGCGTCGTCGGGCAACGGGCGCGGTCTGTGCCTGTGGGACGTCCGCTCCGGCGACCTGCTGCGGCATTGCTCGACGCGGCGATTCCCCGCCACCTACGGCATCGCCTTCTCGCCCGACGGCAGACGCGTCGTCGCCGCCGACGGCAGCGGCCTGCTGGTGTGGGACGCCCGCTCGGGGGAGCAGGTCCGCGCGTTGGAGGGGCACACCAACGGCGTCGTGTCCGCGGCGTGGTCGCCCGATGGGAGGTGGATCGCCTCGGGCTCGCACGACCTCACCGTGCGTCTGTGGCACGCCGACACCGGCAAGCCCGGCCTCGTGCTCGAGGGCCTCGCGGCGACGCCGTGGGGCGTCGCCTTCCGGGCCGACTCGCGGGCCGTCGCCACGCTGGACCTGTCGGGCGAGATGCGGCTCTGGGACGTGGCGTCGGGCAAGGTGATCTGGAAGGCGAAGGCCCACCCGGCGGGCGACTCCTACGCGTCGGCCCTGGCCTGGGCCGGCGGGGATCTGGCGACCTGCGGGCCGGACGGCGACGTGAAGGTCTGGGGCGGCGACGGCAAGCCGATCTCCACGCGGCGCGTCGAGGGGATGCCACGCGCCCTCGCGGCGCACGGGGGGAGGCTGGCCGTCGCCGGCGTGGACGGCCACATCACGGTGCTCGACGGCGAGAAGGTGCGGCGCTGGCGGGCGGCGGCCCTGTCGTTGACGGGCGTGGCGTTCTCGCCGGACGGACGCACGCTGGCGAGCGTGGGCGTGTGGCGGTCGCGTGTCGATCTGTGGGACGCCCGCACGGGGGCGGCGCTCCTCGAGGCGGACGGGCACGCGGGCCCGGTGGATCTCGTGCGTGTGATGGCGGGCGGGAGGGAGGCCCTCAGCCTCGGGCGTGACCGCACGATGATCCGCTGGGGCCTCGGCGGGCGCGTCCTGTCGCGGGCGGATCTGCCAGGCTTGCGGCCCGGCGGGATGCACACCCTGGCGGTGTCGCCGGACGGGTCGCTGGCGGCCGTCGCGCGGTGGTCGTCGCGGCACGTCGCGCTGTGCGACGGGCGGACGGGCGAGCCCCTGCGGCGGCTGGCGGGGGCGGACAAGCGGATCATCGGATTGAGCTTCGCGCCCGACGGGCGGCTGGCGATGCTCGACATCGACGGGCTGGTGCGTATCTGGGACACGCGCACGGGGCGGTCCGTGGTGGAGGCGAAGACGGCGCCGGCCACGGCGCAGTCGATCATCACGGCGTTCACGTTCTCGCCGGACGGGCGGGTGCTGCTGTCGGCGGCGGGGCGGGAGGCGCGGCTGATCGACGCGCGGACGGGCAAGGCGCTGCACTCGCAGGACTTCGGGGCGGAGGCGCACTCGGCGTCGTTCTCGCCCGACGGCTCCCTGGTGGCGTTCGCCGGCGGCGACACCAGCCCGGCACTGGTGCTGTGGGAGACGAGAACGGGCGAGGTGCGCAAATCATGGCCGGCCGGGCAGAACGGGGTGTACGGGACGGCGTTCTCGCCGGACGGGCGGCTGCTGGCGACGGGCGGCGACGACATTGACGGGCGCGTGCTGGTGTGGGAGGTGGCGACGGCGCGGCGTGTGGCTTCGTTCGCGGGGCGGCAGGGGAGCGTCCTCGCCCTGGCGTTCCTGGCGGATTCGCGGCGCCTGCTGTCGGGCGGCGGTGATTCGTCGTTGCTGGTGTGGCGTCTGGGCGGGTCGGGGGCGTCGGCGGAGGAGTCGTGGGGGCGTCTGGCCGACGCGGACTCGGAGAAGGCGGTGCGTGCGGTGTGGGATCTGGCGGCGGCGCGCGGGGGCGTGGCGCTGGCGGGGCGGCACCTGAAGGCGGTGACGGCGCCGGCGGGGCGCGAGGTGGCGAAGGCGCTGGCCGGGATGGATTCGGATGATTTCGACACGCGGAAGCGGGCGGAGGAGGCTGTGGAGAAGCTGGGTGTGGGCGCGGAGCCGGCGCTGCGGAAGGCGGTGGCGGGGCTGGACCTGGAGCCGCGGCGGCGGATCGAGCGCATCCTCGCCGGGTGGGCGGGGTCGGAGGAGAGGACGCGGCAGCGGCGGGCGGTGTGGGCGTTGGAGCATGCGGGGACGGCGGAGGCGAAGGCGGTGTTGCAGAGGCTGGCCGGTGGGGTGGCCGGGGCGCCGTTGACCGAGGACGCGCTGGCGGCGTTGGCGCGCCTCGGGGTGAAGTAGCAAGACCGTTCAATGAGGCGAACCCACCGGATGAGTGGGCGAACGCGAACCCGCAAGCGACGTGTGGGCGAATGGGCGAGGGGTCGCTTCGTTGAACGGTAGGGGGCGAAGAAGGGGTGAACGTCATGCTCGCGCTGCTGCTCGTCATCTCCGCAGGGCCGCCCGTCGGGCCGCTGCCTCCGGGGTGCATCGCCCGCTTCGGCTCGACGTTGCTGCGGCACGGATCGGCGATTGACTTCCTGGCCTACTCGCCCGACGGGGCCGTCCTCGCCTCGGGCGGCGGCGGGGCCCTGTGCCTGTGGGACGCTCGAACGGGCCAACTGCGCCGACGCCTCGACGGCCCCGACCTCTTCGAGGTGGCCGCGGCGGCATTCGCGCCGGACGGGCGGCGCGTCGCCGCCGCGGGCCGTGGCATCACGATCCTGGACGCGGCCTCGGGGCGCGTCGCCCTCAGGGCGCCATTACCCGCGGAGGCCTGCTCCGTGGCGTGGTCGCCCGACGGCGTCTGGATCGCGGCCGGCTGCGTGGACGAAGTTATCCGCGTCCTGGCGGCCAGGACGGGGAGGGTGAGCCTCGAGATCAAGGGGTTGAAGCGGAAGGCCTTCTCGCTCTCCTTCAGGGCCGACGGCAAGCGGCTGGCCTCCGGCGGCGAGGACGGGGTGCGTGTCTGGGACCTCGGGACGGGCAAGCCCCTCTGGGAGGCACAGGCCGGCCCGCTCGGCGCCTTCTCCGTCGCCTTCGACCCGGCCGGCCGGCGGCTGGCCACGGCGGGCGTCCTCGTACCGGCCCGCCTCTGGGACGGCGAGAAGGGCACCTACCTGGGCGACATCACCGACAGGGACGCCGACAGGGTGGCGTACTCCCGCGACGGCCGGCTCGCCGTGGCACGCCACGACGGGTCGGTGGAGGTGCGGTCGGGCGCGAAGCTCCTGCGGCGCTGGCAGGCGTCTTCCGGCCCGTTGCACGCCCTGGCCTTCTCGCCGGACGGCAGGTGGGTGGCGGCGGCCGGGCACGGGCAGGCGGGCGTGGGCGTCTGGGATGCGGCCACGGGGCGGCCCGTGCTGGGCGACGGGCACGCCTCGCCCGTCGTGTGGTGGGCCGTCCGGCCCGGCGGGCGGGAGGTGCTGGCGCTGGACTTCTCGGGCGAGATGCGGCGCTGGGGCCTCGCCGACGGGACGTCCGCCGTGGTCCCCGGCCCGGCCGGGGGCCGTTGGCCGACGAGGACGGCGCTGTCCCCCGACGGGGCACTGGCGGCGGTGCCGGCCGCCGACCTCGGGTCGATCACGCTGTTCGATCTTGAGGCGGGCCGGCCCGTCCGCCGGCTGGCCGAGCGGGGGGATTCGGCGGCCGATCTGGCGTTCTCTCCCGACGGCCGGCGCCTCGCCTCCCACGGCCCCGGCGAGCAGGCACGGGTCTGGGATGTGCCTACCGGGCGGGTCACGGGCCGCCTCCTCGGGGCCTACCGCGACCACGGGCATGTGCCGGCCTGGTCACCCGACGGGCGGCGGGTGCTCGTGGCGGTGGAGAGGGGGCTGGCTTACTACGACGCCGGGGGGAGGCTCCTGCGCACACGAGCCTTCCACAGCCTGGACTCGGCCGCCGTCGCGCCGGACGGGCGGCACGCGGCGGTGTTCACCAGGTACCGGAGTGGCCGTCACCTGGAGATGTGGGACATGGGCCGCGACAGCATCACATCGCTCCGTCACGGCACCGCGATGGATTGGGGGGGCGGCCCGGCATTCTCACCGGACGGGCGCCTCATCGCCCTGGCGGTGGCGGGGCCCGTCGGGCGTGTATCGGTGCGCGAGGCGGCCACCGGGCAGGAGGTGGCGTCGCTCGGCCGGCGCGACGGCGGGCATGTGACGGTGGCCTGGCTCGACGGGCGGAGGCTCCTGAGCGGCGGCGCCGACGCGTCGATCTGGTTGTGGGACGCCGCCGGGCATCGGCGGCCGGGGGCCCTCGACGCGGCCGGCGCGGCCTCGCTCTGGGAGACGCTGGGCGAGAAGTCCGGCGTGGGAGCGGTGTGGGAGCTGGCCGCGTCCCCGGCGGGCGTGGCCTGCCTCGCCGAACGGCTGCACCCGCTGAAGCCGGCCGATGCGTCCGCGCTCATCGCCGAGCTGGGCGCCGAAGACCCCGAGCGCTGGGGGCGGGCTGTCGAGGGGCTGAGACGCATGGACACCGCCGCCGAGCGGGCGCTGCACGAGGCGCGTTACAATCGGCCGGCCCGGCTCCGCGCCGGGCCGGCGGAGGCCGCCACGCGCCTGCTGGACGAGTGGGCCGGATCGCCCGAGCGCCTGCGTCAGCGCCGCGCCGTCTGGGCCCTGGAGCTGGCCGCCACACCGGAGGCGCGGGCGGCTCTGAAGCGGGTCGCGGGCGGGGCGGAAGGCGCGTGGCTGACGGAGGTGGCGAAGGCGGCGTTGGCGCGGATGGGGCGTTGAACGTGACACTCATCGGTGAAGCGGCACCCAAAGGGTCTGGCTCAAAGGCGGGGGCACCGCCCGAGGGGTGGGCGCGGTCCTGATCGCCGGGCGATTCGTTTCCGTCGAGTGGGGGGTGTGAGGGGGGTCGGGAAATGAACTTCCACAAGTCGTTCTGTTGCTGACACTTGCGGCGGCAAAGTTCGTTTCCCTTGTTCGTTTCCTTCACTGATGGGCGTCCATCCGCCACCATCCGTGGTGGCCTGATCCGCCGTGAATGTGGAGGGATTCCTGTGCCCGGCGGCGGGCGGGGCGGTATGCTGGACGGCAGGAGTGATCCCCCTTCCCACCACACCCCGGAGGCGATCATGGGCACGCACGCCTCGCCGTCCCGCCGTCAGTTGCTCCAGGCCGGCTCGCTCGGGCTGCTGGGGCTGTCCCTGCCGGACCTGCTCCGCGCCGACTCCGCCGGGCGCCGGCGCGAGAAGTCCTGCATCTTCATCGTGCAGTACGGCGGGGCCAGCCACATCGACAGCCTCGACCCCAAGCCGGATGCGCCCGACGACATCCGCGGGCCGTACAGGGCCATCCCGTCCGCGGTGCCGGGGGTGCGTCTCGGTGAATTGCTGCCTCGGCTCGCGGGGATGGCGCGGCGGTTCGCGCTGGTGCGGTCGATGACGCACCGTGACGGCGGGCACGACGGCGGCATGCACATCCAGATGACGGGGCACTCGCGGCCCACGCCCGACACGCCGTATTACGGCTCCGTGGTCGCGAAGCTCAAGCCGGCACGGGCGAACGTGCCGCCGTATGTGTGGATTCAGAACCTCGCCGGGGACGTGCAGCCGCGGTATCTCACGGGCGGCTTCCTCGGGCACACCTGCGCGCCGCTGCGCGTGGGGACGGACCTCGATAACCCTTCATCGCCGACGTTCCGGTTCACCGCGTTCGACACGCCGAAGGACGTGCCGCACGAGCGTCTGCGCGAGCGGATGGCGCTGCTGCGCGGCGGCGGGCCGATGCGGCGGTATCAGGAGCGGGCGGCGGATCTGCTGGCGGGGCCGGCGGCGCGGCGGGCGTTCGATCTGGCCCACGAGCCGGGCCGTCTGCGGGAGCGGTATGGGCGGCATCCGCTGGGGCAGAACCTGTTGATGGCGCGGCGGCTGATCGAGGCGGGCGTGCGGCTGGTCAGCGTGACGGCGTGGGCGGGGACGCCGCCGGGGGAGAAGTTCCGGAACGTGCAGACGTGGGACATGCACGGCGAGGGCGCGGGGCTGGGCGGGATCTTCGGGAAGGGCGCGTTCGGCCTGGGGTGGGCGCTGCCGAACCTCGATCAGGCGGTGTCGGCGCTGCTCGACGACCTGCACCTGCGCGGGCTGCTCGAGGACACGCTGGTGGTGATGGTCGGCGAGTTCGGGCGGACGCCGAAGATCGTCAAGGCGGGCCGCGACCACTGGCCGGCGTGCTACTCGGCGCTGATGGCGGGGGCGGGCGTGCGCGGCGGGCTGGTGGTGGGTGCGTCCGACAGGCACGGCGGGTACGTCCGCGATCACCCGGTGACGCCGGAGGACTTCGGGGCGACGCTGTTCCGTGCGCTCGGGATCGACCTGGCGACGCGGCTGGCGGCGGACGGCTTCACGCGGCCGGCGAGCGTGGGGCGGGCCGTGGAGGCGCTGTTCGGGTGAGTGTTGGCTGACGGGATGAGAAGACACGGCCCGCTCACGCCGGGCCGCTCGCCGGGGGATGGGAATGTACGCTGTCATCCTTCTCGCACTGGCGGCGCCCAACGTCTGGGGGCGTCTCGATAAGGCCGTCATCGAGGGGCGGCGCTGGGACGTGCCCCTCGGCTACGACCCGGTATCGAAGCGGTTCCTCGTCCTCGGCGGGCGCACGTCGTGGGCCGACTACAAGAAGCCGCGGTCCTATGACGTGCTGGCGCTGGACCGCGACGCGGGCGTGTGGGAGAACGTGTTCCCGGCGGGCAAGGACTGGGGGCCGAAGTCCGGGCCGTGCCTCGCGCCGGCGTGGAAGGACGAGCGCTGGCACTTCACGGACTCCGCCGGCAACAGGCGGCCCAACTGGACGGTCTACGGCACCTTCTCGCTGGGGCAGAAGTACGGGTATGACCCCGACACGCGGGCGTTCTACTTCCACGCCAACGGACGCACCTTCCGGTATGACCCGGCGAAACGTATCTGGGCGGACCTGGCGCCTGAGACCAACCCCGAGAAGGATCCGCCGGGCATCCTGCTGTGGTCGTCGATGTGCTACGACGGGCACAACAAGCGCTTCGTCCTCTTCGGAGGCGGGAACGTGCAGAGCGAACGCGGCGACCCCGGCACCTGGAGCTACACGCCGGCGACGAACGTGTGGAAGCGCATCGCCGTCGAGAAGCAGCCCACCCAGCGGGCCAACTCGCGGCTGGTCTACGACCCCGTGAACAAGAAGATCGTCCTGTTCGGCGGGGATGAGCTGGACCGGCTCGTCGCCGACACGTGGACGTTCGACGTGACGGCGGACAAATGGGAGAAGAAGACGCCGAAGGTGTCGCCGTCGCCGCGTGGCGGGCACGCGATGCTGTGGCTGCCGAAGGCGAAGAAGGTGTTGCTCGTCGGCGGGTACACGTACACCTCGGCCACGGGCTACGTCGCCTCGCTGTACGCGGCACTGCCGACGGAGGCGTGGGCGTATGACACGGCGGCGGACCGGTGGGATCTCCTGATGCGGGCGGCGTCGGCGAAGGAGGCGCCGTCCGGCCCGGCCAACTTCTTCCTCAGCGCGGCGGCGGATGAGGACGACACCGTCGCCGTCCTGGGGACCAACGGGACGTGGGTGTGCGGCATCGACGCGGCGAAGGTGGACAAGGGGGGCACGGCGAAGTGGGGCGTGAGGCCGGACACGACGACGCGGCGCACCGGTCCGCACGACCCGGCGTGGTACAAGGACGTTGCGGCGGCCGACCCGGAGAAGGTGAAGGCCGACCTGAAGGCGCTGCCGGCGAACCGGTGGGTGATGCGTCCGACGCCGAAGCTGCCGCGGCCGAACATGGACTGGGGGTCGGCGGTGTTCATCGACTCGCTCGACAAGATCGTGCGTTTCTCGGGCGGGCACTCGGCGTACAGCGGGACGGCGCCGCAGGTGTACGACGTGAAGACGGACCGCTACTCGATCCCGTTCGTGCCGGAACAGCCGCTGGAGTATGTGTACAGCAACGATCAGGTGAACGGGGAGTGGAGCTTCAAGGGCAGGCCGTGGATGACGGGGCACACGTACAAGGCGACGGGGCACGACCCGAGGTTGAAGTGCCTGGTGTTCGTGCCGCACCGGTACACGTACTTCTTCGACCCGGTGAAGGGCGAGTGGTCGCGGGGTGAATCGGTGAATCCGCACCGGCCGAACATGTACCACGACACGCTGTGCGCGACGCCCGAGGGGTGCGTGATGTGGGCGGCGAAGCCGTCGGGCGGGGCGGGGCTGTGGCGGCTGGACGGCGGGCGGCGGGCGTGGAAGGGCTTGCCGCTGAAGGGGACGCTGCCGGCGCAGAGCCCGGACCGGCACGGGATGGCGTATGACTCGAAGCGGGATCGGCTGCTGTTCTTCAGCGACGTGGGCAAGGAGAAGGGCGACGTGGCCGAGTACGACTTTACGACGGGGACGGCGAAATGGCTGTCGGCGGCGGGGCGGGCGAGGGGGGCGGCGCCGTCACGGGAGACGGTGTACCTGCCCGAGCTGGACACGGTGCTGGTGGGGGCGCGGGCGGAGTCGGGCGGGAAGATGCTTTGGCTGCTGTACGACTGCGGGAAGAATGCGTGGTCCGGCGTGGAGCTGTCGGGGGATGACCCCATCGCCAGGGGCGTCTTCAACAACTCGATGGGCCTGATGTACGACCCGGCGCGGAGGCTGGTGTGGGCCGTCGGGCAGAACAGCCACGTGCACGTCCTGCGGATGGACGGCGCGACGCTGAAGCGCGTGGCGTTCGAGTAGGGGGACTACCTCACCCCCTAACCCCCTCTCGCTGCGAGCTGGGGGCGAGACGCCCCCAGACCCCCGATGCGCGGAGAGGGGGGATCGTCAAAGTGAGAAGAGTGGCGGTGGGGAAGTACACGCCTCCCTTGTTGGGCAAAGCGATTCAGGGGACGCGCACACTTCCCCGCCGCGCAGGCGATGCTCTGACGGCTCCCCCTCTCCGCTTCGGGGAGGGGGCGGGGGGGTGGGGTAGAGGGACACACCATGACCGCACTCATCATGGCGGCGGCGCTCGCGGCGCTGGCCGACGCGCCGAAGGGGCCGAACGTCCTGCTCATCGTGGCGGACGACCTGCGCGTCGAGCTGGGGTGTTATGGGTCGAAGGCGCTGACGCCGAACATCGACGGGCTGGCGCGGGCGGGGGTGAGGTTCGAGCGGGCGTACTGCCAGCAGGCGCTGTGCAACCCGTTGCGGTCGTCGTTCCTGACGGGTCGGCGGCCCGACACGCTGCGGCTGTGGCACAACGGGACGCACTTCCGGGAGAAGAATCCGGACGTGGCGACGCTGCCGGGGTGGTTCAAGGCGGCGGGGTACGAGACGCGGTGCGCCGGCAAGATCTTCCACAACTGGCACACGAAGGTGAAGGGCGACCGGCGGTCGTGGAGCGCCGATGAGTTCTTGCACTACGCGACGCACGGCGACGACCGGCCGGCGGTCAAGGGGCCGCTGCCGCCCAACTCCGCCAAGGGGATCGGGCGCGACTACGGGGCCGTCCCGATGTGCGAGGCGCGCGAGGTGCCGGACGAGGCGTATTACGACGGGCGCGTGGCCGCGGAGGCGGAGCGTGTGCTGAGCGAGGTGAAGGGGAAGCCGTTCTTCCTGGCGGTGGGGTTCTGGAAGCCGCACGCTCCGTTCAACGCGCCGAAGCGGTACTGGGACAGGTACGACCCGAAGAAGCTGCCGCCTCTCGACGGGGCGCGTCCGAAGGGCGCGCCGGAGGTGGCGTTCCACGATGGCCGCGAGATCCTGGGCATCCCGCCGGACGCGGTGAGGCCGACGGCGGCGCAGGCGGCGGAGATGCGTCACGGGTACTTCGCGAACATCAGTTTCATGGACGCGCAGGTGGGCAAGGTGCTGAAGGCGCTCGACGCCCACAAGCTGCGCGAGAAGACCGTGGTGGTGTTCCTCTCGGATCACGGGTACCACGTCGGCGAGCACGGGCTGTGGGCGAAGACCTCGAACTTCGAGCTGGACGCGAGGGTGCCTCTGATCGTGGCGGCGCCGGGGGTGAAGCCGGGCACGACGGGGTCGCTGGCGGAATTGGTGGACCTGTTCCCGACGCTGGCGGACCTGTGCGGCGTGAAGCCGCCGGCGGGGCTGGAGGGGGTGTCGCTGCGCCCGGTGCTGGAGAGGCCGACGGCGTCGGTGAAGGGGGCGGCGTTCACGCAGCACCCGAGGCCGGCGTACTTCGACCGCACGAAGGCGGGCGTGCCGGAGGCGATGGGCTACAGCGTGCGGGTGGCGGCGGGGCGGTACACGGAGTGGCGGGACTGGAAGACGGGCAAGGTGGTGGGGGCGGAATACTATGACCACACGCGCGACCCGATGGAGACGGAGAACATCGCCGCCGGCGACACGGCCGCGGTGAGGGCGGCGCGGGAGGCGCTGCACGCGCGGTTCCCGTTGGCGAAATGACCGATGGAGGGTGACCGATGAACCGCCTCGCCGTCGCGGCCATCCTGTGGGCCGCCCTGCCCTCCCCCGCGGCCGAGGAGCCGAAGAAGCCCAACGTCGTCATCGTCCTGGCGGATGACCAGGGCTGGGGCGACCTGAGCCTCAACGGCAATACGAACCTGAAGACGCCGCACATCGATTCGCTGGCCCGTGACGGGGCGCGGTTCGAGCGCTTCTTCGTGCAGCCGGTGTGTTCGCCGACGCGGGCGGAGATGCTCACGGGCCGCTACGCTCCGCGCGGCGGGGTGCGTGGCGTGTCACAGGGCGGGGAGCGGCTGGACCTGGGCGAGAAGACGATCGCGGACGCCTTCCGGGCGGCGGGGTACGCGACGGGGTGCTTCGGGAAGTGGCACAACGGCTCGCAGTACCCGTACCACCCGCTGGGCCGGGGCTTCGGGGAGTATTACGGGTTCACGTCCGGGCACTGGGGCGAGTACTTCGACGCGCCGCTGGATCACGACGGGCGTGACGTGAAGGGCGAGGGCTACATCACCGACGACCTGACGAATCGGGCCGTCGGGTTCTTGAAGAGGCAGGCGGCGGCGGGGAGGCCGGCGTTCTGCTACCTGGCGCTGAACACGCCGCACTCGCCGATGCAGGTGCCGGAGGCGTACTGGAGGAGGTTCGCGAAGGCGGAATTGAAGCTGCGTGGCGGCGGCAAGGAGGACGCGGGGCACACGCGGGCGGCCCTGGCGATGTGCGAGAACATCGACGACAACGTCGGCCGGCTGCTGGCGGCCCTCAAGGCGTCGAAGATCGAGAAGGACACCATCGTGGTGTACTTCAGCGACAACGGGCCGAACGGCCCGCGGTGGAACGGCGGGATGAAGGGGCACAAGGGGAGCACGGACGAGGGAGGGGTGCGCTCGCCGCTGCTGGTGCGCTGGCCGGGGCGGATCAAGCGCGGGGCCGTGGTGACGCCCATTGGCGCGGCCATCGACCTGTACCCGACGCTGGCGGCGCTGGCGGGGGTGAGGCGGGTGGGGGACAGGCCGTTCGACGGGATGAGCCTGGCGCCGTGGCTCCTGGGGGAGGAGGCGAAGCCGCCGGAGCGGGTGCTGGTGCAGCACTGGGCGGGGCGGGTGAGCGCCCGCTCGCAGCGGTTCCGCCTGGATCACGGCGGGCAGCTCTTCGACATGGCGAAGGACGGGGGGCAGACGGAGGACGTTTCGGCGGGCCATCCGGCGATGAAGAGGCGGCTGGCGGAGGCCGTGGCGGCCTGGCGGCGTGACGTGCTGGGGGCGCTGCCGAAGGCGGACGGGCGGGCGTTCCCGGTGGGGTGGAAGGAGATGCCGCGGGCGGTGCTGCCGGCGCGGGACGGTGTGCCGCACGGCGGGGTGAGGCGGAGTGCGCCGGCGCCGAACTGCTCGTACTTCACGGGCTGGGTGGAGGGCGGGAGCATGACGTGGGAGGTGGAGGTGAAGGCGACGGGGCGTTACGAGGCCGTCATCCACTACACCTGCGCGAGGGCGGACGTGGGGTCGGAGGTCGAGATGGCGTTGGGGGCGGCGCGGTGGTCGGGGAGGGTGGCGGAGGCGTACGACCCGCCGTTGCGGGGGAAGGACGAGGACCGGGTGCCGCGGCGCGGGGAGTCGTATGTGAAGGGTTTCAAGGCGTTGTCGCTGGGCGTGGCGGAGGTGAAGGCGGGGCGGGCGACGTTGACGCTGCGGGCGGTGAAGGTGGCGGGGGCGGCCGTGGCGGACGTGCGTGCGGCCGAGCTGCGGCTGATGAAGTAGAGGCAAGAAGACCCAGGGCTCGAAGACCCGCGCCTGGGCAGCCGATACCTCCAGCCGTGGGGCGCTGGGGATGGGGCGTTGCCGGGGTGTGGGCGGGCGCGAGCCCGCGAGCGGCGGCGATGCCGGCCGCCGGAGGGCGGGCGTGCGCGGGCGTGCGCGGGCGTGCGACGTGGGGTGTCGTCTGCCGCATCTGCATCCCGCCGGCAGGCCGCACGGACGCGGGGGCCGGGGGCGGGCCGCCCCTCGACGCCTGCCGGGCGTTCTTCTAGTCCAATCTGACCGTCGCTCTGGACCGGGAGCCCCGCGATGCCGATCCCCGTCACCTGCGCCTGCGGCAAGTCCCTGAGACTCAAGGACGACCTGGCGGGCAAGCGTGTCCGCTGCCCTGGGTGCGGCGGGGCGATTACCGTGCCCGCGCCGGAGGATGAGATCGAGGGGGTGCTGCCGGCCGAGGACGAGCCGCGCGTCCGCACCCGCCGGGACGAGGACGGCCGCCCGCGCCGCCTACGCTCCGAGCCGGACGAGGACGACAGGCCGCGGCGCCGGACACGCGACGAGGACGAGGGCGAGGATGAGGACGAAGGCCGGCGGCGCTCGGCACGCGGCCGCGCCGATGACGACGAGGACGAGCAGGAGGAGCCCCGCCCCAAGAAGAAGAAACGGCGGGGGTCGGGGGGGGGCGGGGGCGGCGGGTCCGGCACGGCGGCGGCCAGCATCGGCGGCGGGATCCTGATGATCCTCGGCGCCATCGTGTGGTTCGTCGTCGGGCTGATGAACAACTACATCTTCTTCTACCCGCCCGTCCTGCTCGTGCTGGGGATGATCACGCTGGTCAAGGGGCTCATGGACCGGGAATGACCCTGTCCTCCATCGGTACTGACCCTGCGCCGTATCGGTCATCCTTCCTCGTGCCTTGCCCCTGCCGTTGCCATCGTGGCGGCCGACGCGTGCTCCGTCAGGCCGCTCGGGCGAGGCGCCGGCCCCGCGGCCGCGCGCGTCGCGGCGACACGGGGCCGGAAGTTGAGGAATGTTGGGGAAATTGAGCGACATCGCTTATTGACGCTCAATCCGCTCTGGGAATTTGCCGTGCCGCGGGCGATGATGCGCGGTGCTGGGGGGTGCCCAGCATCCACAAGAACATACGATGGGACTGGTGCGACGATGAGTGCGAAGACCAAGGGCGCGACGAAGAACGGCCACACGAACGGCGTGGCCCACGAGGCGCCGGCCGGCGTCGCGGCGGGGGCGCCGAAGCAGCCGGAGGGGCGCGAGGGGGGCGGGCGGTTCGCCGTGGGGAACGCGGGGGGGCCCGGGAACCCGTACGCGCGGCAGGTGGCGGCGTTCAGGCGTGCGGTGCACCGGGCGGTGAGCGAGGAGGACATGGAGGAGATCACCAGGGTGGTGAAGGCCAGGGCGAAGGCGGGGGACATGGCCGCGGCGCGTCTGCTGTACGCCTACACCGCGGGCAGGCCCACGCCGCCGCCCTCCGACCCCGACACGGTGGACGCCCACGAGCTGGAGGTACGCAGACGGTCCGTGGCGACGGTGGAGGACATGAGGGCGCTGTTCGAGAGCATGCCCGCCTCCCTCATGTGCGAGTTGGCCCAGAAGGTGTCGCCGCGGGTGAAGGAACATATGGCGGAGGCGTTCGCGCTGGGTGTGCGGAGGCAGGGGGAACATGAGGAGGCCTGCCGCCGGCACCAGCCGGAGGCCCCCGGGCCGTACCCGGCGGACAGGGCGGACTGGGCGGCGGAGTGGCTGCGCAAGGGCTGGGGCTTGAGCGACGCGGTGTCGCGCGTCTTCGAGGCGTCGCCGATGTGGATGCCCGACA
>CAZVZK010000081.1:0-46388 GCA_964630925.1 uncultured Alcaligenaceae bacterium
GTGCCGCGCAGCGGCATGAGGGACTGAAATGCAAATTCGTGGCGGGATTTGCATTGCAGGTCCAGTGGTCAGGCCACCCACTCCCGTGCCGTGGCCGCCCTCCACGTCTCATTTTGTCTAACCCCACAGGTCGGGTGAACGGCTACCATTCTTCTTCGGCCTGCCGCCCGAGGCCATGTCGGACAGGGCCTCGACGCGCTTGCGGTGCTCGGCCGGCACGTCGGCGACCTTGTCGTAGGTCCTCTTCGTGCCGTCGTCGTCGATGGTCACGCCCTCGACCTGGGCCTTGCCGTCGGCCACGTGCCCACGCACCTCGACGGTCACCTTGCCCGACTTCTGGGTGGCGGTGAACCTGTCGTTGTCGCGGACGATGGTGGTCTGGGCGGCGTCCGCCGGCAGCTTGAAGCCGAAACGCCCGAAGGGCGGCTCGAACGGGTCGGCCGGCAGGGCCGCCTTGGCCTCGGGCAGCTTCAGGCCCTTGAGGGTCTGCTTGGCGCCCTTGCGCAGCACGACGGCGTCGAGCGGCTTGTCGGAGGGCGCCTCGGCGAGCATCTTGCGCAGCTCGGCCACCCGGCTGGGGACAGGCTTGCCGGCCAGCTCGAGCAGGACGTCGTTCTTCTTCAGGCCGGCCTTCTGGGCCGGGGAGTCGGGACGCACGTCGTTGATCACCAACCCCTGCCCCTCCGGCAGGTCGAGCTGGTCGGCCAGGGCCGGCGTGGGCGGGGCCAGGGCGACGCCCAGGCGCCCGGCGCCGGCGTCGCGGCGGAAGACGCCGGGCATCTCGAACGGGTCGAGGCCGCCGAACGGCGCCATGTCGAACCTCTTGAACGCCTCCTCCATCCGCCGCCGGGCCTCGGCGAACGGATCCTTCTCCTCCTGGGCCGGGGCGGGGGCGGCGGACATGGTCAACGCTAGCAGGACGCCGCCCAGCAGCGCCCCGCCGCGCGGGGTCAGCGAGCTCATCGTTCCTTGCCTCCAACGGGATCACGGACGAAAGAACGGAGAAATGGGGCGGCGGCCCCGCGGGCGGGCCGCCGCCTGAAGCGTACGCCGATCACTCCTTGCGGAGGGTGATGCGGCGCGGCCTGGCCTCCTCGGCCTTGGGCATCTTCAGGGACAGGACGCCGTCGCGGAGGGTGGCGTCGGCCTTGTCGGCCTGGATGTCGGCGGGCAGGGCGGCGCGGTACTCGAAGCGGCCGCAACGCGGGCCGTCACCCTTGCGCTCGCCGCGGATGATGACCTCGCCGTCGTGGACGGACAGGTCGAGATCCTCGGACGCGACGCCGGGCACGTCGGCCTCGGCGTAGACCCACTCCTCGTCCTGCCAGACGCACAGGGGCGCGGCGGCGGGGATGGGGGCGTCGAACAGGCGGCCGAACGCCGAGGACAGGCGGTTGGCCGGGCGGTGCCAGGCCGGGGCGACGGGGTGGCCGTTACGCAGGACAGGCAGCATCGTAATCCTCCCCTCTGAGCTCAGAGGCAACTGAGAAAGGAAGCCACAACGCGGGTGGCGGACGGCGGCCCTACCACGACGGGCCGCCTACGGGCCGCCCCCTTTGCAAGACGCATGCCACGTCGGGTGCGGTGACGCAAGTTATTGTGATAAAGCGAGTTAGATCACAAATGGCCGACGCCGGCCCCCGCGTCCGCCGCCATTTTGACAGGCCGGTGCTGCCGGGCCATCCGGCGGGGCGTCCGGCTCGTCTTATTCGGGAGACGACATCCGGAGGCCCCCTCCGCCGTGGCGCCGGACGGCAGGCTCCTGGCGGTGTGTCAGGGCGGGACGCTGGCGCTGCTCGACGTGGACGGCGGCAAGGGGTTGCGTGAGTTCGTGGCGCACGAGAGCCACGTCATCCGCGGCGCGGCGTACCTGCCGGACCGCAAGCACGCGATGTCCGCCGCGCTGGACAGGACGCTGCGGATGTGGAAACTGCCGAAGTGACGAGGTCATCCCAAGTCGCGGAACCCGGCGGCACGCATATCGGCCTCGATCTCAGCGGCCAGGGCGGCGCCTTCGGGGCCGTAGCGGATGTGCAGCCAGGTACGGGGATCGCCGGCACGGTACAGTCTGACGCGCCCTTGAAGTGGGTCGGCATGGATGCTGACGCCGCTTTCGGAATGCTCGACACGAGCATCTTCCACAGGCCACCGGGCAGCGACCTGCGACGCCAACGCCTCGATCTCAACGGCCTCCGGGTGCATGAGGCGGATCTCCCCGCCGTCGGTCCAGTAAGGCCTGAACATGACGGGCGGTTCGAGGCCCCTGTCCCCGAGTCGGTAGAGCATCGGGGATCGGCCGGTCACGATCTCTAACACGGCTTCGACTCCGGACTGGCCCGCGAGTTGTGCGAAGCCGGCCTCCCTGCCGTGATAGACGAACGGCCAAGCATGCGGCTCCCCCTCGGTCAGCCATCCAAGGGCGTGGACATCTCCAAGGAGTCCGAAGGGGAGGAGACCGCTTGCCTCGGGGAAGATCGGGTATGGGATCTCACGGAACTCGCGCCAGCCTTCGTAGTATCCTGCGAATGCCACCCAATCCTCACGGTAGCCCTCCCTCGAGACGTGGAACGGGTGATGCACATCCAGGCAATGGTTGAACGCCCCCACGCCGTACACGTCGAGGAACGCCTTGTAGTCCTCCGGCAGACGCAGGCCGATGGCCGCCTCCACCGCCGCCCAGCTCCCTTCGGGCCGGTTCGGGCGGCGCGGAGGCGGCACCAGCACCCGCAGCTCGGCCAGCGGCGCCGACCGCGACACGCGCACCACCCACGCGGGGTCGAGCGTCGCTTGCAGCGACCAGTGCCGCGCCGTCGTCGGGTCGCCTACCCGCTGCGCCTCCTCCAATCGCAGCAGCTCGGCCCGCGCGTCGCCGCGCTCCTCCAGCCAGTCGGCGTAGGCGAGACGCGTGACGCCGTCGTCCGGCGTCTCTTCCAACGCAGCGAGGAATCCGGCCTCCGGGGTCATGGCGTGCCGGCCTCGGGCATGATGGTGAACTCCGCCGACCCGCCGTTGGACGGGCCGGCGCCGATGCGCGGCAGGAAGACGCGGAACGTCGTGCCGCCGCCCGGCGTGTCCTCGATGCGGACGACGCCGCCGGCGCGGTCCACCACCTGGCGGACCACGGCCAGCCCCAGGCCGGTGCCACCCTCCTTCGTGGTGAAGTACGGCTCGAACGCCCGCCGACGCACCTCCGGCGCCATGCCGACGCCGTGGTCGGCCACCTCCAGCAGGACGTAGCGGCCCGCGCGGGCGGGGTCGCCGGACAGGCGCACGGGGGCGAGGCGGATCTCGATGGGGCCGCCCGCCGGCATGGCGTCGCGGGCGTTGATAATCAGGTTGAGGAGTAGACGCCCGAACTGGCCCGCGTCGATCAGCACCTGCCCCGGCCCGCTCCTCGACAGCAACACCTGGTGGCGCGGGCCGGCGGCGGCGCGGACCGTGGGCAGATGCGAGGCCGTCAGCTCGCCCAGGTCGTACACGGCCGGCGGACAATCCGGCGGCCTGGCGAACGACATGAGATCCTCCGCCATGCTCAGGCCGCGCTCGGCCGCCTGCACCACCTCGCGGCCCTGTCGGCGCACGTCCTCCGGCACGTCCCCACGTCGGCTCAGCAGCTCGCCCTGCCCGAGGAAGATGGTCAGGAGGTTGCGGAGGTCGTGGGCCAGCCCGGCCGCCATGTGCTCCAGGGCGGCGGCCTTGTCCAGCGCGGCGAGGCGCTCACGCTGCGTCTGGAAGGCGCCGCGGAGCTGGCGGACCTCGGCGGACTGGATGCGCAGCGCCAGCAGGTCGGCCACGGAGCCGGCGAAGTCGCGGGCCTCGGTGGTCCACTCGCGCGGCGGGCCGACGCTCTCGTGGCATAGCACGCCGACCAGCTTACCCTCGACGAAGATGCCGGCGTCGAGCATCGACGTGATGCCCAGCGGGCGCAGGTACGCCTGGGCCAGCTCGGCGGTCCACGGGGCGGAGGCGGCGACCTCGGCGGGCACGGCGCGGCGGATGGTCAGCGACTTGAAGTAGGTCGGGAAGTCGGCGACGCGCAGCAAGGCGCCGGCGGAGTGCTCGCCGCGCGAGCGCTCGTAGAGGTGGGCGCAGCGCAGGGCGGCGCCGCCGTCGATGAACAGCCAGACGCCGACACGCTCGACGGCGAGGGCGTCGGCGCACAGCTCACAGGCGCGTGCGAAGGCGTCGGCGAGCGGGGTGTCGGGCGGCAGGCGGGATAGCGCCAGCCGGGCGGCCTCCGTGGGCCGGCTCGGCTCCGGGATTGGGCTGGTGGGCATGGCCGCTCGCCCTCGCGACGTGGTGGCCGATCTCCACCACAGTATAGCCGAGGCGGCCGCCGAGCGGAGCTGTCACCCCCCCTTCGCGTGCCAGTACGCCGGCAGCCCGCGCTTCGTCGCGGCCAGGATCTCGCGGATCGCCGTGCGGTCCGCCGCCGACAGGTGCGCGAAGTCCTTGTGCCTGTCCTCGCCCGTCAGCACGCGCCACAGGGCCTTGTACACGTGCTCACGCATCTCCACGGGCAGGGCGTCGAACGCCTCGGTGTAGACGAGGTAGCTGAGCGGGTACTTGAAGAGACGCCTCTCCAGGTCGAAGTCGCGCAGCGAACGGCCCTTCGCGTCGCGCAGGCCCCGCCGCGCGAACTCCGCCGCGAACGCCGACGTGCCCTTGACTCGTTCGGTCAACGCCGCCTCCTCGCTGAAGAGGAGGTAGCGGACCAGGTCGTCGCCCGCGCCGCGGATGCGCGACAACGCGCTCTCCCAGCGGTGCGTCGGCGGCAGCTTCATCTCCCTGTTCAGCGACGCCTCGTAGTGCAGCGCCTCCCGGGCCGTGAAGTTGGCCCGCGTCAGGAGGTTGTGCCCGTCGGCCTGATGCTCCAGCACCATGAGCGCGACGATGTCGCTGTGCGGCGAGAGGTACTCCCTCGTCTCGAACCGCTTGCGCAGGTCCGCCACGTTCACGCCGTCGGGGTTCTCGACGGGGAATCGCACCGAGCGCCCGCTCAGGGTGAGGTTGCCGAGGTGCGTCTGCTTGCCGTGCGTGCCGGTGACGTACCACCCGCCCCAGCGGCGTTCGAACGGCGTGGTGTGGTCCACGCGGACCGTCCCGCCCGACAGGATGGGGTTGCCCTCCGAATCGGGGTAGACCGAGCGCACGATGTGCCCCGGCACGCGCCTCGTATTCGACGAGGCGTGGCACAGCATGCAGGCGTCGCCCTGGCGCGTGAACGTCGGCCTGCCGTCCTTCTCCTGGCTCATCGTGTAGAAGACGGCCCCGAGCTTCGGATCGACGGCGGACACCTCCAGCACCTCGCCGCCCTGGCAGAAGCCGACGTACACGTCATCGCCGAAGTAGAGCGCCCGTGGCGTCTTCGGCGCGATGCGCCGCCTCTGCAGGCTGGTCTTCGAGAAGACCAGCGTCTGCGAGGACACCGGCACGCCCAGCTCCGACAGGACGGCCTTCAGATACCCCGTCCCCTCCTCGTACGGCAGGGTCACATCCCCCGCCGCCAGGCGTGCCTCCAGACGCGAGACGGAGTTGGCCGGCCTGCCCTTGCTGTAGGAGATCGGCTCGTTCTCGAAGTCGTCCGCCGCCCAGGCCGAGCCCGCCATCAGCAGCACCGCCGCCACCGCCCTGCCGTTCATGGCCCGCCCCTCTCTGAAATCAGGACAGGATTGTCCTCTTTATGAGTGTAGCACGGGGCGGGCGGCGCGGCAAGAGCCGCGAACGGCTTCGCGGCCGTCAGCGCCAGTCGCCGCTCAGCACGAACCCGGCCCAGTAGTACGGCGGCAGCCTCCCGCCCTTGCCGCCCTCGACCTTCACGGGCAACTTGCCGACGCCGCGCGGCTTGCCGTCCAGGGTGCGCCAGTGCAGCATCGCCATCTGCGCCCGCCGCAGCGCCTCCGCCCGCCCGACGGCCCCGCCGGGGCCCCAGGCGATGCGGTAGAAGTCGCTCATCAGCGCCTGCGTCGCCCGGTCGTCCACGCGCCACAGCGAGGCCACCACGCCGCGTGCCCCGGCCACCTGGAAGGCGCGCTGGAGGCCGAGCAGGCCCTCGCCGCCGGCCACCTTGCCCAGCCCCGTCTCGCAGGCCGACAGCACCACCAGCTCCAGGCCCGGCAGCTCCAATTCGCTCACCTCGAGCGCGGTGAGGATGCCGTCCTCCTCCCCGGGCCCCGGCTCCCGGTTCGCCCCGGACAGGGCGAGGCCGGACAGCAGCAGCGGGTGCCAGCCGATGACGCCCTCGCGCCCGAACAGATCACCGGGCCGCCCGCCGCCGGCCGCGGCGCTCGCCGTCGCCTCCCCGGCGAAGTACCCGTGCGTCGCCAGGTGCGCGAAGCGTACCTTGGCCAGCACCTCGCCCACGGCCCGCTTCGTCGCCCCCTCCTTCGACAGGGCGGTGAGGGGGCCGCCCTTGAACAGGCCCGAGAACGACTCGCCCACCGAGGCGGCCTCGCCCGAGGTGCCCGGGAGCTCGCCCCAGCCCCTCCGCGCCCCGAGGGGGGCCGAGCGGGCACCCTCCTTCGATGCGACACGCCCCGCCCCGGCGTAATCCACATCGCCCACGACCAGCAGGGAGGGCGGTAGGCGCTCGCCCTTCGGTACGGGCCGGAGCAGGTCGGGCAAGCCACGCGGGACGGGGATCGTGGCGAGGGCCACGTCCTCGATCAGGTAGGAGCCCTCCTCCTTACCGGGCAGGGCGGCGAACGGCACCGTGGCGATAGCCCCGTCGGGCGACACGAGGGCCACCTTCGCCCCCGCCAGGTGCTTCGCCAGGGGCGCCCAGACGAGCGCCTTGACCCGGGCGCCCGCGTCGAGGCCGGGCTTGCCGCCGACGAGGAGGGCCCGCCAGGCGGCGATGGCGTCCTCGATGGGGCCGGCCGGTCCGAGATCGACGCGGGCCGGCGGCTCGCCCTTGCGCAGGACGAACGCCACGAGCCGGCGCTCCCCGCTCAGCCTCCCGGCCTGCCGGGTGTTCTGCCAGAAGAAATGGAAGTCGATCAGCGCCGCCCCCGCCGGGAGGATGTCGGCGAGGGCCCTGGGGGTCAGGCGTTCCGCGTCCCGGGCGGCCCGGCTGTCGGCGGAGAGGCGCGACAGCTCGGCCTGCAACCGCTCCTGCTCGGCGGTCAGGGACTGGAGGCGCTCGCGGCGGGGCGTGGGGGACGACGAGAGGGCGACGATCTCGCCCGTGGCCTGCCGCAGCCTCTCGGCGGCCTCGCGGGCCGCGGGGTCGGCGGCGAGGCGTGCGAAGAGGCGGCGGTGCCTCTGTCGGAGCAGGACCGCCCCCTTCCACGCGAGCAGGTGCGAATGGGCGTCGCCGTCCAGGAAGGAGAGTCGCAGATCGAGTGTGGGCCGGTGCTTCTCGGCGGCGGCGAGCTGCTGGCGGTCGGACTGCGCCGCGGCGTTGGTGCGGAGGTGATCCTCCATCAGAGCGAGGGCCCGCGCCGCGAGGCGGCGCGCCTCCGCGCCCTCCTTCCTTTCCCACCGCACGGCGGCGAGGTTGGTGAGGCAGACGGCATACAGGGGGTGCCGATCCCCATGCAACTTCTCGTGGAGGGCCAGCGCCTTCTCGAAGTGGGGCAGGGCCGCTTCCGCCTCCCCCAGGGCCCAGTGCAGCGTGCCGAGGCTGTTGAGGGCGACGGCGTAGTCGGGGTGCTTCTCCCCTTGCGAGCTCCGGACCACGGCCAGCGCCTTCTGCAAGAGGGGCAGCGCCCTCCCGTATTCCGCCCTGGCCAGGTGCACCCCGGCGAGGTTGTTGAGGCTCGTGGCGTAGGCGGGGTGGCGCACGCCCAACACGTCCTTCCGCAGCGTCAACGCCTTCTCGAGCAGCGGAAGGGCGACGTCGTACTCCTTCATGGCATGCCGAAGGACGGCGAGGTTGTTCAGGGCCATGGCATAGGCGGGGCTCCTGTCCCCCTGCACGTCCCGGGCGAGGGCCAGGGCCCGCTCGAACAAGGGGAGGGCGGCCTGATGGTCGCCCAGATCCTTGTACAGCCCGGCGAGGTTGTTGAGCGTGATGGCGTATCCGGGGTGCGTCTCCCCGAGCAGCTCCCCGGAGAGGGACAGCGCCTTGCGGAGCAAGGGCAGGGCGGCCTTGTGGTCCCCGGTCTCCTTGAGCAGTTGGGCGAGGTTGCCCAGGCCCGCGGCGTAGCCGGGGTGCCGCTCCCCCACGGACCCCTTGGTGATGGCCAGCGCCCGCGTGTAGAGGCGCCGGGCCGCCTCGTGGTCCCCCAGGGCCTTGTTCAGCACGGCGAGGTTGTTGAGGGCCGTGGCATATGAAGGGTGCCTGTCCCCCATGATCTCCTTGCGCAGGGCCAGCGCCTGCTCCAGGATGGGGCGGGCCTCGGCCGTCTGCCCCTTGGCGTGCATGGCGAGGGCCTCGTCGTTCAGCGCCGCCGAGCGGCGGAGCTTCTCGCGCTGGGCGGGCGTCCGCTTGACGGCGAGGAGGGCATCCTCCCATTGCAGGCGGGCATCGGCCACCCGCCAGTCGCCCGCGCCGTGCAGGGCGGCCGTGATGTGGTGGATCCGCCCCAGGTGGGCGGCGGCCCTGCCGGGACGCCCGATTTGTTCCTCCCACGACGCCAGCCAGCCGTACACGCTCTGCGACTGCGAGGAATCACGGCCATTCACCTTCTCCGTGATCGCCAGCGCCTTCTGCATCGTCGCGACGGCATCGGCCTGGTTGCCGGCCTTCCAGTCCGCCTGGGCCTGTTCCCACGCCGCGTACCCGTCCCTGCTCAACGCGAGCTGCTCCGGCGTGAGCCGCGCCGGCGGTGCCGCGCCGGCGGCCACGCCCGCCGCCAGCACCGACAGAATGAACGCCCGCATCGGATGCCCTCCACGGTTGGCCCGCTCATGCTACCCCGCCCGACCCCGCCCCGCAAGGATTCATCGTCCGTCCGGGCGGGGCCATCGTCCCTAGGATACGCCCAACACAACGGAGACGACCCATGCAAACGCTCGCCACCCTCCTTCTGCTGCTCACGCCCGCCGCCGACCCGCCGAAGGGGTTCACCGCATTCACCGGGGGAACGGAGCGCGGCGACATCGAGCTCCTCGCCGAGTACCGCGCGCGGGAGGACGCGCCCCTGTCGCTGCGCGGCACGAGCCTCCCCGGCCTGTCGGGCAAGGGACGCGGGTGGCGCAAGCTGCGCGTGATCGCCGTCGGCTCGCGCGTCAGCGTGTGGATCGACGGCGAGGCGGTGCGGAAGCACGAGGCGTTGGGGCGGCTGCCGCCTCTCGGCCCCGTCGTCCTGGGGCGGGAGGCCGAATGGCGCGACGCCTTCGTGCGGGCGATCCCCGCCGACGAGGCCAACAGGATCCTGCGCGACAACGGGCCGAAGGGGTACAAGAGCATCTTCAACGGCAAGGACTTCGACGGCTGGGCCGGCCCGACGGACCAGTACGAGGTCACCGACGGCGCCATCGTCTGCAAGCCGAAGAAGGGCGGCAACATCCATACGAAGGCGGAGTACGGCGACTTCTCGGTGCGGCTGGAGTACAGGCTGCCGGCGGGGGGCAACAACGGGCTGGCGATCCGCTACCCAGGCAAGGGCCAGCCGTCACAGGTGGCGATGTGCGAGGTGCAGATCCTCGACGACACCGCTGCGAAATACGCGAAGCTCGACGCGCGGCAGTACAACGGCTCGGTCTACGGCATGATCCCGGCGCGGCGCGGGCACCTGCGTCCGGCCGGCGAGTGGAACTTCATGGAGGTGACGGTGAAGGGGCACGAGATCGCCGTGGAGCTGAACGGCACGGAGATCGTGAAGGGCGACACGTCGAAGGTGAAGGCGTTCATGGGCGGCAAGGAGAATCCGGGCCGGTTGCGTCTGAAAGGCCACTTCGGCTTCGCCGGGCACAGCGACCCTGTGGCTTTCCGTACCATCGAGATCCGCGAGCTACCGTAGGTGGGGCGCGGCCTCCGGGGTCAACGAGGGGCGAGGCCACTGCTGCCCACCGCGGACGCTCCTCCGCCGACGCCCTCTCCTTCCCCGATCTCGTCAAGGTCGTCGCCGATGCCCTCGCCCTCCACCAGGGCTGCCCTGGGGCGTCTGTGGTGAAACCTCCTGGCATCTGCCATCAAACGCGAACACCCCCCGGCTTTCGCCGAGGGGTGTTCGGGGGGGCATGAGGCGGCCTCACGCGCCGAGGCGCCGCATCATCCGCTCGATGGCGGCGTGCAGCTTCTCCTCGGTGTCGTAGGCCCCGCTCGCGATCTCCGCCCGGACCCGGGCGACGAGGCCGTGGCGGATGCCCTCCTGGCTGCCGGGCGTGTCGGCCCTCTCCTGGCCGGCACGCCCGGTGTGGATCGTCTCGTCCCGGCCCTGCTGGCGCCTGCCGCGCTTGCGGGCCGTCCCCTTCAACAGTAGCGTCGCGTTCCGGTGCATGTTTACCTACTCCCCTGCGCCACGGCGAGCGCCGTCGCGGCAGGCTGAAACGAGGTGAAGACTGGAGCGTCTTGCCCTCGGGGCCCCTCAGACATGTTCCGAGGCCCCGCATCACGATGGGTCCGACAGCCGGCTCCTGGCTCGCCCTTGTCAGGCTCACCGCTCCCCGATTGTCTGCCTTTGTTATCGTCAAGACCGGTTCGCGCCCTGAGCAAAAAAGGGGCGGCAAAGACCATCAGGCAAGCCCGGCAGGATGGGCAAGGCGAATCACGCCTCCTGGCACGCCGGCTCGCCACGCAGCAGCTTCACCATCCGCAGCTGGTTGCCCCCCTCGGGCCGCTTCTCGACGCTCAATTCGTCCATCAGCTTGCGCATCAGGAAGACGCCCCGCCCCCCGACCCGCAGCTCGGAGGGGTTCATGTGCGGCACCGCCGCGATGTCGAACGGCTTGCCCTCGTCCAGCAGCACGACCTCCAGCCGCCCGGGCCGGGCGTAACACCGCACGTGGACCAGCGCATCCGGCCGCTCGCGGTGGGCGTGGCGGATGACGTTGTTGACCGCCTCGTCGGCGGCCAGGACGACCTGATGCGTCTGCGCGTCATCGAGGCCGACCACCTGGCAGACGGACTCGACGAAGGTGCGCGCCAGGGCCAGGAGCCGCAGGTCGCTCGGGATCGTCAGGGCCCAGGGAGCGGGTTCGGTGTCCATCAGGGCGCTCCTGGATGGTTGGCTCGCATGTGGTGGATGATACCCGGCGGGCCGGCGGGCCGCAAGGCGCTACCCGCTCACGCCGGCACCGGCTGACGCACCGCCTTGCGGATGGCGTCCGCCGCCCGCTCCGCGTCCGCCGCCGAGATGTCATGGTGCAGGCAGGCCCGCAGCGCCCGCGGCCCCGCCGCCGACACCAGCACCCCGGCCGCCTTCAACGCCGCCTGCACCGACGCGCCCGTGCCGGCCTCGGGCAGCACCTCGAACCACACCAGGTTCGTCTCCACCACCTCGGGCACGAGGCGCAGACCCGGCGTGTCGCGGACCGCCTCGGCGACCACCTGCGCGTGGCGGTGGTCCTCGGCCAGACGCTCGACGTGGTGATCCAGCGCGTACATCGCCGCCGCCGCCAGGATGCCCGCCTGACGCATGCCGCCGCCGAACAGCTTGCGGATGCGCCGCCCGCGCGTGATGAATTCCTTCGGCCCGGCGAGCATCGACCCCGCCGGCGTCCCCAGGCCCTTGCTGAAGCACACGCTCACCGTATCGAACTGGTCGCCCCACGTCTTCGCCGGGATGCCCGTGGCGACGATAGCGTTCCAGATCCGCGCCCCGTCGAGGTGCATCGCCAGGCCGTTCTTCCTGGCCCAGGCGCTGATCTCGCGGACCTTTTCCAGCGGGAAGACGCGTCCGCCGCAGCGGTTGTGCGTGTTCTCCAGGCACACCAGCCGCGTCCGCACCATGTGGTCGCTGTTGGGCCGGATCATGCCCTCGAATTGCGTCACGTCGAGGACGCCGTGGTCCCCCTCGATGCAACGTGTCGTCACGCCCGACAGGGCCGCCGGCCCGCCGGCCTCATAGTTGTGGATGTGGCAATTGGCCTCGCACAGCATCTCGTCGCCGGGCTGGGTGTGCGCTTTGACGGCGATCTGGTTCGACATTGTCCCCGACGGGACGAAGAGGGCCGCCTCCTTGCCGAGCAACGCCGCCACGCGTTCCTCGAGGCGGTTGACGGTGGGGTCCTCGCGGAAGACGTCATCGCCGACCTCGGCGGCGGCGATGGCGGCGCGCATGCCGGGCGTGGGGCGGGTGGCGGTGTCGCTGCGCAGGTCGATCATGGATCACTTCCCCGTCGGGTCGAAGCTGTGGGTGAGGAACCATCGGCCGCCCTTCTTCACCAGGCGGGCGCAGCGGCCGGGCAGCTCCTCGGCGGTGACGACGGCCTCGGCCTCGCCCTCCTTCCACTTGCCGTCCTTGGCGAGGCGCATGAGCTGCTTGACGGCGAGGGCGTCGAGGCGTGAGGCGGTGTCGTCCACCTGCTCGTCGAACTTGCCGGCGTAGACGCCCTTGACGCGGCCGTCGATGAACGCCGGCTCGGCGATGTGGGCGACGAGGTAGCGGAAGTCCTTGGCGGTGACCGCCTTGAGCGCCGACGCGAGGGCCTCCCTGGCGGTGGCCTGGGGGTACTTCTTCTCGTCGGCCTCGACGCCGTAGCGGGCGGGCACGTCGGCGGAGAGCGAGAGGAGGGCGGCGAGGAGTGCGGCAGGCATGAAGGCAGGCTCCGTGGCGGGGCAACCGTTGGGATACCACCGCCGCGACGGTTCGGCAACCACGAAGAGGAGCAGAAGCGAGCCACGGATCGAGCGAGTGGTCCGCCAAACTTCGCTTGCCGGGTACGCCCGTCCTATCCTGTCCCCGATACCCCTCGGTGAAGCGACACCCGCCGGATCAGGCCTCCCCGACGCCCCCCGCCCCGGATGGTGGCGGATGGACGCCAGACAGTGAGGGAAACGGACCTGGGAAACGGATGGAGGTGAGTGGACGCCCCTCAGTAGAGTCGGTGCGCAATACGGGGTCACTCGTCACAAAACGTTTGGCTGCAAGTTGTTACGGCCAGAACTGGCCACGCGCCCAGATCTCGACGCAACTCCAAGTAGGACAAGGAGTTAAACGGCCCTTGGCCGCTATTGCGCACCGACTCCAGTGAAGGAAACGAATCAGGGAAACGAACTTTCCCGCCGCAAATGCTCGCGGCAAAAGGTCTTGCGAAAGTTCGTTTCCCTGACCCCCTCACACCCCCCCAAGCGACGGAAACGAATCGCCCCGGCGATCAGGGGGAAGGACCCTGTCACTGCCAGATGGCCTTCCCGAGTGACTTCAGCCAGACTTGCCACGCGGCCATGAGCGCATGCCTCGGCGTGTGTGGAAGCGGGTGTTATTCCATCGTTCGCCGTCATCGGCCCGATCTTCGCACGAATCGCCGGGCGCCGTCAGGGCGTGTCGAGGAGGTCTTGCCACGAGGGGAGGACGGGATCGACGAGGCGGCCGTGGATGCGCCGCAGCCGCTCAAGGTCTTCGATGTCCTGTAGGAGGGTGTGGGCGTGTTCGTCCTCCGGCCCGAGCCGCTTGCGGGCCAGGCTGAGGATGTCTTCCTTGAGCTGCTCCTCCCGGCCCAGCTCCTTGATGATGAGGATGCCCTCGGATTCACGCACGGCAGGCACGCCCATGAGAATAGCCCTCGCCTCGCTCCTCTTGACACGCAGGCACATCATCTCGAACGCCGACACCTGTAGCCGCGCCGCCTGCCCCGGCGGCGCCTCGGCCTTCACCCGCTGCCACAGGCGATCGGCGATGGCCGCGAGGCCGTCGGCCTCTTCGGCCCCTTCGGGCAGCTTGCCCAGCATGGCCAGCGGCAGCCCGCCTACAGGTCCTCGCAGGAGATCCTCGGCGGGCAGCGTCCAAAGGCGGACCACCTCATAGCCGAAGTCCATCTTACCACGGCCCGGACGCGCCGCATAGTTGATGTGCCCGTCCACCGCGGAGTGGGCGGCCTTGGGGCGCAGGAGGACGAGGACGCTGTGGACGGGCACCTCGTAGTGGCGGTGCAAGAGCGCGTTGTAGACGAGAACGTCGCGGCCCTTCCCGGCGTTCGCGCCCGACTGGAAGTCGAGGTGGACGATCTCCAAGAGGGGGTCGCCCAGGCCGATGACGAGGTCGGCGCCCGCTGTCACGGTGGACAGGTCCACGTTCAGCACCTTCACCGGCCCGCCCGGCGCCGAGTCGAACAGCGTCAGGAAGTCGGCGGGGTTGATCGCCCCCAGGTCCTTCAACGTGGCGTCGAACGACAGCGACATCGCGCAACCCTCCCTCACCCCCCCGACACCGGCGGCAGCACCGCCACCTCCTCGCCCGCCCGCAGTCCCCTGTCATCCGCCGCGTACTCGCCCCCCACCGCCACCGCGCAGCGCGGCAGCAGCGCCGCCAGCGCCGGCATCTGCCCCGCCAGCGCCGCCCGCATCTCACCCACCGTCGCGCCCTCGGGCAGGTCCACCGACACCGCCGACGCCCCCGCCAGGTCGCGGGCGCGGGCGAACAGCCGAACGCTCATCGTCATTGCAGGAGCCACTCCCCGATGGGCTCACGCAGCCGCTGTGCCACCTCCGGCAGCAGGCCGTACGCCAGCGCCAGGTACTGCACCGGGTGCAGCGTGCGTTTGAGCGTGCCGTCCTCCATCTGCAGGCGGCACGCGCTGCACTCCGTCGAGCCGAACAGGTACGCGGGCCGCGCCAGCTCCCGCAGCATCGGCCGGCCCGCCGCCAGCGACGTCTCGTAGCGGTCGGCCCGGAACCCATACGTCCCCGCCATGCCCGAGCAGCTCACGTCGATCGTGCCGACACGCAGGCCCGGCACCAGCGACAAGAGCGCCGGCCCCGCCGGCGGGCGGCCCAGCGCCTTCAGGTGGCACGGAACGTGGTGCCCCACCCCCGCCTCGACCGCGCGGAAGTCCGTCTTCAACTGCCCCTGCGAGTGCAGATCCCACAGGTACGCCGTCAGCTCCACCGTCTGCGCGGCGACCAGCCGCGCGTCGGAGTCGTCCAGCAGGGCGAGGGCGTCCTGACGCAGCATGACGGCGGCGGACGGCTCGCTGCACAGGATCGGGAACCCCTCGCGGGCCAGCTCCGCCAGGATCCGCAGGTTGTGCCGCACCGCGTCACGCGCCGCGTCGGCGTCACCGTACGCCAGAGGCGCCATGCCCGAGCCGATCTGCTCCGGCGGCACGTACACCTCGACGCCGTTGTGGTGCAGCACCGCCGCCGTCGCCTCCGCGATCAGCGGGTCGTTGTAGTTGGCGAACACGTCCGTGAAGTACGCCACCCGAGGCCGGGCGCTGTTCGGCTTCCTCGTCCACCCGCGCTGCCGCGCCAGCCGCAGGAAGCTCCGCGATGCGAACATGGGCAGCCGCCGCCGGCTCGACACGCCGAAGAACCGCTCCAGCAGCCACCGCGCCACCGGGCTGGCGAGGACGCGGTTGACCACCGGCGCCAACGCGCTGCCCAGGCCGGCCAGCGCCTCCGTCCGCGCCAGCGCCCAGTCGCCGCGGCCCAGGCCGTGCCGGGCCACGTTCGCCGCCTTCACCTCCAGCATCAGGCGCGGGATCTGGATGCGCGACGGGCACTCCGCCGCGCACATCTTGCAGTTGACACACAGGTCGGCGATCTCGCGCGTCTCGTCCGACGACAGCAGCGCCGGGTCCGTCTCCGGCTGGAGGAGGAAGCGCATCAGATTCGCCTTGGCGCGTGGCGTCGCGGCCTCCGACGGGTCGGCCCGCATGATCGGGCACATGCGTGTCGCCGGCGACGTGGTGCGGCAGTCGCCGCAGCCGTGGCAGCCCAGCGCCTCCGCCTGCGCCGCGCCGGGCGCCCACGCCAGCTCGTGCGTCACCTCGCGTAGCGCCGGCTTGCCGCGCCGCCGCAGCGGCCAGCCCGGCGGCTGCGTCGGCGTCGGCACCACCTTGCCGGGGTTGAACAGGTGTCGCGGGTCGAAGATCGCCTTCAGCCCGCGCATCACCGGCGCCAGCGGCCCGTGCTGACGCACCGCCCACGGCATCCGCGCCAGCCCCGTCCCCTCCGCCGACGCGATGGTCCCGCCCATCGCCAGCACCACCTGATACACCTCGTCGGCCAGGGGCCACAGCCGCGCCGCGTCGTGCGGCTGTTGCAGGTCGAGGAACGGGTACAGACGCACCCGGCCCGTGCCCGCGTCGATGACGAACGCCGCGCTCGTCTCCTGCCGCCGCAGTACGTCCTGCACGCGCGGCAGAAAGGCCGCCAGCTCCTCCGGCGGCACCGCCACGTCGTCGACCAGCGGCACCGGGCGGGCCGCCCCGCGCAGCGGGCGCAGCCCACCCAGGCCCGCCTCGGCCAGGCCCCGGTAGCGCGCCGCCTCGTCCGCGTTCGTCGAGGCACGCCACCACACCGCGAGGCGCTCACCGCGGGCCAGCCAGTCGATGAGCGACGTGGCCAGGGCCGACGCCTCGCGCGGCGAGTCGGCCTCGTACTCGACGACGAGCGCCGCCTCCGCCCCTTCGGGCACGATGTCGGCGTGCCCGCCGTCGCCACGCGCCAGCCGCAGGACGCGGCGGTCGAGGAGCTGGCACGCCGCCGGGGCCGTGGACAGCGCCAGGCCCGCCGCCCGTAGGCCGGCGTCCAGCCGTGCGAACGCCAACAACGCCACCGACCGACCGCCGGGGATCGGCTGCGTCCTCAGCGTGGCCTCGGTGATGATGCCCAGCGTCCCCTCGCTGCCGCAGAACAGCCGCGTCAGGTCGAGCGTCCGCGGCCCGAGCGCGCCGTGGACGTCGTACCCGCAGCGGTCGAACGGCACGCGCTGGCTGAACGTCTTGAGCAGGGCCGCATTCTGATCCAGTAGCGTGACCGTGGACGACACGATATCGTCCTGGCGCCCGCGTGTCTCGCCCGGCGCGGGCCAGCGCGACACCCGGCCCACGTCCGCCGCGTCGCCGCCGTCCAGCACCGCCCGCAGCGATTCCGTGTGGTCGCGGGCCGTGCCGTAGCGCATCGTGCGCGGCCCCGAGGCGTTCGTCGCCAACGCCCCGCCCACCGTCGCGACGGGGTGGTCCGGCGCCGGCGCCCACCGCCGTCCCTCCACCGCCAACGCCGCCTCCAGCTCCTCCAGCGTGACCCCCGCCTGGACGCGGATGGTGTCCTTGCCCACGTCGATGATCTTGCGGAAATGCACGGAGAGATCGACGACGAGGCCTGTCCCCAGGGCCGCCCCCGCCGTCCCGGTGCCGGCGCCGCGTGGCACGAGGGCCACGTCGTGCTCGCCGGCGTAGCGGACGAGCGCCCGCAGGTCGTCCTCGTCGCGTGGCACGACGACGCCGAGCGGCTCCACCTCGAACAGCGAGGCGTCCGAGGCGTGCAGCGCGCGCGACAGCGTGTCGGGGAGCAGCGCGCCCCGGACGACGCCGCGCAGGTCGTCGAAGACGCTATCGCGGCGGGCCGGATCCACGGCCTAGCTCCTGTTGGCGCAGGCGTTCCTGCCGGTACCGCTCCTCGACGCCCTGGTCGTGCGGCGGGTGGGGCGCGGGGGTGAGGCCGCGGTGCTCAGCCCCGCAGCGGTAGCACGCCACCACGTCGCCGACGAGGAAGTACAGCACGGTGTCGAACAGGGCGGTGCCGATGAGGACGGCCCAGGCGAGGGTGATCTGGTAGTTGAACCAGAAGACCGTCGAGACGACGAACCCGCCGACGAGGATGATCATACCCAGGCCGTGCGGGAAGTCCTTCTTCTTGTACATCTCGGCGTTGCCGCACGCGGCGCAGGACGGCAGCGCCGCCTCGGGCGCGGGGTGTGTGAGGTCGTACAGGTTCCCGCACGCGGGGCACTCGCCCGGCCCGGAGGCGGGCAGGGGGATGGTGAACAGGACCTCGCAACGCGGACAGGACACTCGGACGTTCAAGGTTCTACCTCACCCCCCAACCCCCTCTCCGCTTCGGAGAGGGGGAGTCGTAAGATCATCGCCTCAGCGGAGGGGAAGTAGATGCGTCCCCTGAATCGCCCCGCCTTACAGAGGCGGATCACAGTGCCACCCCCGCCGGACGCAGCAGCAACGCGGTCAGCTCGCCGAGGAAGCAGAAGATGACCGCCACGTACAGGATGCCGGTCGCCGACTGCGTCGAGCGGATCTTCGCGCTCTCGTAGGCCATCCAGCACGTCACCGCCGGGCCGATCAGGCCGACCAGCCAGCGCACCGGCAGCCACAACAGGGCGTCTGCCTGTAGCGTATCGAACGGGTGGACGCGGGCCCAGGCCACCAGCGCCCACCCGTCCGCCACGCCCCGCAGGACGAGCGCGACGGCCAGGGTGCCCATGAGGCGGAACAGCGGCGTCAGCGACATCGTCGGCGCGACGAGGTAGTTGTGCCCCATCAGCATGGCGCTCATCGCCGCGCCCAGCAGGATGGCCGACGACATCGCCCCGATGAACCTCCCCGCCCCCGGCTCGCGCAGGGCGAGGGCGCCGATCAGGGACAGCACGCAGACGACGATGAGCGTCACGCCGCCGGGCGAGCGTTCCAGCGTCCACGAGACGTACCCGCACGCGGCGCACACGGCGGCGGCGATGAGCAGGGCCACCTGCCAGGCGTCCATCGGCACGCCGGGCACCAGCACGGCGAGGACGGCCAGGCCGAGGACGGTGAGAAGGTGGGTGCGGAAGAAGTTGGGGTTGGCGAGGGGCTTCTCGCCGGGCGCGGGGCGGGCCGACTGCGCCGGGGCGAGGAGCAGCAGGCACAGGGCCATGCCGGACGCGAGGCGTACGGAGAAGTCGGCCAGCATCGCTCACCGCCCGCCGTAGACCAGGGCCATGAATTCGCTGCGCGTGACGGCGGTGTCGCGGAAGGAGCCACGCATGGCGCTGGTGGTGCAGAGGCTGTCCGGCTTGTTGACGCCGCGGATGGTCATGCAGGTGTGCGTCGCCTCCAGGATCACGCCCACTCCGCGGGCGTCGAGGTGCTCCTCCATCAGGTCGGCGATCTGCTCGGTGATGCGCTCCTGCACCTGCGGCCTCCGTGACACCGCCTCGACCAGCCGGGCCATCTTGCTCAGCCCCAGGATACGCCCCTTCGGCAGATAGCCGATGTGGGCCTTGCCCGTGAACGGGAGAAGATGATGCTCACAGTTATGGCTGAGGTGGCCCCCGATCAGGAAAGTCGGATGGGGAGAGCAGGTGAAACTGTACACGGTGAATGGCTTCTTACCTTCGGCCGTTATCCGGCGCACCTCAAGGACATCGACGAAGCGGGATTCGATCAGGGATGTAGCATGTTCCTGCTTCTCGAAGCCGTGGCGCCCGTACCAGCCTGCCTGATGCCAGCGATCGGAGACATACAAGTGCGAGTTGGACGGATTGCGCGCCGGCTTGAACCGCGCCTCGATGACGGCCGCTAGCTCTTTCAAGAATGGGACGTTCCCACTGGCAATGATCGCCCCTTTCCCTTGGCGGCACCCGTCCCCCTCGATGTACCCATCGAGGAACCCTTGCATGCACTCTTGCGAATTGAGGACCACCTTGGGGAACCGCTGACGCATGTGGTTGGCGTCACCCCCCGCCCAACAGCGGAATAGGTCGGCGAGGTAGGAAGACACGACTCGCACACGGTAGCCTGGCGCCTCACGCTTCAAGTACCCCGAGGGGCGTGACACCGGCTCGATTTTCGCCTCGATGCCGAACCCTTCGGCCAGGGAGCGGGCATATTTCTCCGCGAATGCCCGCTCATTCACGACCAACGAGATCCACCGGCCGCCCACCGTCCCGTCGGAGAAGACGGCCCCCACGCAGTAGCCCAGCCAATAGCCGATGCGCGGCTCGTAGCGTTTCCTGCACAGGCTGCGTGGGAAGGTCCATTCGACCTGCTTGCCCGCCAGGTCCTTGGCCTCCTCCCATCCTTTCGGCGTGGCGAATGGGTGGTCGGGAGTCACGCGAAACGCCCCCTCACGCGTCCGCACCTCCACGAGCTCTCGCACCTGATGGCTCCGAACGGCCTCGACGGCCGTGGGCACCACTTTACCGCCGGCAAGCGTCCATAGCTGGTCGCCTGGCTCTACGCGCGCCGCCTGCCTCGCCCCTTTCACCGCGTTGACGAGCTGTTTTGAGGGGACACACATACTGGCGAAGCGGATGTCCTTGACGATGACGATCTCGTTGTAGGCCTGCTCGAAGGTCTTCCCGAGGACGGCGGAGGGGTCGGCGTGCAGGCCGGCGAACATCTCGGCGTACATGCGGGCGACGCGGGCCGGCGTCTCGCGCAGGCCGTCGCGGTCCGGGTCCTCGCCGACGGCGGCGAGGATCTCGCGCACGGCCGCCTCGATGCGTGCGTGGTCAACGGTCTTCGCCATCACGTCCCGTCCGCCTCGTTCCGGGCTGAGCTTTCATGGTAAGAATCGGCTGCTGACCTTGCAAGCGCGCCGCGGATCGGCTCTCTTGAAGGAGTCCCACCGGAGCGGCGGCATGCCCGCGGCCCTGCACATCCACAGCTGGTTCTCCCTCCTCGAAGGGACGGCGTCCCCCGAGATGCTCGTCCGCCGGGCGCACGAGGCGGGTTACACCTCACTGGCGCTCACCGACACCAATAATCTCTACGGCGTCGTGCCGTTCCTCGCCGAGGCGACGCGCGTCGGCATCCGCCCCGTCGTCGGCGCGCACCTGCGTCACGGCGGACACCGGGCCGTGGCGCTGGCGGCGGACGCGAACGGGTACCGGTCGCTGTGCAGGTTGTTGAGCGCGATTAATACTACCTCACCCCCTAACCCCCTCTCCGAAGCGGAGAGGGGGAGTCGCAAGAGCATCGCCTCAGCGGAGGGGCGCGCGGACCGCACCCATCAGGCTAAGCCCAACAAGAGGGGCGCCCACCTTCCCGCCGGAGAGGCGATGCTCTTACGACTCCCCCTCTCCGCGCAGCGGGGGTCTGGGGGCGTCTCGCCCCCAGCTCACAGCGGGAGGGGGTTGGGGGGTGAGGTAGCAACCCACGCCACCGGATTGCACATCCTCACCGACGACATCCCCCTCGCCGAGTCCCTCCGCGACGCCTTCCCCGGGCGCCTCTGGCTCGAGGTCATCCGCCCCGGCTCGCGCGGGCCCGAGGTCCTCGCCGCCGCCCGCCGGCTCGGCCTGCGGGTCGTCGCCAGCACCGCGGCGCACATGCTCGACGAGGCGGATCATCCCACGCACCGCCTCGTCACCGCCGTCCGCCGCGTCACGCTGCTGGACCGCGTCACCTCCACGCCGGCCACGCCACGGCACCGCCTCGTCAGCGCCGCCGAATTGCGCCACCTGTTCCGCGACATGCCCGAGGCGGTGGCCAACGGCGAGGAGCTGGCGTCGATGCTGCGTTCCGACGTGCTGCCGACCCGGCTCGTCGTCCCCGAGCCGCGCACGCAGCACCGCCTCGACCTGGTGAGGTACCTGCGGGCGCTGTGCGAGCGCGGGCTGCGCGAGCGCGACATGGGCGACGACCTCAAGGCCCGCGCCCGCCTCCGCCGCGAGCTTCAGATCATCGAGGCGAACGGCCTGCCCGGCTACTTCCTCACCGTCCGCGACATCGCCAACCTGGCACGCAAGGGCGGCCACACGATGGCCCTGCGCGGCTCCGCCGGCAACTCGCTCGTCTGCTACCTCCTCGGCATCACCGACGTGGACCCGTTGAGGTTCGGCCTAGAGCTGGAGCGGTTCCTCCACCCAGGCCGCGTCGACCTGCCCGACATCGACCTCGACTTCGACTGGAAGGTGCGCGACGAGATCATCGACAAGGTCATCCGCCGCCACGGCGCCGCCCACGCGGTACGTATTTGCATGCAGCTCTTCTTCCAGCCGCGCTCGGCGTTCCGCGAGGCGGGCAAGGTCCACGGCCTGTCGAACGAGCAGGTCAGCGAGATGCTCACGGCCCTGGACGAGCGCGTCGATTCCATCGTCATCCCCGAGCCGGGCGCGCCCGACCCGCCGTGCCCGCGTGCGTTCCCACTCGAGCCTCAGCGCTGGCCGCGCATGGTCGCCGACGCCCGCCGGCTCCTGGGCCGGCCGATGCACCCGTCGCTGCACCCCGGCGGCATCGTCATCACGCCCCGTCCGGTGAGCGATTACGTGCCGCTGGAGTGGTCGGCCAAGGGCCTGCTGATGACGCAGTACGACAAGGACGCCATCGAGGCCATCGGCCTGGTCAAGATCGACCTCCTCGGCAACCGCGCCCTCTCGACGGTGGACGAGGCGATCAGGCACATCCCCTCCGTCGTCCCGAAATCGGTCGATTGCCACGACGACCCGGCGACGGTGGATCTGCTGCGGCGTGGCGACACGGTGGGGATCACGCAGCTCGAGTCGCCGGCGATGCGGCACCTGCTGATCCCGATGAGGCCGCGCGGCCTGGACGACGTGATCCAGGCGCTGGCGCTGCTGCGTCCGGGGGCGGCGTCGATCGGGATGAAGGACACGTTCATCCGCCGGCGCAACGGCCGGGAGCGGACGCCGGCGGCGCACCCGCTGCTGGAGCGCGTGCTGGGCGAGACGCACGGGCTGATGCTGTACGAGGACGACTCGCTGCGTGTCTTGCAGGCGTTGACGGGGATGGACGCCGCCGAGGCGGACCGCTTCCGCAAGCGGATCGCGAAGCACCGGACGCCGGAGGAGGCCGAGGCGCTGCGGCGGGAGTTTCTGGCTGCTACCTCACCCCCCCCGCCCCCCTCTCCGAAGCGGAGAGGGGGGAGCCACAAGAGCATCGCCTGCGCGGAAGGGAAGTGTGCGCGTCTCTTGAATCGCTGAGTCCAACAAGGGAAGCGCACACTTCCCCTCCGCTGAAGGCGATGCTCTTGCGATCCCCCCTCTCCGTTTCGGAGAGGGGGTTAGGGGGTGAGGTAGACCTCGCCGCCCTCTGGGAGCAGCTCGCCAAGTTCAACCGCTACTCCTTCTGCAAGAGCCACGCCGTCAGCTACGGCCTCATCGCCTGGCGGGCCGCGTGGCTGAAGGCGCATCACCCCCTGCCGTTCTGGGCGGCGGCGCTCAACAACAACCAGGGCGCGTACCCGCCGCGTGTCTACGTGGAGGCCGTCAAACGCGCCGGCCTCCGCGTGCTGCCGCCGTGCGTCAACCGCTCGGACCTGGGCTTCTCGGCCGACGGCGGGGCCCTGCGTGTCGGCCTCGATGCCGTCTCGGGGGTGCCCGACGCCGTGCGCCACGCCATCGTCGCCGGGCGGCCGTACGCGGGGCTGTCCGACATGCGGGGCCGGGTGCCCATCGGCCCGGAGGCGTTGTCGGCGCTGGTGCGCGTCGGGGCGTTCGACTTCACCGGCAAGTCACGCCCCGAGCTGTTCCTGGAGGCGGAGGTCGGCCTGCCGCACGGGGGCGAGCTGTTCGCGCTCGACCCGGCGGCGGGGTGGGTGCCGCCCGACGACCCGCCGGACCGCCGCTGGCGCGACGAGTGGCGCATCCTCGGCTTCGTTCTGGGCCCGCCCCTGTACTCGCTGTTCCGCCCACGGCTGCCGGCCGACGGCCCGCCGCTGATCGCCAGCCACGAGCTGCCGCACCACGCCGGGCGGATGGTGCGTGTGCAGGGGCTGGTGGCGACGGCGCGTCTGACGCACACCGAGGCGGGCCGCCCGCTCCAGTTCATCACCCTGGAGGACGAGCACGGGCTCACCGAGGTGACGATCTTCGACGGCACGTGCCCCCCGGTGCCGTACCTGACGATGGGGCCGTACGTGGCGGCGGGCACGGTGGAGGACCGCTACGGGGCGCTGACGATCACGGCCCGGCACGTCGAGCGCGTGGGGGGCTGAACGGGGCCGGCGAGGCGGTCATGACGCGTCCACCAGGCCCAACTCGGCCAGGGACGCAGCCTTCACCTGGGCGCGGGCGAGGCGGCGCAAGTCGGACTCTTCCATCGCCTCGAGCCTGTGAATCGCGTCATCTGGGAGTGTGCCGAATTTCGCCTCCAACACGTCGCGCAGCAGGAGACGCTCGCCCAACTCTCTCGACGTCTTAGCCAACATCTCCGCCTCCCTGAAATCCGGTGTGACGAGCAGCCTGTGGAACTCGGACAGGTGCGGCCCCTCCAGGGGCATGTACGCCTCGATGAACTCCATCAGCAGGTAACGCTGGTGTACCGTCAGCGCTGCCGTAGCGACACGCTGCATCGCCCGCGCCTTGAGCCACGCCCTCTCATTATCCGGTATCCTCATCCTCACGGACAAGGCCATGCCGAGGATGTTCTCCCCCTCCACGAATGTCCGCGCGTCCAGCGCCGGCAGCCCCAGGTATGGCCAGCGCGTCACCGCCAGCTCCAGCTCGCCGAACCGCTCGGCCGCCTCGTCCATACCCCGGCCTTCCAACCCAACGCCGAGGTGCACGGCCACCGACAGCACCGGCACCCCATGCTTGTGGCCCAGGCCGTGGTGATACCGGGGCATCCGCCGTCGCAGGTCCGCCACGGCATCGCCTGATTCCCCCTCGATGTGCAGCAGCGCACGCACGTCCGGCAGGAGGACGATCTCGGCCACCATGTCGATCTCGCGGCGCTCGCCCGTCGGCGGGTCGAGGAGGATCTCCTGTTGCAGCCAGCGGATGTTCCGCAGGTCGAAGCGCCCCGCCCAGCCTGGCAGCAGCAGCTCGATCAGCTCCGCCGGGAAGCCACACAGCATCGACTTCATACGCTGATCATGCACCGGCATGCGGCCATCATCGCCGGGCGGGCCATCGGCGTCAAGACGGCGTAGGATCAACCGTGCCGGCCCACACGGCGGGGCGAGGTGCGTGAGGGACGACGCCGAGGAGGGGATGATGGCTCGCTGGTTAATCGTTCTGGCCCTGGATTCAGGGACGGCCCTGACGTGTACCGCGTGCTGATGTGCTTTGGCCCGCTGCGCAGGAGCCGCCCGAAGAGCGGCCGGCCGGAATCAGGCCTCCCCGCCCGTCTTGGAGCGTGAACATCCCATGCCCTGGTGGTTCGCCGCCGCCGCCCTCCTCCTCGCCGCCCTCGCCATCGAGTCCGGCCTGCTCGCCTACGCCGCCTACGTCCTCCTCGGCGTCCTCGCCCTGTCGCGCTGGCTCGCCTCCGGCTGGATCAACTCCCTCTGCGCCACGCGCTCCGTCAAGGCGGGCGGAGTGGAGGATGAGGAAGGCGGGGCCGGCCTCGCCCTTGAGATCGGCGACAGGATCCGCGTCGAGGTCACCGTCACCAACGACGGCGTCCTCCCCGTCACCTGGGTCCTGGTCGAGGACGCCCTGCCGTCCACCGCCACGGACCCGCGCTTCCCCAAACTCAAGGTCAAGGGCCAGCGCGTCGCCGCCGGCACCGTCGCCCCCAGGGGCGAGATGACGCTCGAATACACCGTGGAGTGCCTGGGACGCGGCTTCCACCAGATCGGCCCGTGCGTGCTGGAGACGGGCGACCTGTTCGGGCTGCACCGCCGCTTCCGCGTCGTCGCCCCGCCGAAGTTCGTCCTCGTCTACCCGCGTATCGTCCCCCTCCTGGGGTACGACATCGCCTCGCGCCGGCCCATCGGCGACGTGGTCATGACGCACCGCCTGTACGAGGACCCGACACGCATCGCCGGCGTCCGCGAGTACCAGCCCGGCGACCCCCTCAACCGCGTCCACTGGAAGGCATCCGCCCGCACCGGCGTCCTGCACAGCAAGGTCCACGAGCCCTCGACGCTCTCCGGCGTCACCCTCCTCCTCGACTTCCACAAGGGCAGCTACCACAAGCAGGGCGAGCCGTTCCGCTCCGAATTGGCCGTCACCGCCGCCGTCTCCATCGCCCACGCGGTGTACCTGATGGGGCAGCAGTTCGGGCTGGTGACCAACGCACGCGACGCCGCCGAGCGCATCCGAACCGAAGGCTGGGACGCCGACCCGCGTACGCGGCAGCAGGCCCAGGCGGAGGCCGCCACGGTGGCCGAGGCGAAGGGCGTCGAGCCGCTGGTCGTGCCGAACGGGCGCGGGCCGGAGGTGATCCTGCGTATCCGCGAGACGCTGGCCCGCGCCGAGCTGTCCGGGACGCTCACCTTCGCGGACCTCGTCACGCAGACGGCCCACCGGATGCCGCGCGACGCCACCGCGCTGGCCGTCCTGGCCGACGTGCCGCCCGAGACGGCCATCGCGCTGGGCAACCTCAAGAGGCGCGGCCTGGCCGTAGCGTGCATCCTGGTGCAGATGAGCGATCAAACGATGGAGGATGCCTACGGGCGTCTGGCGGCGGAGGGCATCCGCGACCTGCGCCACTGCGCCAGCGAGGAGGCGCTGCCGGAGCTGTGCAGCCACTCCGTGCAGCGTGTCGCGCCTTACGCGATGACGTGAACGGGGGGTCAGCCGAGGACGCGGTCCCACTTGGCCTTCTGGTACGCCACGCGCTGCGCCGAGGTCATCTTGGCGAAGTCCGGCGGCGGGCACGGGCACGCCTTCTTGCCGCCGTGGCAGGCGCAGTCGGCCTTCTTCGCCGGGGCCGGCGCGGCGCCCGCCGCCGGAGCGGGGACGCTGATGACCTTGCCGTTGCCCGCGTAGTTCATGACGCCCGTCTGCAACACCATGTCGTCGTTGAGCGGGCGGTGCGGCTTGATGCCGAGCGCCTGCAAGACGCCGTGGTACGCCCGCACGGCCTCCTCGGGGCCCACCTCGCCGTCGGCGATGAGGCGGAGGAAGTGGACGAAGGCGAGCTGGTTCTCGGCGTTGTTGATCTTGCGTCCGAACAGGGCGACACGCGCCCCGTACTTCTTCGCCTCGGCGAGGAGCTTGAAGGCGTCGTAGGTCGTTCCGGCGCTGCCGCCGAGGATGCCGACGACGAGGTGCGGGTCGTAGTGGACCAGCTCTTCCATCGCCTTCGGGCCGTGGTACACCATCTTCAGGAACAGCGGCCGCCCCTTGCTCGTCACGCCGCCCAGCGTGCGCACGATGGCGTCATTGATGAAGTCGGGGAGCTTGTCCGGCGGGACGGCCCCCTGCACGCTCGGGTCGAAGACCTCGAGGAAATGGCGGAAGCCCTTGCGCTCGGCCTCGATGCGGAAGGCGTTGTACTCCGTCAGCGCCTCTCGATCCAGCCCGGTGTCATTGTTGAACGTGATGCTGTAGAGCCCGAGGTCCGCCCCCAGCCCGCGCTCGCCGGGCGCGCAGTCGAGGTGCCCGCACTGGATGTGGTCGAGCGTGGCCGTGCGGAAGGGGCGCGAGGGGTCCGTGGGGTACTTCGCCCCGCGGATGACGTGAATATCGGTGGTGTCATTGGCCCGGCAGGCGGGGGTGACGGGGCTGCCGTCGAACAGGCGGCGGTGGATGGTCAGCACCTCGCTGGTGCTGGCCGACATCAGCATGATGTCCACCATCTTCTGCTCGACGATCTGCGTGATGATGTCGCGGAACTCGGCGAGGGAGCGGTACTTCATCTCGCCGGGGTGCGACTCGGGCGAGCGGCCCGGCGCGCCGATGCTGAGCGCCATGTCGGCGTCCTTGGCGTCGGCGAGGATGAAATCCTTGCAGCGCGCGGGGTCCGCATGGATCCGGGCCAACTTCGCGTCGAGCGTCTTCATATTCGCCTCAAGAAGACAATTGTCCACGGATCACACGGAAGACACGGATGACAGCCAACAGCCAAGATCAGAACCCGGCAGAAGAGAAGACCTATCGCTCCCTGGCATCCTGGCTGATGCCTGCCTTCTTTGCCTTGGCTGTTATCCGTGTCTTCCGTGTGATCCGTGGACAATTTGTATTCACGCCTTCTGCCAGGCCGAGCGCGGCACGGCGCGGCCCGCCGGGGCGGCCCCGCCGCCGATCCGCGCCTCGACCTGGTCGATGATCTCCCGCAGCACCCGCGCCGAGTTCTGCATCCCCGCACGCTCACGCGGCGTCAGGGCCAGCTCCGCCTGCTGGCGGCAGCCCCCGCAGCCGACCACCGTCGGCACCGACAGGCACACGTCCCGCACGCCGTACAGCCCCTGCTGCAACGTGGACACCGGCAGCACACGCCGCGCGTCGAGGGCGAGTGACTCCACCACCTCGCGGATCGAGTGGCCCACCGCCATGCTCGATCCGCCCTTCAGCTTGATCAGCTGCGCGCCCGCCGTCTTCGTATCCTCGAAGGCCTGCTGGGCGGCGCCGGGGGAGAAGCCGGGCCACTGCTCCAGCGGCAGGCCGGCGACGGTGGCGCTCGACCAGACGGGGACCATGCTGTCGCCGTGCTCGCCGAGGATCGTCGCGTTGACCTGCGACGCCGGCACGCCGAACGCCTTGCCGAGGTTGCCGCGGAACCGCGCCGTGTCGAGCTGCGTCCCCAGGCCGAGGACACGCTGCCACGGCAGGCCCGAGCGGCGGACTGCCAGGTAGGTCAGCACGTCCACAGGGTTCGACACCACGACCAGATAGGCGTTCTCCTTCAGGCCGGCCTTCTTCACGTCGCCCAGCAGCGTCAGGAACAGATCGACGTTGCGGTTGATGAGGTCGAGGCGGCTCTCGTCCGGCTTGCGGCGCAGGCCGGCGGTGATGACGACGCAGTTGCTCGACGGGATGTCTTCCATCGTGCCGGCGCTGATGCGCACGTCGCTCGTCAGGCACGCGGCGTTGAGCAGCTCCAGGGCGTGGCCCCTGGCCGCGTCGGCGTTCGCGTCGATGAGGCAGACGTGGGACACCTTGCCGCCGGCCTGGAGCGCGTAGGCGGCGCTCGACCCGACCAGCCCGCCGCCGCCGATGATGCTGACCTTCATGATTGGTTCTCCGCCGCCTTGACCGCCTGCCGCCTCTGGATGCCGAACACCGAGACCCGCGCCACCACCAGGGCGATCATCATGACCCACCACGCGCCCCAGATGATCCTGATCACCAGCCACATGACCGGGCCGCCGATGATCCACAGCGCCACCGTGGCCGCCGCCACGCCGCCCGTCAGCGCCACCATCGCCACCGTGAAGCCGAAGCTCGCCGCCGGCGACTTGTACCAGATCGCCCTCGTCGGCCGCGGCAATTCGGACGGCGGCTCGCCCTCACCCTCCCACCGGAAGTACCTCCGGAACGACCACCCGAACACCGTCACCCGCGTCAGGATCACCCCCACCGCCGCCAACATCCACGAGCCCCAGATGATGCGGTTCGCCAGCGTCAATTCCGCCGGATAATTCTCCCAGTCCCCCAGGGCCACCAGCAGGCCCGACGCGGCCCCCACGGCGGCCAGCAGCACAAGCACCACCAGCCCGATGATCAGCCACACCCAACGCCCGTTATCCGCCATCACCACCGCCTCGCTTTCATGCGACTCCCGTGAGCAGGCCTCCCTGGCCTGGGTGGCCTGGGTTGGCTTTGCAACCCCGGAGCGCACTCACCGGGGTCGCCAGAGCCCGACCCCGGCCACCCGAGCGAAACGCCGCGCCTCGCTTTCATGCGACGCCGGCCGACTTCAAGGCGGCCATGACCTGGTCGGTGATCTTGCTCACGAGATCGTCCGTGCCGGTGGACATCCTACCGTTCCCCTCGTGGCCGTTCAGGGCATGCCCGTTCACCTGGCACGGCCCCGTGGCCGGGGCGCACTCGCGCTGGAAGGCCAACGCCTGCGGCACGAAGTCGGAGTAGCCCTCGTCGAACATGCTCGGCCCGCACAGGTCGCAGCCCGGCTCGCTGAAACGCACGTCGTCGTAACCCAGCCGCTTCTTGAACGTCATCAGCTCCGACGTCTCCTTCTCCCCGAAGTAGTTCACCCGCCCCAGCATCTTCGACAGGATGAGGATGCGGCAGTAGGCGTCGATGATCTCGGTGTTGAAGTAGGCGTTCTCCAGCGTCGGGCCGAAGGTCACCGTGCCGTGGTTGGCCAGGAGGATCGTGTTGCAGTCCTTGAGGTAGGGCACGATGCTCTCGGGCAGGCGGTTGTCGCCCGGCGTGGCATACTTGGCGATGGGCACCTCGCCCAGGAACACCTCCACCTCCGGCAGAACGCACTTGGGGATCGGCTCGTGCGCCACGGCGAAGGCCGTCGCGTGCGGCGGGTGGCAGTGGACCACCGCGTGCACGTCGGGCCGGTGCTTGTAGACGGCCAGGTGGACCAGCACCTCGCTCGTCCGCTTCTTCGTGCCGGCGAGCTGCTTGCCGTCCATGTCCACCTTGCAGATGTCGTCCGGCTTCATATAGCCCTTCGACACCATCGTCGGCGTGCAGAGGACCTCCTTGTCGTTCAGCCGGATGGTGATGTTGCCGTCGTTGGCGGCGGCGAAGCCCTTGGCGTACAGCCGCCGGCCGATCTCGCAGATCTGTTCCTTCAGCTTGTGCTCGTTCATCATCGCTCCCCCCCTCCGTCCTTCAATTCGATGTGGTCCAGCAGGCAGGCGCAGTAGGCGTCGAGCGGCACCTTCGCCGGGTGGAACGGCGCCGCCGCCTCGCCGCCCTCCGTCATGCCGATGCGCATCCCCGGCCCCGCGCCGAGGTCGTCGTAGATCACCAGGTCCTCGCCATCGGCCTTGCCCGCACGCAGGCCGTCGAGGCTGAACGGCACGCCGACGAGCCACCGCGCCCCCCGCAGCGACGGGTGGGCCCGCGAGAGCGTCACGGTGCCGATGACCTCAACGATGCGCACGGCCTTCCGCCTCCCTCAGTGCCTCGGCCAGCCCCGCGGGGCATGGCACGTCCTGGAACATGATCCGCAGCATCTGGCGGACCTCGAAGAAGGTCCGGCCCGGCATCTCGACGGCGAGCAGGTTGGGCGCGACATCGAGGGCGGCCTGGTTGGCCTGGGCGATCGTGGAGACTGGCACCGCGCGGACGCCGGGCACCTTGTTGGCGACGCACGCCGCCAGGCCCGGCCCCAGGCAGAAGACGACGGCAGCCTTGACCCCGCCGGAGGCCACCTGCTCGGCGAGGTCGCGCGCCCAGCGGGCCGGGTCGCCGACGAGGCCCATCTCGCGTGCCTTGACGCCCTCGCGGGCCAGCGTGCGCAGGGCCGCCTCGACGTAGGCGTATGGCCTGTCGGAGGATACGGCCCATGCCGCCGAGCTGGTCGCCGCGTCGGTCATTCGTCGATGAGCCCCAGGACGGTGTACCGTAGCGGCGAGTCCTTCGCCTTGACCAGCTCCTGAACCAGCTTCGCGTCCGTCGTCACCATCACCTCGTCGCCCGCGCCCGCGCCGAGGTGGTCGCCGACCAGGACCGGCTCGCCGTCCGGCTTGCCGGCGGGCGTCATGAGCTGCACGATCAGCAGACGCCAGCCTTCGAGCGTGCGGTGCTTGACGACGCTGGTGGCGTGGCCGACGACGACTCCTGTTTGCATGTCACACCACCCGCATGCTGCCGACGGTCGTGGACCGGCGGACACGCGTGAACGTCAGCGGCGTCGTCACCCCCTCGCCGGTCGGCGTGGCGATGGAGAAGCTCAGGTAGCCCTCGCCGCCCGAGCCCAGCCCCGCCACGCTCGGGCCGTTCTGGACGAAGAGCGTCGTGTCCATCTCACGCCCCATGCGGGTGATCGTCTCCACGTTGCGCGAGTGGATGATGCTCGTGTGCTTGAACCCGTGCTCCCACTTCTTGGCCAGGGCGATGGCCGTCCCCACGTCCGGCGTCCGCACGAACGGGACGAACGGCATCATCTGCTCGTGATCGACGAACGGGTGCGAGTCGTTCGTCTCGCCGAACAGCAGCTCCGTCTCTGGCGGGACATTCAACCCGATCTTCGCGGCGAGGACGGCAGCGTCCTGGCCGACGAGGTCCTTGTTCACGTGCTCGTGGCCCTTGTCGTCCTTGACGAACGCGGCCTTCGTCAGCGCCTCGATCTGCTTGGCGTCGAGCTTGACGGCCTTGTGGCGCGTCATGGCCTCCATCAGCTCGTCGAAGATGCCCGCGACGGCGAAGACCATCTTCTCGCCGATGCACAGGAGGTTGTTGTCGTAGGCGGCGCCAGCGACGATGGACTTGGCGGCGTTCTCCAGGTCGGCGGTCTCATCGACCACCACCGGCGGGTTGCCGGGGCCGGCGACGATGGCCCGCTTCGGCGACCGCAGGGCGGCCCGCGCCACGGCGGGGCCGCCGGTGACGCACAGCAGGCGGATGTCGCGGTGGGCGAAGATGGCCTCGGCGCTCTCAAGCGTCGGCTTCTCGATGACCGTGATGAGGTTGTCGATGCCGATGGCCTTGTGGATGGCCTCGTTGAACAGGTGCGTGCCCCTGGCGGCGATGCGTGCCCCGCCGGGGTGCGGGTTGGCGACGACGGCGTTGCCGGCGGCCAGCATGTTGATGGCGTTGCAGGCCAGCGTCGGCAGCGAGTGCGTGACCGGCGTGATGGCGCCGATGACGCCGAAGGGGGCGTAATCTTCGAGGGTCACGCCGTTGGAGCCGCTGTAGGCATCGGTCCTCAAGAACTCGACGCCGGGGATGCGGTCGGCGACGACCTGCAGCTTCTCGATCTTGGCCGACAGCCGGCCGATCTTCGTCTCCTCCAGCTCGGCGCGGCCCAGCTCCTCGGCCTGCTCGACGCAGATCTTGCGGATGCAGTCGAGGGCCTTCTTGCGGTCGCTGATGGGGCGGCGCTCGAACTCGCGCTGCGCCTTGACGGCGGCGGCCGCCGCCGCGTCCACGTCGGCGAAGACGCCGCGCATCGCGGAGGCCGGGGCGGGGCCGGCGGCGGGCGTGGCCTTCATGCGGGCCAGCACCTGGGCCACCACTCCGCGGATGAGGTCATCGGTCACTTGCATGGTTTCGCCCTTGTGATTCCGTAGGGCAGGCTGCCAGCCTGCCGACCCGGACGTGGCAGGCTGGCAGCCTGCCATACGGGGGTCATGTCTCCCGCGCCGAGAAGACCGTGCGGCCTTCCACGTTGACGGTGTCCACGATGCCGATGATGGCGGCGTCGACGGGCAGCTTCTCGGTCTCGGGCGTCAGCCGGGCGCTGGACCCCTGGACGATCAGCACCATCTCGCCCTCGCCGGCCCCGACGGTGTCCACGACGACGAAGCTCCGCCCCGTGCCGATGAGCCTGTCCCTCGCCGCCGGGTCGACGCGCAGCGGCTCGACCATGAGCAGCTTGTGGCCGGTCATCGACTTGACCTTGTGCGTCGAGACGACGCTGCCGGTGACGCGCGCGACGAACATCGTTTCACGCCTTCTTGATCCGCTCGATGCCCGCGAGGATCTCGTCCTGCGTCGGGAAGCGATGCGCCTCGTGTTTGCTGAAGATCCTCTGCCCGTCCACGGCGACGTCGAAGACGCCGCCCGAGCCCTTCGTCATTTCCGCCTGCACGTCGGCGAACCGCGCCCGGATCGCTGCCACCAGACCGGAGGCAACACCCTTGTACCCTCAGGCCGTGCAGTAGGTGATCTCGACCTTCATCTCTTCATCCTCCTCACTTGCCTCCCGCGAGCAGGTCGCGGGCCTGCCGGGCGACGATGATCTCCTCGTTCGTCGGCATCGTCCAGAGCTGGACGCGGCTCGACGGCGTATGAATCGCCATCTCGCCCTTCGCCTTGCCGTTGGCCTCGGCGTCGAGGGTGATGCCGAACCACTCCAGCCCGGCGCACACGTCCTGCCGCATCCGCACCGAGTTCTCGCCGATGCCGCCGGTGAAGACGACCACGTCGGCGCCGCCGAGGGCGACGAGGTACGCCCCCACGTGGTGCCGCACGCTGGCGACGAACACGTCGAGCGCCAGCCGCGCCTTCGGCTCTCCCTTCGCCGCGGCCTCCTCGATGTCGCGCAGGTCGTTGAACCCCGACAGGCCGAGCAGGCCGGATTGATTGGCGAGGACATCGAGGATCTGGTCCAGTGATTGCCCCGTCTCCCGCATGACGGCCGGCAGGGCGAACACGTCGAAGTCGCCGACGCGGTTGTTGTGCGGCAAGCCGCTCTGCGGGCTCATGCCCAGGCTGCACGCGACGGACCGCCCGGCCTTGATGGCACACAGCGACGAGCTGCCGCCGAGGTGGCACGAGATGATGCGCAGGTCGTCGCGCTTCAGGATCTCCGCCGTCCGGGTGGCGATGTAGCGGTGGCTCGCCCCGTGGAAGCCGTGGCGCAGCACGCCGAACCTCTCGGCCCACTCCAGCGGGACGGCGTAGTGCCGATCCCCCGCCGGGATCGTCTGGTGGAACCCCGTCTCGAACGCCGCCACCAGCGGGATCGCCGGCAGCTCCCTCGCCAGCAGACGCATCGCGGCGACATAGGGCGGGTTGTGCGCCGGGGCGACGGCGTTGTAATCCTCCATCGCCGCCAGCACGCGTTCATCGACACGCTGGACGCCGCTGACGCCCTTCGCATGCACCGCCTTGAAGCCGATGGCCGCCAGCTCCGATGCGTCCTTGAGGCAGCCGAGGTCCGTGAGCTGTTTCAGGCACAGCCTCACGGCGGCGGCGTGGTCGCGGGCCTCCAGCGTCAGCTCCTCGCGCCGGCCGGACGCCTCGGCGAACGCCTTCGACTGCGGCGAGCCGATGCGCTCGACGCCGCCACGTGCGAGCAGCCGCTCGCCGTCCATGTCGTAGAGGCGGTACTTGAAGCTCGTGCTGCCCAGGTTCGCGACCAACACTTTCATTCGATGGGCCTCATGGGGCACATGGGGCTTACTTCAGGAACACATCGATGACGCCCTGCTCGGGACGCGGGATGACGTGCGAGCTGACCAGCTCGCCGTTCTCGGCGGCGGCCTTGGCGCCGGCGTCCACCGCCGCCCGCACGCTGCCCACGTCGCCGCGGACGAACGTCGTCACGAAGGCGTTGCCGATCTGCACCTGCCCGGCCAGGGTCACGTTGGCGGCCTTGCACATCGCGTCGGTGGCCGCGATCGTCGAGATCAGCCCCTTCGTCTCCACGAGGCCGAGCGCCTCGCCACTACCTCTCGTCGCCATGGTCGGTATCTCCAGGGTGTGTTGTGGTCACGCGCCGGCGGGGGTGAGCTTGGGCAGGACGGTGGCCAGGTCGCCGTGCGGACGCGGGATGACCTGGATGCCGACCACCTCGCCGACGCGGCCCGCCGCCGCGCTGCCGGCGTCGATGGCGGCCTTGACCGCCGCCACGTCGCCGACCACGAAGGCGGTGACGAGGCCGCTGCCGATCTTCTGCCACCCGACGAGGGTGACATTCGCCGCCTTGATCATCGCGTCGCTGGCCTCGATCAAGGGCACCAGCCCCTTGGTCTCGATCATGCCCAGCGCCTCCAGACTGCTCGCCATGTGCCGCCCTCCGAGTAAATCACTTGAACAGCTCGAACCCCGTGGCCCGCGGGTAGTTGACCGCGTTGCCCTCGTCGGTGTCGATGTGGACTTCCAGCTTGATGCCCTGGCCCATGCGGACGAGGAGCCCTTCGAGGACCGCGCCGCAGTCGCCCTTCACACGCAGGTTGATGCGCTCGCCGTCCTTGACGCCGAAATGGGCGGCGTCCGCCGGGCCCATGTGGACGTGCCGCTCGTGGCGGATGACGCCCCGCTCCAGGCGGATCATCCCCCTGGGGCCGATCAGGTAGCACCCGGGCGAGTCGCGGTGGTCGCCGGACTTGCGCACCGGGATGTCCAGCCCGAGGTAGATGGCGTCGGTGAAGGCCAGCTCGACCTGGCTGTGGTCGCGGCACGGGCCGAGGATGCGGAGACCCGTGATGACCCGCTGGCGCGGGCCGATCATCGTGACCGTCTCCTCGGCGGCGAAGAAGCCGTCCTGGTACAGCGCCTTCTGCACGGTGAGCTGGTGGCCCCTGCCGAAGAGGCGCTCCAGGTCCTCCTGGGTGACGTGGGCGTGGCGGGCGCTCACGTTCACGACCAGGGGGTTGGGCATGCCCTTCGGGGCGGGGGCGGCCCTGGCGGGGCGGTGCCCGGCGAGGGCCTCGCGGACGAGGCGTTCGACCAGCCCGCGGTCGATGACGGCGGCGCTCATGACTTCTCCTCCGAGCCGGACGCCAGCAGGACGCGGACGCCGTCGGCGGCGTCGAGCAGGCGTTTCTGTCCCGGGGACAGGTTGTCATCGACGATCAGCGTGTCGATGGCCGGTAGCTCACACAGGAAGGCGAGGGCGGGGCGGCCGATCTTGGTGTGGTCGGCGACGACGGTGACCTCGTCGGCGGAGCGCATCATCTGGCGTTCGGTCTCGACGAGGAGGAGGTTGCTGTTGAACAACCCCTTCTCGGTGAGGCCGCCGACCGAGAGGATGGCCTGCTGCACGTGGAGGTCCTCCATCATGCGCACGGTGGACGGGCCGAGGGCCACGCCGGTGCGCGGGTAGATGTATCCGCCGAGGAGGACCAGGTCGGCCTCGTGGCGGCTGGCGAACAGGGCCGCGATGGGCAGGCTGTTCGTGACGATCTGGACGTTCTTGCCGATCAGGAGCCGGGCGACCTCGAGGGTGGTGGTGCCGCCGTCGAGGAGGACGGAGTCGCCGTCGCGGATGCGTGAGGCGGCCAGCCTGGCGATCGACTGCTTCTCGCGCTGCTGGACGCCGGAGCGGTCCTCCAGGGCGGGCAAGCCCCCGCCGCCGACGTAGACGGCGCCGCCGTGGGTGCGGCGGAGCATCTTCCTCTCGTCCCAGAAGTCCACGTCCCGGCGGACGGTGGAGACGGAGGCCTTGATGGCCGGGTCCCTGGCGATGTCCTCGAGGGCGATGAAGCCGTGCCGGCTGACGAGATCCAGCACGCGCTGACGGCGTTCCTCGACCAGCATGGCCTGCTCGATCTTGAGAGAAGTTGACAGAATCGTCCCAACTCTCACCACGATACTGGCAGCATCTTCCGCCGTCAAGGTATATTTTACCAGGATTAGCCATCTTCCCAGAGAGAAGTTGGGAGAGAACGGGCAAGAAGTGTCCGCGGGGGCGGCGCGGACGGCATCTTCGGCGCATCGGGGAGGAGCTGACAGCCAGCAACAGCCTTTGAGTAGCTGACAGCCAGCGAACAGCCAGCAACAGCCAGCAACAGCCAGCGGAAAACCGACAGCCGGCCACCCGATCAGCGGGAGGCCGGCTGTTATCTTCTTGAAGCTGGCTGTTGCTGGCTGTTGCTGGCTGTTGCTGGCTGTCAGCTACTCAAAGCCCGGTCATTCGCGGCCCGCTTCCTTCCACCAGCGGTCCCACTCCGCCGGCTCCGGGCCGAACGTCTTGCCCGTCAGCGCCTTGAGCGCCGCGTGGGCCGCCCGCCGCACCTGGCCGTTGTCGTCGCGCAGCATCCGCACAAGCCTGCCGAGGTGCGCCTTCGTCCCCTTGGTCCCGCACGCCAGCGCCGCGGCCCGGCGGATCTCGTCATCGTCATCCGTCAGGTAATCCGCCAGCGTCCCGTCCTTCATGCGCGACAGGCGGAGGGTTAACGCCTGGCGGGCGTCCCTCTTGGCATCGCCGTCGAGGGCCGGGATGGCCGTAGCCAGTGCCTCGGTGTAGGCGACGCCCTTCGTGTCGCGCAGCTTCTCGATGAGGCCCTCGCGCTCGGCGGCGGCGGCGGTGCGCAGGCCGGCGGCCAGCTCGCGGGCGGCCCGCTCCTCGGGCGAGCGTGCCGGGGGCGGGTCCTTCGGCCTGTCGGGGCCCTTGCCCTTGTCCGGGCCCTTCACGACGGAGTCCTTGCCCTTGGGCGGCGCCTTCTCGCCGACGCCCGGGGGCTTGAGGCCGCCCCCGCCCTTGAGCGAGTCGCCGCCGACGCCGCCCGCCTTCAGGACCTTCTCGCCGGGGTCCTTCAGGCCGGTGAGCTTCTCGGTCAGGTCGCCGGTGAGGTTGGCCTTCTTGAGGAAGAGCAGGGCGAAGCAGGTGTCGGCGTGGTAGGTGCTGTACTCACCCGCCCACTGCCCGCCGGAGCCCTGGTTGGCCAGCAGCAGCTCGGCGCCCCAGTTGTACCAGTCCTTCTTGCCGATGGTCTTGAGGCCGAGGGCGACGCACACGCGCTCCAGCGACCACAGGTAGTAGTAGCCCTTGCCGGCCAGGGAGGGGATGGCGCCAGGGCGGGGCCCGACGCCGTCCCAGCCGACGGGTGCGCCGACGGCGGTGCTGAGCGCGAGCAGGCCGGCCTTGAGGCCGGCGTCCTTGCTCACGTCGGCGCTGTCGGCCTTGCCGCCCTTCTCCTTGCGGATCTCCAGGGCGGCGCCGTGGCCCACCGCGAGCGCCATTACGCCGGCGCAGGTCATCGTCGGCGTGGTGCCGGCGCCGGCCATGATGGGCATCGCACCGACCAGGGGGGTGTAGCCCCAGCCGCCGTCGCGGCCCTGGGAGAGGCGGAAGTGATCATACGCCTTGACGAGCGAGGGCTGGGTTGGCACGCCGTAGCGCCGCCCGGCCCAGAGGGCCAGGCCGGCGAATTGCGTGTTGGAGTTGTCACCGGAACCCAACATCGGGCGGACGGCCGCGGCGCCCTTGGCCGCCAGGGCGAGCTGGATGCGGATGGCCTCGGGCAGGTCCTTGGCGGTGCGTTTGCCGACGGCGGGGAGCTTCTTCAGGTCGCCGCCGGCGCGGAGGACGCGCGAGCCGTCCATCTCGCCGAGGATGCGCTTCAGCTCCTCGGGCGCGACCCCGGGGCAGTCGTAGGACCACATGCCGGTGGGCGACTGCCCGGCCACGAGGCGGACGATCAGCGATTCGATGAGGGGGGTGTCGGACGCCTCGCCGAGGCGGTCGAGGAACAGGACCGACAGGGCGATGGAGTAGGTCTGGGTGGAGGTCAGGGCGGCCTTGCGGACCGCGGCCGCCGCCGCGGTGACGGCCCTGCCGTCCTTGGCCTCGCCGCACTCGACGAGGGTCAGGCCGACGAGGGCGGTCGCGCCCAGGCTGGTGGTGTGGAAGGTGCCGTCGGCGTTCTGCGCCGCGACGAGGGCGCGCACGCCGCGCGCGATGGCGGCGTCGATGGCCTTCTGATCCACGGCGGCGCGCCCGTCGTGGCACGCCAGGGCCACCACCGCCACGACCAACAGGAGCCGACGCATGGTCCTGCCCTCCACTCGGCCGAGATTCGCTGACGCTCCACGCGGGGCGCTGACGCGACACCGCTCGCCAACAGCCAGAGCCGCTCACGCCCCACTCGGGGCGCTGACGCGGCCCTGCTTGTCTGGGATCAGCCCTTCCCCTTCTCCAGCTCACGCGGCATCCTCAGCTCGCCATCGGCCCGGACCGGCGACGGCTCCTCCGGCAGCTCGCGCGGCATCTTCAGCGTGTCGCCCTTCTTCGGGTCGGGGTCGGGCGGGGGGACATCCTTCTTCATCGGCGTGTCGTCCTTCTTCTTCTCCGCGGGGGGCGGGCCGCCCGGCTTCGTCTCCTTGCGCACCTTGTCCAGGACGGCGCGGAGGGCGAACGCCCGCTGCCAGATGATGGGGTTGGACTCCACCGTCTCCAGCGTCTTGTCGATCTCCTTGACGAGGGCAGGCTTGTGGGCGAGCAGCGGCCTGACGGTGCGCAGCGACCCCTCGAAGAGGCGGTAGCACGCGTCGATCTGCCCGCCGTTGTAGAGCTGGACGCCGCGGTTGATGACGGCCTTGAGGTTATCGTACAGCACCGGCTCCAGCGCCTTGTGGTCGATGGCCGGGGGTGGCGGCTCCGGCGGCGGCTCGGGCTTGCCGTCGGAGGCGGCGCGGTAGCCCGCGACGGCGAGCAGGGCCAGTGCCGCCAGGCAGGGGAGGGCCTGTCTCATGTCGATCTCCTCCGGGCGCGTCCCTGTCGATCATAGCGGAAATGGCACGGGGGTGGGAAGCACTTTCTCCCGTCGGGGAAAGAAAGGGGGCGCGGCGCCCTCGCGCCGCGCCCCTCCTGTCCGGCCCGCGACCCGGTCACTTCTTCTTCTTCTCGTCCTCGACCTTCTTCTTCACGTCCACCGGGGTGACCTTGACGGTCTCGGCGACCTTCTCGGAGATCTTCTTGGCGATCAGGCCGGAGGGGTCACAGCCCACGGAGACGGCCAGGATCTTGCCGCCCTTGCCGATGAGGAAGTTGCTCGGCATCGTCTTCGTCTCGAACACCTTCCAGCTGTCGCCCTTGGTGTCCACGGCGTAGATCATGTTGAGCTTCTTCTCCTTGACGTACGCCTCGACCTTCTTGTCGGTCTCCTTGAAGATGGCGACCGAGGTCAGGCCGGCGGCCTTGTACGCCTCGTGGACCTCCTTGAAGTACGCCAGCTCCTTGTCGCAGCCGGAGCAGCCGCACGTCAGACGCACCAGGACCGGCCCCTTGGCGGCCAGCTCGGCCAGGTCGATCACCTTGCCGTCGGAGCCCTTGATCTTGAACTCGGGGGCGGGCTGGCCGACGTCGATCTTCTTGGCGGGCTTGGGGTCGGCGGCGAGCGCGACGGCGGAGGCGAGCAGGAGGCACAGCAGGTGGCGCATGGAGAGCGTCTCCGAAGGTGGGAAGGAATGCGGGACGGGCGTGAGGTGGGGTTAATGTACCACATCCGGGGGGAAGGGGTAAGGGAAAACGGAACCGTTCACGCGACAGCTAGGATGAGACAGAATCAGACGCCGTCCCGCCCACCCTGCGCGGCGTCACGATCGCCGGGGTCTTGCGCCCGGCCGCCGGGGCGATTCGTTTCCGTCGCGCGGGGGGGTGTGAGGGGGGTCAGGGAAACGAACCTCCTCAAATCGTTCTGCCGCTTGCATTTGCGGCGGGGAAGTTCGTTTCCCTGGTTCGTTTCCTTCACTGAAGGGCGTCCACTCACCTCCATCCGTTTCCCCGGTCCGTTTCCCTCACTGACCGGCGTCCATCCGCCACCATCCGGGGCGGGGCACGGCCGGCCGGCTGGGCGAACGGGGCCTGATCCGGGACCGCCATTCGCCTCACCCAGGCCACCCCACCCGTCTACTTCCGTCGAATTTCCGCGTTCACTGGCTGTTTACCGACCCCTGACCCCCGCGAAGCCCACTGCCCCAGAACCCCTGGGCCTGCGGCAGGCCGAGCTACCGGGCCTCCCGGAAGCGGTAGCCGTGGCCGCGTACCGTCTCGATCAGGTCCGCGGTGCCGAGCTTGCGGCGCAGCGTCTTGATGTGCACGTCGATGGTGCGTTCGAGGACGATGGCGCCCTCGCCGATGGCGGCGTCCATGAGCTGGTGCCGCGTGAAGGCGCGGCCCGGCTGGCGCAGCAGCACCTCCAGGAGGCGGAACTCGGTCGGGGTCAGCTCCAGCTCGCGGCCCTCCGCGTAGGCGCGGTGGCGGTTCTTGTCGATCTTGACGCCGCCGTACTCCAGGACGTCGGTGGCCTCGGGGGCGCCCTCGATGCGCCGCTTCAACGCCTTGATCTTCTGGATGAGGATCTTGGTGTTGAACGGCTTGGTGACGTAGTCGTCGGCCCCCATCGAGAAGCCGATGATCTGGTCGGTCTCCTCGGAGCGGGCGCTGATGATGATGATCGGGATCTGCCGGGTCCGCTCGCCGGCGCGGATCTCACGCAGCACGTCGGTGCCGCTGAGGCCGGGCAGCATGATGTCGAGCAGGATCAGGTCGGGCAGGTGCGTCTGCGCCTTCCGGAGCCCCTCCTGCCCGTCGTGGGCCACGATGGTCTCGTACCCCTCGCGCTGGAGGTTGTACGAGAGCACGTCCACGAGGTCGCGCTCGTCCTCGATCACGAGGACGCGCAGGCGGGTCGTCGTCGGGGCTGCGGGCGCGGTCACGGCGGCGGCCATCTTCTTTCACCTCTCAACCCGGCTTGGGCTCGCGATGCTTCACGATCTCACCCGAGATCAGGTAGATCACGTCCTCGGCGATGTTGGTGGCGTGGTCGGCGATGCGCTCCAGGTGCCGCGTCGCCGAGAACATCGACATGCCCGGCTCGATCAGCTCCGGGGACGCCTTCATGCGGTCCACGAGGTCGGAGATGATCTCCCGGTTGTAGCGGTCCACCTCGTCATCCATCCGCACGACGCGCTCGGCCTGCTCCTTGTTCAGGTTCACGAACGAGTCCAGCACCTGGTGCACCATCGTCGTCGTCAGGTCGGCCATACGGCCCATCTTATCGGGCATCTTCATCTTGCCGCCGATGTGGATGGCGCGCTCGGCGATCTCCTCCGCGATGTCCCCCATGCGTTCCAGGTCGGTGGTGATGAGCATGGCCGCCATGATCCGCCGCAGGTCCCCCGCCACCGGGGCGTGCAGGGCGAGGATCTTGAGGCACTCCTCGTGGAGCAGGTTGTCGTCCTGATCGATGCGGCCGTCGTTGGCGATGACCTCGCGGGCGAGCCGGACGTCGCCCTCCGCCAGTGCCCGCACCGCCTTGTGGATCGTCTCCTCCACGAGGCTGGCCAGCGCCAGCAGGTCGCGTTGCAGCCGGTCCAGGTCTCGTCGTAGGTGGATCGCCATGCTGCCAGGGGCTCGGGGCGGGGCTGCGCCCGGGGTTAAGGGGTCAGGGGTAAGGCAATCGCCATGAGGGCGGGTCGGGAGGGGGGCTCGGGCGGGGCCTTGGTTCCCCTTACCCCAGCCCCCTTAACCCTGTGGGGCGTCAGCCGAAGCGGCCCGTGATGTAATCCTCCGTCTGCTTCATCGTCGGCCTCGTGTACAGGTTGTCCGTCGGGCCGCTCTCGATCAGGCGGCCCTGGAAGAAGAACGCCGTCCGGTCGGAGATACGCGCCGCCTGCTGCATGTTGTGGGTCACGATCACGATCGTGTAGTCCGTCTTCAGGCTGAAGATGAGGTCCTCGATCCGCGCCGTGCTGGCCGGGTCCAGGGCGCTGGCCGGCTCGTCGAGCAGGAGGACCTCCGGGTCGGTGGCAAGGGCGCGGGCGATGCACAGGCGTTGCGCCTGACCGCCGGACAGGTTCAACGCCGAGTCGTCCAGGCGGTCCTTGACCTCGTCCCACAACGCGGCCGATTTCAGGCACCGCTCACAGATCTCCTGGAGACGCCAGCGGTCACTCAGGCCGGCCACCCGCGGGCCGAACACCACGTTCTCGAAGACCGACTTGGGGAACGGGTTCGACTTCTGGAAGACCATGCCCACCCGCCGGCGTAGGTCCACGAGATTCACGGAGCGGTCGTAGATGTCCTTACCGTCCAGCACCACCTCGCCCGTGTGCCGCGTCCCCTCCACCAGATCGTTCATCCGGTTCAGGCAGCGCAGGAACGTCGATTTCCCGCATCCCGACGGCCCGATGAGCGCCATCACCGAGCGCTCCGGCACCTCCAGCGAGATGCCGAACAACGCCTGCTTTAGGCCGTAGTAGAAATCCAGGTTGCGGATGCTGAACTTCATCGGGGCGGCGGCGTCGGACTCCGGACGCCGCCCGTTGAGCGTCCGCTCCGACATGATCGCCGAGTACGTCAGGTTCGACATGCGGACCTCACCCTCACCCGATGCCGTCAACGGTGAGGGTCATTGTATGCCCTGATTGTGTGTTTTGTGTGAAGATGGCACATGATTCGCGTCGGCGGGCGGCAGCGAGACGAGGAAGGATGTGCCGGCGCCGGCTTCGCTGGTCGCGCGGACGGTGCCGTGCATGGCCTGTACGAGGTGTTTCACGATGGAGAGGCCCAGGCCCGTCCCCCCCAGCTCGCGCGAACGCGCCTTGTCCACCCGGTAGAAACGCTCGAAGACACGCGGCAGGTCGGCCGCCGGGATGCCGATGCCGTCGTCGCGCACCTCCACGCGCGCCTGGCCGCCCTCGCGCCAGACGCGCACGCGGATCGTGCCGCCTTCCGGCGTGTACTTGACGGCGTTGTCGAGCAGGTTGTCGAGGATGTGGTGGACCGCCTCCTCGTCCGCGAACGCCTCCGCGTCCTCCCCGCCCGGCTCCAGCTCCAGGTGTTGCCGCTTCGCCTCCGCACGCGGCTGGTGCCGCCCCACCGCGTCCATCGCCGCCAGACGCAGGGAGACGGCCTGGAAGTCGAGCAGCTCGGCGCCCGACTCGATCCGCGCCAGGCTCAGAAGGTCGAGGATGAGGGCGTGCAGCCGTTCCGCCTGGGCGGCCACGCGCTCCAGGAAGCGGCCGCGGTTCTGCACGTCGTCCACCGCGCCGTCGATCAGCGTCTCGACGCATGCCTTGATGACCGACAGCGGCGTCTTCAGCTCGTGGCTGACGTTGGCCACGAACTCCTGACGCAGACGCTCCAGGCGGCGCAGCTCCGTGGTGTCGTGCAGGACGAGGACGGCGCCACGCGGCGGCGGGCCGGGGAGGCGGGCCGCGTGGACGGTCAGGCTGCGCGAGACGGCCCCGTTGTAGGCCACCTCCACCCGGTGCGGCTCCGGGCTCGCAAGGGCGGACTGGACGGCGTCGAGCAACTGCCGGCTGCGCACCACCTCGTAGAGGGGGCGTCCGACCGGGGGGGAGCCGCCCAGCTCCAGTAGCTCGCGGGCCCGCTCGTTGGCGAAGAGCAGGCGCTGCGCGGCGTCGAGCGCGACCACGCCCTCGACCATGCCGCCCAGAATGGTCCGCATCTTCTGGCGGTCCTCCTCCAGGTCGGCGATGCGCAGGGCGAGGTGATCGCTGATGCGGTTGAACGTCTGGCCGAGCAGGCTGACCTCGTCGCGGTCCGGCGGGTAGACCCGCGCCTGGTCGGCGCCCTCAGCCATCTTCTCGACGGCGGAGATCAGCTCGTTGAGCGGCTGGGCGAAGTGCCAGGCCAGCGAGGCGCTCAGCCAGCCGGCCAACGCCAGCGACAGCACGAGGACGGCGGCCAGGCCCAGCAGGGCCCGCACGGGGGAGCTGGAGAGGAGGACGACGGCGACGGCGCCGCCGACGGAGACGACGGCCAGCAGGGCGAACGCGGCGAGCAGCCGGCGGAACATCGTGGGCCTCCTTACCGTCCGATGACGTAGCGCATCGGATCGACCTCTACCCGCAGGATACGCAATTCCTCGTCGCCGGGTGCGGCCGTCTCGCCTACGCCCTCGACGGCGTCGATGGGGAAGCCGGTGTTCTCGCGGACCCGGCCCAGGGTGACGCCGGGGTGCAGGCTGAGGACCTGCATGCGCAGCGTCTGGGGGTGGTAGCCCATGACGGCGAGGTCGGTGATGACGCGGTACGGCCCGGTGCCGCGTGGCAGGCCCGCCGCCTCGCGGGCGCCGGGGCCGCTGAGGTAGCCGGGGGTGGTGACGAAGTCGAGCTTGGGGCAGAAGCGGCGCTTGTCGTGGTTGGTCACGACCATGACGCGCCAGCACAGGCTGGCGAGGTCGTTGGCGCCGCCGGAGCCGGGGAAGCGGACCTTGGGCCTGGCGTGGTCGGGGCCGATCTGCGTGGAGTTGAGGTTGCCGTGGGCGTCGATCTGCGCCCCGCCGAGGAAGGTGTAATCGACCATGCCGCGCTGGCACATTTCCATCACGTCGGCCATGCTGGTGGCGAGGGCGGCCTTGTGGAAGGTGCGGGAGTCGCCGACGCTGATGGGCATGGTGGGCAGGACGGGGGCGACGCCGCCGGCCTCGAAGAGGATGGTGAGACGCGGGGCGTGGGTGCGCTGGGCGAGCATGGCGGCGGCGCAGGGGACGCCCGTGCCGACGGCGACCGAGCGGCCGTCCTCCAGGGAGCGGGCGGCACAGCAGATCATCAGCTCCATCGCGTTGTAGGTCGGCATGGGGAGGCTCGCGTCAGAGGACCTTGTAGTCACGGCAGGTTTGTTCGTACGCGGCCTCGAAGTCCACGGGGGCAAACTGGTCGCCGTCGATCCGCAAGGGCAGGGTCGGCAGGGGCTCGCCCACGGCGAGAGGGGCGGCCCAGACTTCCATCTGGCGACGTTCCTTACTGTACCAGTCGCGTACCACGGGGCGGAAGGCTGCGGCGAAGAGCGTCGTCCCCGAGGGCATGCGCGGCACCTCCTCGATCCCCAGGACCGTCAGCAAGTCATAGAACAGGCAGCCCGGACGATGGGTGACGATGTCGATAATGGCCAAGGCGCTACCCAGGGCCAGGTGTGAGGCGCACCGCGAGAGGAAGGCCCGGCGGTGCCGGGAAGACTCCTTCTGCGGCGGGATGACGAAAGCCACGGCCGCCGGCAAGGACTCCGCCCAGCGGCCCTTCTCGCGGATGTGCAGTTCAACATGGTCATGGCGGGGATATGGAACCGTCCACCCCGGCGGCGGCACCTCCCATCCGGGGCGGCTGCTCGTCGCCGGGCCGGTACAGCGTTGGTACGCCCCCGCGTCGGATCGGATCTTGAATACCTCATACGCCACGTATTCGTCTGGCAGGCCGCTCTTGTTCAGGTGCGTTGCCAGAGTCACGCCCCAGGCCGAGAACAGCGAAGGCCACGGGATATCATCCTCAAGCGGCGGCTGGAAGTGATCGCGAAGTGGCATGCCTCGTCCCTCACCGTGGCCTCTCGCTGGTCCCGTACACGAAGGCGACCTTCCCTTTGCTGAACGCCACGACGAGCCAAGCCCGGCCCTGCTCTTGTCCGCGCGCCTCGCCAAGGTCATAGTACCAACACGGGGAGAAAAACACGGCGGCGAGGGTGAGCAGCCAGGACCCACCTCGCCCGAAGAGCTTGACGTTGTCGTGCGGGCCGAGCAGCTCCAACACCTCCAGCCACTCCTTGCCGACGAGCCTCCCGCTCACATCCCAGGCCATCTCGCCACGCCCCTCGGGGCCTGCCGCCCGCCACGCCGCCCCGTCGAACGGCACGCGGCGGCCAGGGGAGTG
>CAZVZK010000082.1:0-44791 GCA_964630925.1 uncultured Alcaligenaceae bacterium
ATTCCCTCATGCACTGCCTCGCAACCGTCCGCTAGGATGTCCGAAAATCGAAGCAGAGGCCCGGCTCGTCAACGCGCCAAGTGCTGACCTGTGGGCGGCGAAGGCCCCCTATCTGGCCTTCCGATGCTTTTCAGGGGATTATCGGGAGAGCCCGGGGTAACCTCCTCGTTCGCCGGCTCCCCACATTGGGACAGCAAGGGCGGTGCGCAGGCATCCCCGTGGCGTGGGCGGCAGAGCGGGCAGCTATGCGAGCGCGAAGGCAGGGGCGTCTATGACGAGGGCGTGTTGGCCGCGGAACTCGCGTGTAGCATGTCCGTTACGTCCACTTCGCATTTGGGGGCGTCGGTAGCACAGGGCCGTGGCCCGATAATCGCTTCCGCCTCAACAGCGGCTTCAACCTCTGGCAGTGGGTCTAATGCGATGCCGACACGTTCGGCTGTCTCAAGCAACATGAACAACGACTCCTTCAGGCCGGCATCGTCGCCTGTAGCGGCCTGCCATTCACGGATGAACCGGGCCGTCCAGTAATAAATACTCCAGAACAACTCGTCATCGGTCAGCCTTAGCCCTGCAAGAAGCGGGTAGCACTCTTCCAAAACCATGTAGTTCCGCATGCTCCGACCAGCGACAGGGTGGTTGAGCATGTCGGGATTGCATGCGATGAACGGTGGCTCATCGTCGGAGAGCCGATCTACCACGGACGCCAGATCGGCATTGGATGCGAGTCTCACTCTGCTGTCCTCCTGACCGGGCCATCCTGGCACCCCTGTGCCCTATGCGTAATTCGGGTCACTCTCCGTCGCGGAAACGGTGAAGGAATACCATGCCGGCCACGGCAGGATAGCAGGGCCACACTTCTCCCACAACCCTGGCCGGGCTCATGACCCAGGTGGCCGCTGGGGTTGGCGCGGAGCGAGAGGGTTGATCAGGCCAGGGCTGACGGACGGCGCGTCAGACGTAGAGTCGGGCGAGCCGCCCACCCCGCGTTGGGGGGCGGTGTCTCGATACGATGCGTCGGGGTGCTGGGGGCAGACCACGGTGGCGCTGGAGGGAGCAGGAGGGCTCACAGGGAGGGCATCTCCCTTCATTCTGCTCTCACTCCCGCTGCTTGTGCTGCCCGTCGGTCGGCATGCCGTGGCCGTGGCCTTTGTTCGCGCGGCGGTGGCCGTTGTCGGGCCGGGCCGTAGGCCTGCCCTGTCCCATGTGCCCCTCCTCGTCTGTGCCGCCGGAGGGCCTGGGGAGCCTCCGACGACACACATCACACCATAAGGGGCGAGTCATTCCTATAGAAGTTTGAGTGTCAATGAGCGTAGTCGCTGATTGGCTCTGAGATCCCCTCACCGGCAGCCATCCCGGCGCACGCACCGAGTCGCCCGCCGGATGGCGGCGTGCAATTTGGAATGTGGCATGTGACTCGGATTCTGCGTTGCAAACGCCATATTGCCAAGATATTGCGGAGACGGACCACATTCCAGCTGGTGGGGAAGTGGCATGTGACTCGGGAAGTGGGCAGGTGACTCCGGGGCGGGATTTGCGTTGCAGGTTTGTGTGGGGGGGTCTGAAATGCAATGCAATCCGCCCCACCCCGGCCACACACCTCCTACCCCCCGCCCTATCACTTCCTCACTTCTTCATCGCCCGCAGGTGGGCGTACAGGTCGGCGATCTCGCCGTCCTTCAGGCCGTCGAGCAGGCCCGTTGGCATCAGCGACAGTGGGGTCAGCGTCTTCGACGCGATCTGCTTGTGCGCGATCCGCGCCGTCCGCGCCGGCCCCGTCAGCAGGAGGATGCTGTCGGCGGCCTCGTACACGACGATGCCCTGGTAGACGTGCCCCGCCTCCGTCGCGATCCGCGTCGTCCGGTAGCGCTCCGCCACGTCCTTGCTCGGGCGGATGATCGCGGTGAACAGGTCCTCGCGCGAGAAACGCCCAGCCACACCCGCCAGGTCGGGCCCCAGCGCCGCCGCCCCCGAATGGCATGAGGCGCAGCTCGCCTTCGTGAACACCCCCGCGCCACGCCCCGCGTCGCCCTCGTCCCACGCGACGCCCGCGAGGCGTTTCGCCCACGCCGATTCGTCCACGCCGTCCGGCGACCGGAGCCTGGCGGCGAGGTCGGGGTACGTCTTCGACGCGTGGGCGATCCACGCATCCAGCGTCGGCTCCTTGCGCCCGGCGGATCTCTCCAGACGCGCGAGCAGCCGGTCACGCAGGGGCTGGGCGGACTTCTCCGGGGGCATCTGCCTCAGCGCGAGGAGGAGCGCCTCCGTCTCCTCGCGCGGACGCGGCTTCAGCCTCTCCAGCGCCGCCACGGCGGTGCGGACGGTGTCGAGCCGGGCGGATCGCAGGCCGGCGAGGAGGCGTGGGTGGTCGTCCTCGCTGGCGTGCCCGGCGAGGATCGGCAGCAGCACCTCGTCCAGGCCGGCCTCGCCCCACAGCGTGCGCAGCACCGGCAGCGCCTTCTCGCCGCCCGATTCGCCGACCAGGCGTACCAGCTCGGCGTTCCAGGCGAGGCCCTTCTTCGCCAGGAAGATGGAGGCCGCCTTCGCACGGCCGAATCCCTTGGCCCGCGTGAAGACGACGTGGCCCGGATGCCCGAACAGCGGCGACGCCAGCAGGGCCTCGTTAAGCGCCGGGTCACGCTCGGCCAGGCCCGCGTGCAGCTCGGCGATGCGTGGCGGCCAGTTGGTGTCGCGGTGGGCCTTGAGGGCGTCGAGGCGCGGCTCCAGGGTGAGGAGGGCGCGGACGGCCGTGGCGGTGACCTCCCTGGTGCGCGGGGCCTTCAGCCGGGCGAGGCAGAGGAGGTAATGCACGTCCGCCGTCGGGTGCGACCTGTCCGTCAGCTTGGCCGCGACAGCCCGGAGGACGGCCGGCGACTCGTGCCGGGCCATCGCGAAGAACCGGGCGAGCTCCGTGTCGAGCGGCTCCTCCCCGGTGGGGAACATCTTGAGGAGGGGCGTGGCGTCCGCCGCCCCCGGGGACGCGGCCACGTACCCCTCCCACACGGTGCCGCGCTGGCCCTCCCCCGGCAGCCCGCCGAGGGCGATCTGGGCGCGGCGCACCTCGTCCAGCCGGCCCCTGGATTCGGGCCGCTTGTCCGGGTAGCGTGGCCCCCGCGCCGCCGGCTGGAGCCTCCGCGCCTCCGCCGGGTCGAGCGTCTTGAGGCCCGCGTCGTGGCGGATGCGGTACACCGCCCCGCGCGTGCCGCGCCCCCCGATGGCGACGTACAGGTCGCCCGTCATCGGATGCACGTCGGCCGCCACCGGCGCGAGCCCCTCGTCGCCCGTCGGCTTCAGGAACACCTCCGGCTTGCCCCCCGCCGGCGGGACGAAGTGGATGACGCCGAAGGTCCAGTCGCACAGGAACGCCCCGCCCCGGTACCGCTTCGGGAATTGCCCATGCTTGTAGATCGAGACGCCCGTCGGCGAGCCGCGGCCCAGGTCGGCGAGAGGCGGAACGCAGTCAGGGAAGTAGGGCGGCATGCGCCAGGTCGCGGCGAGCCTCGGGCCGAGCCAGCCGTGGTGCCCGCCGCACCGCACCCGGTAGAAGCGCGTGCCCTCGTACCACGGCAGGCCGACGCAGCGCTCGTTGTCGCTGTCGTAGGTGTAGACCTCGCCGTCGGGGCCGAAGTCCATGCCGTAGGCGTTGCGGAAGCCGTGGGCGTAGCACTCCACCTGCTTCCAGTCGGGCGAGAACCGCAGGACGCAGCCCGCCACCGGCTCCTTGACCGGCGAGCGCGGCCCGGTGATGTCCTTCGCCGTGATGCCTGTGCCATCGCCGACGAGCAAATACATCCAGCCGTCCGGCCCGCGGCGGACGGCGTGGGCCGTGTGCTCGCCGCCGGTCTTGCACCTGAAGATCACCTCGGGCGGCTTCGCGTGATTCTTCGCGGCGTCGCGCCACACCTTGAGCCCGCCGTCGCCGACGCAGTACAGGTCATCCTTCTCCCAGAACAGGCCCATCGCCCCGTCCTTCGGCGCCCCCGCGAATTCACGCAGGAGCTTGCCCTCGTCGGAGAGCCGGCGGACGAAGCCGCGTCCCGAGACGACGATGCCGCCGTCGGGGGTGACCGTCATGCAGTGGATGTCGTTGGCGACATCGGCGCCGGCGACGGGCGACACGGTGAAGCCGTCGGGGATCTTGACGCCGGTGACGGGTGCGGCGAGGAGGAGGACGAGGAGGGGGGTCATTTCCGATCCTTCGGGGAGAGGACGCAGCGGAAGCCGGTGTGGTTCTGGCCGGTGGTCGGCTCGGCCTGCATGCGCCCGCCGGCGAGGTAGCGCTTGCAGTAGACGTCGGCGCACAGGAACGACCCGCCGCGGACGACGCGTTTCACCTCGTCGTTGCCGTGGGTGTCGACGCTGACACCGGGGCCGCGTGGGTTGCGCCGCTCGCCGCGGCCGCCGACGTCGATGTAGCCGGGGACGTACAGGTCGGAGCACCACTCCCACACGTTCCCGGCCATGTCGTACAGCCCGTAGGCGTTGGGCGGGAACGACTTGACGGGGGCGATGCCGGCGAAGCCGTCGTCCCCCGAGTCGGTGCAGGGGAATTTGCCCTGGTAGGTGTTGGCCATCCACCTGCCGCCGGGCCGCATCTCGTCGCCCCAGTAGTACGGCTTGCGGTCCAGCCCGCCGCGGGCGGCGCGCTCCCACTCGGCCTCGGTGGGCAGGCGGCGGCCGGCCCACTTGCAGAAGGCGAGGGCGTCCTCGTAGCAGACGTGGACGACGGGGTAATCACCCTTGCCGGCGATGGTGTCCAGCGGGCCGCGCGGGTGCCGCCAGTCGGCCCCGTGGACGATCTTCCACCAGAGGTTGCAGTTGGTGCATTCCTCCTCGGGGCACGTCGCGGGCGGGACGAACACGAGGGAGAACGGCCGCAGGTCGCGGAGCTTCTCCGGCGCCGCTTTGGGGAACTGCTCGGGGGTGGGGACGCGCTCGGCGACGGTCTTGTAGCCGGTGGCCTCGACGAAGGCGCGGAAGCGGGCGTTGGTGACCTCGGCCTCGTCCATCCAGAAGCCATCGACCCAGACGCGGTGGATCGGCCCGGCGTCATCGAATTCGTCGGAGCCCATGCTGAACCATCCGGGCGGCACCCAGACCATCCCCTCGGGCGTGGTGCCGGGCGGGCCGGCGTCGGGGGTCATGGCGACCCAGACGATGAGGCCGGCGCCGGCGGCGAGGGCGAGGCAGAGGGTGACGACGACGATGCGGGTCATGGGACGGCACTCCGGCGGGGTGCTATCATCCTACCGCCGGCGGGCGCGATAGAACACACCCGGAGGGCACGGCCCCATGGGTATCTGGTTCGTCTACCGCAGCCCCTACGACGGCCTCGCGAGCCGGCACGTCAAGCGTCTGGAGGGGCCGGACACGATCCTCGGCTGGTTCCGCTCCGTGTGGCGCCCCGTCCCGGATCGTGACGAGGCGTATGCCTACGCGAAGTCGCTGTTCGGCACCGACGTCTACGGCCTCGGCTATCACTTCCTGCGCGTCGCCGAGGAGGGCGTGTCGCCGCCGGAGACGGACGGCGATCTCCACGCCGCCCTGGAGTCGTCGATCTACGTCGGCGGCGAATTCCTCGGGACGCGGGACACGATCCAGATCCTCACCGACGACGACGAGCTGTCGATGGCGATGTACTGGTTCACCGACTCCTTCGCGAAGAAGCACCCCGAGCGTGTCGCCTTCCTCCTGCACGACGGCTGGCAACTGCCGGACGGCGCCGGGCCAGGCGGCTTCGTGCCGAAGCCCGGCGTGCGGCAGCCGTGGGGGAAGAAGCTCTCCGGCGACCTGTACCTCGTTGACCTCTACTGGAGCGACAGCAGCGACCTCGAAGACCTGCACGGCGCCGACCGCCTGCCGGGGATGCGCCTGTCCGGATTCCTCCCCTGGATGCTCACGCTCGCGGAGAAGGAGGCGGAGGAGAGCGACATCGCCTTCGTCGGGACGCTGCACAAGCCGCTCAAGGAGATGATGGCGGGGGGCGAGGGGCTTGAGGCGTCGTTCCGCCGCTCGCTGCGCGACGACCCCGCCGACGCGGCGACCTGGGCCGCCTACTCCGACTGGCTCCTCGAGCGGGGGGAGCCGCGCGCCGAGATCCACCTCCTCGCCGAGGCCATCCGCTGGCGACAGGAGCGCGATAGCCCGCTTTACATCCAGACGGGCCAGCACCACCTCGCCGTCTCGATGTGCCGCCGGGCGTCGGACAACAACTACGACCAGTGGCTGATGTTCGACGACGTGTGGGCGAGCGGCAACGAGGCTTTGGCGCAGTCCATCCTCGCCTACGCCTGGCGCTACGACGTGCTGACCCGGTGGAGCCTCAAGGGGGGGGACGGCTGCACGGTGCCGCCGCGGGGCGGGTGGCGCGGGTGATCACGCCAGCCGCCGGTAGCCGTAGCGGTCGATCACCTCGCCCCACTGGGCCGTGATCACCGCCTTCTGCTCGTCGGTGAGCTTCGGATACTTGTTCGTCTGATACCCGACGTTCTCGCGCAGATACGCCTCGAACGCCACACGCGCCTCGTCGTAGCCGCCGAGGTGCAGGTCGTCGTACATGGCCCGCATCCGCCCCAGCGGGTCGGCGATCAGGTCCTCGTAGCGCACCTCGTGGAACCTCCCCGCCGGCACCAGACGCCGGCCCTCCTCCAGCTTCGCGTACATCATGCGGAACGTCCGCAGCACCCTCGCCTCGATGCCCTCGTAACGCGGCACCTGCAGGCCGTGCGTCTCGTGCAGCGAGCGCCACAGGTTGACCGTCGAGAGGTACACCGTGTACGGGTCGCGGACGATGTGGACGAAGCGGGCGTCGGGGAACAGCTCAAGAAGCGTCGGGATGCGGCACGTGTGGGTCGGCGACTTCAGCACAAGACGCCGCCCGCCGCGCTGGTAACTCACCTCGCGCAGGAAGCGCACGAACGTGTCCTTCCACAGCCTCTGTTGCCGCGCCGGAAGCTCGCGGATGTCGTAGGCGTCCTGATCCATCGGAGCGTTGTTGGGGAAGGCGATGCTCAGGTACGGCGACGGCGCCCCGAGCATGCACAGCGCGAACTCGTCCTCCTGCGGCCTGTCCCAGCCGGCCCGCATGTTGTCCATCGGGCGGCGTGACGGCAGCATCCACTTGCAATACTCGCGCACGAAGCGGTCACTCAGCAGGAAGTGGTTGGGGTCGAGGCAGTGGAGCGTGTCGGGGAAGGCGTGCCGCCTGTCGAGGATGAGCAGCTCGTGCAACAGCGTCGTGCCGGTACGCCAGTGCCCGAGGATGAAGATGGGGGCGTGCTCGATCGGCGTGCGTGAGGGCGTGTCGCCGTAGACCGCATCCTGCAAAAGGCGCAGCAGCGAATGGCCGGCCGAGACGCAGGTGACGACGAAGGGGATGTAGAAGTAGTGCGGGGACACGGCGAAGCGCCCGCGCAGGATGAGCCGCAGCCAGGCGGGCAGGCTGCACCCCTGCCACATGCGCGGCGTCCACTCCCGCGCAGGTTTCTCCGATGTCGACATCCGCCCGGCCCCTCGACGGCGAAAGGGCCATTGTCGGGACCGCCGCCGGCATCGTCACCGGTAGTCGAAGGAGAACGTGCCCGGCCCGAAGTGGCTCACCTCGTCACCTTCTCCAGCAGCGCGTCGATCTCCCGCTCCTTCAGCCACCTCCGCGCCAGTCTCCGCAGCTCCGCCGGCCCCTCGGGGTTGCGGCCATGTTGCTTCGGCTCCGGCTTGAACAGGTCGCGGAGCTGCATCACCAGCGTGTCGCGGACGGCGACCTGCTCGCGGAGGAACACGGCCTCGGCCCGCGCCGCCCGAACCTCCTCCGACGTGTCCCCCTTGGCCAGCGCCGGCATCTCGGGTGCCTTCTCCGGCAGACCCTGCGCCAGCAGCTCGGCGTAACCCGCCAGCAAGAGGGCCGCCGCCTCGCGCCGGCCCTCGGCGAAGACGTGCCCATCCAGCGGCACCGCGCTGGCCAGCAGCGAGTGCATACGCCCACGTTGGATCGGGTCGCGGCTGAGGGCCAGGCACATCCGGGCGTACTTCCGCACGCGTTCGGCGTGGCGCTTGACGTCGCTCTGCCCGGCGGCCCAGGCCAGGGTGCCCCACACGCGGGCGCTGTCATCCCGCGACGGGAACCGCTTCACCAGCCTGTCGGCCAGGCCCTCCAGACCCACCAGCCCCTCATCGCTCCACGCCCGGCACTCGGGGACGAAGCCGTGCAACGCGGCCTGGAGGTCCGGCGTCGGGCCCAGCACGCGGGGGAGACGCTTCGGCAGCCGCGGCTCGGGGGCCGGCGCGAACGCGGCCGCCATCAGCATCAGCGGCACGAGAGGATTCATGGCCTGGCCTCTCCGGGTGATGCGGTCACGCCTCGTCCCCGTCGAGGAAGCGCAGGGCGACGACGGGCTTGCCGACGCGGCGGTACACGCCGACCTCGGGGTTCTGTTCCATGTATTCGGCGAGGCCCTTGCCGTCCCAGGTGACGCGGCCCCGCGAGAAGGTGGCGTTGATGCCGGCGTGACGGAAGCTCGCGCCGTGGGCCAGCACCGCCTCGCGGGCCTCGGCCTCCAGGCGGGCGGCCTCGGCGTCGATCTCCTCGATGCGGGCGGCGTACTCGCCCTCCAGGGCGTCGAGCGCCGGCTTGAGCGGGGCGAGGAGGACGGCGCGGCGGGCCTCGCGCTCGGCGCGGGCGTAGGCCGCCGCGGCGCGGGCGGCCTGGAGCCTCTGGAACCGATCGGCGAGGCCGATGGGGTCCGCGGTCTCGGGCGGGCGGAGGAGGGCCTGCCGCTTGACCCAGACGGCCTCGAACGGCGAGCGTGGCTCGGCGTCGCCGCGGGCGGCGCGGATGAACTGCTCCTGATCGGGCGTGGTCGGGGCGATGCGGCCCTCGGCGAGGGCCTGCATCCAGTGGCCGTAGCGGGCCAGGAGGTCGCGCTCGTCCGGGGCGAGGCCGCCCTCGGGCACCGGGAAGTCCTTCCGGCGTAACAGGGCCGCGTGATCGGCGGGCAGCGTCATCGGGCCTCCTCCGGCGGGCGACTCCCACCATCACATCGCGGGCGGGGGAGGAGGTCAAGGGAAATCGCTTCCCAGCCGACGGGCCGGACGGCGCGATCCGCCGAGCGGGGCTACCCTTCTGGCCCCGTCTGCGATACTGTCGTCTCTGGGTCGAAGGGCGACATCCACGGTCGGGGTGGGAAAGCCATGAGCGTGCTGCGGGGCTTCGTGATCATCATCGGGGCCGGGCTGCTCGGGGCCGTCGTGGGCGGCGTCGGCGGCTTCCTGGTCGGCACCTACGCCCCCGGGTACTTCCGCTCCCAGTTCCCCGGCCAGGCCATGCAGCCGTGGTTCAACCCGGTGGAGGTGGGCACCGTCCTCGCGCTGTGGCAGGGGGCTGTGGTCGGCCTGATCGTCGGGTCCGTGGTGGTGCTGGCGGTGTCCTGGCAGAACTCCTCGCACAAGCCCCTCGACGTGTCGCTCCCCATCCCCGAGATCGCCCCCGAGGCGCGGGTCGAGGGGGAGGGCATCACCGAAGCGCGGCGCTGAGCCGTTCAGCCCCCGCCCTTCATCGCCGCCCACTGCTCCGGGGAGTACTTGACCTCGCGGGCGTTGCTGCCGTTGTACTCGCCGACGATCCCGTCCTCCGCCATGTAGTCGATCAGCCGGGCGGCCTTCCCGTAGCCGATGCCCAGCGCCCGCTGTAGCATGCTCACGCTGCCGCGCCCCGAGCTGATGACCACCTCCACCGCCTGCTCGTAGATCCCGTCGCGGGCCTTCAGCCGCTCCTGGAGCGTGCCGCCCTCCGCCTCGGCCTCGCGCGTCTCGCGCGTCTTGAGCTGCAGCAGCTCGGCCTCGTAGCACGGCTCCGATTCGAGGTAGCCCGTCACCCTGGTGATCTCGCCCTCACTGGCGAACGCGCCCTGCGCCCGGATCAGGTCCGAGGTGCCGGGCGGCAGGAACAGCATGTCGCCCCGCCCGAGGAGCTTGTCGGCCCCCATCACGTCCAGCACCACCCGGCTGTCGCTCTTCTGCGCCACCTTGAAGCAGATGCGCGACGGCAGGTTCGACTTGATCAGCCCCGTCACCACGTCCACCGTCGGCTTCTGCGTCGCCAGGATCAGGTGGATGCCGGCGGCGCGGGACTTCTGCGCCAGGCGGATGATGTGCCCCTCCACCTCGCGTTTCATCTGGAGCATCAGATCGGACATCTCGTCGATGACGATGACGATGTACGGCAGGCGCTCCGGGATGCGGCCCTTCTCGTCCTCGTCGGGCCGCACGCGCCGCAGCACCTCCTCGCCCCCCAGGTCGTTGAACGCCCCGATGCTCCTCACCCGCGCCCGCCGGAGCAAATCGTACCGCTCCTCCATCTTGTCCACCGCCCAGGCGAGGACGGCCTCCGCCTTCTTCATGTCGGCGATGATGGGCGACATCAGGTGCGGCACCCGGCTGTAGCACTCCATCTCAACCCCCCCCTTGGGGTCGATCATCACCAGCTTCGTCTCGTCGGGCCTCCGCGTCATCAGCAGCGACAGGATGACGGCGTTGAGGCAGACCGACTTGCCGGTGCCTGTCGTCCCGGCGATGAGCAGGTGCGGCATCTCGGTCAGGTCGCGCACGAGGGGCCGGCCCTGGGCGTCCTTGCCGAGGAAGATCGGCACCTTGAGTGTGGCGGCCGCGTGGCCGCTCGTCTGGATGACCTCCTTCAGACGCACGTCCGCACGCTGCTCGTTGGGCAGCTCGATGCCGACGGCGTTCTTGCCGGGGATCGGCGCCACGATCCGCACGCTCGGCACCTTGAGGTTGAGCGCCAGGTCGTCGGCCAGCGTGGTGATCTTGTTCACGCGCACGCCGGTCTCCAGCGTGACCTCGTACATCGTCACGACGGGGCCGGTGTTGATGCCCGTCACCTTGATGTTCAGCCCGAAGTCCTTGCACGTCTGCTCCAGCAGCTTGGCGCGCTCGCGCAGGTGCTGGTCGAAGTCCTCCTGGTTGAACGGCTTGGGGTCTTCGAGGAGGCTGAGCGGAGGCAGCTCGAACCCGGCGAACCGCTCCCGCTCGGAGGCGAGGCCGTTGGACAGCGACGGCGGCGGCGGCGCGGGCAGGATCGGCCCGCTCGCCGGGGCCGCCGGCGTCAGGCCGTGGTAGGTGATGGGGATGTCGCCCTTGGCGCGGACCGCCGTGGGCGAGGGCGGCGGGGCCGGCGGCGTGATCGGCGCCGCCGTGGGCGTCGGCGCCTCGGGACGCGGCTCCGGGGCCGCCGGAGCCGGCTTCTTCGCGGGGCGCAGGAGCGTGAGCAGATACCAGACGATGAGCGCGATCCGCCGTAGGACCGACCCGGCGGCGAGGGTGACGGCGAGCGTGGCGGCGGCGATCTGCCACCAGGGGGAGAAGGCGGCGAAGCGGGTGTCGAGGTAGGCGCCGATGGTGCCGCCCATGCCGGCGGGCGATGACGGCAGCGAGCCGCCGAGGCGGTGGGCGACGGCGGCGGACACGGGCACCAGGAGGAGCCAGCCGGCGCAGCGCAGGCCCCAGGTGAGCCACCTGTGCCGCAGGAACAGGGCGAGGACGCCGACGAGCCACGCGGCCAGCCAGACGTACACGGCGACGCCGAGGGCGCCGAGGAGGTCACGCGCCACGTCCGCGCCGGGCTGGCCGAGGATGTGAGGGTTGGCCGGGTCGTGGGCGACGACGGAGACGAGGGCGGCGACGCCGGCGAGGAGGAGGGCGAGGGCGGCGAGGTCGATGCGCCAGGCGCGGTCATTCATGTCAGGGTGCCTCCTCGGGGTGCGGCATAGTCAGCGTTCAGCCGACTCTGGAATTGGACAGAATTAGACGGGGGGACTGGCCTGTGTGGGTCGAATTGCATTTCATTTCAGCCCCCTCACACCCCCTGCAACGCAATTCCCGCCACGACTTTGCATTTCAGGGTCAGTGGTCAGGCCGCCGACACCTGCACCGTGGCCGACAACCCCGTCTCATTTTGTCCAACTCCAGGTGTTGGGAGAACGGGTACGCGGCCTAATGCTGCACATCCTCTATCGGCGGGCGCCGGCGTGAGGCTTGAGACAACCCGCCCCTTGCCGACATCCCCCCGCCGGACAGGATGGGAGAGGAGGGCGAGGCGTCATGCCCGCATTCAGCAACGACGGCGAACGGCTCTGGCACGCCATCCTGCGCCGGCCACACTCGCGCCGGCTGCGGCTGGTGTACGCCGACTGGCTGGACGACCACGGCGACCCGCGTGCGGAATTCATCCGCCTGCAATTGGGTGCCGTACCGCGCGACCCGTGGCGCGAGGCGGAGCTGCTGCGCGCCCACGAGCTGGGGTGGCTGGGGCCGATGTCGGCCCACGCGCGAGACTGGCACTTCTCCGGCGGGCTTCTGGAGTGGGTGAGCGTCGAGGCGCCCGTCTTCCTGGCGCACGCCGACGCGTGGGTGCGTCGGCCGGGGCTGCTGGGGGCCCACCTGACCGACCTCTCCGGGCACGTCCGAGGGCTGGCCGATTGCCTTGCCGTGCGCAGGCTGCCTTACCTCTTCCTGGGTGACAACGGTCTGACCCCGGATGACGCCCGCGTGCTGGCAGAGTCGCCGCACCTGAAGGGCATCCGTCACCTGTACCTCCAGAACAACGCCATCGGCAACGACGGCTTCGCGGCCATCGTGCGCGCGTCGACGCTCCGTGGCTTGCGCGTGCTGAACCTGGACAGGACAGGGTTGCAGCCAGGGCTGGAGGTCCCGCATGATTCGCCCCTCGGCAGCCTCCGGGCCATGTCGCTGTCGCACGACCAGATCAGGGGCGAGGACCTCCTTGCCATCGTGAATGCCCCGGTGCTGGCCTCGCTGCGGACGTTCCACGCCCGGTTCACGGGCATGGCCGCCGGGTCACTCGGCCGGCTGGCAGTTTCTCCCGGTTTCGCCCGCCTCCGTTACCTGTCTTGCAGTGGCGGTGAGGTGTCCGTGGCCGACGTGGAGGCCCTCGCCGGCTCAAGGCATGCCCGCGGCCTGTGCGATCTGAGGCTCGAATACCTATGGCAGCAGGACGGCGACCGAGGCCTCGTGGCGCTCGCGGCCAGCCCGCATCTATCGGCGCTGCGGCGGCTTTCGCTGGTGGAGTCGATACAGGGCGCTGAGGGATACGCGGCGTTCGGAAGGCCTAGAGCGCTGCCAGGCCTGCGCGATCTGCGGCTGTCCCTCGCCCACCCCCGAGATCAGGAGGGCGGCGACCCGATACCTGGCATTCGGGAGATGATGGCCGGGCGGCTCGTCCGCCGGCTCCGCCGGCTCGTGATCCAGAGGACACGCATCCCAGGCGACGTCTTGTCAGTGCTGGCAGGAGAAGGCGCGTTACCGCTCCGAGCGTTGGCCTTCCGCGTCGGCGAAGGGGCGGAGGATGTCCTGGCTGGCCTCGTCTCGTCCGGGCGGCTGGACCGCCTCCGCTCCATTACCTTCCAGGGGACATCCAAGCCTGGATTCACCGCGGCCCTGTGTCAGCCCGGCAGGCTGCCCCACCTCCGATCCCTGGAGGCGAGCGAGTACGGCCTCGACATCGCCGCCCTGGCAGGGGCGTCATTCCCGCTCCTCGAATCCCTCGGCCTCGATTACGCCGATGACGACGAGGAGGCCGCCCGATCCCTGCTCGCATGGCCCGGCCTCCGCAAGCTGACGAGGCTCGTCCTCGGGGATACGTTCGAGTGTTTGAGTGGTTTGTTCGACGGGGACCGGATGCCGGCCCTGGAGGAGCTGTTCTGCTTCGCCACCACCCCCGCCGTCATCTCGCGGCTGGTCACCTGGCCGGGCCTTGCCCGTCTGCGGCGGCTCACCGTCCCCGGATACAGCCTCTCGCCCGAAGACGCCGCCCGCCTCGCCGGCGCGGGTTGGTCGAAGCGAACGCGGGTGAGCGTCATGCGCGGGGCGGCCCAGACGGAGGCCGTACTCGCCCCCTTCCGTGCCCGCCTGGGGCCGCGGGCCATCGACGGGCACCGCGTGAGGCCGCGCGAGACGCGGCTCTCCTGACCGCCCGCCTCACGCCCCCTCGGGGAAGTCCAGCTTCAGCAGCTCCGACAACACCTTGCCCCCCCAGCGGTACACGTTGTACCGCTCGACGTGCTCGCGCATGCGTGTCATCCGCCGCGTCCTCTCCTCCGCCGGCATGTTGACCGCCTGGTGCATGGCGTCGGACAGCTCGTGGACCGCGAACGGGTTCACCTGGATGGCGTCCGTCAGCTCGTCGGCGCTGCCCGTGAACTCGCTCAGGATCAGCACCCCGTCGTTGTCCGCCCGGCTGGCCACGAACTCCTTCGCCACCAGGTTCATCCCGTCGTGCAGCGAGCTGACCACGCAGAACCGGGCCAGCCGGTGCAGCGCCATCATGTCCACCGGGCCGTGGCTCTCCTTGATGAACACCACCGGCTGCCAGCCCCGCTCGCGCCACCGGAAGTTGATCGACTCCACGAGGTTCTCGACCTCGTCCTCCACACGCTGGTACTCGGGGATGTGCGAGCGCGACGGCGCCGCGATCTGCAGGTACACGAACCGCCGACGCATCTCCGGGTAACGCTCCAGCAGGTCGTCCACCGCACGCAGCCGGTGCGGGATGCCCTTGGTGTAGTCGAGCCGCTCGATGCCCACGCCCAGGATCTCGGCGGTCCTGCCCAGGCGGCGGCGCCAGGTGGACATCGCCGCGTCCACCTCGGGCGTCTGCGCGAGGGCCGCATGCTCGGCGAAGTCGATGCTGATCGGGAACTCGCGCACCTGCGTGGTGTGCCCGCCCCGCGTGATCTGCCCGCGGCCGGGGTCCGCACGCGTCTCGATGGTGCGGTCCACCGTCTCGATGAAGTTCTGGCAGTGGTGTCGGACGTGGAAGCCGAGCAGGTCGTTGCCGAGCATGCCGTCGAGAAGCTCCTCCTTCCACGGGAAGACGCGGAACACCTCGCGGTTGGGCCAGGGGATGTGCCAGAACATCGCCACGATCAGGTTGGCGTTCGCCTGCTTCAGCATGCGCGGCAGCAGGCAGAAGTGGTAGTCCTGGATGAAGACGAACGTCGGCTCCCCCCCGCTCTCCTCGATCACCGCGTCGGCGAACAGCTGATTCACCTCGCGGTAACGCTCCCAGTCCGACGCCCGGAACACCGGCGGCGTGAACGTGACGTGGCACAGCGGCCACAGCCCCTCGTTCGCCAGGCCGTAGTAATACCCCTTCTCCTGATCCTTGTTCAGCCAGACGCGGCGCAGGGTGTACGTCGGGTTGTCCGGCGGCACGCGGACACGCCCGGCCTCGTCCACGACCTCGCGGTCCGCGTCCCCACTCCCATGAGCGATCCAGGTGCCCCCGCTCGCGTCCATGATCGGGTCGATGGCCGTCGCCATGCCGCTCGCCGGCTTGCTGACGACGATCTGGTCGCCGACGAACTTGTGGATGAACGGCTCGCGGTTGGCGACCACGATGAAGCGATGGCCTGCCATCTTGGCGGCGATCAGGTCGTGAAGCGATTCGCGTGTCCAGATGGCAGCACCTCCCGTTGAACGCGGCGGGCGGCCGGCGAGGAGAGTCGTGGACGCCCCCACGTTGAGGCGGGGGGGGCGGGCAAGCGAGGGCCGGAGGGCGGGTGCAGCTGGCGCCATAGATGTGTCCACCCATCATTGTCACGGGGAAGGCGAGAAGATCAACCCCTTGCAGGGTGCGCGATGTGTGAGGCATGTCAACGCTGCAATTCAGGCGCCGCCCGCGATGAAAACCCGGCGAGCGTTCGGCCCTGGCTGGGGAAGGGCGCCGTCGCTAAATTCCAAAGGTCACACCCCCGAGGAGCCTACCCATGAGATCCGTCACCCCACGGGCCATCGTTCTGTCCGTCCTGGCGATCCTCGTCCTGACGCCGGCGGCGTTCCCCGACGAGGGGATGTGGCTGTTCAACAGCCCGCCCACGAAGCTCCTCAAGGACCGCCACGGCTTCGAGCCCGACGCGAAGTGGCTTACACACCTCCAGAAGTCGTCGGTTCGGTTCCCCGGCGGGTCCGGCTCGTTCGTGTCGCCCGACGGCCTGGTGATGACCAACCACCACGTCGGGCGCGGCACCCTCGTCAAGTTGGGCACGAAGGAGCGCAACATCGCCCGCGACGGCTACCACGCCAAGACGCGCGACGAGGAGATCGCGTGCCCCGATCTGGAGCTGATCTGCCTCCAGGGCATCGACGACGTGACCGCCAGGGTCAACGCGGCCGTCAAGGACGGCGCCGCCCCCGCCGAGGCCGAGAAGGCCCGGCGCGCGGTGATGAACACGATCGAGAAGGAGGCCAACGAGAAGACCAAACTCCAGTGCGATGTCGTCACCCTCTACCAGGGCGGGCAGTTCCACCTCTACAAGTACAAGAAGTATACGGATGTGCGGCTCGTTTGGGCGCCCGAGGGCGACATCGCCCACTTCGGCGGCGACCCGGACAACTTCGAGTTCCCCCGCTTCTGCCTCGACGCCTGCTTCTTCCGCGTCTACGAGGACGGCAAGCCGGCCAAGGTCGAGCATCACCTCAGGTGGAGCCGCGCCGGCGCGGCGGAGGACGATTTCGTCCTCGTCAGCGGGCACCCCGGCCGCACGAGCCGCCTGAACACGGCGGCGCACCTGGAGTTCTTCCGCGACGTGGCGTACCCGTCCACCCTGTCCTGGCTGCGCCGCCAGGAGGTGCTGATGAAGACCTACAGCGAGCGCTCGGCGGAGAACGCCCGCCGGGCGACGGGCGAGTACCTGCGCATCCAGAACGGGCGCAAGCTGTACGTCGGCATGATGGACGGATTGCAGACGGCGTCGATCTTCGACGACAAGCGGGCCGAGGAGCGCAAGCTGCGCGAGGCCGTCGAGAAGAGCCCGGAGCTGAAGAAGTCCTACGGCGACGCCTGGGCCCAGGTGGAGGCGTCGGTGAAGTCGATGCGGTCGCTATCCCGGGCGCACGGCCTGCTGGAGGGCCGGGCACGCGGGCTGAGCATGGGGCAGGGGTTCAACAGCCAGTACTTCGCCATCGCCCGCACGCTGGTGCGGTACGCCGCCGAGAAGGACAAGCCGAACGCCGAGCGTCTGCGCGAGTACCGGGAGACGGCCCTGCCGTCCCTGACCAACCTCCTCTTCTCGCCGGCGCCGATTTACGCCGACTTCGAGGCGCAGAAGCTGGGCGACGCCTTCGGCCTGCTCGTCGAGGGCCGCGGCGGCGATGAGCCCCTGGTGCGCAAGGTCCTGGACGGCAAGTCGCCCTACGCCCGCGCCGCCGAGCTGTGCCGGGCGACCAAGTTGGGCGACGTGGCCGTCCGCAAGGCGCTGTTCAAGGGCGGGCAGGCGGCCATCGATGCGTCGGACGACCCGATGATCAAGCTGGCTCTGCTGGTGGACCCGAACGCCCGCAGGGCGCGCCGGCTGTACGAGGAGCAGGTGGAGGAGCCGCAGCAGCAGGCGTACGCGAAGATCAGCCGTGCCGTCTTCGCGCTGCGTGGCAAGGACCAGTACCCGGACGCGACGTTCACGCTGCGGCTGGCGTTCGGCACGGTGAAGGGCTACGAGGAGGGCGGGCAGAAGGTGGCGCCGTTCACCACGCTCGACGGGGCGTTCAAGCGTGCCGCCAGCCACGACAACAGATCGCCGTTCAACCTGCCGAAGCGCTGGCTGGACCGCAAGGGCAAGGTGGACGGCTCGGCGCCGTTCAACTTCGTCTGCACGGCGGACATCATCGGCGGCAACTCGGGCAGCCCGGTGGTGAACAAGGAGGGCGAGGTGGTCGGCCTGATCTTCGACGGCAACATCCAGTCGCTGGTGGCCGACTTCGCATACACGGACAGGCAGGGCCGGGCGGTGGCGGTGGACTCGCGGGGGATCATCGAGGCGCTGCGCAACGTCTACGACGCCGGCGGCCTGGCCGACGAGATCACGGGGAAGAAGTAGGCGGGGCAGGACGCTCCAGCACGTCGCGCCAGAACGGCGGCATGCCGCCCCACGCCTGGGCGTAGGTGGCCTCCAGCGGCACGGCCGTCTCCTGCCCGTCGCGCAGGAAGAGCGGCATGTCGGGCAGCGCCTCCCCCACGGCGAGCGGGGCCAGGAACGCCTCGGCGGGGCGGGTGGCGAGGTAAGAGGCGAGCATCCGGTCCTGCCCCGGCGGCGGGACCAGGGCCGCCTCGCCGCACGCCTCAGCCAGCAGGCCGTGGATGCCGTGCGGGTCGCGCGGCGTCGGCGGGAACAGGTCGATGACCAGGAAATGGATGCCACGCTGGAGGCCCAGCAGCACCTTTTCGCGGAAGGCGCCGACCTCGGCCTCGCCGCTCTTGTTGCCCGGCGAAACGACCTCGATGACCGCGACGACGCGGTGGTCCGACACGTGGCGGATGGTGGCGTTGCGGTTGCGTGGCTTGTAGGCAGCGGGATCGAACCGTTGGGCGAAGCGTGGGCGGACGGGGGCGGCCAGGGTCGCCACGCCGCCCCCGGAATGGCCGACGGGATGGCCGTTGCCTGCCGGGTCGGCGGGCTCATGCAGCGTCAGCACGTCCGGGCCGAATGCGCCGACGCTCTGCTCCGGGAATGAGTAGTATCCGGCCGGCAGGAGGCCGGCATTCAGCGCGCGGCTCAGGTCGCCGATCCACCAAGTGTGGAAGGCGTGGAAGATCCCCGGCTCCACCCGCGTCCAGTCATGCACCGGCATGGGTCGGACCTCCCGTCGCGTCGGCCGTTACGCCGTTCGGTCTGCTGCAACGGCTGGTTCGGCGGCTGACGCTACCCAGACGGCGGTGCCCGGCGGCACATCGGCTGGCTGGAGCTCCGGCAGGGCGAGGAAGGGGTTGGGGAGGGGGTTGGGGGCGTGCAGCATGTGCAGTGCCCGCACCACCGACCACACCGCCGACCCGTCCGGGCGTACCAACCGCAGTCGGTCGCCGATACGCAGCGGCGGGCCCAAGCCGCCGACCCCTGGGGTGAGCAGCAACCCGACGCCCCGCACCAGGAAGCTGTCGGCCACCGTGAACGCCAGCCGCTCCACGCCGCGAAGCCCTCCGCTACCGAACTCGTGATGAATCTGCGCCACGTCGGCTATCACACACCACGGCCCCACCCCCGTCAACCCCAGACACCATCAGCACCGAGGTAACCACCCCCTGCTCTGCTGCCCCGCCGTTGCTCCGTGGGACGGACGCGCCTACAATCCTGGCATGGTCATCCTGAACGTCTTCCTCAGTTAAGGCACGCCTCTCCGCCACCCCGAGAGGATCCGCGAGCGACGGGACACGCCCGTCCGCCCGCGGGCATTCCCGTGTCCTGTCCCCACCCGAACACAACACGCACGGCAAGGGCGCCCGCTCGCGGCCTGCCCCGTCGTGCGCTCATACTGAGGAAGACCACGATGACCCAGAAGAAGCAGAAGGAGAAGGAGCGTCGCCGCGCCCGCAAGTTGGCCGAGCAGGCCTGGGAGGCGGCCGACGCCGCCGACCTCGGGCTGGCGCTGAAGATCATGCGGCGGGCCGCCGACACGCAACCCGACAACCCCGTCCTGTGGAACGACCTCGGCGTCCTGCTCGCGCGGTCCGGCGACGACGCCGAGGCCGAACGCATGTTCCGCGCCGCCCAGAGCCTCGCCATCGGCTACGCCGAGCCCTACGCCAACATCGCGGCCATCCGCCTGCGTCAGGGCCGGCTCGACGCCGCGATCTCCTTGCAGGAGCGCGCCGTCGAACGAGCCCCCGATTCCGCCGCCCACGCCGAGCGTCTGGCGGCGTACCGGGCGATGCGGGGCGAGGAGCCCGGCCCCGATGTCCAGCCGCCCCCCGTGATGGCGGCGCCGCCCGTCGATTGGGCCGAGCGTCTGGACGGCCTGGACTGGCACGCGCTGGGGGCGCGTCTGACACGCGAGGGGTGCCTCGCCCTGTCGGGGCTGGTCGATGCCGACCTCTGCGCCACGGCACGCTCCTGGTGGGACGAGGACGCGCTGTTCGGGAAGACCGTCTTCATGGACCGCCCGGACTACGGCCGCGGTGCCTACCGCTACTTCCGCCCGCCGCTGCCGCCCCTGGTGGACGGGCTGCGGCGGGCGTTCTACCCGCACGCGGCCCGCATCGCCAACCAGTGGCAGGGGCTGCTCGGCGATGCGACGACGTACCCGGAGGAGTGGGACGCCTTCCGCGATCTCTGCCACGCCGCGGGGCAGGACGCCTCCACGCCCATCCTGCTGCGCTACGAGGCGGGCGGATTCAACGCCCTGCACCGCGACCTGCGCGGGGAGGTGTTCTTCCCGCTCCAGCTCGCCGTCGTCCTGAGCCCGCAGGGCGAGGGCGGCTTCGAGGGCGGCGACTTCCTGCTGTGCGACGTGCCGGAGGGGCCGCGCACGCAACGACGCGAGGTGCGGGCCGGGCTGGGCGACGCCATCCTGTTCTGCACGCGGGACCGTCTGATCGGGGCCGGCGGCAGGTACGGCCTGCAGCCGGTGATGCACGGGGTGTCGCCGATCACCGCCGGCACGCGCCTGGTGCTGGGCGTGCCGTTCCACGAGTATCGGTGAAGCCGGCCACGGCTCGACCGAACAGACGGGTAGTGGTACAATGCCGGTGGCCCACCCCACTGCGTCGTCGAAGGCCCGCTTCGTGAAAGCGACGGTTCCAGAGCCCGAGGCCGGCCATGCCAACCCGGGAAGAGTACGCAGCAACGGTTCAGGCGATGGGTTGGCCACAGCTCAGAGCGTTGTGGGGCCAGATCCAGGCCCGTGATACCCCGGATTGGGCGCCGGGTAAGGCGTTCGAGTACCTCGTCCTGCGGGCCTTCCAACTCCACGGGGCCGACGTCCGCTGGCCTTACCCCGTGTCGCTGTATGGGCAGGATGAAGTCATCGAGGAGATCGACGGGTCGGTGCGGGTGGGCGGGTTGTACAGCTTGATCGAGAGCAAAGACGAAGACGGGAATATAGCCATCGTACCTATCGCGAAATTGAGAAATCAGCTGCTCCGCCGCCCGGCGGGGACGTTCGGCATGGTGTTCAACTCACACGGGTTCACGGAGGCCGCGCTCCAGCTCGCCCAATTCGCCCTCCCGCAGGCGATCCTACTTTGGACCGGAACCCAGGTCGAGTTCGCCCTGAACAACGAATGCATCTGTGACCTTTGTGAACGCAAGTATCGTGCTTGTGTCGATTACGGGATGGTTGACTTCGACATTAGCCTGGGGGCCATACCATGAAATGCTATGTCGTCGTGGAAGGGCCCACCGATGCCGGGCTGATCACACGCTTGCTCCCGGTGGAAATCCAGCAACAGGCCGCGGTCGTCCTGGCCGGTGGCCGCGCCAACCTCGCCTCCGTGGCCCGGACCCTGTTGGTGACAAGGCGAAAACCTCTCGCGGTCCTGGTCGATGCGGATACCGTTGACCAGTCAACGGCGATACAGGCACGCCGAGATATCGAGGGGCTTGTCCGGGCGGCTTCGGGTGGCATCCCCTTCAAGGTCATCATGCTGGTGCCCGAGATGGAGGGCCTGCTCTTCAGGGCGCCGGAGGCTCTTGAACGCATCACGGGCCAGCCATTGTCAGCCGACACCTTGGCACTGGCAAGGTACAATCCTCTTCAAGCGATCATGCAGTTGGGCCCGGGCAAGAGTGCCATCCTTGAGCAAGTCGTCAAAGGGCTCACGGACGAGGATGTGGACGCTATCCGAGACGCCGCCCCGATCAAAGAGCTCATCGAATTCCTGACCGAAACGGTCGCGCCAAAGCACCAGCCGCAAACTGCGTAACCGAGACAAACGGCGTCCTTGAGCCGAGCAAGACCCCCGCCTTCCCCGCATGCTCGCAGCAGGTCACCCCGGCTCCCGGGCGAAGACGCGGTCATACGCCGCCAGCGCCGCCCCGCCCAGACGCTCGGCCATGCCGCGGTACGCCTCGCGGCGGAGGCCCCAGCCGTACCGCGAGCGCGGCACCTGCTCCAGCCAGTCGTACAGATGCACCCGGCACAGGTCGTCGAAGTCCGCCGGCGGCAGGGTGACCTCCTCGCCGGTGATCCGGTCCGTGAAGCGGTACGGCCCGGCGCCTTCGAGGACGGCCGGCGGAGGGCATTGGCCAGGGTGACGGCCGGGGCCGGGGGCCGCCCTACTTCTCCTCGGTGATCTTGCCCTCGGCCTTGGCCAGCTTCTGATACCTCGTGCCGTCGAACGCCTTGCCGGCCAGGCGGCGGAAGCACTCGCGGCCACGCACCGGGTCCTTCTTCACCTTGTCGAACAGCGTGCCGAGGTGGTACAGCGCCCGCGCCTGCTCCTCCGGCACCTCGTTGTACAGCGCGTCCACACGCAGGAAGTGCCAGAACGCCTCCTCCGGCGCCGACTTCTTCAGGTGGTACTCGCCCAGCAGGTTGTGCACCACCCCACGCAGCTGGTTGTCCCCCGTCGATTTCAACGTGTCGGCGAGCTGCCTGTCGAGGCCGTCCACCTTGCCCAGCCCGATCTTCGCCTCCGCGAGGTACGCCTCCACGAACGGCTTCTCCGCGTCGCCGGCGCTCAGCGTCGTCAGCAGGGCTTCGAGGCGTTTCTGCGCCTCCGCCGGCTTGCCGGCCCGCAGGTACAGCCTGCCGACCAGGATCTCGCTCCGCCGAGTCACCTCCTTGGGGATGTCCGACAGACGGGCCAGCGCCTCATACGCCTCGCGGGCGTCATCCTCCTTGCCGGCGTCCTCCAGCATCCGCGCCAGCGTCTCCAGCGCCGGCAGGATCTGCCACGACGAGCGGTTGTCCGCCGTGAACTCCTTCAGCCGCTTCATGGCGTCGTCCGCCCTCGCCGGGTCGTCCTGCGCCAGACGCACCAGAACCATCGCCGCCTTGAACTGGAGGTAACGCCGCGCCTCGCTCCGCGTCTTGATCGCCGCCGCCCGCGCCGTGAACTCCGACACCGCGTCGCCGAAGAGCTTGTCGCGTTTCGTCTTGTCCGCCTCCCTGGAGGCGTTGATCTCCTTGCTGAACCCCTTGCGGTACTCGATGGGGTTGATGTCCACCCCCATGTACTCGATGTAGGTGATGTCGCCGGCCGGGATGACCCGCTCCGACTCCTTCTTGCCCTCGCGGATCTTCACCTTGATCCCGCCGGGGCCCTCCTCCGTGATCTGCCCCTTGATCGTCTCCTCCTTCTTCGTCGCCCGGTTCGTGAAGGTGATGGAGTCCGACTTGGCCCCCTGGCCCCACGCCACCCCGGCGCACGCCGTCGCCAGCACAACCACCGCCAGGGCGAACGCCCGCAACCCCTTGCCCATCGTCCGGCCCTCCTCACTTCTTGGGTGCTGGCTTGAGCTTCTCGTACTGCGCCTTCAGCGCCGGCTCCGCGGCCAGGAGGTCCGTGAAGCGCTGCTGCGACGCGCCGCCGCCGAACCCCGGCCACGACGCCTCGAAGGTGTTGATCTGCCTCGCGGCGCCGAGGACGGCGGCGTCGCGGTCCTTCTGCGTCGGCTTGGCGGCGCCGGACTTGTAGTAGCTGTAGACCATGTAGAAGTAGTATTCGAAGTAGACCTCACGGAGTGGGCCACCCTTCGGCGCCTCCGTCGCCAGCCGCTTCACCCACGGCATCCAGACGTTGAATGCGGTCCCGTACTTGCCCTCCTCGTGCAGCAGCAGGCCGTCCTCCTTGATCGCCACCAGGTCACGCGCCCCCCAGCCCGGCTTCTTGCCCACGGGCAGGATCGCCTCGTCGATCAGCTTGCGCGCCTCCTTCAGGTTCGCCGGCTCCTTGCTCAGCCGCAGCGCCCGGATGTACATGAGGCGGGCCGCCTTCGAATTCGGGTCCTTCTCGTTGACCGGCCCCTTGTTCAGCTCGGCCAATTCGCGGGCCGCCGCCGCGTGGTCGTCCATCCCCGAATAGCACGACGCCAACGCCTTGATCAGCTCCGGCGTCCGCTTGGCGTCCTTCGTCCGCTTCTTCAACAGCGCGGTGTAGCCCTGGATCGCCTTGTCCAGGGCGGCCTTGTCGCCCTTCTTGCGCACGTCGTCCACCTGGAGCCGGATCAGCCCGGCGAGGAGCTGGAGCGTCGTGGTCGCGCCGCCCATCTCGCCCTGCACCGCGTCGAGGGACTGCAACACCAGGTCGGTGCGGTCGATGTTGCCCTGCTGGAGGTGGGCCTTGAGCGCGATGGACAGGATGGCCGTCGCGAGCTGCTGGCCCTTCTGCATGCTCGTCTTCTCCGCGCTCTCCTCCGGCTTGGTGAGCGTGTCCACCAGCGGGTCGAGCATCTCGCCGGCCTTCTTGAAGTCGCCCGCGTCGAACGCCTTCGTCGCCAGGCCGTAGATGGCGAACAGCGACACGTCCGTCAGCTCGTAGCGGAGCTGATTCCGGATGGCCCTGTCCTCGTCCTCCTTCTCGCTGAACTTCAGCCCGTTCAGCTTCGGGATCAGCTCGTCGCACAGCGCCTTCATCTCGGGGAACTTCTTGAGGCGGAACCACTCGCGGCCCAGCTTCGCCTTGGCCGCGATGGCGATCTTGTTCGTGAACGGGTCGGGGCCGATGGCCGACGTCGGCACCTTCTCCAGCGCCTCGATGGAGCGGCGGCGGTAGTCGTCCACGTCCTTGTCGCCGGCGATGGGGTCGGCCTTCGCCTTGTAGGCGCGGTCGCAGGCGTCGGAGATCTGGAAGCACACCAGCGCGTAGTTGCCGTAGCCCGGCGCGATGGCGCCGAGCTTGAGGATGGCGTCGGCGTACTTCTCCTCCTTGAGCATCTGCAGGCCGACGGTGTGGCGGGCCATCTCGCCGGCGTTGTCCTTGGGCCAACGCTCCTCGATGTACTTCGACAGCGACAGGAGCTTGGCCTGCAGCTCGGCCACCTCCTTCTCCTCGAACTTGGGGTTGCCACGCTTCTTGTCGAGCAGTTGGGTGCAGGCCTGGATGGTGTAGATGGCGGTGTTGGCGGCCTGCGGCGAACGCGGGTCGTCGCGGATGAACTCCTCGCCGGCCTTGAGGGCCTCCTCCAGGTCGCCGGTGTTCAGCGACCAGTAGGCGAGCATGGCGCGGGCGTTGTTGTACTCCGTCGTCCCCTTCACCTTCTTGGAGTCGGGGGCGGCCAGCGCCTTCTTGAGCGAGTCCTTGAGGGTGGCGAGGTGCGCCTCGCGCGTCTTCTCCGCCTCCTTCGGGTCGTTCGCCTTCACGAGGTCGGCCTCGGCGGCCTTGATCCTCTTGTTCAGGTCGGCCTTCTCGGCGGGCTCCGTCGCCTTGGCCAGGTCGCCGTTGAGTGACTTGATCTGCGCCCTCAGCTCCTCGACGTGGTCGATGCCGAGCTGGTACGCCTCGTACTGGGCGCGCACGTAGAACTCGTCGAAGAGCTTCAGCTCGGCGAGCTTGCGTTTGAACAGGCCCTCGGCGACCATGGTCTGGATCTTGAGGCGGCGGGCGCGGTCGGTGTACTCGTTCTCCCCGGCCTCCAGCTCGCGGCACAGGGTGCGGGCGCGGGCGCGGTAGCCCGCCCGCTCGCCGGCGCCGAGCTTGGGGTTGTTCGCCGCCTTGGCCAGCGTGTCCGCCAGCAGGAAGGTGACGCCGTAGCCCTCAGGGGTCTTGAGGTGGCGCGGGTAGGAGCGACGCCAGCCCTCGCCGCCGTTGATGAGGCGGGCGGCCACGCCGGCGCCCGTCGAACCCTTCCACTTCGTGTCCTCGGGCAGCGGCTTCTCGTTGATCGCCAGCAGCCGGAAGTAGTACGCCAGGCGCTGGCCCTCGGCGGCCACGGGCTGGGTGGAGGCGATCACTTCGCTGAACTTGGCGCGGCCGGCGTCGGGGGTCTGGATCTGGAAGATGATGCGGCCCTGCCAGGCCTTGGCCTTCCAGGTGATGGCCGACTTCACGTCGCCGGCGGAGAGCGGGTCGAGGACGGCGAGGGCGCGGGTGAGGAGCTTGGAGGCGGCCTCGTCGCCGCCGGCGAGGTACGTCTCGGACTGCTCGTAGAGGTTCATGGCCCGCTCGAAGGTGGCCTGGAGGACGTCGGCCTCGGCGCGGGCGAGGGCCTGGCGGGCGAGCTTCTTCTTCGCAGGGTCGGGCTCGGCGTCGGGGTCGGGGAGCTTGTCGCGGAGGGCGGCCAGCTCCTTCTCGGCGACGGTGAGGCGGGCCTGGGCGGCGCCGAGGGTGTCGCGGGCCTGCTTGGACAGCGCCTGCTTCTTCGGCGCCTCCTCGGCGAGGATGGCCAGGCTCAGCTCGCTCTTCCCGATGGCGTTGAGGACGCGGGCGATGTCGAGGTTGGCCTCGGGCACGCGCGGGTGCCTGGGGTCGGCGGTGATGAATTGCTGGAAATCGCCCATGGCGTCGCGGTACAGGGCGAGGCGTTTGGTGGTGTCCGGCTCGTCGGCGGCGAGGCGGAGGCGCGTCTTGGCCGACTCCAGCGGCAGCTCCTTCTTGAGGGCCTCGGGCGCGCCGGCCTCCAGACGCTTGAGCATCTCCAGCGCGAGGTCCACGTCGCCGCGGGCGCGGAGCGCCTCGACGAAACGCAGGTCCTCGCGGTAGGCGGGCTCCTGGGCGGCGGCGGGCAGGGCGGGCCAGAGGAGGGCGAGGAGGACCAGGGAGCGGCGCATGGTGAGACGGACCTCAGGAGAGGCGGGCCATGCGTTCCATTCTGGGCCCCACGCGCGGGGCTGTCAAGCGGACGAGTCTCCTCGTGGCGGCGAGACTTTCGGCCTGCCACGCTTGAATCGGCAGGCCGAAAGTCTCGCCGGAACGGGAAGACGCGGCCTCCGGGGGCCGCCGCCCATACACTGGCCCCCATGAGTGCGCCGAAAACGATCCTCTGCATCTCCAGCTACTTCAAGGGCAACCGCTTCTTGCGCAGGGCGCGGCAGGAGGGGGCGCGCGTCTTCCTCCTGACCGTGGAATCACTCCGCACGGCGGCCTGGGAGCGCGAGAATCTCGCCGACCTGTTCGTCATGCCGGCGCTGGCCGACGCCGGCGAGGCCATCAAGGGCGTCGCCTACCTGATGCGCGGGGAGCGGATCACGCACATCACCGCCCTCGATGATTACGACGTGGAATTGGGCGCCGCGTTGCGCGAGCACTTCCGCCTGCCTGGGGTCGGGCAGTCCGCCGTGCGTTTCTTCCGCGACAAGCTGGCCATGCGTGTCAAGGCCCGCGAGCTGGGCATCCCCGTGCCGGACTTCACGCCCCTGTGGCACCACGACGACGTGCGGCGGTTCCTGGCCACGGTGCCGGCGCCGTGGCTGGTCAAGCCGCGTCACGAGGCGTCGAGCATCGGCATCAAGAAGATGCACGACGCCGACGCCGTCTGGCGCCGCATCGACGAGCTGGGCGACGAGGCATCGTACCACCTGCTCGAAAGCTTCGTGCCGAGCGACCTGTATCACGTCGACAGCATCGTCTCCGGCGGCAAGGTGGTGTTCGCCGAGGCGGGGAGGTACCACAGGCCGCTGCTGGAGGTGTACACGGGCGGCGGCGTCTTCGCGACGCGGACGGCGGACCGGGACGCCCCCGAGGTCCGCGAGATGCTGGAGATGAACGCGAGGCTGCTGACCGGCTTCGGCCTGCACGACGGCTGCTCGCACACCGAGTTCCTGCGGGCGCGGGAGGGCGGCGGGCTGTACTTCCTGGAGACGAGCTGCCGCGTGGGCGGGGCCGGCATCTCCGACATGGTGGAGGCGGCGACGGGGCTGAACCTGTGGGAGGAGTGGGCCGCCGTCGAATTGGCGGAGCCGGGCGCGTACAGGGTGCCGGCGCTAAGCCGGGAGTTCGGCGGGGCGGCCGTGTCGCTGGCGCGGGAGGAGGCGCCGGACTCGTCGGGTTTCAACGACCCCGAGGTGTACCGCCGGCTCGACCAGAAGCACCACATCGGGCTGATCCTGAGGTCGGCGGACTCGGGGCGGATCGACCGGCTGCTGGACGACTACATGACGCGCATCGCGCGGGACTTCCAGGCGGTGCTGCCGCCGGCGGACAAGGCGACGGCGTGAGCGGGCGTATCACACGCCGCCGACCCGCCCTCAAGGGCGGGTCTACAAACCCAGGCCCCGTGAACGGGGCTTCGACAAGGGCGACTGCCGGGTGGGGGTTGCCTGCCGGATCGCTCCCGGCCTGGGTGATAGGGTGTTGGGGTGGTAGAGGTGGCAGGCGGCGGATGCCCGGCCGGTCAACGCCACGGAAGCTGGCCCTGGCAGGCGGTCGCGCTCTGCAACACGTCGCGGGTGCGAGGGGGGGGCGGCGGCGGCGCGGGCGGCTATCCTCACCCGGTGAGGGCCTGGGCATGACGGAGGCGGAGTCGGAAGCCTGGGGCGACAACCTGAGGGTGCAAGGCTTCCTTCAAGCCCGGGAGCGTAGCCGGAAGGCGCGCCTTTTCGCCTGCGCCTGCTGCCGGGCGGTGTGGGGTGGCCTGGGGCCGGACAGGTTGCGCCGGGCGGTCGAGGCGGCCGAGCTGTACGCCGACGGGGCTTGCACCCGCAAGGATATGGACCGCGCGCACTCCATGGCCTGCGAGTCGGCACTGCGGGCGCGGCCACACACGATGACAAGGCCCCCGGCCCACCTGGCCGCCACCCCCGAGGAGGCCAGGCTCCGGTTGGCGGCTGGTGCGGCACACCCGCACGAGCCGTTCCACGTCGGCCAACTGCGGTTCCTCACCGCCGACGAGGCCCTCGCCGAGGCCAGCCTGCCGATCCTCCGCGACCTCTTCGGCGACCCCGCCCGCCCCGCCTCGCTGGCCCCGGCCTGCCGAACGGCGGTGGCTGTGTCGCTCGCCCAGGCCGCATACGAACAGCGGGAATTGCCCTCCGGCCACCTTGAGCCGGCGCGTCTCGCCGTCTGCTCGGATGCTCTGGAGGAGGCCGGCTGCACCGACGCCGGCATCCTCTCCCACCTGCGTTCGGCGGGGCCTCATGTGCGTGGCTGCTGGGCGGTTGACCTCATCCTCGGCAAGGGGTGACCGCCTCTCTCACACGGCGGCGACCTTCTCCCGCAACAACCCCTCGAACCGCTCGCGCGGGAGGAGGCCCTTGAAGTCGAGGATGTGGCGGGCGGCCACGAGGTCGCCGGGCATCACCTCCTCATCGTCACCGTAAGGCGGGTAGAGGAACCAGGTCTTCGTCGGGGCGTGGTCGAACCGCACGGACTTCTCGTCGGCCCGCACGGTGAAGCCGAGGTCGAGCAGGATCTGCCGCAGCACGCCGAACGTCGCCTTGAGCATGGCCCGCCCTCCCCTATCGCCCTTCCGCCTCGTCGCGCAACGCCGCGAAGTGTCTGATCGCCGGCGGGTCGAGTACAACACGTTCGGCCAGATGGACCGTCACCCTCTTGCCCGCCGTGAACAGGTCGAAGTCGGGCAGGGCGGCGAAGTGGCCCTGGACGTGGAGCCAGTGGGCGCGATTCGCCCGTACATCATACACGACCAGGATCACCGGCAACAACTGCCGCAGCCAACTGACGAGGGCGGATCGCTCGATGCGGAAGGCGGCCAGGCCGTCCCCTGACCAGCGGAGTGTCTCCGTCGCCTTGACCTGGAGGTAGATGTTGCTGCTCTCGACCTCGCCAGCGGTGGTGTAGGTGAACAGGACGAGGTCGAGGCCGTAGTCGCTCCGCGTGCGTTCGACGGTGCCGCCCCCGAGCAGGGCTTGCCTCTCGACGTGGTTGACGGCCAGGTCGCCGATGACGTGCTCGCGCGTCCGCAGTTTCCCCCTTGGCGGGGGCTTCTTCTTCGCCATGTCGGGATCCCCGGGTGTCGGCCGGCCGCGTGGGAGATGATAGAATCGTCCTGTGCGTGAGTACATGTCGCCGGTGAGGACGGGTCGAGGCGGCTTCGTGCTGGCGTGGAGGCGGAGGGCCACAGGACAGAGTCGGAGTGGCTGACGGGTGCCGTGCCGGACCTGTTGCAACGTGCCGAGCGGATGCCTGGCCGCGGGGTGACCTCGTCCCCAGGTTGCGGACGGCCATTGAGCGGCTCGAGGCCGCGGCCGACGACCCCATAAGAAAGCCAACTGATCGCCTTCCAGTCGATCCGAGTTGTCTGGAAGACAGGATCGTCGATTCGCGAGCCGCGATCGGCGATTGGCCAGCTCGTCAGACCAGCTGGTGACTCGCGCGCTCGCGGCCAGTCCGTGACACCGTGCGTAAGCCGGCACCAGAGTCAACTGCCCACTCGTAGGGGAAGTGGGCAGGTGGATCGCAGAGCTGGCCGCCGGATCAACGCCCGGCGTCCATGCGATAGGGCTTCCTGGCCTCGTAGTGCGCGACCCGGGCGCGGGCCTCGTCGCCGTCCCGCCTGGCGAACTCCTCGTCCTTGAGCGCCCGCCTCTGGTACTGCACCGCCTTCTCGAAGTCGCCGGCCTCGGCCCAGGCGGCGGCCAGGGCGTCGAGAGAGTCGCCCTTCTTCCACCGCGTCACCGAGCAGGCCAGCTCGGCCAGCTTGACGGCCTGCTTGCCGTCGCGGATCCTGTCGTCGGGGCACGACGCCAGCAGCCGCGCCTTCGCCGCCAGGGCGTATTCGAATTTCGGGTTGATCTTCAGGGCGGCGTCGAGGTCGGCCAACCCCTTCGTGTACTCGCCCTTCGCGACCCACAGCCGCGAGCGGTTGTACACCGAGCCGGGGTGACCGGGGTCGTGGCGGAACGCCTCGGTGAAGTCCTTGATGGCCGCGTCGTAATCGCCCCTCTCGATCCAGGCGTTGCCGCGCTGGTTGTAGGCCGACGGGTGCTTCGGCTCCAGGCGGATGGCCTCGCCGTAGTCCTTGATGGCCCTGTCGGTGTCGCCCTTGCTCATCCAGGCGTTGCCGCGGCTGAGGTACGCCTTGCCGTAACCTTCATCGAGCCGGATGGCCTCGGTGAAGGCATCGATGGCGCGGCCCAGGTCGCGCTTTTGGGCCCAGGCGTTGCCGACGTTCAGGCGGGCCGACGCCGACCGCGGGTCGAGCTTCACGACCTCCTCGAAGTCGCGCAGCGCCTTGTCCGCCTCGCCCCTGGCCCTCCACGCGATCCCCCGGTAGTTCCAGGCCCAGGGGTCCTTCGGGGCGGCGGCGATGAGGCGGGAGTAGTGGGCGGGCGCGTCCTCCAAAACGACCCACTCGTCGCGCTTGCCCCATCCCGCCTGCCCGCGCGAGTGCAGCCGCAGCTCGTCGCCCTTCGCCTCGATCACCGTGTAGACGGCTTCCTTCCGCGCGACCCCGGATTCCCCCAGGGCCGGGCGGATCCGGGCTTTCGGGCCCGCCGGCATCACCAGGGCGCCGGGCTTCCGGGCGTCGAGCAGGATCGGCGCGTCGGGCAACAGCAACGCGAGGATGAAGACCTGGCACGGCATGTGACGCCTCCTCCGGCCTGGGCGCATCCTAAAAAGGGGGCCTCCGTGCGTCAAGAAAGCGGACGTCTTCTCGTAGAGCACGCATCCTGCGTGCTCGCCCGCCCCAGAGCCATCACGCCCATTCAGCGGCCCCGCGGAGCACGCATCCTGCGTGCTCTACGAGAAGAGCCGCCACGCCGTCAAGCCGGCATCGACCCCGTCGGCGCGGGCGTGGTATCCTGTAGGCATGGGGGCCGGACAGGTGAGCAAGAAGTCCACGGGGCCTGGCGTCAAGGGCAACAGCGAGCGGCGCGTCCACGAGGGGTTCCCCTCGCGGCTCCTGCACAACGCGCGCACGATCACCGTGCACCTCCCGCCGGGGTACGTCCGCGACCCGCTGCGGCGGTACCCGGTGCTGTACATGCACGACGGGCAGAACGTGTTCGACGACGCGCGGGCGGCCTTCGGCACGTCCTGGCGGGCCGCCGAGACGGCGGACTCCCTGGCACGGGCGGGGCGGATACGCCCCGTGATCCTCGTCGGCATCGACAACACCGGCGCGCGCCTGGACGAGTACGGGCTGTACCCGGAGCCGTCGCACGACGCCGGGGGCCGCGGCGAGGAGTACGCGCGCTTCGTGTTGGAGGAGGTCAAGCCGTTCATCGACCGCACGTACCGCACGCTGCCGGGCCGGTCGGACACGGGCGTGTGCGGTTCGTCGATGGGGGGGCTGGTGTCGCTGACGATGGCGTGGAAGCACCCGCAGCGGATCGGCCTGTGCGGCGTGCTGTCGCCGTCGCTGTGGTGGGCGCGGTGCCGCGTGCTGGACGACCTGGAGGACGACGCGGCGTGGATGCGGCGGGTGCGGCTATGGCTGTGCATGGGCACGCGCGAGGGCAACAGGCGTGGCCACGTCTCGCCGCACCTGGAGCGGACGCGGAGATTGGTGGAGCTGTTCGACGGGGCGGGGCTGGTGCCGGGGCGGGATTATTGCTACTGGGAGGTGGCCGGCGGCGAGCATAACGAGGCGGCGTGGGCGGCACGGTTCGACAAGGTGCTGCTCTACCTCTTCGGGTGGTGACGCGATGCGGGTGCTGCAGAACACGATGCCGCGCTCGGTGCAAGCCCTGGCGTTCCTCCCGGACGGGCGGCTCGTCGCCGGCGGCTGGGGCTCCCTCGACATCCATCCACCGGACGGCGGGCCGCCCGTCGAGATCTGGTCCCACAAGAGGGACCGCCTCGCCCGCTGCGTCCTCGACGCCCGCCGCGGCCGGCTCTACTGCACCTCCCCGGACCGCCGTCTCAGCGTCCTGCGGATTGACCGCACCGCACTCTCCATGCTGGACAGGCTCCCCGGCTCCAATGTGGAGCAGCAGCACGTCACCGGGCTCGCCCTCTCGCCGGATGGCGGCAGGGTCGCCCTCAGTAGGGGCGATCACTCCACCGATTTCGGCCTCGGGCCGAACAGGGCCGAGTGCTGGCTCGTGGACGACTGGTTGAGCTGGCGACTCGCCTGGTCCGACGACACCTCCCCACCGCCCTCCGCCGGGCCGTGGGTGGCCACCTCGTCGCTGGCGTTCTCCCCGGACGGCGTCACGCTCGCTGCCGTCGGCCGCCGCCGCTCGGGGACCAGCCTCCTCGCCCTCCGTGACGCCGCGTCCGGAGCCACGCTCGCGGAGGCCGGCCTCACGTCGTACTTCCCACACGCCCGGCTCCTCTTCACGCCGGACGGGCGGCTCCTGACGGTGATGGAGGAGGGGGAGCTGGGCGTCTGGAAGGTGGACGGCCTGGGGCAACAGGCACGGACCCACGCCCCGGCGCGGGCGCATTTCCGGGATGCGGCGATGCACCCCTCGGGCCGCCACCTCGCCACGGCGGGCGGCGACGGCGTCGTCCGCTACTGGCACCCCGAGACGCTCCGCGAGCTGAAGTCGTTCAAGTGGGGCGTCGGCAAGCTGCACTCCGTCGCCTTCAGCGCCGACGGCACCCTCGGGGCGGCGGGCGGCGAGAAGGGCCGCATCGCCCTCTGGGACGTGGACGACTGACGGGCGTGGAGGCTCGCCGCCACGAAGAACAGCCCGGATGAAAAGCCCCCTTCGGGGCTGGGTGGGCCGCCCCGAGGGGGTGCGTGCGAGAGGCGGGGCCTCTCCTTGTTGCCATCCTTGACGGCCGGGGGCCCCGTCGTATTCACTTCATCCGCGCCTGCACCTCGTCGAGGACGGCCTGCTCCTGCGGGAACTGCCCCGTGGCCAGCTTGGAGTAGAGCAGTTCGCCGTCGGCGGTGACCTCGAAGCAGCCGCCCTTGTCGGGCACCAGGCGCAGGGCCTTGATCTGCATCTTGAACGTCTCGAGCAGCCGGGCGCTCAGACTGAGCGCCTTGGGCTCGTAGCCTCACATCGAGCAGTACTTCACTTCGATCTGCATGTCATGTCCTCCTGCTGTTATCATAGGGGGCGTCGCCGCGCCGGATCAACCGCCATGCTGCCGACCGTGATCGTCCGCCATCAGGCGGAGAAGCCGCATAAGTGCTCCGTGATGCCGCTCAAGGGCCGGCCGGGCATCGTGTTGCTCGACTACCCGCTGACGCGCCGGCCGCCGCTGGATGGGTACGTCCGCCTGTCGGCGGATGGCCCGCCGCTCGGCCCGGCGGACGCGGAGGCGGGGATCCTGCTGCTGGATGGCTCGTGGCGCTGGGCGGGGGCGATGGAGCGCGACTTCGCCGACATCCCGCCGCGCTCGCTGTCGGGCTGGGTGACGGCGTACCCGCGCAGATCGAAGCTCGGCACGGACCCCGATAACGGGCTGGCGTCGATCGAGGCCCTTTACCTCGCCTGCCACATCCTCGGCAGGCCGACGGACGGCCTGCTGGATGCGTATCGCTGGGCCGACGAGTTCCGGCGGGTGAACGGGCTGTGATGGCTCGCGGCCGAGGGATGATCCGTACTCCGAGGTCACGGGGCCAGCGCCCGGCCAGCCGGCCGGCCGTCAAGGCCGACAGACACGACCCCAGGCTGAAAGAGGGGGGCCGCTCCGGGCCAGCCTCGGAGGCCGGCCCGGAGCGGCAACACCTCGTGTGGCTCATGGCGGCCGAACCTCGTGTCGCGCAACGGCCCGGCCTGCCACCACGGGAGATCACTCCGGCAGCGCCTCGCCGCGCGTCTCGGGCCCGAGCCAGATGACGAACACGCCGAGGAGGTAGATGCCCGCGAGGTACGAGCAGCCGCGCGCGAAGTCCGCGTCCTTGCCCGTGCCGATGAGGACCGGCACCAGCAGCACGCCGACCGCCGCCAGGATGCGTCCGAAGTTGAAGCCGAAGCCCTGCCCCGTGGCCCGCACCCGTGTCGGGAACAGCTCGGGCAGGTAAAGCGGGATCCACCCGTAGAACGCCGCCGACGTGCCGCCCATGAGGAAGGATGTGATGAGGAACCAGGTGTCGAGCGACTTGTTCGTCTGGTAGAAGAGCAGCACCGCGCCGAACGACAGGACGCATAGCAGGACGTAGGCCCAACGCCGCCCGGCCCAGTCGGCGAAGGCGGCCCCCGCGACACAGCCGAGGATCGCGCCGAACGCCGACGACATCTGCGTGTAGTCCCTCCACGCGGAGGACATCCCGGCCTCTTCGGCGAGGTTGCCCGCCCAGGTCGGGCCGAGCTGCACCGAGCCCCAGGTCGCGAGCAGCGGGACGCCGCTGATGAGCGCCGCCAGCATCATTCGGCCCAGGAGGAATCGCTGCGAATCGGCCGGCTCGTTCGAGCGCCGCAGGTACGCCACGATGGGGTACAGGTACAGTCCGCCGACGAGGACGAGGGACACGACGGTGGAGGCCAGGCCGATGGCCAGGCCGGCCGTGGACAGCTCCATCCTCGGGCCGATCTGCGACTGCCAGACAACGAGGAGGCACAGGCAGACCGCCACGCCACCCAAAACGGCGAACAGGTCGATGGCGCTCCACGACGAAGGCGCGCCCTTCTCCTTCTCCTTCTGCCACGCCTCCGACTCGGGCACGAAGAGGCGGATGAGGAGCGTCAGCACGGCAGGGAACGCCCCACACACGAGGAGGAGCCGCCAGTTCGCCCAATCATCACTGAGGCCCATGCCCTTGAACTGCGCCTTGAAGGAGGCAAGGCTGAGGCTGACGACGCCGACGAGCAGATAGCCGGCGTTGGCCGCGGCCCCGATGACCCCGGCGAGCATGGCGCGTGACTGCCCCTTCCAGACCTCCATGACCAGGGCCACGCCGAGTGACCACTCGCCGCCCATGCCCAGGGCAGCGACGAAGCGGGCGAGGACGATGTGCCAGGGGGTGAGCGCGAAGCCGGACAGCCCGCTGAAGATGGAGTAGGTGAGGATGCTGAGCGCCATCGCCCGCACCCGCCCGACCTTGTCGCCCAGCCAGCCGAAGACGACTCCCCCGGCCGCGGCGCCGATGAGAAACGCCGCCGTGGCCATGGAGAAGTAGAAGTTGACGGCGGCGTCGATCTCCGCCTTGGAGCGGCCCGTGTCCTTGAGGAGGTCGCTGATGGCCGGCTTGGCGACGAGGGGGAAGAGGCCCATCTCGAAGCCGTCGAACATCCAGCCGAGCAGGGCGGCCACCAGCGCCAGCCAGCGGCCGCGGGCCCGCGTCGCGTCGTCCATCGTCGCACCGCCTATCCGGGGAGAGTATCACGGCAGGATACCCAGCGCGCGCGTCGGCGGCAACAGACCCAGGCGAGCGGGCCCCGTGAGGGCCCGAGTGGCCGCACCGGGTGGCGAATCCCGCCGCGCAAGCCGCGCCCACGCCCGCGTTATCCCTGTGCCTTCCGCTGGCATGATGTCAGGCCCCCGGGGCGCGAGACCGCACCGGGGGCCTGCTCATGCCGCGGGGGCCTCAAGGCCTGCCCGGGCGGGCCGCCGGGTCCAGCAGCAGGGCGGCCGCCTCCGCCAAGGAGCCGGCCAGGAACAGGACGTGGCCGAATCGGCAGATGTCCAGCACCTCGCGGACCTCCGGGCCGGACACGAAGGCGACCCGCCCGCCGTGATCGCGCGAATGGCGGTGGAGCGTGAGGGCGGCGCCGAGGAAGCCAGAGCCCACCCACCGGAGGCAGGAGAAGTCGAAGACGATGTCGGACGCCCCCAGGCCGGCCACCGCCGCCCCCAGGTCGTCGCGCAGGCGTTCGACATCGATCTGTGCCCCGTCGCCGTCGGGCGGCGCCCGCAGGGCCAGCACGACGGCCCGCCCACGCCGCTCGAAGCTCAACAGCGATTCCCTCTTGAACAGCATCGCATCCCCCCTGCGGCGCCGGGCCGTTGCCCGCCCACCCCCGACGCCCGTACGATGCAGTATAGCCCGTAACCTGGAGCGACCGCGCAATGTCCGAGCCGACGCCGCCGACTCCGCCCGCCGACCCCGGGCTGCCGCCGGTCGAGCCGCCGTCGGCCCAACTGATGGCGCGCCTCTTCCTCGTGCCCGGCCTCATCGTCGCCGGACTCGTCCTCCTCTTCCTCGCCGGGCCGTACCTGTACCGCGCCGTCTCCGGCGCCCTCGGCCTGTCGTCGGGGGACGCCTCCGCCGACCAGTACCTCAAACGCCTCGACAGCGACAACCTCGACATCCGTTACCGTGCCGCCTCCGACCTCGCCCAGGTGCTGCTCCGCAACGACGCCCTCGCCGCCGACCCCGTCTTCGCCCTCGAATTGGCCGCCCGTCTTGAAGAGGCCATCAAACGCAGCGCCGACGCCGAGAAGAAGTTCGCCGAGAAGGTGGACGGCCTGACGCCGGGCGAGAAGGCGAAGGAGACGAAGGCCCTGGAGCCGGACCGCACCCTCATCACCTACCTCACCGCCGCCCTCGGCAACAGCATGATCCCGGCGGGGGTGGCGGAGCTGCGCCGCATGGCCGATCAGACCTCCGGCATGGAGCCGGCCTACCTGGCGGAGCGGCGCCGCCGCGCCCTGTTCGCCCTGGCCACGCTGGGGCAGAACGGCGATCGGTTCGACGCGCTGGACGCCGAGAAGAAGGATGCGGCGCTGGAGGCCCTGTCGGCGGCGGGCGGGAAGACGGGCCACGCGGCCCGCGCCCGCGCGACGCACGGGCACCTCACCGCCCGCGCCGCCGGCAAGGCCGACAGCATGGGCGTCCTCGGCACGCTGGTCAATTGTGCGGCGGACGACGACCCGTTCATCCGCGAGGCGGCGGCCCTGGCTTCCAACTTCTGGCGGGGGGCCACGAAGGAGGAGGCCGAGATGGAGGCGGCGCTGGTGGCGCTGTCGCGCGACGACGGGCGTGGGCAGGAGCTGCTCGACAGACGCCGCGAGGGCGACCCGGCGTATGGGCGGACCTGGCCCGAGGTGAAGCGCAAGGGCTACGCCGTGCAGGCCAACGCCACCCTCGCGCTCGCGCGGCGGGGCAGCCCGAAGGTACGGTTGGATGTGTTGGAGGAATTGCTGCGTCCGGACGTGCTGGCGACGATCTACGTCATCAAGGCGAAGGACGGCGGCGAGAAGCCGGACGGGTCGCCCATCGCGGCGGCCCTGTTCGGGGCGACGAAGGCCGTCCCGGTGCTGGCCCGCAAGAGGCCGGAGATGCGGCTGGAGGCGATCCGGTCGCGGCTGGAGGAGCTGAAGGCGGGGGCGAACCGGGAGTGGGCGCTGGACGCGGCGAAGGCGCTGAAGGCCCTCGATGAAATCGGCGGTTGACACGGGTTGCGGGGCCCTGTAATCCAAGAGACATCCCCTACAACCTGTTCGAGAAAGGAATCTCCATGCAAGAGACCGCGGACACCCCCGGCCTGCTGGTGATCGATGACGAGCCGGTGATCCTGGACCTCCTGCGTGCCGTCGGCACGCGGGCGGGGATGCGTGTGTGGACCGCCAGGTCCGCCGAGGAGGCCGTCGCCCTCTACGCCAGGCATCAGGACGCCATCGCGCTGGTGCTGTGCGACGTGCGCATGCCGTACCTCGACGGGCCGGCGGTGATCGCGCGGCTGCGGCAGATCGGGCCGGGGCTGCGCTTCTGCTTCATGAGCGGGGGCACGGGCGCCTACACGGCGGACTCGCTCATCGCGATGGGCGCGCTGCGCCTGTTCCTCAAGCCGTTCGACATGGCCACCCTGGGCCGGCACCTGTACGAGATGGCCGCCGTCGGCCGGGCCGCCGCCGCCTGACCCCTCACCCGCGAGACGCACCATGCACGCGCTGCTGCTGCTGGCCCTGGCCGCCGATTTCGACGAGACGAAGCTGGGGGCCATCCCCACCCGCTTCGAGGCGTTCATCAAGGCCGGCGACATCCCCGGCGCCGTCCTCGCCGTCGGCAACGGGACGAAGCGTGTCATCAACGCCGTCGGCAAACGCTCCCTCGAATCGGACGAGCCGATGACGGCCGACACGGTCTTCCGCATCGCGTCGATGACCAAGCCGATGGTCGGCGTCGGCATCCAGATCCTCATCGACCAGGGCAAGATCAAGGCCGACGACCCCGTCGAGAAGCACCTCCCGGAGTTTTCAGGTCAGATGCTGATCTCCGAGCGCGGCAAGGGGCGGCTCGTCCTCGTCCCGCCGAAGCGTCCCATCACGATCCGCGACCTGCTGACGCACACGTCAGGCCTGGGGAGCTACCCGCCGGGCTTCGGCAACTTCTACATGAAGCGTGACCGGACGCTGGCCGAGGCCACGCTGGCGGTCTCGCAGCGCCCGCTGGAGTTCGAGCCGGGGTCGCGCTGGTCTTACTGCAACTCGGGGATCGACACGCTGGGGCGGATCATCGAGGCGGTGTCCGGCTCGTCGTTCGAGGAGTTCATGGAGAAGCGGATCTTCTCGCCGCTGGGCATGGCCGACACGACGTTCCGCCCGACCAAGGAGCAGTTGAAGCGTTCGGCGGGGCTGTACGGCAACAAGGACGGCAAGCTCTACCTGGCGCCGGAGTCGGCGATGCTGCTCGGGCCGACGGAGAAGTCCAGGCACCCGATCCCGGCGGGCGGGCTGTACTCGACGGCGGGCGACGTGGCGAGGTTCTACCAGATGATGCTCAACGGCGGGAAGCTCGGCGGGGAGCGCGTGCTGACGGAGGAGGGCGTCAAGGAGGCGACGAAGGTTCACACGGGCGATCTGAAGTGCGGGTTCACGGCGGGGATGGGTTTCGGGCACGGCTTCGCCGTGGTGCGCGAGCCGGAGGGCGTGACGGCGATGCTGTCGAAGGGCAGTTTCGGGCACGGCGGGGCGTTCGGCACGCAGAGCTGGGCCGACCCGGAGAAGGGCGTCTTCTTCGTGCTGCTGATCCAGCGCGTGGGGCTGAAGAACGGCGACGCCAGCGACATGCGCAAGGAGCTGCAGCGCCTGGCCGTCGAGGCGATCAAGAAGTGACGTGGAGCGTGAGCGGATTCTGGCGAGCGGGGCCGCGTCAGCGCCCCGAGTCACACAGCGTCAGCGCCTCTCCGGCGTGGCGCGTTCCGACGAACGAGAACAGCCAGAGAGCCGCTGACGCTCCACTCGGGGCGCTGACGCATCCCCGCTCGCCCGATCCGCTGACGCTCCCCTCGGGGCGCTGACGCATCCCCGCTCGCCCGATCCGGCGGCCATCCCGCCTCAAGATGGGCAAACTTTGCCGCCGATAACGATTGTGCGGCCTGTTTGCCTGTTGGGGGATGCTGCGATCATGTCGAACGCCAGGAACCGCCTACTCCGCGTCGCCCTCGTGGCCTGCCTGATCCCGACGCTGCTTGCCGGCCCCGGCTGCACGCGTGCGTTCTACCGCAAGTGGGTTGACAAGGATGTCGGGGCCATCCTCGCCGAGAAGGGAGCCGACCCCGCCCCGCCCCTGCCCGACCTCCGCGCCCGCTTCGCCGACATCACCAACCCCGACCGCCCGCCCATGCCGCCGGACGACCCGGAGGCCAAGCGTCTCTCGCCCAACCCGCAGAAGCCGGGCAAGAAGGCGGGGGTGGGGCTGGTCGAGGGGCTGGGTTATCTGGACATGTTGGACCGGTGGGACGCGGAGAACCGCGCCGAGCTGGCGGCCCGTCAGGCGGAACGCGCCAAGGAGACCGAGGGCCGCGAGTCGGTGCCGCTCAGCCTCGCCGACAAGCCGCCGTATGACATCACCCTCAGGGCGGCCGAGGCCGAGGTGCTGCGCCCCTACGCCGACCCCGTCACGCGCGAGGGTGGGGAGCCGAAGGCCGACGTGTCCAAGGAGCGGACGTACCTGCTCAACCTGGAGCAGGCGGTCGAATTGGGCGTGATCAACAGCCGCGAATTCCAGACGCGGCGCGAGAACGTGTACCTGTCGGCGCTGCCGGTGACGCTGGAGCGGTTCGCGTTCGCGCCGCAGGCGTACGCCTTCGGGCAGTACTTCCGCGAGCGGTTCGGGCGGGAGGCTCCGGGCGGGCCGCTCAACCGGGCGCGGCTCAACACCGACCTCGGGGTGGGCAAGCTGTTCTCGACGGGCGGCCTGCTGCTGCTGAGCTTCGCCAACCGGACGATCATCAACATCGGGCGGGCGCCGACCACGAGCGTCTCGACGCTGTCGCTGGACGTGATCCAGCCGCTGCTGCGCGGGGCGGGGTTCGCGGTGACGTTGGAGCCGCTGACGCAGGCGGAGAGGAACCTCCTGTACGCGGTGCGCGACTTCGCGCGGTTCCGCCAGGAGTATTACGTCTTCGTCGCGGGGAACCAGGCGACGACCTCGAACGGGACGGTGTCGTCGCCGGGGGCGAACATCCCGGGCGCGGCGCCCATCGTGGCGTCGATCATCGCGCTGGCGCAGCCGCAGCAGGTGGCGCCGGGGCTGGGGCAGCGTCTGACGCCGATCGGGGCGCAAGGCGCCTCACCTCAGGGGTTCCTCGGGGCGCTGGGGCAGAAGGCGGTGCTGGTCAACCAGCACCGCAACATCGACGCGCTGCGGCGGTTCCTGCTGCTGTTCGGGAAATACCTCGAAGGCAGCATCGTTGACAGCGTGCAGGTGGGGCAGGTGGAGCAGCAGCTCCTCGCCAGCATCGACTCCATCCTCACCGCCCAGGCGGACTACCGCACCAGCCTGGACCAGCTCAAGGTGCAGCTCGGCCTGCCGATGAACGTGCAGCTCGACGTGGACGACGCGGCCCTGCGTCCGATGTTCGCGGTGACGAGGCGTTACGACGACATCTCCGGCGAGTTCGACCGGCTGTCGAAGCTGGCGGACGGGTACTCCGTGGCGGGGGAGGAGGGGCGGCTGCGGGCACGGCTGAGGCGGATCCTGCTGGAGGAGGGGATCGTCGCGCGGACGGCGTTCCCCGGGCGGCTGAAGAAGCGCTGGCCGGCGTGGGAGGCCCTGAAGCCGGAGGAGATCCACGCGCTGCTGGCGAAGCTGATCCCGGAGCGTGCGGCGCTGCGAGCCAGGTCCGCCCTGGCCCCGTTGAGCGATAAAGAGGGTGCCCGGCTGGACGAGCTGGACTTCGAGATCGAGGTGGGGCGGCTGGAGGACGCGCTGCGCGGGGTGGAGGCGAAGCCGTGGGAGGCGATCAAGAGCCCGCGCGACAGGGCGGACGCGCGGAACGCCAGGTATCAGTACGTCTCGCGGCACTTCCTCGCGCTGCTCGACATGCCGTTCGCGGAGCTGCGTCAGGCGGTGGAGAAGACGTGGCCGGCCCTGCCCCCGGCGTGCCTGGACGGGGTGGACCTGCTGAGCGCGCCGGACGACGTGGTGGAGGCGGCGATCACGCGGGCGGCGCTGAGTAACCGGCTCGACCTGATGAACCAGCGTGCCCAGCTGGTGGACGCCTGGCGCAAGTTGGCCGTCGCCGCCAATTCCCTCATGGGGGTGCTGGATCTGCAGTATCATGGCGACGTGAGCACCCCGCTGGGGATGGCACGGCCGTTGGCGTTCGCGGGGAGCCGCGGCCGGCACCAGCTGGCGATCAACGCCGAGCTGCCGCTGGTGCGGATCGCGGAGCGGAACCTGTACCGCTCGGCGCTGATCAACTACCAGCAGCAGCGGAGGAACCTGCAGCTGGCGGAGGACAACGTGCTGGCGGCGGTGCGGGCGGACCTGCGGCAGCTGCGGGCGTTCTCGTACAGCTACCACAGGGTGCAGAAGAAGAACGTGGAGCTGGCGTACCGGCAAGTGAGCCAGGCGCTGATCGCGTTCAGCCAGCCGCAGGCGCCCGCGGGGCCGGCGCTGCCGGCGGGCCTGGTGGGGTCGCCGGCGGGGTCGGGGCGGGGCGGCGACCCGGCGGCGTTGACGAACCAGCTGCTGGGCGCGCAGAATTCGCTCCTGCGTGCGGAGAACGGGCTGTACAATACTTGGTTGAATATCCTGACGGCCCGGATGAGTCTTTACCGCGACCTCGGTGTGATGCCTCTCGACGCCCGCGGAGTGTGGATCGATGACCCCGCCACCTGCTGCCCCCCCGGATCTCCTCCCCCCGGCACCCTCCCAGAGCCCACTCCCGCGGCCGGGGGGTAAGGGCCTCGGCCGGCTGGCCATCGCCTCCCTGGCCCTGATCGGGGTGGTGGCCGTCGCGGGCATCACGCTGGCGGCGACGGGGACGATCCGCCTGTGGGGCGGGACGCAGCGGACGGACATCGTCACGCACAAGGTGTCCTATGAGTCGCTGGACGTGACGATCACGGAGCGTGGGTCGCTGGAGTCGGCGGAGAACAGCGACGTCATCTGCCGGGTGAAGGCGAGGTCGGCGAGCAGCACCATCGCCACGACGATCCGGTGGATCATCGAGGACGGCACGCAGGTGAAGAAGGGCGAGCGTCTGGTGCAGCTGGACGACTCGGGGCTGCACGAGCAGCGCAAGACGCAGGCGATCACGGTGGAGCAGGCGGCGGCGGCGTTGGAGACGGCGACGCAGAACCTCACGATCGTCCTGGAGCAGAACAAGAGCGATTACGCGACGGCCGTGCTGGCGAAGGAGCTGGCGGTGATCGACCGCGACAAGTACAGGGACGGCGAGTACGTGCAGACGAAGGAGGAGATCAAGGGCCGGATGATGATCGCACGCTCGGACCTGACGATGTGGCAGGAGCGGGCGGCGTGGTCGGAGCGGATGTCCAAGCCGGGGCTGCGCTTCGTGACGACGGCGCAGGCGCAGGCGGACGAGGCGCGGCTGCGGGGGGCCGAGATCGCCGTGCAGAAGATCGAGGAGGAGATCCGCGTCCTGGAGAAGTTCACCAGGGACCGCACGCTGAAGGACCTCAACGGCAAGATCGCGGAGGCGGACCGGGCCATCGTGCGGGTGGACGCGCAGAACAAGGCGAAGGCGGCGACGGCGGTGGCCGAGCGTAACGCCAAGCGGTCCATCTACGAGCAGGAGAGGACGCGGCTGGCGGACATCGAGGACGAGATCCGCAAGTGTCTGATCCTGGCCCCGCAGGACGGGCTGGTGGTCTACTACATGCCGGAGCAGAGCCGCTTCGGGTCGGGGTCGCAGCAGTCGATCGTGGCGCAGGGCGAGCCGGTGCGCGAGGGCCAGAAGCTCATGCGCCTCCCCAACCTGGAGAAGATGGTGGTGGCGACGCGCATCCACGAGGCGATGATCTCGCGGGTGCGTGGCGAGAGGCTGAAGCGGAACGGATTCGGCGAGGCGGTGGCGGTGGGCTGGCTGTTCGCCGCGCCGCACGCCAACGCCGCGGGGCAGCTGTATTACGACGACCTGCGCGAGGAGAACAAGTCGCTCGAGTTCGACAAGGTGGCGGACGGGCAGTCGGCGACGGTGCGTGTGGAGGCGTTCTCGGCGCGGGTGCTGCCGGGCGAGGTGAAGACGGTGGCGACGGTGGCGTCGCAGCAGGACTGGATGTCGGCGGACGTGAAGGTGTATCAGGCGATGGTGGCGATCAAGGAGTCGATCCCCGGCCTGAAGCCGGGCATGACGGCGGAGGTGACGATCCAGACGGACAGCCAGCGCGAGCGGGTGCTGACGGTGCCGCTGCAGGCGATCCTCGGCTCGGTGGAGATGGGCGACAAGCGGCGGGTGTACGTGATGACGCCGGGTGGCCCCGAGCCGCGCGACGTAATGATCGGCCTGTCGAACGAGGTGAAGGCGGAGGTCGTGTCGGGGCTGATGGAGGGCGAGCTGGTGATCCGCAACCCGCGTGCGGTGATGACCGACCGGGAGAAGGCGGCGCTGGGGGAGGCGAAGGGCCCGGCGGAGAAGGGCGGCGCGCCCAAGGCGAAGGGCAAGGACAAGGCCAAGGACAAGAAGAAGGGGAGCTGAGCGCATGCCGGGGGCCGACGCCCCCGGCTCGCCCGATCAGTGAGATCGTATGCCGGCCGTCGTGCAGATCCGCGACCTCGTGAAGCACTACAACCAGGGGGCCGTCCGCGCGCTGGACGGCGTCTCCCTGGACGTGGAGCAGGGGGACTTCGTGGCCCTCATGGGGCCGTCCGGCTCCGGGAAGTCCACGATGCTCAACCTGCTGGGCTGCCTCGACCGGCCCACGTCGGGGGACTACTTCCTCGCCGGGCACAACGTCGCCCGCCTGGACGACGACGCGCTCTCGGACATCCGCTCGCGCTACCTGGGGTTCATCTTCCAGTCGTACAACCTGCTGCCGCAGTACACGGTGGTCGAGAACATCGAGGTGCCACTCTTGTACCAGGGGATCACGCTGGACGAGGCGACGCGGGCGTGGTGC
>CAZVZK010000083.1:0-44446 GCA_964630925.1 uncultured Alcaligenaceae bacterium
GGAGAACGGCGCGGGGTCGAGGCGGTCGAAGCGGACGCGGGTGCCGTTGGCGGTGACGGTGAAGGCCTCGGCGCCGTTGCCGCCGTTGACCTCGACGGTGTCGGTGCCGGCGCCGCCCTCGTTGAGGTCGGTGTCGTCGCCCGGATTCCAGATCATGCGGTCGTCGCCGGCCTCGCCGAAGACCTGGTCGTCGGCGTCGCCGCCGGTCAGGGTGTCGTTCTCGGTGCCGCCGAAGAGGAGGTCGGCGCCGCCCTTGCCGAGGAGGGTGTCGTTGCCGGCCTGGCCGAAGAGCATGTCGGCGCCGGAGCCGCCGGTGAGGACGTCGTTGCCGGCGCCGCCGAAGAGGTTGGCGCGGGGCAGGGCGCCGCTGGCCTCGTTCATGGTGATGGTGTCGTTGCCGCCCTGGCCGAAGACCTGGACGAGGGCGGTGTTGGCGACGGTGGCGGAGCCGCCGAGGATCTGGACGGCGCCGCCGTTGACGAGGATCTGGCCGGCGGCGTTGCGGCTGACGGTGATGGAGTTGTCGAGGTTGTCGCCGAAGATGGACAGGGTGCCGGAGCCCGGCAGGAAGGTGGCGGTGACGGCGGGGGTGGTCCTGTCCTCCAGGGCCTCCAGGCTGATCAGGCGGCGGTACGATGACCCGATGCGTCTGAGATTCATGCTTGCTCCGCTCCTCTGTTGGGGCCGGCCTCGCCGCGGGGTCGTAGGGGGGCTACGATGCCTGCTGGGCCGTCCACACCCTCCTGATCCGAAGATGGCCGAACTTCCGGCCAACGAATTCGCGACCACGGTAGGGGGCCTCGGGTTCTCGTTCAACCCGACCGTGGGGGTGTGACGCCGGGTGCAGGAAAATCGCGCCGGCGGGCACCCCGTAGGGCAGGCTGCCAGCCTGCCACGCCGCACGAGAAGGCAGGCTGGCAGCCTGCCCTACGGGGTGCCGGTCAGGCAATCGCGGGGGGCTTGAGCCATGTCGGAAGGCTCCTTCGTGGGCCTCATGGAACGCCTCAAGGCCGGCGAGGACGCCGCCGCCCGCGCGGTCTTCGAGCGCTACACGCGGCAGTTGGTGGGCCTGGCGCGGCGCCGCCTCGACGCGCGCCTGGCGGCCAAGGTCGATCCGGAGGACGTGGTGCAGTCGGCGTACAAGAGCTTCTTCGTGCGGCAGCGCGACGGGCAGCTCGACGTGGGGAGCTGGCAGGGGCTGTGGGGCCTGCTGACGGTCATCACCCTGCGCAAGGTGGCCGACCGCGCCGCCCACTTCCACGCGGCCAAGCGCGACGCCACGCGCGAGCTGCCGCCGCCGGCCGAGGGGCACACGCCCGCGTGGGAGGCGGCGCTGGACCGCGAGCCCGGGCCGGAGGAGGCGGCGCTGTTGGCCGAGACGGTCGCCGAGCTGCTGGGCGCCCTGGACGCCGACGAGCGTGCCATCCTGGAGCTGAGCCTGCAAGGGCACTCGGCGGCGGAGATCAGCGAGCAGCTGGGGCGGGCGGAGCGGTCGGTACGGCGCATCCGCGAGCGCATCCGCAAGGGGTTGGAGGGGCGGCAGGCCGGCGCGTAGAATGGGCCTGTGACCGCAATCCTCCCTGGGCCCACGATGTCCTCCATCGAAGCCGGCGACTGGAGCGAGTGCGAGGCGCACATCGAGCGCTTCGAGCGGGCGTGGGCGGCGGGGGAGCGTCCCCGCCTGACGGCGTTCCTCGCGCCGGGCAGGCCGTGGGCGGGGCACCTGCTCATCGAGCTGGCGCACATCGACCTCGAGCTGCGGCTCAAGGCCGGGGAGGCGGCCCGCGTCGAGGACTACGTGCGAGACCACCCCGAATTGGCCGAGGAACGGCACGCCCTGTTGGGGCTGATCGGCACCGAGTACGAGCAGCGGCGCCGGCTTGAGGGGGCCGTCGATCCCGACGAGTACCGGCGACGCTTCCCCGAGTTCGGCGGGGAGATGCGCGGCCACTTCACCCCGGCGGACCTCGACACGCTCTCGATCCGGCGCAAGGCTCGGTCCACGCGTCCCGCCGCCTGGCCCGCGGTGCCCGGCTACGAGGTGGTCGAGCAACTGGGACGCGGCGGGATGGGGGTCGTGTACAAGGCGCGCGAGGACAGCCTCGGGCGGCACGTGGCCATGAAGTTCCTGCCGGCCGAGCTGGCCCACGACCCGGCGCGTCTGGAGCGGTTCCGGCACGAGGCGCGGACGGCGTCGGCGCTGAACCACCCGCACATCTGCACGGTCCACGCCCTGGGCGAGCACCAGGGCCACCCGTTCATTGTCATGGAGCTGATCGACGGGGTGACTCTGCTCACGGTGGCCGGGCGGCGCCCGCCGGTGGGGGAGGCGGCCCGGCTCATCGCCCAGGCGGCGCAGGCGCTGGCGGCGGCCCATGAGGCGGGCGTCGTCCATCGCGACATCAAGCCCGAGAACATCATGGCGCGGGCGGACGGGTACGTGAAGGTGCTGGACTTCGGGCTGGCGCGGCGTCCGCCGTCGGTCACGCGGCCAGGCCACGATACCGACCCCGGCGCGATGATGGGCACGGTGGCGTACATGTCGCCGGAGCAGGCGCGGGGGCAGCCCGCGGTGCCGGCCTCGGACGTGTTCTCGCTCGGCATCGTGCTGTATCAGCTTCTGACGGGGCGGCACCCGTTCGAGGCGGAGTCGGCACTCGGCTATCTGCACGCCATCGGCACGGCGCGGCCCGTGACGCCGTCGCGCGTGAACCCGGAGGTGCCGGCGGCGCTGGACGGGCTGGTCGAGGCGATGCTGAACAAGGAGGCGGCGCTGCGTCCGACGGCGTCGGAGGTGGCGGCCGCCCTGGCCGGCCCCGGCGGCAGGCCGGCGCCGGCCCAGCCGGCGCGGGCGGTGGTGCGCCGCGAGCGTGAGCTGGCGGTGCTGAACGCCGCGCTGCGCGAGGCCGACGCCGGGCGCGGCTCGGTGGTGTGCGTGGCCGGCGAGCCGGGCATCGGCAAGACGACGCTGGTGGAGGGGCTGTTGGCCGGGCTGGAGGGGCCGGGCGGCTCGTGCCTGGTGGCGCGGGGGCACTGCTCGGAGCGTCTGGCCGGGGCCGAGGCGTACCTGCCGGTGATCGAGGCGCTGGGCGACCTGCTGCGTGGGCGGGCCGGGGGGGCGGCGGCCCGGCTGATGAAGGCGGTCGCGCCGACGTGGTACGCCCAGGCGGCCCCGGCGGCGGGTGAGGCGGTGCGGGCGCCGTCGCAGCCGGCCATGCTCCGCGAGTTCTCGGCACTGCTGCAAGAGGTGTCGCGCCTCGGCACGGTCGTCCTGTTCATCGACGATGTTCACTGGGCCGACGTGCCGACGGTCGATTTGCTCGCCCACGTCGGCCGGGCCTGCCCGGCCCTCCGCGTCCTCGTGATCGCCGCCTACCGGCCGACGGAGCTGCTGCTGGGCCCGCACCCGTTCCACGGCGTGATGCACGAGATGCAGGCCAGGGGGGCCTGCACCGAGCTTTCCCTGGGCTTCCTCGAACGCGCGGACGTTGAGGCGTATCTGGCGCTGGCGTTCCCCGGCCACGCCTTCCCGGCGGACTTCGCCGCCCTGATCCACGCGCGCACCGAGGGCAACCCGCTGTTCATGGCCGACCTGCTGCGCTACTCGCGGGAGCGTGGCGTGATCGCCGAGGCGGAAGGGCGCTGGGGCCTGGCGCGCGGATTGCCCGACCTGGGGCGAGAGATGCCGGAGTCGGTGCGCGGGCTGATCCGCCGCAAGCTGGAGCGTGTGAGCGAGGAGGGGCGGCGGCTGCTGGCCGCGGCGGCGGTGCAGGGGCCGGAGTTCGACTCGGCGGTGGTCGCCGGGGCGTTGCAGATGGCGCCGGCGGATGTGGAGGAGAGCCTCCAGTCGCTGGACCGGGTCCACGGCCTGGTGCGTCTGGTGCGGCAGAGCGAATTGCCCGACCGGACGCTGACGCTGCGGTACGCCTTCGTCCACATCCTGTACCAGCAGGCGCTCGACGCCGACCTGCCGCCGAGCCGGCGGGCGGCGCTGGGGGCGGCGCTGGCGCGGGTGCTGGAGGGGCATCACGCCGACGCCGGGGCGGAGGCGGCGGCGCAGCTCGCGTGCCTGTACGAGGTGGGGCGTGATCCGGGGCAGGCGGCGCGGCACTGCGCGCGGGCGGCGGACAACGCGGCGCGGGTGTTCGCGCACCGCGAGGCGGCGGAGCTGGCGCGGCGCGGGCTGCGTCTGCTGGAGGGGCTGCCCGAGTCGGACGAGAGGGCGGCGCTGGAGCTGCCCTTGCAGACGATGCTCGGCTTGCAGCTCCAGGTGACGCGCGGGTACGCGGCGCCGGAGGCGACGCGGGCGTATGAGCGGGCGCGGGGGCTGTGCCGCCGGGTGCCGGCGGCGCCGCAGTTCCCGGTGCTGTGGGGGCTGTGGCTGTCGGCGAAGGTGCGCTCGGAGCTGCCGCGTGCCATCGGGCTGGCGGGGGAGCTGAACGCGCTGGCGCGGCGGCAGAACGACCCGGATCTCGTGCTGCAGGCGCAGCAGGCGCTGGCGGTGACGACGCTGTGCCTGGGCGAGCCGGCCAGTACGCTGCGGCACATGGAGCAGGGGTGCGCGATCTACGACTCGGAGCGGCACCGCACGCACTCGCACCAGTTCGGGCAGGACCCCGGCGTGGCGTGCAAGTCGTTCGGGGCGGTGGCGCTGTGGCTGCTCGGGCACCCGGACGAGGCGGTGCGTCTGAACGCCGATGCGGTGCGCCTGGGGCATCGTCTGTCGCAGCCGAACAGCCAGGCGCTGGCGATGCACTTCGCGGCGATGGTGCATCAGTTGCGGCGCGACGGCCCGGCGGCGCGGGCGGCCGCGGAAGCCTGCGCGGCCATCGCGCACGAGCACGGGCTGTCATTCTGGATGGCGGGCGCGGCCATCGTGGGCGGGTGGGCGATGGCGGCGTGCGGGCAGGCGGACGACGGGCTGGCGCGGCTGCGTCAGGGGCTCCTGGACTGGCAGGCAACGGGGAGTGGCACCTACAAGACGTACTTCCAGGGACTGCTGGCCGAGGTGCTGGCCAGCATGGGCAGGGCCGAGGAGGCGGGGCGGGTGCTGGACGACGCCCTCGAAGTCGCGGGGCGGACATCGGAGGGGCTGTACGAGGCCGAGCTGCACCGGCTCAAGGGCGAGCTGGCGTTGAGCGCTGGGGCGGCGGCTCGGGCGGCGGAGGCGTTCGGGCAGGCGCAGGCGCTGGCGCGCCGACAGGGGGCGAAGGCGCTGGAGCAGCGGGCCGGGGTGAGCCTGGCGCGTCTCGGCGGCGTGCGGCCTGTGGTGTCCGAACCGGGGCGTTGAACGAGGGGCGACGATGGCATGCCCACGACATCCGATGGCCGACCCGACTGCCGACTGGTTCTGGTCGGTGATCGACCTTGTGCGGGAGAATCCCTAAGGGGATGAGGCGTTGTTCGGCGCCATGACGAGCAGGAGCTCGTCACTTTCTGACATGCGGGCAGCGAGGGAGAAGAAATGAAGGGCAGCCGTCTCGTATTCCTCTGTTTCCTCTTGCTCCCGGTGATGCCCCAGACACTGGCACAGGGGGCACCGCTGCGCGTGAACGTGAAGTTGGAACACACGCTGGATGGCGATTGCTCGGCGGTCTCGGCGGGTCCGAAGTGCGACCAATGCGTCCTGTCGCTCGAAGGGGCGTTCCGGATGTTCGACCTCACGAAACATACGTTGGGCGGAAAGCTGCCGGGCTCCGGCAACCGCGTGTGTGTCGTCGAGAAGGGCAAGGCCGTGCTCGTCGGCGACGCCGAGAAGAGCGGCATCTCGAGGCTGACCCTGGACGGGAAGGTGCTGGGCACGTTCGACCTGCCTGGGGCATTCATGGCTTCCGAGAACGCCCCCTTCTTCGCGACGGCGCGAGGGAACACGATCACGGCGAGTGATCCCGCAACAGGTAGGGTGCTCGCGACGTGGTCATCGAAAGATAAGAAAGGCGAGATCCGTGTTTATGCCGTATCCTGGGACGGGGAGATCCTCGCGCGCTGTCTCAGCGATGAGAGTCAGGATCTGATCGCGTGGAGGCCCCAGGACAAGCCGCCCCCCGCCTTGCTCCCGTACGAGGATTCGTGCACCGCTCTGGCCGCCGCCCCGGCCCCGAGCCGCGCGGTCGCCATCGGGTACGGGCGTAAGAACTACATCGATGTCTACTCCGCCCGGTTCGAGAAGAGGCTCCACCGGCTCAAGGGCCACGAGGGCGCGGGCGATGTCACAGGGTTGGCGTACTCGCCTGACGGCCGGTTCCTGTTCTCCCTGTTCGGTTTCAACGAACGCGCCCAGCCGGAGGTGATCGTATGGGATGTGAAGGGCGGGTATCGCCAGGCCGCCCGCGTCGTGGTGGGGACGGGGTGGATGTACGGCATCTACGCACTCCCGGATTCCTCTGGGTTCATCACCTACGCGGGTAACGACGATAAGACCAAGTTCTGGAAAGTCACCGTCACCAAATAGGTGCATCGGATAGATGTTGACACATTCATCGGCTTCTACCGATCCCGTCGAAAGAGATTCGGAGCGTGGCATGAGCATAGAAGTCTCCACCACGGATCACTTCGCCATCTCATTCCGACCTGCGGAAGGCGGGATCGTCGGTGTGACCGACCACCTCCTCCACGGTTGCGGGGGCGGCGCGATTGTGGAGCACCACGAGGGGCGCTGCCTTTGCCGGCCCATTGAAGGCGGTGAGGCGGCCGAGGTGCCGCTGCCCAAGTCATCGTTCCGGCTCGTCCTGGCACGCGTCGCGGCGATGTGCCACGAATCCTCACCGGAGTATGGCACGCCATACGAAGGGTCAGGGGTCGTGAAGACGAGGGGAGAGCCGGCGGGCACGTTCCAGGTATCGTTCGTCAACACGCCGGACGAGCAGATGCTGGAGGTGCGGCGGGCCGAGCTGCCTGGAGGGTAGGGACACTCCTCGGTGAAGCTACACCAGAAGGGCCTGGCTCAAAGGGGGCCTTGTTGGAGGGGGGCGTGGTAGAGGGAAGGGTAGGACCGCCGGGCCCGCGCGGCGTCACGATACCGGGGTGAGGTGCAGGGGCACGCCTGTCGGCCGGGGCGATTCGTTTCCATGGCGCGGGGGGGGGTGTGAGGGGGGTCGGGAAACGAACTTCCTCAACTCGCTCTGCCGCTTGCATCTGCGGACGGAAAGTTCGTTTCCCTGGTTCGTTTCCTTCACTGATGGGCGTCTATCCGCCTCCTTCCTTTTCTCAGGTTCGTTTCCTTCACGGATGGGCGTCCATCCGCCACTATCGAGGCGGGGCACGCCCGGCCCACGGTTGGGCGTTTCGGGGAATCCTGACCCGGCGCGCGTAGATTCAACAAAGTGTATCAGAATAGGAGGGAGCGAGCCGCATGACGGAAAGACGCGCCGAGGCCGCCTCGTGGGGGCCGATAGAGGGGCGGACGGCGGTCCGGCTTTATGGCGGGCCGTGGGACGGGAAGGACGTGTGGGTCATCAACCCCGGCGTGCCTTACGTCCGCGTCAACGGCCCGCGTCACGGCGACCACTCCGCCTGGATCTCTCACCTGTACCGGCGCGTCGCCGGCCGGTACGAGTACGTCGAGACGGTGGAGGATTGGATCGGCAGCGTGGGGTGACGGCCCGCGTCTCACCAGTGCTGGATGCAGGCGGCGTGGCCGGTGTTGCGGAAGATGCCGTCGTGCAGCCAGGAGAAGGGGCTCCAGCGGGTCTTGACCTCGGATTTGTCCTGCTTCCAGTAGGGGTTGACGTAGCCGACCTGGTCGGCGTCGTGATCGACGCCGAAGACCATGATGCTGTGCATGCCGAGGGGGAACTTGCCGTGGACGAGGAGCGGGCCGTGGGACAGCAGGCCGGCGATGTCGTCCTTATCGTAGTCGCCGCCGGCGACGGCGGTCATGCCGAAGGCCGAGGCGGCCTTGGACCAGTCGGGGCGGTCGAGGCCCTTGGTGAGGGCGTCGTCCGTCTTCGTCTCGCCGAGGGTCTTGCGGAGGAGGGGGTCGAGCTGGTCGAGGGGCTTGCCCTTCCAGACGAAGAGCATCTGGTAGGCGGCCAGCCAGCACTTGGCGGTGTCCTCCTGGGGGATGGGCTGCATCTTCTTCCACTTGATGACGGTGATGGACACGGGTTCGCTCCTCGGGCCTGGCGGGCGAGGGGCGATCCCCACCCGTACCCCAGGAGTGCCCCGGTCTTGCCGTGTGACCGAACTTTCCGCAACGCCTCGCATTCGCCCGAGGAGCTGTCACGCGGCGCGGCCGCGCCCGTATCACCGGCGGGGACGGCATCGAGGCGTGGGACGCGGAGGCGGTCATGTTCGATTTCTTGTGGCGGCTGTTCTGCGGCGGCGGTGTTGTGTCGGCGAACCCCTTACTCGTCGGCACCTGGGTGCCCGCACAGGGCAACCCGAAGGAGGCGGCGGAGTACCGCGACGACGGCACCGTCCGGATGGCGATGTTCGGCGGGATGCTCCACATGACGGGGCGTTACCGCTTCATCGGGAAGGACACCGTCCGGATCGAGTGGGACGGCCAGCCCAGCCGGGACGCGGACGAGGCCCTGGAGGCCCTCAACCGCGGCATGGCGGGGCATGGCGTGCAGGCCCGCGCCGTGCGTGAGACCGTCCTGAGGATCACCGTGACGGAGACGGAGCTGACGACCCTCCACGTCGAGAAGGGCCGTACCGGGCGCTTCGTCCGCGTCCGGCCGGCCCCCACGCGCCCCGCCGCATCGGGACTGGCGCTCGTCGCCCGGTGCGTCCTCCTCGGGCAGCGGACCGTGCCGGATGTCGTGACGCCCGCCTCCGCCGACTCCCTCGCCCGGTCGGCGGCAGAGTCGGCCCTCGAGGTAAGCGGGACCGCCCTCGATTTCAGCGACGGCAGCCTGATCATGGTCGATCAGATCCTCAACGGCTTCCGGAAGGAGGGCCACGACGAGGACACGATCCCGCAGACGCTGCTCATGTTCGGCTGCTACGTCGGCGAGGTGTACGTCCGCAGCCTCGGCGGGGCGTGGGCGTACCGCGACGAGAGCGCCCTCGCCGGCAGCGCCGGCCCCGCCCTCGTCGTGACGCTGCCGGACGGGACGGCCTGCGACCCCATCGGCGCGGTCCTCCGCGCCGTCAAGCAGGGGGATGAGAGTGTGTTCTTCTCCTACGCGATGGCCTGCGCGGCGCGGTGAGGCTCGATTCACTTCAGCGTCGCCTTGTCGTACTTCCCGGCGGTCTTGATCTCGTCCTGCTTCAACAGGAACTCGCGGCGCTTCTTCAGATGCTCGCGTAGCTCGTCCAGGAGTGCGGCCAGCCGCCGCGTCGCCGCCTTCGGGTCTTCCCGGTGTAGGACAGCTCGGTAGGCGTATTCCTCTTCCAGGCGCTCGCCCAGGGCCGCGATCTTCGGCAGGACGGCCTTCTCGGTGTACACGTTCTCCAGGAGGTCTTTCACCCGCGCCAGGAATGCCTTGCGGGCGGCGGGGTTGGCGAGGACCGGCCTGGAGATGTCGCCGCCGACGCGCCACCACGGCGGGCCGCCGAAGCCGAAGTTCGGCTCGCCGGGCCTGAGGGGCGGGGGCTTGTCGCCGAGCATGCCGAAGGTGAGGGGCATGGTCACCCAGACCTCGCCGCCCCGGACGCCGTCGTGGAAGCCCCAGGTCTTGTCCTGGTCCCACGGGTGCAGGGTCCACTTCTTCGTGCCCCTGGCGTCGTGGTAGAGGAAGTAGTTGTTGAAGAAGCCGTCCCAGTCGGAGAGGATCATGCGAACGGCGTAGTGCGTGAGCACTTGCGGCGCGTCGAGGTCCTTCTTGATGAGGGCCCACTGCTCGTCGCCCTTCGTGCGGTTCAGGGCGCTGACCAGGGCGATGACGTCGTCGTGGCCGCCGTGCGTGGGGGACTTCCTCTCGTGCCGCCCCGCCACGGTCCAGCCGGTCCAGTTGGCCTTGTAGAGGCTGCCGTCGGTGCGGAGGCCGTTGCGTTTGAGGTACGACTTGTTGGGCTGCTCGATGAGGAGCTGATAGGCGAGGGGCCGGCCGTCGATCCAGGTGCGAACGAAGTCGGTGCGCGGGGCGGCGTTGCCGGCGGCGCGGTGGATGTCGAAGGAGAGCGTCTCGGCGAGGGCGAAGCGGTCGTTCCACTCGTGGATCAGGTTCACCGTGCGCATGCCGTCGAGGGGGTGGTCCTTGTGGAAGCGCAGCTTGCGGCCTCCGGGGCGTGGCGAGACGCTGATGAAGTCGAACAGCGTGGGCTTGCCGGTCTTGTGATCGACGTGGACGTAGGCCGAGGCCCCGCGCGCAGGCGGGGTCGGTGCGGGGGCGGCGCCGAAACGCGGCATCGGGCCTCCGGTGGCGGCGGCGCGATGCTCCTTCTCGCCGACGTTGATGACCAGGCCGAACGGGATCTTGCCGGGGGTAAGCTTCTCGTGCGCGTAGACGGAGAGGGCCGGGCGGACCTCGTTGGGGTGCGGGTGGAGGCCCTCGGCCTTCTTCGCGTCCACCGCCCGGATGCGGAAGCGGATGATCTGCCCGGCCTTCTGGGCTGGGATCGTCGCGGTGAAACGCCCCTTCGGCCCGGCCTTCATGGGGACGGCCTTCTCCGCCGACTCGCGCCCCGGCCCGGCCACACGCCAGAGAAGCTCCACGTCGGCCAACTTGCCGGCGGCCTTCACAGCGGCTTCGACATCCACCGGCCCTTCGCCTGAGTGCTTGAAGGTGACATCGGAGATCGTCGGGGGCGGGGTCGGGGAGTGCGTCGCGTTCTTCTTGCCGGGCGTCCCGGCGGGCTTCGGCGAGCCGGCGGGCAGTGGGGACGGCGCCCAGTTGGTGGCCTCGCTGCCGGGGGCATCGGGGCAGACGCGCTCCAGCGACGGGCCGTGGCCGTCGGGCGCGAGGGGCCAGGGGGCGCGGGACCGGTACGTCACGGCGTCCACCATCTTGCCGTCCTTGTCGCGCAGCTCGACGGTGTCCTTGCCGTGGCCGAGGGCGCCTTCGAATTGGCCGGCGGCCTCGAGGGCGTAGGCGCGTTTGAACGCCTTGAGATCCTTGCAGACGACGAGGTAGCCGCCGGCGGGGATGGTGGCGGCGGCGGGGAAGGTGTGCTTGACGCCGCCGGAGATGCGCCAGCCGGCGAGGGGGGCGGCGGCGGGGCCGGGGTTGTGCAGCTCGATGAACTGGACGTCGTCGAGGTCGTCCGGCGGGTGGAACATGACCTCGTTGATGACGACGGCGGCGTGGGCGGGTGCCGCCGGGAGGAGGAGGAGGAGGAGTGCGGGGAGGCGCGGGAGCTGCATGGGAGATTCTCCGGCAGAGGGGTGAGGGTAATATATCCGTGCGGCGGCCGGCCGCGTCCAGGGCATTGCATGGCCGATGCCGGGGGACTACACTAGAACCATCCGCACCCAGGTGCGACGCCGACAAGAGGAGCGTGACAACGTGCAAGTGAAGATCTCCGCCCGCCACGGGCACCTAGGGGAGCCCGCCCAGGAGATGATCAAAGACAAGGCCGAGAGGCTCTTGCACTTCTTCGAGAGGCTGACGATGATCGAGGTCATCGTGGATCTGAAGAAGACGCACGACGAGAAGTGCCACGTCGAGATCAAGGTGCAGGCGGAGCACAAGCACGACTTCGTGGCCCACGAGAGCGAGGCGGAGGTGATGGTGGCCGTGGACCACGCCCTGGCGAAGCTCGAGGGGCAGCTGCGGCGGTACAAGGAGAAGGTCCAGGACCACCGCCGGACGCCGCACGCCGGCGGGGCCGCCGAATGAACGGGAGCATCTCCCCCATGCGCATGTCCGACTTCGTGGTGCGCGACGCCATCCTGCCCGACCTCGCGGCCGATACCAAGGAGGGCGTGATCCGCGCCATGGTGGAGGCGTTGCGCGGGGCCGGGCAGCTCAAGGGCGCCGACACCGAGGACGTGGTCCGGGCGATCCTCAAGCGCGAGCTGCTGGGCAGCACGGGGATCGGCAAGGGGATCGCGATCCCCCACACCAAGCACCCCGGCGTCGAGCGGCTCATCGGCACGATCGCGGTCTCGCCGCGGGGGGTGGCGTTCGACAGCCTCGACGGGGAGCCGGTGTACATCTTCGTGTTGTTGATCTCGCCGCAGGACCGCCCCGGCGACCACCTGCGGGCGTTGGAGAACGTCTCGCGGACCCTGCGCGACGAGAACTTCGTCCGCGCCCTGCGTCAAACCCCCTCACGCGAGGCGATCAGCGCCTCGCTTGACGGCCTCGACCGCTGAAGCCGGGGGCTACCCATGTCAGCAGGACAACCTCCGTACATGACGGATCCGACCCAGCCGGAGCCCGCGACACCCGAGCCCCGGCCCGGCGCGCTCCGCCGTGCCGTCGTCATCGCCAACCCGCAAGGGCTGCACTTGCGGCCGAGCGCCGCCTTCGTGGAGCTGGCCTCGCGCTACCAGTCGGACATCACCGTCCACCACGACGGGCGCTCCGTCAACGGAAAGAGCCTCTGGGATCTGATCCTGCTTGCGGCCCTGCCGGGCAGCGAGATGGTCATCGAGGCGTCCGGTCCGGACGCCCACGAGGCGCTGGGGGCGCTGGCGGAGCTTCTGGCCCGCGTGCCGCCGCCGGATTCTTGAACCGGAGGGGGGTGACGGATTTTGCCCTTGCCGTCCGGCCCTCCGCGTGAGATGCTGTACCCATCGTCGGGCACCGTCCCGAGGACACGCCCGCCGGTCATGATGTCGCCGGCGGCCCCCCTCGTGACACGTCCGACCTCCCCCCGGAACGTCCGGGGACGACCGTACATCCTTCATCCGTAAACCTGGTGGGGATCCGGACGGCCCGTCCGGACCGAGGCCAACTGCCTCTCCCGCACGTGCGATTCACACTCGGCGGCCCGTGACGGCCGCAGGCACGTGCCCCGATAGGCGGCCACGCCGCTCCCGCCCGGCGGGAACGCGCCTGATGCCCGAACAGACCGGCGACAGCGCCACCACGCAGGCCCCGCCGCCAGGGGCCGCCGACAAGGTGCGCCTCGTCATCCGCAAGGGTGACGGCCTGCGCTGGCTGAGCCATCACGACCTGTTGCGCACGTTCGAGCGCATGCTCCGCCGTGCCTCCATCCCCTTCCGGCGCTCGAAGGGCTTCAACCCCCACCCGAAGATCGTGTTCGCGCTCTCCCTCCCGCTCGGGGTGGTGGGACGGGCCGAGATCGTCGAGGTGGAGCTGGACGAGGTGGTCGAGCCGGAGGAGGTGCGGCGCCGGCTCGCCGAGCAGGCCCCGGCGGGCTTCGACATCCTGGAGGCGACGCGCATCCCGCCGAAGACGGGGGCGCGGGTGGTCGGCCTGTGGTACGGCGTGGGGGTGCCGGCGGAGCGCCGTGACGCGGCCCGCGCCGGCGTGGCCGCGTTTTTGGGCGCGAGTGAGTGCCTCGCCCAGCGTGAGAAGCCGATCCGTCGTCAGGTGAATATTCGTCCATTCGTGAAGGAACTACGGTTCGATGAGGCCACGGGATGGCTGGACATCGGCCTGCATCTCGCGCCGACGGGGACCGCCCGGCCGGACGAGGTGCTGCGCCTGGTCGGGCTGGCCGGGCTGATGGAAGAAGGGGCGGTGCTGGAGCGCACGCGCCTGGAATTGACGGAAGACGCCTCCCGCGCCGACGCCCCGGATGAATCCGGGGGCGAGGCGGCGGAGGAGGGATAACCGATGAAAGGGCCGCGATGAAGAAAGAGATGCTGGTCAACGTGCTTCAGAACGAGGAGTGCCGCATCGCCATCCTCGAGAACGGCACCCTCGAAGAGCTGTACGTCGAGCGCACGAACCAGGAGAGCTACGTCGGCAACATCTACAAGGGCCGCATCGTCAACATCGAGCCGAGCATCCAGGCGGCGTTCGTCGATTTCGGCGTGGGCCGCAACGGCTTCCTGCACATCAGCGACGTGGAGCCGACGTACTGGAAGCACCTGGAAACGCGGCGCGATGACCGACGTGATGACCGGCGTGAGGAGCGCCGAGATGACAGGCGCGAGGAGCGCCGCGACGAGCGTCCCCGCGACGAGCGTCCCCGCGACGAGAGGCCGCGTGAGGAGCGTCCGAGGGCGGAGCGTCCCCGCGAGGAGCGCCGGGACGAGAGGCCCCGGACGCCGCCGCCGCGTCAGGCGCCGCCGCCGCGTCAGGACACGGGTTTCGGTGCCGGGCTGGAGGATCTGCTCGGCGACGCCGCGCCTGCGGCCCCGCCGCCGCCGCCCGCGCCGCCCGCGACGAGGGCCGAGGAGGAGGACCCGCCTGCCGGGCCAGCGCCCGCGCTGACGGCGCTGCCGGGCACCGAGATCGAGGAGGAGGAGGGCGAGAAGAAGCCGCGGCGTCGGGCGCGCGGGACGAGGCGGCGCAAGGCGGGTGAGGAGGGTGGCGAGACGCCGCCGGAGACGCCGCCGCTGATGGGGTCGGCGGAGCACCGGACCGAGGGTGGCGAGCAGTCGTCGCTCGACTTCGACCAGGACCTGTTCTTCCCGCCGCCGCGCGAGAAGCCGGCGCCGCCCCCGCCGCCGCGTGTCGAGGCCCCGGCGCGTGTCGAGGCCCCTCCGCCGGCCGCGGAGGAGGCGCCGTCGGCGCCGTCGGCGCCGTCGGCGCCGGTCTACACCGGGCCGCCGCCGAAGCGCACCCGGCCCGTCGGGATGCCGCGGAACATCGAAGACGCCCTGGAGGCCGACCTGGCCGACGCCGACGTGGTGCCCCGCCGCGATCGCGAAGAATCGCCCGACGCCCCGGCCCCCGAGCCGCGGGAGCCGCGGGAGCCGCGGGAGCCGCGGGAGCCGCGTGCGGAGAGGGAGCCGCGCCAGGAGCGGGAGCCGCGGCGCGAGCCGCGTCCGGACCGGGAGCCGCGGCGTGACCGCGAGCCGCGTCCGGACAGGGAGCCGCGTCCGGAGCGTCCGGAGCGCGAGCCGCGCGAGGAGCGGCGGCCGGAGCTGCGGCCGTCGCAGGTGATCATGGACGACGACGAGGACGATTTCGACGAGGACGGCCCGCGTGGGAACCGCGACGGGGGTCGCAGGCCGCGGCGCGGGCGGGATGGGCGCGATGGGCGCTCGGGTGGCGGCGGCGGCGGGCGGCCCGGCGCGGGCAAGCCGCGGCCGCTGATCCAGGACGTGTTCAAGCGTGGCCAGGAGGTGATCGTCCAGGTGATCAAGGAGGGCATCGGCACCAAGGGGCCGACCCTCAGCACGTACATCAGCATCCCCGGGCGCTACCTGGTGCTGATGCCGTGCCTGAACCGCACGGGGGTGTCGCGGAAGATCGAGGACGACGACCACCGGCGGCGGCTGCGTCAGATGTTCAACGAGCTGCGTCCGCCGCGTGGCCTGGGGTTCATCATGCGGACGGCGGCGATCGACAAGAACAAGAAGGAGGTGCAGCGCGACCTGGTGTACCTCTCGCGGCTGTGGCAGGTGGTGGGCAAGCGGATCAAGAAGGCGAAGTCGCCGTGCGAGATCTACCAGGAAAGCGACATGGTCACGAGGACCATCCGGGACAACTTCACGGCGGACATCGACACGATCTGGGTGGACGAGCCGGCGGCGTTCGAGGCGGCGTCGGAGTTCATGCAGGCGGTGATGCCGCGGTACGCGGACCGGATCAAGCACTACGAGGGGAAGGAGCCGCTGTTCGACAAGTTCGGCCTGGAGAAGGAGATCGACCGCATCCACCAGAAGAAGGTGCCGCTGCCGCTGGGCGGGAGCATCGTGATCGAGCAGACGGAGGCGCTGGTCGCCATCGACGTGAACTCGGGCAACTTCCGTGCGGACGGGAACAACGCCGAGGAGACGGCGTACCAGATGAACCTGCAGGCGGCGAAGGAGATCGCGCGGCAGCTGCGTCTGCGGGACCTGGGCGGGGTGATCGTCAACGACTTCATCGACATGCGTGACGAGCGGCACCGGCGGGCGGTGGAGCGTACCCTGCGGGACGCGATGCGGCGCGACCGGGCGCGCACGAAGATCCTGCGGACGTCGCAGTTCGGCATCATCGAGATGACGCGGCAGCGCATCCGCCCGTCGCTCAAGCGTGCGGGTTACGTCGATTGCCCGCACTGCAAGGCGGCCGGCATGGTGAAGTCGCCGGAGTCGATGGCGATCGAGGTGATGCGGCAGATCCAGCTCGCCAGCACGAAGGAGACGGTGCGCCAGGTGGACGTGGCCGTCAGCCGCGAGGTGTCGGAGTACCTGCTCAACCGCAAGCGGCGCGAGATCGTGCGGCTGGAGGAGCAGGGAGAGATGACGGTGAACATCCGCGGGCTGTCGGGTGTGGCCGCCGAGCACAACCACTTCGTGTGCCTGGACCAGAACAGCAACGAGGTGCGTCTGCATGGCCCGGAGCCGATGGCGTTCCGCCCCCGGCGGTGATGTAGGCAGAAGGATACGGCGAGCCACGGATCAACACGGATCAGCACGGATCAAGGCGGCAGACAGGGAGGCAGGCAGAAGACTCCATGTCTTCTGCCTGCCTCCCTGCATTCCTGTCCATGCTGTCGTCCGTGTTCGATCCGAGTCCTGCTTCTCCTGTCTGCCCTTGCGGCGGCCGTGGCCCGCGGGCTATGATCGCCGCGGTCTGATCCTGGCACGGAGGCGGAGCCATGTCGCGCGGCAAGATGCTGCTATTCGCGGTGCCGGCTGTCCTGCTGCTCGGCGGGGCGTGTGCCCTGTGGCTGGGGTGGGGCACGATGCGCGCCTGGTACGTCATCGCCGGCCTCAAGAAGGCCGACGATGATTCGCGTGCCGCGTGGGTCGAGCGGGCAGTCGCCCTCGGGCCTGCCGGGGTCGATGGCCTGTTGCGTGGGCTGGAGGGCGATGGCGGCGAGAATTGCGCCGAGGCCCTGACGGCGATGGTGGCGGATTGGGGCGGCGATGAGCGTGCCGCCCGGCTGGCCGGGCAGGCGGCGGGCGTCTGCCCGGGGCTGAGCCCGGAGGGGCGCGGGCGTGCGCTGCGTGTGCTGGCCGGCTGCTGCGGGGCGGGCGACGGTGCCCGCGATGCCTGCGTGCGCCTCCTCGAGGAGGCGTGTGGGGAACGCGACCCGGCGGCGCTGGAGGGGGCGCTCGTGCTGGCCTGCCGGCTGTTGCCGGAGACGGGGCAGGCGCTGCCGGCGGCCAAGCGGCTGGCCAGGGCGGGGCTGGCGTCCGGGTCCGAATCCGCCAGGGTGCAGGCCATCCCGCTGTGCGTCCGCCCCGGCATCGACCTCACCGACGAGGTGGTCGGGCTGATGAAGACGGGGACGCCCGCGGTGCGCCGTGCGGCGGTGCTGGCGGCGGGCACCGCCGAGGGGACACGCGAGGAGACGCTGCTCGGGTGCCTGCACGACGAGGACGCCGAGGTCCGCAGGCTGGCCCACTCCACGCTGCAGGGGCGCGGGCTGCGTCCGGAGCAGATCGAGCTGGGGCGGCTGCTGACGCACGCCCGCCCGCACTCGCGTCTGCTCGTCCTCGACAAGCTGCGCGAGGTGAACGACGTGGACCCCGTGACGTGGGTCACGCGGCTGAGCCAGGACCCGTCGCCGGCGGTGCGCACGGCGGCGGTGCGTGTCATCAGCGAGCACCTGTCGTCCGAGATGTCCGAGCGCCTGGAACAGATGGCCCGCACCGACCCCAGCCCGACGGTGGCCCAGCTGGCGAGATATTACCTGGCGTCGCGGCCCGTGGCGGTCCCGGTGGGCGGCAGACGCTGACGGCGCCTCTTGGATGCTCCCGCCGGGTTGCGGTACACTATGTGTACCCCTCCATCCCGACGCCCCGGAGCCGTCCGCCATGCCGCCAGGCTACTCCTGCCCCAACCCCGCGTGCACGCACGTCTTCGCCGCCGACGGCGTCAAGGGGGCGTCCGCCCTCACGTGCCCCGCGTGCGGCACCGTGTACCGCTTCCGGCAGACGACGCCCCCGCCCCCGGAGCCCCAGCACACCCCGTCTCCCGCGATCAGGCCGGCGCCCCCGCCACCACCGAAACTGCCGCCGCCCGTACCGCCGCCCATCGCGGCCCCCATCGCCGTGCCCGTGTATTCGGAGCCCGAGGACGAGGCCCCGCACTCCGATCTCCTGTTCACCTCACCTGACATGGTGGTCGGGATCCCCGGCCGGGGCGACAAGGACGGCAAGCGTCGGCGTGGCGGGTCGATCCTGCCCTGGGTCGTCCTGGTGCTGGTCCTCGGCGGGCTCGGCGCCGGCGGGTACTTCCTCTACGCCCTCGTCCTCAAGGACCTCCTTCAGGATCCCGGCGCCAGGGCACTCAAGACGAAGGCCAACTTCGCCTTCTTCCCGCCCGGCGGCTTCCGCTCCGACGAGACGTTGTTGAACAAGGCGCGGGCCAACCTGGCGATGACACGCAAGAGCGGCCCGCGCTGCCACGTGGCGGCGTACTACCTGGACTACAAGTTCCGGGAGCCGGGCGACGAGGAGCTGGTCGAGGAGGCGGTCAAGCGTCTGAAGGAGTACTTCCCTCACCTGGAGTACATCGACCCGCTGCAATCGGGGGGCAAGGGCCGCACCGGCGAGCTGGGCACGGAGAAGGCGCTGGCGCTGACGTTCAAGGCCAAGGGGGCCGACGAGGTGCCGTTCGTGGGCGAGTGCCTGATGGCGGCGCGGCGCGGCTACGCCTACTGGCTGGTCATGTGGGGGCCGGAGGATGACAGGGACGAGCTGGAAGGCATCTGGGAGAAGCTGCGGGCCGGCTTCCGGTACGGGGAGGAGCGCGAGGGGTGGAAGCCGACCGCACGGCCGTCCACCGACGCGAGGATCGAAGGCCTTGGCGTCACGGTGAGGCCGGCCACCGAGGTCTGGCAGGTGGAGGAGACGCCCAAGGACTACGACCCGGCGGCGGAGATGGTGCTGCGCGGGTACGAGCTGGCGCTCGACGAGGGCGGGCGGCTTCGCCGCGAGAAGATCGCCGGGCGGCTGGCGACGGTGCAATTCCTGGCGCTGCCCAAGGCGGCCGACCTCAAGTCGGCGGTGGCGGCGGCGAAGGAGCATGTCACGAAGCGTCTGAAGGATGTCAACGACGCGGTGAAGGTCGAGCCGATGAACGACCGGGGCTCGGGCAAGCCGCTCATCGAGACGGACGTGGGCGAATTCAAGGGCGAGGTGCATCACCTCGACATCCGGCAGGCGATGGACGGCAAGGGCGAGTTCGGCCTGCTGGCCGTGGTGAACCGGCCCGAGGGTGTCCTGGCGGTCTTCTGCCAGTGCCCGGCGGGCAAGCGCGGCTACTGGCTGCCGGAGTTCAAGGAGGTGTTGGCGTCGGTGCGCCGGAAATGATGGGCGTCCCCGGCACCACGGGGGCCGGGCGCTCGCGTGCCCTGGTGCGCGGGCCGGGCTGGGCGTCGGGCGGGGGCTGGATGCCCTTGCTCATCTCCTGGAGCTGGTTGGCGCGTCCGCGGATGTCGTCGTGGCGGATCACGCGTGCCGGGGGCAGCTGGAAGTGCAGCACCGGGCGGTCGCGGAATTGCCAGGGGATGACGTTCTCGGTGATGAAGTCGATGCCGGGGTACTGATACCACGGCGCGACGAGGTCGGGGTAGAAGTCCGTGGGCTCGCAGCCGTCGCGGACGAGGCGGTAGTGGTACTTGCCGTAGTAGGTGAACGGCTCCTCGACCGGCGTCACGCCGATGGGCTGGCCGTTGCGGTACACCATCGCCCCGGAGGGCGAGGACGTGATGAGGACGCGGCGCGTGACGCAGCCGGCGGACGGCAGGCACGCCAGGAGGGCAAGCAGCAACAGGCCGTATCGCTTCATGGGCGGGGGGGATAGCGTCCGGGCGGGGACGAATCAAGCCGAAAGGCGAAGACGGGGCTTGCGGCGTCCCGGTGAAGGTGGTATTGCGGGCGCGCTCGACCACCAGGACCCGCCGAGGGCCGGGCATGCGGAGGCCGGCCCTGTTGCTGTGCATGATCGCCCTGGCGGCGCGGGCCGACGGGCCCGTCGTGCCGCTGGGGCGCATCGCCGCGCCGGCGGAGGGCGGGCAGCCGGCCCCGCTGTTCACGGGCCGCATCCGGCCATTCCGCGTCCAGACCGGGTACCTGCTGGAGACGCCCTGGCTCGACGGGGACGACCCCTCAGCGGCCCCGGACCCGGGGCCGGACTGGATGACCCTATCCCTGGGGAACGACAACCCGTCGTTCGGCTTCCGCAGGCGGGGCGATCCGGGGGGAGTGGGGTTCACGCGTCTGGCGTCGCAGGTGCAGCTCTTCGACACGGCGCAGACCTCGATGGCGCTGTGCGTGAACGCGGTCGCCCCCGCGGGGGTGCAGAACGACGGGCTGCCGGACTCGAGGGGCGCGACGGTGTTCATGCCCGCCTTCTCGCTCTTCCACGCCCTCGACGACGCGACCGGCCTGCTGTTGTCGGTCGGCACCAACCTCACCCTGCCCGGCCCGGCGACGGCGCAGACGCAGACGCAGACGCAGACGCGCCGCGATCTGCAATACGGGGTGGCCCTTTACCGCGCCGTCGATGCCGACCCGGCGGGCCTGTTCCACAACGTCTACCTCTCGGTCGAGGCACTGGGCCAGCAGCGCGATGCGCGGGACCAGCGCGGCCCCGTCACCTGGGAGCTGCTGCCCGGGCTGCACTGGCAGCCCGCCCCCAACTGGGCCGTGTCGGGGGGCTTCGCCATGCCGATGGCCGCCCGCGGCGACCCCTGGCAGCAGCCCACGCAGCAGTGGCAGATCCGCTGCACCATCCAGTTTTAGAGTAGAATCGGGGGTGTTGTGGCGGTGTGGGAGCGCTCCGCTTCGCGTCGCGGCTACCCAATCCGCGGCGCCGACTTCACCCCAATCTCGCCAGGGCCTCCGACGCCTCGCCGACCAGTGGGTTGCCGTGGTACGCCGTCACCTGGCTGTAACACTTCTTCGCCCGCACCGGGTCGCCCAGGGCCTCGTAGGCCTGGCCGAGCTTCAGCCAGGTCCGCGCGCCGCTCTTGGCCGACTTGCGGAAGTCGTTGAGGCAGGCGATGGCCTGCTCCGGCCTGCCGGCCTCGAGGTGGAGGTCGCCGAGGATCTGGCACGCGACGTACCAGGCGTCGGCGTCGTCACCGGCGAACGACGTCGGCTGTTGCGGGCCGCGGGCCTTCTCCAGGAGGGCCGTCGCCTCGTCGCGTTCGCCGTAGCGGAGCTGGACGCGGGCGAGCAGGACCATGGCGGTCAGGCTGCCCGGCTTCGCCACCAGCGCGAGGGTGGCCAGGTGGCGGGCCACGTCGAGCCAGTCGAGGTCGGCGTACTTCTCCAGGATGGTCCGCGTCTTGTCGATGCAGTACTGGAAGTCGAACCCAGGGCCGTACTGCTCCAGCCGCGCCGCCAGGTCCTCCGGCTTGATCGAGTAGTAGTACCGGTCCTTGCGTTCCAGGAGGTCCGGGTCGGTGGAGTTGTAGGTGAGGGCCTGATCGGTGGCCCGCGCCGCCGCGAGGGCGTCGCCCTTCTTCTCGTAGAGGTCGGCGAGGGTGCGGAGGGTGGCGATGCCGGCGTGCTCCGACTCGCTGTAGAGGCGGAAGTTCTCGATGGCGGCGTCGGTGTCGCCGCGGTGCAGCGCCTCCTCGGCGAGGTAACGGACGACGGAGAAGTAGGCCTGGCGCTCCTCGTCGCCGAGGTTGCGCTGGCCGACGGCGAGGCCGGCGCGTTTCGCCAGCTCGTAATTATGGCGAGCCTCGTCCATCAGGCCGACCCTCCGCTGGGCGTTGGCGATCTGGACGAAGAGGCTGGTCCCGAGGGTGGGCAGGCCGCGGGCGGCGATGCGCAGGTACTCGCCGCCGCGCTGCCAGTGGGTGTCGTCGTTGATGAGGCCGAGGCCGAGGTGCTGGGCGTACTCGTGATCGAACTGCGAAGCGGCGAGCCCGTCCGGGGCGGCGGTGTCGTACTCGGCCTCGGTCAGGCCGCGGTACAGGAGCTTCTTCAGCTCGATGACGTCCTTGTCGCCGGGCTCCTGCGCCAGGTGGCGCTCGACGGCGGCGATGGCCTCCATGCGGCGGCCGGGGTGGGCGAGCTGGGGGTCGCCGACGCGCTCGCGCAGCCCCGCGTGCAGGCGGAGCGCGAGCTGCCATGCGGGAAGCAGGACCGCCTGGCGGTGGGCGTCGTCGTGGCCGTGGTGCGCCGGGTCGAGGACGTGCTCGAGCAGCTGGGCGGCGGCTTCGATGTCGTGGCCGTGGGTTGCGGCGACGGCGCGCCAGTACTGGACCTGGGGGCGGCGGGCGGGCTGGAGGCGTTCGACGAGGACGAGCAGCCGGTCTGCCTCGTTGCGCTGGGCGTCGTCGGGCTTGTGGAGGAGGAGGGCACCGGCGCGGCTGAGGCAGAGGTCGAGATCGACGAGGCCGAGGGTCTGGTGGTCGTCGGCGAGCTTGTCGAGGTCGAGGGAGCAATGGACCTCCCAGAAGCCGGCGCGGGCGAGGGCGTTCTCCGGGTCGAGCTGGAGGGCGCGGCGGAAGGCCATGAGGGCCTTGCGGTGCTTGCCGCCGCGGGCGTAGCCGAGGCCGCGGACGGTGTGCTTGAAGACGCGGAGGCCCGGGAGGACCTGGATGGTGTAGACGAGGAAGAGGCCGAGGGGGACGAGGAGGACGTAGGCCTTGCTGTCGCCGACGAGGATGGCGAGGCTGGCGCCGAGCATGCCGCACATGAGGGCGATCTCGGCCTCGCTCTCCTCCTCGTGGCCGGCGAAGGTGAGGAGGTAGAAGAAGGGGAGGCCGACGAGGAGCTGGATGGCGAAGTGTTCGCGGTTGGCGAGGCGGTACGGCTCGGTGATGCCGAGCCAGTCGATGCGGACGAGGCCGAGGTAGGCCATGCCGACGGCGGTGAGGGCGGCGGCGAGGGCGATCAACAGGCCGATGCGGGTGAGGCCATCCTTCACCTGGCGGAGGACGCCGGCGACGGCGCCGGCGGCGGCGCCGAGGAGGAGGGTGGGGAGGAGGAGGGCGCGGGCGGGGTCGTCGGCGGGCAGCATCTCGCGGAGCCACCAGGCGCCGCCGATCATGCCGGCGAGGATGCCGATGTAGACGAGGGTGGAGCCCTCCAGGAGGAGGAAGAGGAGGAAGAGGACGGGCCTGCCGCCGACGCTGACGCCCTCGCGGATCTTGAGGGCGGCGGCGACGAGGAGGGCGAGGGCGAGGCCGACGGCGGGGGTGGCGGTGGAGCGGAGGAGGCCGTGCTGCCAGCCGGGCTCGGCGTCGGCGGGGATGGCGGCGAGGAGGAAGGCCGAGTAGATGACGAGGCCGAGGAAGAGGCCCTTGAGGGCGTATTCGGTCTGGAAGAGCTGCATGGGTGGCGGCGGGGAAGGGGGAGGGGCGGGTCGGGGTGCGGGGCGTGCCGGCTCCTCGGGCGGGGCCTGGAAGAAGGACATCAAAAGTGGCAGCCAGCGGAGCATCGGCACCTCCGTGGCCAGCCTACGGGAGAAGCGGGCGCGAGGGAAGGGCCCGGCGAGGGATGACGATGGGGGAAGGCCCGATCCGGAACCGCTGACGCTCCACTCGGGGCGCTGAGACGCGAAAGAAGAAGATCCGCTGACGCTCCAACTCGGGGCGCTGACGCATCCCCGCTCGCCCGATCCAGAGCCGCTCACGCTCCACGCGGGGCGCTCACAGGCCCGCGATCTCGCCCGTCGCGTCGGCGAATGACTTCGCGTCCACGCCCATCCTCCGGCCGAGCGTCAGCAGGACGTTCGACAGCGGCGGGTTCTTCGCCGGGTCGAAGGCCAGGTGGCCCGCGTGCTTCAGGCCCAGCTTGCGGCCCCCGGCGACCAGCAGCGGTAGGTTCTTCGGGGAGTGCTCGCCGCCCAGGCCGGAGTTCATCCCCGAGCCGAACAGGACCATCGTGCGGCCCAGCATGTCGGCGTCGCCCTCCTCCGTCTTCTTCAACAGGTCGAGGAAGCGGGCCAGGCGGCCGACGTGGAAGCGGTCGATGGCGGCCAGCTTCGCCAGCATGCCGGGGTCGCCGCCGTGGTGCGATAGCTCGTGGTGGTTCTCGCCGCCGCCGCCGTAGCCGCCGGCCTCGCGCGACCACTCGAAGGTGACGACGCGGGTCGTGTCGGTGATGAACGCGAGGTAGGTCAGCTCGAGCATCACGTCCAGCCACATGGGGCGGTCGTGGCCGTCGCCCGGCTTGCTGCCCAGTTGCAGGCCCTTCTCGCCGACCTTCGGCTTGGGCACGTCCACCCACGAGGCCAGGCGCTCGACGCCCTTCTCGGTCGTCCGTACGCTCGACAAGTACTCGTCCACTTTCCGACGGTCGGACGCGCCCAGCTTCTTCTCCAGGGCCCGGGCCTCCTCGGCCACGTCGTCGAGGATGCTGCGGCGCTCGGCGTAACGCTTGAGGGCGGCGGCCCGGCCGCCGGCGCTCTCGGGCACGAAGAGACGCTCGAAGAGGCGGCGCGGGGAGTTCTCCGCCGGGAGCGGCGTGCCGTTGATGTCGAAGGAGAGGGTGTGGGAGTGGCCGGCGCCGCCGGTGCCGCTCATGTCGGAGAGCTGGAGCGAGGCGAAGCGTGTCTTCTTGCCGTGCACGTCGGCGGCGAGCTGGTCGATGCTGACGGAGTTGGTGTAGTCGGCGCCGGGCTTGCTCTTGAGCTTCGCGGCCGTCAGCCAGGTGTCGGCGCCGGAGTGGCCGCCCTCGGACGCCGGGTGCCCGAGGCCGCTGAGGACGGTGAAGTCGGCCTTGTGGGCCTTAAGCGGCTCCAGGGTCGGGGAGAGGGCGTAGGTGGCCCCCTTGTCCTTGGGCACCCACTGGGCGATGTTGACGCCGTTGGGGATGTAGCAGCAGAGGAGGCGCGGGGCGATCACGTCGCTCTTCCTCCACGGCTCGAAGGTGGACGGGGCGGCGCCGGATCGGGGGAGCATCGCCTCCAGCAGGGGGAGGGCGATGGCCGCGCCGGCGGTCCGGAGCATCGAACGGCGTGATAGCGTCATCGGTCAATCTCCGGGTCGTCCCGCCGGGGTGAGGGCGCCCCTCACCCGCTGGCGCCGGCACCCACCGTCTTGAGGTCGGCGCGCTGGCCCTCGTAACTGGTAGCATACGACAGCACCCGTGCGTCCGGCTCCTCGCCCCAGGCGCGGCACGCCTGGGTGTACACCGCCGGCCACCAGCTCTCGTGCCGCGTCAGGCCCTGATCCAGCACCTGACGCCAGTTGCTCAGGATGCGCGACCAGCATTTGTCGCCGTACTCCAACGCCTCCTTGAGGTCGGCGAAGAGGGGGATGTACCAGCGGCGGCCGATCTGGGCGTGTAACACCTCGTCGGCCCAGTCGAAGTCCTGGATCGTCTTCACGAGAGGCAGGCCTGACTCGGCGCCGACCTCCCACTCGTAGCGCTTGCCCGTCTTCGTCATCAGGCCCTGCTCGATGAAGAACAGGACGGCGTGGCGCTCCATCGCGGTGCATTCGGTGTTGAGGCGGAGCGACCAGTTGTGGGTGATGCGCGCCTGGGCCCAGTCCACGCCGAGGGAGGCGAAGCCGACCTCGCCCATCATGGCGTGGCGGGCCTCGTCCCACACCCATCCACAACAGTCATCATGTGAGGCGGGTGTTCGCCTGGGCCGCCTGACCCACGTCCCCTCGCCCTCGGGGAAGGGCCTGCACTTCGCCCAGGATGAGCGCCACGCCCCTCCAGCGTGTCAGGCACCCAATCCCCTCACCGAGGGCCGTCGAGGCCGCTGGCGCTCGTTTACGCGATCCTGAAACCCGGTGAATCCAGCCGCTTTCCCCCTCCACGCGACCGGGAGAGCGCCTAGACAAACATTCACGCCCCTCGTCGTGGGGGGCGGAAGAAGTGGGCCGGGCGGCGAGCCAACGCCCCCGGCCCTGGTGACAGCCCTGAAAGGAGGGCCGCACGGTGACAGTGTATCGAGAAGTTGTCGGCTACCCAGGCTACCACGTCGGTGACGACGGGAGCGTGTGGAGCCAGTGGCAGAAGGGCAACAGGTTCGGCTGGCCGAAGATCGTCTCCCGCTGGGTCCGGCTGAAGGAGGCGAACCGCAGCGGCTACCGTCAGGTGAAGCTGACCGGCCCCCACGGCAAGAGGACGTTCAAGATCCACCGTCTGGTACTGACGGCGTTCCGTGGACCCTGCCCGGAGGGGATGGAGGCGTGCCACGACAACGGCAACCCCGCCGACAACCGGCTGTCCAACCTCCGGTGGGACACGAAGCAGGGTAACAGCGCGGACATGCTCAGGCACGGGACCACGCCGCGCGGCGAGAAGAACGGGAAGACGAAGCTCTCCGAGGAGGAGGTGAGGACGATCCGGTGGATGTGGCAGTCGGAGGGCCTGACCCTTCGGGAGATCGCTGAGTTCATGGAGGTGCCGAAGGCGACGGTGCGCGGGATCGTGACCGCCAGGACGTGGGGTCACTTGAAGCTGTACGACGGTCGCTAACGACTGACGACCTGGGCGGGCCGGACCCTGTTCCGGCCCGTCCGCTTTTTCGTGGAATTAGGACTTGCACCGCTCCGAGTACCGGGTAGAGTCATGGCACAACGGACGCAAAGCTGTCAGCCGCAACACTTAGCGTCAACACAAGGCGGCACCGGAGACGACGACCATGACGACCACGACCCTGACGAACGAGACGCTGGTGGCCCTCAAGACCCGCAACGAGAACGGCGAGAAGGCCGGCGAGCTGGCCGCCGAGGTGGGCGTGACGGTGCAGAAGCTGGTGGCCGCGTGGAAGAAGATGGAGGCCGGGTCCACGGTGGACGCCGCCTCGACCGAGGGCGCGAACGAGGAGACGACGATGGACGAGACGGTGACGGAGCCGGTGGCGGTGGAGACGGACGACGAGAAGGCCGAGCGCGAGCTGCTGGAGGAGGAGGCCGCGAGGGTCGCCGCCGAGGCCCAGGCCCAGGCCGACATCGCCCGCGAGCTGGAGTCGCAGGACGTGAGGGACAGCCAGCCGGTGGCGGTGGAGATCACCGGCCCCGCCGAGGAGCCGGCCCCCAAGGCGAAGAAGGAGGAGCCGGCCTGCGAGTACAGCGACGAGGTGCTGGAGGCGGCGGCGAAGGCGAAGAGGGAGGGGGCCGGCTGGGGCGAGGTGGCGAAGCTGCTGCCGGGCGTCGGGAGCTGGAACCGCGCCCACTCGCTGGTGACGAAGCGCTTCCCCGACCTCAAGGGCAGCAAGTGACCGAGTCAGACGTTTGACCCGAGGAGGCCACCGGACGATCCGGTGGCCTTCATCCATTTCCGAACCAATGAGGTGACTGCGATGATCTTCACGAGCTACTGGTCGTCGAAGAAGGTGGGCGACGGGATGGTGAAGGTGGCCATCTCGCGTGGGGTGCCGCCGGGCTGGGAGGGGCCGCGCGAGTGGCGGCTGGCCCCCGCCTCGTGGGCCATGCTGAAGCTGCCGAAGGACGCCTTCGCCGCCGCCTTCGCCGCCCAGCTCGCGGCGCTGGACGCCGACACGCTGTACTCCGACCTCATCCGGGTCTGCGTGGACTGCACGCCCGTGTTGTGTTGCTGGGAGAAGCCGGTGGAGAACTGCCACCGCCGGTTCGTCATCCCCTGGCTCAGGCAGGCCGGACCCGTCGAGGAGTTGGCCTGACCCCTCCCCCTGGCTCCAACCCCAAGGCCCCCCGGAACACCACCGGGGGGCCTCTCGTTTGAGCGCCACGGCTCGATCTCCAGCCAAGGCACCCCTCACCCTCATTCCCTCCCCGAGGGCGTCCAGAGAGGCCGCTAGAGCGTCCCCGGTGGACCGATCAACACCTCGGATCAGCACCCGCTCGATACTCCTCAGAGAATACAAGTCAAAGACAGAAGACAGAAGAAGAGAGAGTAGAAGTCAAAGACATAAGTAGATGCTCACAGTCAGCTACAAGACTACCTGTTGTTGCCCTCGGGACATGTAGGTATCGACCGGGTGTACATCCATCTCAGGTGGGGTGCCGATTGAGTGTGACCTGTGTACACCCTCAACCTGGCACAGGTGTGTAACCGTATGGTGCGAGCCGACTTACAACTTGACAGGGGCTGGCTCCATCCGTACACTACAAGGACGGGAGGGTGTAGCAATGAAGATGTTGAGCCGACCAGAGATCAGCGCACTGACGGGGGTTCCGACCTCAACCATCGGACTGCTCCAGCAGACGGGCCTGATCCCGCAGTCGGGGCAGATGACGATGACCCAGGCCCTGGCGGTGGCCGTGGCCCGTGGCCTGTCGGCGCGGGGCGTCGGGAGCAAGGACGCGGGGGACGTGCTGGAGTACATCTGGGGGCTGCACGAGGAGCGCCTGGAGGCGTGCTTCGCCAGGGGTGCCTGCTTCATCGCCATCTTCGGGACGAAGCCGTGCCCGAGGCTCGTGGATATGGAGTCGGTGACCCGCAACCCGGCGGTCCATGTGGCGACGGCCTGGGCGGCGGGACTCGTTCCCGCGTTGGTCGATGTTCAGTTGGTTTGGGAGCGGCTCAAGGAGGGGCTGAAGAAGCTGAGGGGTGGCGAGAAGGCGACCACGCAGGAAGCGTCGGTCGAGGTGGCGACGGGAGCCTGAACGAAAAAAAGATCGCGCCGGTAGCCGCCAAGCAACCCGACGCGATCAAGAGTAACCAACGATGTTCAGTGTACGCGAAGAACAGCCCAATGTCAACGCTGATGGTGACTTAGAAGGTGAGACGGGCCACTGGTTCCGCGCCGTGGACAGGGCGAGGATGGCCGGGGTGGATCAGGAGCCGATTGGCCTGACGCACTACGCCCGGCTGATCGCAAGCCTGTGCAGGCAACTCCAGCTCGACAAGGTGCAGAACGGCACGGTAAGTCCCTTCTACCTGTCCTGCAAGCAGGCCGCAGAGTTCGCCGGATGCTCCCCAGGGACGGCGGGCCACCACCTGAAGCGGCTGCGGGAGTTGGGCCTGATGAAGCTGGTCAAGCAGGGCGAGAGGTACACGAAGGGCGAGGACAGGGAGAGGAAGCATCTGGCGGCAGAGTTCTTGTTCATCCCGGTGGCCGGCAAGGGGGGCGTGACGCATGGACTGGACAGGGAGCAGCGGAGCGAGGAAGAGGGATCGCGGGGACTGCCCGCCGCCGCAGAAGGTGACGCAGCCGCCCAGGAGGTTCACGGTCCTGAAGGGGGTGCCGTGCGAGATCAGGAGGGCCGGGGAGACGGCGTGGAAGAAGCACCACACGACGAAGGACACGGGGTTCGACCGCTACGAGAGCAGGCAGTACGACCTGTACGTCTTCCGGGCGGGCGGCTGGGAGATCCGGGTGCGGGAGGACTACTTGAACCACCGGCGCGAGCTGGACGGCAGGGGACGACTGAGTCGGGCGATGGACTTCTACGGGATGGTGGAGCCTGCCCAGGGCGAGGCCCAGGTGCCCGCCGACAGGATGACCAGGGCCTCGGGCGAGAGGGGGGACTGACGTGCGGCCCGCAGGCGATCCTCCCGTTGTCGGGAAGTTGTGCGAATGCGGGCGTCCCCTCCGCTCATATCCGCGACTTTGTGAGGATTGCTGGCTTGGCGGCATGCTGAAGGCGAAGTGGTACGGCTCACGGCGGCTGAGGATGCGGCGCAACGCAGAGGCAGCGGAGAGGGCACAACGATGCAGCCGGAAAGGGTAGTCAGCAAGCGCGATCTGGTGTTCTGGGCCGGGGCGACGACGCCCGCCGTGACCCAGGCCAAGCCGCCGGATCAGGTGTGCGAATGGTGCCAGCGCCGGTTCACGCCGCAGTTCACCATCCAGCCCTACTGCTCGCTCGACTGCCGCCTCGACGACGCGGCCCACAAGAGGCGATGGGGAGGCCGGGACGAGACGACGCCGGTTGACGAGCCGACCCTGTGTGCCAACTGCGAGATCAGACTCACCGGGAAGGGGACCGGGCGGCCCCTGCGATTCTGCTCACGATCCTGCACGAGGCTGTTCGCCCTGACGGTGAAGAAGGCGGCCCAGGCGTCAACTGAAGGCAACCCGCTGGCATGACCGGGGATCGGGCTGATCGGAGTGGCGGGAGTCGGTTGACCAGGGAGACTGACAACGGCGGGTCAAATCGTTGACCCCGCAAACGCGAGCAGAGGCGAGGAGAGGCGAGGAGACGACGGGCCACCCAACCACCCCCTCGGGCTGGGATCTGGCCTCAGACGATGAGCCAGGGGGGACCAAGACAGGCTGTACGAGTAGCACCTCCGGGGCACCGACAGTCACCCAACCAACAGAAGCCCCAGCGGGGCAGAGAGAGGTGACTTGTGGCGGGAGCGGGCATTTCGGGGAAGGACGGTGATGTGAAGATCGGCAGCACCCAGATTGCCGAGATCACGAAGTGGGGGTTCAACCCCAAGGCGAACGTGCCGAAGTACGCCAGCAACAAGACCGGCGGCTACAAGGCGGCGGTGGCGGGCATCAAGGACGGCTCGGGGTCGCTGGAGGGGAAATGGGATCCCGCGATTCCGGCGACGACGGTGATCGCGCCGGGCACGTCGGTGACGCTCAAGCTGTACATCAACGCCACGCAGTTCTGGTCGGTGCCCTCGATCATCGAAGGCTTCAAGCACGACGTTGACCTCGACACGGGTGAGATCGTGTCGTGGAGCGCCGACTTCCAGACCAACGGTGCCTGGACGGACCCGGTCGCGGCCTTCACCCTGCCCCCCGAGCTGGAGGCGATGAAGCTGGACGAGGAGGGCAACGCCTTCCTCCCGGACGTGCCGTTGCAGACGGAGGGCAAGCCGCTCACCGAGGCCGAGATGGCGCGGCAGAAGCTGGCCGAGGCGAGCGTCGCGGCCAAGCGCCAGGGGATCATCGACGAGGCCGTGCGGGCCGCCCTGGACGCGCAGAAGCCGCAGCTCGACGCCATCCTCGCCGCCCTGGAGAGGCTGGCGGTCAAGCACGACGGCAACGCGGCCTGAGAGACACGCGAGAGCAGGCGGCGGGGGTTTTGTACATGGACCCGCCGTTCTGAAGTCGTGCCACGGAGGGCGCGCCACTTACACGATGGGACCGGCTCCGGGTTGCCGGTAGGGAGGGGTGGCGTTCAGCTTCCGCTGCCCCTCCCGCGAATCAAGATCGCACCGGCTTGTCGCCGGTGCCCGTCCCGGCAGGCGGGCCTTGCACCGGCCCGCCTGCCACGAACCAGCGAAGCCGAGGAGGCGATGATGTTCAAGATCACCAGCGGCCTGAAGGCCCACGCCATCGCCCACCTGGGTTGCAAGGCGTGGGACAGCGACGCGACGATCCGCAAGGCGGTCAACAAGGCCGTGAAGTCCAAGAAGCTCGCCACGGGCAAGCTGCTGGAGCTTGCGGGCAAGTCGTCGAGCCGGCCCTCGGAGGTGGCGTCGGCGCTGAAGGACGGGATGACCGGCCCCCTGGAGAGTTGGGCGCGAAGCACGATGGCCGGCATCGGCGCGATGGGTCCGCTGTACGCGACCCAGGCGACCGCCGATCAGGTGAAGACGTTCGTGGAGGAGGCCGTCCACGGTGGGCGGCTGTCGATGAAGCAGTTCAACGCCCTGATGGGGCGGGAGGAGAAGTCGATGACCGACAAGAAGAAGCCCGCCACCAAGGGCGGCAAGCCGAGCAAGAAGGCGATGGGCGTCATCGGTGGCAAGGGCACCGGCGGCATCCGCGTCAAGAACGAGTCGGAGAAGTACAGCACGAAGCAGTACACCGGCAAGCACGCGAAGACGGGCATGCCGGTGATCTTCAACGGCAAGGAGGTGCAGACGAACTCCGAGTTGACCAAGGCCAAGATGGGCGTGTGGTTCAAGTTCCAGGCGATCAAGAGCGGCCTGCCGTGGCAGGGCGGCGGCCTCTCCGAACACGAGCGGGCGCTGCTGAACGAGATGATCCACACCGAGACGTTCTGCCGCGTCCTGGGCAACGACAGCGAGGAACTGCTCAAGGGCGCGGCGGTCAAGGCGCTGCTGGACGACTCGACCTCGGGCGGCCTGTACCTCGCGCCGATCACCTTCGACGACGCCATCACGACGTTCCCGCTGCTGAACGGCGAGCTGTTCCCGTTCGTGGACGTGAAGGACGTGCCGCGTGGCCGGCGCATCGAGACGGGTAGCCTCGGCAACCCGACCGTGACCTGGGGCACCGCCGAGGGCACGGCGATCACCGCCTTCACGACGACCGCCCTGGCGGCGCAGATCACCAGCACCGTCTTCCCGATTCAGGTGGCCGTGGAGGTCGGCAACGACTTCCTGAGCGACGCCGCCGTGAACGTCGGCAGCTACTTGGAGCAGAACATCGGTCAGGTGTTCCTCAAGGAGCTGGACGGCGTCATCGGCACGGGCGACGGCACGACGCAGCCCCAGGGCCTGACCGTCGCCACCGGCCAGATCGCGGTGTCCTCGGACAACAGCACCTCCGGGCCGCCGACCCTGAGCGACTACGAGTCCCTGTACTTCGGCCTGCCGAAGCAGTACCGGCGGGACGAGTGGAACCACTGCTTCGTCGGGAACGACGTGTCGTACCGCCGGTTCTGCGGCATCCCGGTGGGGCCGACCGACGAGCGCCGGGTGGGCAAGCCGCTGGGCGACCAGGGCAACTACATGGCGCTGAACCGCCCCTTCCGGGTGGCGCAGAGCTTCACGAACAGCCAGCTCGCCTACGTCGCCTTGAAAAAGTACCGCATGTGGCGGCGCGAGGGCCTGGAGACGCGGTGGACCCGCGAGGGCAACTACCTGAGCCTCCGCAACCTGAGCCTGCTCGTCGTCCGCAGCCGGTATGCGGGGAAGCTGCTCGACGGCACCGGGATGGCGCTGATCTCGGACGGGCAGGCGTGAGAGTGAGTCGGTGACGGGCGGCCAGGACTGCTGGCCGCCCTCGGGCCTGAACCATGCACAGGAGGGACTGACGATGAAGCTGCTGATCGAGATCGACGGGCCGGTGAACCAGGGCTGGTCGGCCCCCTTCCTCGCGCAGACGCTGCGGGGCCGGTTCGACTACGCGCGGGTCAGGGAGCCGATGGCGGCGATGGAGCTTGCGAACTTCCCGTTCGGCATCCCCGGCCAGCGGGTGATGATCGACACCGAGAAGGGCGTGGGCGCGGTGCTGGACCCGCTGCACGACGACAGGAACGCCGACCTGCGCAAGAAGCTGGCGTCGAAGCTGGGGATCGGCGGGATGAACTGCGTGATCCCCAAGGACGACGTGGTGAAGGAGTACCCGAACCTCGGCGCGAAGGAGACGGCGACGTGGCTCTACTGGATGCGGCGGGCCGTCCAGGGCGGGCACGCGAAGCTGATCCAGGGCGACCTCCCGACCGACGCCCAGGTGGCCGGGGCGCGGCGCGACTTCCACGGCCACGAGCAGAAGGTGGACGAGTCCGTCATGCTGCGGCGGATGGAGGTGGCGGCCAAGATGGCGGTGATGAACCCCGAGGAGCGGCGCGAGTACGAGCGCCTGCTGGCCTCGCCCCTGATGGATTCGGTGAACTGACCCACGGGTCAAACGGTTGACCCAGGCCCGAGGGCGAGGAGCGAGAAGTGACGACGGCGGAAGCAGTCGAACTGCTGCACGACTACGAGGGGCCAGACCGAGAGCGGATCATGGCCCACTTGGAGCGGTTCGGCCCCTGGCCTATCGACATCTGGCCGATGCTCGTGGTGGCCGGCGTGAGGCTGGTAGGCTGGCTTGAGGACTGCGAGACGGTGGAGCAACTGCGGGAGGCGTGGGCACACTTCAAGACGTGCCTGTCCGCGAAGGTGTTCCGGTCCAAGCACCTCACGGACGAGTTGGTGGAGGTGGCCGGCGAGTGGGACCGGCACACCGCACGGCTGATGGGGGCGAGCGCATGAACTGGCTGATCGGCTGGCTGTTCAAGGGGTGGGCCGAGGAGGCGCTGCGGCAGCGCGTCGCGGACGCCGAGCGTGCCCTGGACGTGGCGAACCACAAGGTCAAGCTGCTGGAGGTCGAGCGTGACGGGCTGGCCGCCGTCGTCGCCAGGGACCGCCAGCGGGTCAACGCCGAGACTGCCGAGTTGGCGGTGCGGCAGGCCAAGGCGGGAGGGTGAGATGGGCCTGGAATCACTCGACAAGGCGATGGCGGTGGCCGGCCTGATGGTGGCTGCGGCCCAGAAGAGCGCCGCCGGGGGACTCGTCAGCAGCCCCACGGCGGGCCAGGGCTGGGGCAGCAGCACCGGCGCGAAGTTGGAGCAGACGAGCCACTTGGTCGGCTGGCAGTTCGCCGTGGTCAAGGTGATCGCCCAGCGGATCGCGGCCCAGCCGGTGCGCGTGGGCAGGAGGTCCGAGGCCAAGCCGAAGAAGCGGGCCGGCAAGGACGCGATGCCCGCCGGCCTCAAGCACGCCGCAGGCCCGCACGTCGAGCTGCTGGAGGGCCACCGGCTGCTGGACGCCATGCAACACCCCAACCCCTACATGGTGGGCTGGGCGTTCATGTACCTCTCGCTGATGTACCTTGAGTCGGCGGGCGAGGTGTACTGGTGGGTCACCGAGGACGCCGGCCATCTGCAAATCTGGCCCCTCGCGCCGTCCTGGGTGACGCCCCAGCACGAGGACGACGCCCTGTTCGTCAGCTACAAGGTGACGACGCGGAACACGGGCGAGACGCTGGACGTGCCCGGCGAGGACATCGTCCGCATCTCGCTGCCCGACCCGATGGACCCGTACACCGGGAGCCTGTCGCCCCTGCGTGCGGCGGCGAAGGCGGTGGTGGCAGACGAGCAGATCCAGACGGCGCAGGTGCGTGCCTTCCAGAACGGCATCTTCCCCGGCCTGGGCGTGGTGATCGGTCGCCACCCGGACGTGGCGGGGGTGCCCGGCATGCGCCCGATCCTGACGAAGGATCAGCGGGCCACCCTGACGGCGGCGATCAAGCAGGCGTACCGTGGGGCGCTGAACGCGGACGAGCCGCTGCTGCTCGACGGGCTGATCGAGGACGTGAAGAAGCTGACCAACAGCCCCGCCGAGATGGGGTTCGTCGAGTCGTCGAAGCTGACCAAGGGCCGGATCACCCAGGCGTTCGGGGTCAACCCGATTGTCATGGGCGAGGTCGAGGGGGCGAACCGGGCCAGCGCGACGGTGGCCGACGAGCATCTGTGCGCGAGCGCCGTGAACCCGCTGATCGAGCTGATGTCCCAGGTGATGACGCACGGGCTGGCCCCCAGGATCGGGGAGCCGGACTTGCTCGTCTGGATCGAGCCGGCGCGGACCCGCGACCCCGACGCCGAGAGGCTGGATTGGGACCAAGCGATCAAGGCCGGGGCGGTGACGGTGAACGAGGTGCGGGCGCGGATCGGCCTGGAGCCACGGGAGGATGACAAGGGCGACGAACTGGTCAGCCCTCCTGCTGGTGCCCTCGGGGGCGGGACCGGAGGTGAAGCCCTTTCGGGCGCGTCCTTTCGCCTCCTGGGCTAAGTCAGCCGCAGCGACGTGGCAGGCACAGAGCCGGGCCGGTGAGGGGTGGCTGGGGCGCGTGATGGGTGAGTTCTTCGATGCCCTGTCCGAGGGCGTCGGCCAGGAGCTGCTCAAGCACGGCACGGGCGCGACGGCAGAGGCGATCCTGCGGCCCGGCTGGGAGGCCCTGCTGGTGGAGGCGGCCCGCACCTCGCTGGCGACGCTGGCGCTCCAGGGCGCGGTGACCGAGTTGCGGACGGTCGGCAAGCGGGGGAGGCCCGGCCTGACGAAGGCGGCTGAGGACATCGAGGCCCTGCGGCTGAAGCTGCCCGACCCGGTGAAGGACAAGATCGACGGCTTCCTCGACAGCACGTTCAAGATGCCCTTCTGGGGCGACGTGGCGACCGGCGTGCGTGAGGATCTTGCGAAGACGCTGAGTGCGTCCCGTGAGGCAGGCGAGAACCTCGACCAGAGCGCCAAGCGCGTGCAGGCGGCGATGAGGGACACGGGCCGGGCGCGGGCCGAGCTGATCGCCAGGACCGAGACGACCGGGAGCCTGAACGCGGGGCACGCCGCCGTGAGGGAACACCTTGAGACGCTGGGAATCATCAAAGGCAAGATGTGGCTCAGTATCCTCGACGGCGACACGCGCGAAGAACACCGGGCGGCCAACGGGCAGACGGTCGGTGTGCGGGAAGACTTCATCATCGGCGGTGAGCGCGCACAGTACCCCGGTGCCATGAACCTGTCTGCCGCCCAGCGCTGCAACTGTAGATGCGCCGCAATCTCGGTGTTGAAGGAGGACTGAGGAGGGGGCCATGCCGAAGAAGTCGTTGAGCAAGCGGCGGCGCGAGCGCATCTGGGAGATGTACTGCAAGGAGAGCCTGCACTCCCCCTCGGCCATCGCGGCACGGCTGGAGAAGGAGGCCCTCGGCACGATCACCCGGCAGGCCGTCTTCAAGGTGCTGGAGTCCATCCGCGCCGAGCTGCACGAGGACTGCAAGGACGCCGCCAAGCGGGAGGCCACGCACCAGTTGAACGCGCTGTCGATCCAGGCCAGCGAGGCGATGCGTGCCTGGGAGGAGTCGAAGAAGGCCCAGCGCACCGTGAAGGCGAAGGCAGACACCAGCGCGGGGCTGGCCTCCGACGCCGAGGTGGACGACATCACGATCAGGGACGCCTGCGGCGACCCGCGCTTCCTTGAGCAGGCCCGGCGTGCCCTGGCGGATCGCCGGAAGATCCTGGGCATCGAGGCGGCCACGCGGGTCAAGGTGGACGCGACCGTGGAGGTCAGCGAGGGGCAAGCCTCGATCAGGGACTTCCTCCTGAAGGTCGCCAGCCCGGAAGAGGTGGCGTTCCTCGACGCGATGGGCGAGAGGTTCCCTGAAGGCCCGGAGTTCGTGATCGGCTGGGCCGTGGTCGAGATGCGGGTGAGGGCGAGGGAGGCCGGCCAGCCCATGCCGGCCCTGGAGTTCCCCGGACAGCCCGACCTCCTCAAGCCGACGCCCTTGCAGAGCGTCGTAGTGGGCCGCAGAGACGGGGAGGGCCGTGGGGCAACCACTCACCCGCCCTCGGCGCGGGACGGCGTCAGTGTCGAGCGAGGGGCCTCCGACTGGCCCAACTGCACCGAGTACGAGGAGGCCCAGAAGCTGCCCTCCGAGAAGCGCGAGAAGGGCGAGGCGAAGGCGTTCTTCGCCTGGATGATGCGTCGGGAGCGCGAGGTGAAGACGGAGGCCAACCGCGAGCTGCTCGCCAAGGTGTGGGAGAAGGAGGTCGAACACTACGTCGAGGTGGCGGTCAAGCACGGGGCCAAGGTGAAGAACCGTGGGGCCTCTGGCATCATCTACACCGACGCCCTCCACGCCGGGTCACCCGACGAGGGGTTCGCCTGTCACGCCGGTGCCGGCGGCGACATGAGCCTGCGCGAGTTGGGGTTCGATGTCTGACCGGGTCAAATCTTTGACCCCGGACTCGCCGCAAGTCGGTGAATCCGTTGGCTTTCCATCTCCTCCCAACGCCGGGAAACCATACAACAAGAAGGCCACCCCGAGGTAGCGCTCGGGGTGGCCTGATTCGACAGAACCTGTGCAGAGGCCCGTCATGAGCAATGATACGAAGGACCGCGCCCTGTTGGAAGCCCTGATCCCTGCGGTGGCCTACTACCGCGTCTCCACCGGCGAGCAGGAACTGAGCGTGGCCGACCAGCGCCGCGAGGTGTCGGCCTGGGCGTCGGCCAAGGGCTACCTGATCGTCCGGGAGTACGTCGATGAGGCCCGGTCGGGCAGCAAAGACCCCGAGAAGCGGACGGCGTTCGCCAAGATGGTCAAGGACAGCACGGCGGGCGACTTCAAGGTGATCGTCTGCTGGAACACCGCCCGGTTCGGTCGCCTGGACAGCCAGGAGGCGGCCCTGGCGAAGTGGGTGCTGCGCCAGAACGGGGTGAGCCTCGACACGAAGTCGGACGGCCCGCTGAATTGGGAAGACCCGATGGACCGGCTGAAGGACGCCTTCCTCAGCGAGATGAACCACGCGGTGTCGGTGAGCCTGAGCAAGGACACGAACCGGGGCCGGCTGAACGTCCTGACGCTGGGCTACTGGCCCAACGGCGTCGTGCCCTACGGGTACGACAGGGAGTACACGGACGGCGAGCGCAAGGTGTTCGTCCGGCGGGGCGAGCCGTACTCCAAGGGCAAGAGGTGGCACCTGCGCCTGGTGGTGAACGAGGAGGAGGCGCGGGTGGTGCGCGACGTGTTCGCGCTGCGGGTGGAGAAGCGCTGGTCGCTGCGGCAGATCGCCATGCGGCTGAACGAGAAGAAGGTCAAGCCGCCGGCGGGGCCGGGCGGCAAGACGAACGGCAGTTGGTCGCACGTCAACGTCGGGGTGGTGCTGCGGGAGAAGGCGTACATCGGCGTGGCCTCCATCGGGGGCAGGCGCAAGCTGCGGACGACGACGCACACCAAGATCGAGCCGGTGGAGAGGCCCGACTCCTGCCCGGCCATCGTCGATCCCGCCGCCTGGGCCGAGGCGCAGCGGATCACGACCGAGCAGCACGACGCGAAGTCCAGGCCGCAGACCGCCCGTGGGGGCACCCTGTCCGGGTTCCTGTTCTGCGGCCACTGCGGCTACCGCATGAACAAGCGCGACGTGAAGGGGCAGGCGATGTACCAGTGCGGCAGCGCCAGCACCCGCCCGCACCTGGGCTGCAAGTGGTGGAAGATCAAGGAGTCGGAGTTGCTGCCCAGGGCGTTGAGGTGGCTGGTGAAGGCGGTGGACGAGGCGGTGGTGGCCGGCATCCAGGCCAAGCCGCCCGCCGAGGACGGTGCCTCAGAGCAGGAGTCGATCCTGGCCGCCCAGGAGAGGGCGCTCGCGGCGAGGGCCGACAACGCCGAGGACAGCGCGCTGGAGGCACCGGCGGGCAACCGCGAGTCGGCCTGGGCGAAGGTCACGAGGCTGAAGGAGGAGCTGGAGGCCGTGCGGCGTCAACTGGAGCTGGTGCGGGCCGTCAGGAACGCCCCGGAGTTCGAGCGCTTCGCGGAGTGGTGGGCCGGCATCAAGGGGGACATCGTCAGCGTCGAGGTGCGGACCCTGCCGCCGCTCGCCGGGTCCGACAAGGAGAGCTTCGGCGCGTGCATCCCGGTGGAGAAGGACCGGCTGCGCTCGCTCCTGGGCAGGCTGAAGTTCGCGTGCAAGGTGTGGTTCGCGGAGAAGGCCGAGAAGGGGGCACGCTACCACGGGTTCTACGAGGTGAAGGACGTGCAGATCGAGGGGGAGTTGGGGCTGTCGAACAAAACCTTTCCGGTAGACTCTCATCCCAGAGCTGGCGTGTCATCTCGCGGTAGTATTCCCAGGGCTTGCCCTTCGTCTCGTGCAGGATGCTGGCCATCATCTCGGGCACGTCCACCTCGCGGAGGCGTTTGAAGAGCATCATGAGGGCCTTGGCCCGCGCCGGCTGGGTCTCGTCGTAGAGGAACGCCTCCGCGTTGACGCCCTGGTTGTACAGGTCCTGCCAGCGCTCGTCGCGGCGCGGGATGGGGTCGTATTTGTAGGGCGGGTGGCGGCGTGGCGGGGCGTCGGACGTGGGGCCGGTGCCGTCGATGCCGCCGGCGGAGGCGAGGAAGCCGTCCAGTGCCGGGGCGGCGCAGGGGAGGCAGGCCGTCGCCTGGGTGCCGAAGGCGATCATGTCGGCCAGCTCGAGGCGGGCGAAGCGGAGCACGCGGCGCGACGGGGCGTCGGTCAGCGGGTTGGTGTCGGCCATGTACTTCGCGATGGCCGCGTCCAGGGCCGGGAGGGCGACGGCGTACACGCCGGCGAGCAGCTCCTCGGTGGTGGGGGACGCGAGGATCTCGTCGAAGAAGGCGGCCAGGCCGGGGTGGGGGACCTCCTCCAATCCGAGGGGCGGCTCGCGCATCTCGCCGACGCGGGTGCGCAGGGCGGCGACGTGTTCGGCGCACAGGTAGGCGTGGTGCGAGAACGCCATCTTCAGCTCGTAGATGGGTTCTGCCGTGATGCGGGCCGTCAGGATCTCGTGGAGGCGGAGGAAGCAGTAGTGGAAGCGTTTGAGGCGCGTGACGCACGCCTCGATGCCCATGCCCGGCCTGGCGGCGTCGGCGACGGTGCAGAGGCCGGCGAGCGGGGGGAGGCCCTTGTAGGAGCGATAGGCGGACAGGTCGATGGGTGTCATGGTGGATCAGCCGGCGGCGAACTCCTCGGTGACGAATCGTTGGGCGTCGTCCCACACCTCGGCCGCCTTATCCCAATCGACCCGCATCGCCTTCCCGTCGGACGGGCGGCGGATGGAGGGCGGGAGGGTGGCCTTCACGTCGGGGTTGAGGGGGATCTGGCCGCTCGGCCCCTCGGCGAGGGCCTTCTCGGATTCGGCGGAGAGCAGGAAATCGACGAGTTTGCGTGCGCCGTCTGGGTTGGGGCAGCCCTCGGGGATGCACAGCGTGTTGGGGATGTACAGGGTGCCCATCCGCCCGGCGGCGTCGGCGTCGGGGAAGATCATGGTCACGGCCTTGCCGTCCTTGATCTCGCCGAGGGCGTCGTCGGTGTCGGTGATACCGACGAGGGCGGGCTTGCCGGCCGGCGTCCTGCCCCTGGCGACCCACTCGGCCACCTGCTTGTTACCGGGGGCGAGGTGCAGGCCGTTGGCCTTCCACGACAGGTACAGCGCCTTCGCCTTGTCCGCGCCGAGGACGTCGAACAGGCAGGCGGTCTGGGTGGCGGTGGTGCCGAACTGGGGCCTGGCCATCACCACGGTGCCCTTGAAACGGGCGTCTGCGAGGTCGGCCAGGGTGCGGGGCGGTTCCTTGACGAGGTCGGTGTTGACGATTAGGACGCGTGCCCTGGCGGCGAAGGCGTGCCAGGTGCCGTCGCGTGCCGTGGCCCAGGAGGGGTAGGTCTCGGCGGAGGGGGACGGGTAGGCGGCGAGGAGGCCCTGCTTGCGGAGGCGGATGGTGGAGACGATCTCGTTGTTCCAGAACACGTCGCAGCGCGGCCTGCCGGCCTCGGCGACGATCTCGTTGAACAGGCTGACGCTCTTGTTGGCCTCGGTGTCGAAGCGTGGGACGACGGCGAGGCCGGCCTCGGCGGTGAAGGCCTTGAGGAGGCCGACGGCGAATTCGCGGTCCTGGGCGCAGTAGAGGACGACGCGGCGCCCGGCGCCGCAGCCTGCGAGGGCGGCGAGGCAGGCGGCGGTGAAGGCGCGTCGGGAGAGCATGGTGACCATCCCAGCGAGTGGGCACAGGGTGCGAGGGCCCGAGGGCACAGAGCCCCCAGGGCTTCCGCCCTGGGCTATTGACTGTCGCCCCTTCGGGGCTGAAAGCAAACGGGTCGTTGGTCATTGAGCCCGGAGGGGCGGTCAGGGGCCCGGGGCGTCTGCCCCGGGCACACGACGGGGCGGCGTCGATCACTTCGGCGCGTCGCCCTTCTTCTTCGTCGGCGCGGGCTGTGCCTTTTTGGTGCCCGGCTGCTCGCCCTTCTTGCCGCCGGCCTGGAGGATCTTCAGCGTGGAGCCGTCGGCCAGCCCGAGGACGAAGACGCCGTCCACCAGCCCCGCCTTGAGGACCGGCTTGCCCATCTTCTCGGCCTGCATCACGGCCTCGCCCAACGTCGAGGCGGAGGAGATGCCGTCCGACTTCTTGCCGCCGTCCGGCTTCTTCACGCCGTCCGGTTTCTTGGTCTCGCCGGGCTTCTTGGTCTCGCCGGGCTTCTTCGTCTCACCCGGCTTCTTCGAGCCATCGGGCTTCACGCCGTCCGGCTTCTTTTCCGTGGCCAGCTTCTTCAGGAGCTCCAGCACCTCGGGCGGCAGCTTACTGGCGTCAAGCACGATCGTCACCGGGCCGCCCTTCTTCGTGCCGGGCTTGTCGTCCGCCAGGGCCGGGCCGGCGAGGTAGAGGCCGGCCAGCACCGCAATCATGCGAATCATCGTCTCGACTCCTGAAACAGAGGTGGGAAGGTGGGGGCTGGGGGCGTCGCGCCCTCAGCTCGATTTGGGGTGGGCCAACGTGATCTCATCACATCCGGCCCCCGGCGTCAATGGCCCCCCTATAACTATTCCCCGGAGGCCCGCATGTTGATCCAGACAAACCGCCTCACCAAACGCTACGGCGATTTCACGGCCCTCGACGCCCTCACCTTCTCCGTCTCGCCCGGCGAGGTGGTCGGGCTGCTCGGGCCCAACGGCTCGGGCAAGACCACCGCCCTCCGGTTGCTCATGGGCTTCCTGCGGCCCTGCGGCGGGTCGGCCCGCATCGCCGGGCACGACTGCTGGGACGACGGCGTGGCCGCACGGCGGCATGCCGCGTACCTCCCCGCGGAGCTGCGGCTGTACGAGAACATGACGGGGCGTGAGCTGATCGACTTCCTGTGCGATCTGCGGGGTGTGCGGGCCGACGAGAACGTCCTGAGGATGGCGAAATCGTTCGACATCGATCTGGATCGGCCGATCGCCAACCTGTCGAGCGGGATGAAGCGGAAGGTGGCGCTGCTCCAGGTGCTGGCGCCGCGGACGCCGCTGGTCATCATGGACGAGCCGACCAACGCGCTGGACCCGAACATGCGCGACCTGCTGATCGAGCAGGTGGCGTCGGCGCGCGACGCGGGGCAGGCGGTCCTGTTCAGCTCGCACATCCTGCCGGAGGTGGAGAAGGCGTGTGACCGGGTGATCGTCCTCCGCAGGGGGCAGCTGGTCCACGCGCAGACGATGGCGGAGCTGGAGAAGGGGCGGCTGGTGACCATGCGATTCAACGGCGAGCCGCCGATGCCGCCGGCCCTGCCGGGGCTGACCGTGCGGGAGCGGCAGGCGGGGCGGATGGTGCTGGAGTACACCGGGCCGCTGGCGCCGCTGATGGGGTGGCTGGCGGGGCACGAGGCGGAGGGGCTACGCGTGGAGCCGCTGGGGCTGAACTCGATCTACTACCGCTTCCACGGGGAGCCGGACGCATGACCCGCGTGTTGTTCTTCAAGCTCCTCCGCGACCTGCGCTGGTCCCTGCCGGCGGTGATGGTGCTGCTGTGCCTGTTTCAATTCCTGTGGGCGCGGGTGACCGACCGGCTGCTGGGGACGATCACGCCGTACTTCGTGGGCCTGGCGTCGGCGGTGGGGTTGAGGCGGATGGACATCGAGCAGTTCATCTTCGCGGACGGCTTCGGGAGCGTGCTGCGGACGATCATCGGCGGCGAGCGGGTCGTCCTCGACCGGGCGATGGACCTGCTGTCGATCGGGTACGTGCACCCGGTGATGCAGTTCGTGTTCTGCATCTGGGCGGTGGGGAGGGCGTCGGGGGCGATCGCCGGGGAGATCGACCGCGGGACGATGGAATTGCTGCTGGCTCAGCCGATCGCCCGGTCGCGTCTGATCCTGGCGCACTTCCTGGTGGATTGTGTGGCGATCCCGTGCCTGTGCCTGGCGCTGTTCGCGGGGAACCTGCTGGGGGCGTGGTCCATCGACCCGATCACGGTGCCGCCGCCGCCGAAGCACATCAAGGTGCCGTTCAAGCTGCCTGGGAACGACGACCCGGAGCTGCGGAAGCAGCTGGAGATCAACGCGACGCGGTTCGTGCGGGCGCTGCCGGTGGTGGGCGGGCTGATCTTCGGGCTGACGGGGCTGACGATGTGGATGTCGGCGATGGGGCGGTATCGGTGGCGGGTGATGGGGGCGGCGGTGACCGTGGTGCTGCTGATGTTCCTGGTGAATGTGCTGGGTCAGATGTGGGGGCCGGCGGGGTGGCTGCGTCCGGCGACGATCTTCTACTACTACCAGCCGCAGCAGGTGGTGGCGGAGGGCGGGACGTGGACGGTGCCGGTGTGGGGTGTGGAAATGCCGATGCTGGTGGTGCTGTACGGCGTGGGGGTGGCGGGGTACGGTCTGGCGCTGGTGGGGCTGGTGCGGCGGGACCTGCCGGCTCCGTTGTGAGGAAAGCCCAGGGCGTCGGCGCTCGGCCTGGGCTACAGCCAACAGCCGTCGCCGCGGCGGCTCCAACAGCCCACAGCCGGGCGGAGATCGCCTGTGAGGGGTTGACGGATCGCCGTGTTCGGCGGGGTGGAGTGCGTGCGACAGAGGCGGCCTGCTGGAGCGTGATGTTCGCCTGCGACAGCGGGCCGTCGATTGCCATTCCAAGCGGCCTGCTGCCTACCTGGAACGTGATCAAACGCCGGCCCGCTGACGGCGAGGGTGGGCCGGCCGACTGTGACCGGGCCGTACCGGCCGAGGCGGCGCGAGGCCGGCCCGCGGCCGAGTGGCTCGAAGAGGACGGGGGGTCCTATCGGTGCTGCGTCGCGCGCTGGGTGCGAGAGGCGTGACGTGGGATGGGGGAATGTCGGTGACACTGGGCGACTGCGCTCACTGTCCTCCAAACTGCTCATCCGAGCTGTCGCGCCGCGTGGTATCGTGCGCTGTGCTGGAGACATCCCGGCCTCTCCGGCGACAGCGAAGAAGGTGGCGCAGAGATGAGCGTGAAGATGAATGGCCCCGCCCGGAACGGCCACACCAACGGCGTCCCGAGCAACGGCCACGGTGACGGCGCGGCGACGGATGAGGGGGTGAGGGGCGCGGCGGTGAAGGGCGCTGCGGAGGAGGACAACGAGGGGGACCCGTACATCCGTCTGGAGTGCGGGCGGTTCATGCCGGGGAACAGGGGCGGCCCCGGCAACCCCTTCGCACGCCACGTCGCCGCCATGCGCGCCGCCATCTGCGCGGCGGTGCCGCGCGAGAGGCTCA
>CAZVZK010000084.1:0-43380 GCA_964630925.1 uncultured Alcaligenaceae bacterium
GTTCTGCCACTCCATGTGCGAGCCGTCGAGGTTGAACCCGACCACGTCGCTGCCGTAGCCCGCCTTGCCGAGGAACGTGATGTAGTCCGTGGCACTCTCGATGTCGCCCATCGCCCGCTCGCTGGGGTGGCACTCCAGGTCGAACGTGATGCCGTACTTCCTGCACTCGTCCCACACCGGCCCGAACCGCTCGACCAGCAGCTCCAGCGACACCTGACGCACGTCCGGGATCGCGTACCCCTCGATGGCCGACGGCAGCGGCGGGAACAGGAACCAGTGGCTCCAGCAGCCCGCCGGCGACCCCACGAACCCCGGCAGCGCTACCTTGCGGTCCTGGAGCTTCGACAGGTGCCCCGCGTACCGCACGCAGGCGAGGAGGTCCTTGAGCGCCTCCGCGTGGATCAGCCGGCCCACGTCGGCGGGCACGAAGTACGGGTCGGTGCGTGGCGGATTCTTGCCGGACGCCCGCCACGCCTTGTACGCCGCCTTGGCCTCGCCTTTGCCCGAGCAGAAGTTGAGGGTCTTGACGCTCGGCTCATCGCCGAGGACCTGACCCTGCAGGTGCGTGGCGACGGTGAAGATCTCCAGCCCGCGCTTCTTCGCCAGCGCGACGCGCTCGGCGGAGTAGGCCGCGGCGCCTTCATCCGTGTCGCAGCGGCGGAGGTCCAGCTCCCAGGACGCCTCCTCCCACCCGTCGAAGCCGGCCTTGGCGATGAAGTCGAGCCAGTCGGCCTCGTTGACGTTGCCGAACTGGCCGCGGACCAGGCCGATCTGGTGGTACGAGCCCTTGCCGAATTTGTGCTTGGCGGTCTGCTTGAAGCCCATGGGAGCGGCCCTCGTGTGCGGTGTCCGGTTGCGGAACGACGGTGAGGGACACCATAGCGGAGGGCCGCCCGGCGGCAAGCCATCGTCACGCCGCCTGGGCCGGCCCGCGTGACGCCACGAACGCATGGATCGCGCGGTCGCGGCGGCGCCGGGTGCCCTCCTCGTCGCGCAGCATCACGCCCTGCCTGGCGCGGAACGCGGCCCGACACGGGGCGAGGTACGCCCTGGCACCCGCCTCCAGGTCCTCGGGGGAGGCGTCGGGCCGGGCCGCCCTCTCCTCGTCGAGGCGCTCTCCGAGGGCGGCCAGCCAGTGCTCGTGGAAGACGCGCTGGATGATGGCACAGCGGTTGTGGAAGAGGCGCAGGGAGGATTCGAGCAGGTCATCGAGGAGGGTGGGGGGATCCACGATGTAGACGTGGTACGGCACTGCCGAGGCTCCGGTTGTTCGCGTGTTGGCCTGATGTCGGGCGGAGGGCGGGGAGGTGGCGCGGGGGGAGTCATCGCGTCCCTCTCTTGTTACCCTAGCTCATCGCGGACAGCAAGACCGAACGGCCAGGAATTTCACGACGCCCGCGGGGCCGTCCAGCGTCCGGCCAGCCCCCCGCCCCGATCCAGGATCGATCGCCCTCACCTGACGCCCCCCCGAGACTCGAATCCCACCCCGGTGTCACCTGCCCACCTCCTGGAGAAGTGGGCGAGTGACTCTGGCGCCGGCCGACGCCTCGGCATGGTTCAGGATCAGATCGAAGGAGGTAACACCCACAGAGGGGGGGTGACCGATCTGCACAGCAACTTGCACAGGAACGGCACCGGCCTGTTACCCGCCCTTGAGCCAGGCCGACGCCTCGTGTCACGGATCGGCGGCGAGTGCGTGAGTCACTTGCCCACATGCCCACCCCGTCACCGCCCCTTGGCGGAGGTAACGCCGGGACGCACCGGCCCGGGCGGCCGCCCCGTGAGGCGGGCGGCCAGCCTGCCGCCGGGCGCGTCCCCCCACCCGACGAATCAACCCGACCCGGCTTCAGAGGGCCCGCAGCAGGGCGTCGCGGAAGGCGAGAACGTCGGGGTAGCGCTGGCGCGGGTCGCGGGCCAGGGCCCGGCACAGCACCGGGCCGAGGCCGCCCGGCAGGGTCGGGCCGCCCGCCGGCTGACGCAACGGCAGCGGCTCCTCACCCAGTACGCGCATCATCAGGTCGGCGCTCGACCTCGACGGCTCGTAGACCATCCGGCCCGTCAGCAGGTAGTACAGCGTCGCCGCCGCCCCGTACTGGTCGGCGGGGGGCCGGGCCGACCGGAAATCCACCACCTGCTCCGGCGGGATGAACCCCGGCGTGCCTCCCTGCTGCCCCGACATCGTCAGCCCGCTCATCATCGAGGCCTGGTAGGTCCGCCCCAGCCCGAAATCGGCCAGCTTGACCGCATCGTCCGCCCGCGCCAGCAGCAGGTTGCCCGGCTTCACGTCGCGGTGGATGAAGCCTTGCAGGTGCGCGTGCGCCAGCGCCTCCAGCAACTGGCAGCCCAGACGCACCACGCGGCCCGGGGCGAACGGCCTGTCGCGGTGGACGGCGGCGGAGGCGCTCTCGCCCTCCACGTACTCCATCACGAAGTAGAGCAGCCCCCCCGATTCGCCCGTCCGGAGGAACCGCACGATGTGCGGGTGCGTCAGCCGCTCCAGGATGGCCATCTCGCGCTGGAAGCGGCCGAGCGTCTGGGGGTTGGGCGCGACGGCGGGCGAGACGACCTTGAGGGCCACGTCCTCGCCGGAGGGGACGCTCCGGGCGTGGTAGACCACCCCCATGCCGCCGCGCCCCAGCTCGCGCACCACCTCGTAGCCGGGGAAGAAGAAAGGCGTCTCCGCGGGGGTGGCGGGCGACGAGCCGCCCACTGTCACGGTGTGGTGGCCCGCCGGCATCTCGACGCGCAGCACCGTCTGGCCCGCCTTCACCTCGTCGCCGTGCCGGAGGTCGGCCTCGGCCACGCGGGTGCCGTTGACGAAGGTGCCGTTCTTGCTCCGCAGATCGACGAGGCGGGCCTGGGGCGGGTTGGCCTCGATGAGGAAGTGGGTACGCGAGATGCCCGGATCGTTCTCCAGTACCAGATGCAACGCACCGGGGCCGCGCCCCACGAGGAACGACGAATGTCCGCTCAGGCGGAACTCCTGCCCGGAGAGCGGCCCGGCCACGGCGTGCAGGACGAGCGCCTCGGCCTCGGAGGCCTCCAGGGGGAGCGGGGGCGACGGCCTGGGGTTGGGGGACATGCGGGTATCCGTTCGAGAGGGATCGGGGGATCATTGTAGCGGAAGCGGACCGCCGGGCGTATCATCTTCCTCAATCCCCGCCGAGGATCGTCCCCATGTCCGCCGATCCGACGCTGTGCCCGCGCTGCGGCCTGGCGCTGAGCGATGCCGAGCCGACGCCCGCGCCGGCGCCGGGCGGCGGCACGATAACCGTCAGCCCCGAGCCGGCTTCCCCGGCCACGCCGGCCGGCACGCCCTCGCGCATCGGGCGGTTCAAGGTGGAGCGGCTGCTGGGGGAGGGGGCGTTCGGCCGCGTCTACGAGGCCTACGACCCCGTGATGAAGCGGGCCGTGGCCCTGAAGGTGGCCAAGCACATCGACGACAAGCACGTCGCGCGCTTCCTGCGCGAGGCGCGGGCGGCGGGCCTGTTGACGCATCCGAACATCGTGACGGTGTTCGATTCGGGCAGCGACGGGCCGCACCGCTACATCGCCAGCGCCTTCGTGCCCGGGCGCACGCTGGATGCGGCCCTGGAGCAGCGCGGCAAGCTGCCCGCCGAGGAGGCGGCTCGGCTCGTGCGGAAGCTGGCGGAGGCCCTGGCCTACGCCCACCTGATGGGGGTGATCCACCGGGACGCCAAGCCGGGCAACGTCATGCTCCGCGAGGACGGCGAGCCCCTCCTCATGGACTTCGGACTGGCGGCGAGGGGCGACGAGGAGGGGAAGCTGACGGTGGCCGGCCAGTTCATGGGGACGCCGGCCTACTGCGCGCCGGAGCAGTGGCGCGGGCAGGCCTCCCCGGCGAGTGACCAGTACTCGCTGGGGTGCGTGTTGTTCGAGCTGCTCACGGGCAAGACGCCCTTCGCGGGCGCGGACGCGGGGCACTACCTGGTGCTGCACATGCAGGCGGCGGCGCCTGCCATGCCTGGCGTGCCGCTCGACCTGGATTCCATCGTGCGGAAGTGCCTCGAGAAGGAGGAGGCCCGGAGGTACGCGAGCTGCCAGGAGCTGGCCGACGACCTCGGCCGCTGGCTGGGTGGCGAGCCGACGAGGGCCCGCCCGGTGGGGGTGCCCGGGCGGCTGGCACGCTGGGCGAAGCGCGAGCCGTGGACGGCCTCGCTGGTGGGCGCGGTGGCGCTCCTCCTGCTCGCCGGGACGGCCGTCGCGTGGTGGCTGGCGTCGTGGGCCGGGAACGAGGCGTCGGCGGCCCGCAAGGCGGAGAAGGAGGCGAAGGCGAGCGAGGCGTTGGCGAAGAAGCGCCTGGAGGCCGCCGACTTCCAGACGCTGCGTGCGGAGGGCGCGCGGCACGCCATCCAGATGGACCTCGCCCTGCGGGCATGGGGACAGCACGACGTCGCGCGGGCGGAGTCGATCCTCGACGAGGTGTCGCCGCGCTTCCGGCAAGCGTGGGAGTCCCGCCACCTGCGCGGCCTTTGCCGGCGCAAGGCCGTACCCTTGGTCGGGCACACCGACGAGGTCAACGCCGTGGCGTTCAGCCCCGACGGGACACGCATCGCCACCGCCGGCTCCGACATGACGGTGCGCGTCTGGGACGCCGAGACGGGCCGGGAGACGACGACGCTCATGGGCCACCGCGACAAGGCCTACGGGGTGGCGTTCAGCCCCGACGGCAAACGCATCGCCAGCGCGAGCGAGGACCGCACGGCGCGCGTCTGGGACGCCGCGACGGGGCAAGAGCTGCTCGCCCTCCGAGGGCACGCCCTCGGCGTCAACGGCCTCGCGTTCAGCCCCGACGGCAAACGCATCGCCACCGCCGGCTCCGACAGGACGGTGCGCGTCTGGGACGCCGAGACGGGCCGCGAGGAGCGTTCCCTCAAGGGCCACGCCGACAAGATCCTCGGGGTGGCGTTCGGCCCGGACGGGCTGCACCTGGCCAGCGTAGGCCCCGCCGGGGCGATGAAGGTGTGGGACGTGGTGAAGGGCCGGGAGATCCTCACCCTCAAGGGGCACACGGGAGGCGTCCTCGGGGTGGCATTCAGCCCAGACGGGGCTCGCATCGCCAGCGGCAGTGATGGTGATGACAGGACGCTCAAGGTGTGGGACGCCCGGAAGGGGCATGAGCTGCTCTCCCTCAAGGCCAACGCGGGTATGGTCCACGCGGTGGCGTTCAGCCCCGACGGCAGGCGCATCGCCAGCGCGAACACCGACGGGACCGTGCGGGTGTGGGACGCCGAGACGGGTCGGGAGATGATCTCCCTGCTGGGCCACGCGCGCCGTGTCGCCGCCGTGGCGTTCAGCCCCGACGGGAGGCTCATCGCCAGCGCCAGCCATGACTGCACGGTGCGCGTCTGGGACGCCGGGGCGACCCAGGAGGAGCTGACCCTGAATGGCCACGCGGATGGCGTCAATGGCGTGGCGTGCAGCCCTGACGGCGAGCGCGTGGCCGGGGCCGGCGAGGACGGGACGGTGCGGGTGTGGGACGCCCGGACCGGGCAGTCGAAGCTGATCCTCCGCGGCCACGCGGACAGCGTCTACGCCGTGGCGTTCAGCCCCGACGGCGAGAGCATAGCCTCCGGCGGAGAAGACAGGACGGTGCGCGTCTGGGATGCCCGGACGGGCCGGGACGGACGGGTATTCAAGGGGCACGCGAATCGAGTCAATGCCGTGGCCTACAGCCCGGACGGCAAGTGCATCGCCTCCGCCAGCGATGACGGGACGGTGCGGGTGTGGGATCCCCGGTCCGATGAGGGGCCGCTGGCCCTCAAGGGCCACACGAAGGACGCGAATGCCTTGGCATTCAGCCCCGAAGGCGGGCGCATCGCCGTCGGCTACGGGAACGGGACGGTGCGTGTCTTTCACGCCCGGACGGGCCAGGATCTGCTCACCCTCGAGGGACACGCCGGCTCCGTCCAGGCCCTGGCATACAGCCCCGACGGCAAATGCCTCGCCAGCGGCAGCTCGGACAGGACGGTGCGGGTTTGGGACGTCGAGGCCGGACTGGAGAAGCTCGTGCTCAAGGGGCACACCGAGAGCGTCAGGGGCGTGGCCTACAGCCCGGACGGCACGCGCATCGCCACCGGCGGATACGACGGCACGGTGCGCGCGTGCGACGCCGAGACCGGCCAGGAGATGATCTCCTTCAAGGGGCATGCGTCCAGTGTCCTCGGAGTCGCCTTCAGCCCGGACGGGGCTCGCATCATCACGGCGAGCGATGACAAGAGCTTGAAGGCGTGGGACGCGGGGAAGGGCCAGGAGCGATACACCCTCAGGGAACACGTCGGAGGGACCGCCGTGGCGTTCAGCCCCGACGGCGAACGCTTCGCCGGCGGAAGCAACAACGTGAAGGTGTGGGCCGCACGCACGGGGGAAGAGCTGCTCTCCCTCAAGGGACACGCCGAAGTGGTGACCAGCGTGGCGTTCAGCCCGGACGGCATGCGCATCGCCAGCGGCGGCGGGGACAAGACCGTGCGCGTCTGGGATGCCCGGTCCGGGAAGGCGCTGCTTGCCTTCGAGAAGCATGCCGGCAGCGTCCTGCATGTGGCGTTCAGCCCCGATGGCGAGCGCGTCGTCAGCACCAGCGAACGGTCGTTGCGCGTGTGGGACGCCCGGACGGGCCAGGAGGCCCTCTCCCTCGAGGGCCATTCGGAAGTGGGCTCCGCCGTGGCCTTCAGCCCGGACGGGCGGCGCGTCGCCATCGCCTGCCTGGACCGCACGGTGAAGGTGTGGGACGCCCGCTCGGGGCAACGGGCCCTCGTGCTCGAAGGACACGGGAAGCCCGTCTGGGGCGTGGCGTACAGCCCCGACGGCACCCGCATCGCCAGCGGCAGCGGTGACCCGCTGGACGCCGCCAAGCCGGGGGAAGTGAAGGTGTGGGACGCCGAGACGGGCCGGGAGACGCTCTCCTTCCTCGGGCACAGGCATTTGGTGCTGGCCATCGCATTCAGCCATGCCGGCAGGGGCATCGCCAGCAAGGACGTCAGGGGCCGCCGCCTCGACTTCGACGCCGCCACCGGCGAGCCGATGCCGCCCGATGAGACCCCTTTCCCTGCCGAGCGAGGGAGGGCCGACCACCCTCGGGGCGACCTCGCCGTCATCGCCTCGATGCGTTCCATCATCGTCTTCGGCCCGGCCCCGGACCTCACCGACGCCGGCCGCCTCCTCCGCCGTGAATACGCCCGCCGCTGGCACGCCGCCCAGGCCGACGAGTGGGAGAAGGCGAAGCAGTGGTTCGCCGCCGCCTTCCACCTGGAGCGCCTGCGCCGGCACGACCCTCTCGACGTCGGCGTCCGCAAGCGCCTGCTCGTCGCCCTGCGGCAGTGCTCTGCGCACCCCGGCACCGACGCCGTCCGCAGCCGCGCCGCCGAGTTCGGCCGTGTCCGCCGTGCCGCGGCGTTGCTGCCGCTGGTGCCGGCGCTGCCGTGATCGACGGTCAGCCCGTGCTGCAACTGGGGTGTCGAGCAGCGGCCTCATCGGCCCTCGAGCTCTTGAAGAACGTCCTCGGGCAGCGGGGCGTCGCAATCATCCGGCACGGCGAAATCCCCGGCGGCCAGCCCGAACGGCCGCGGGCCGGGCCGGGGTGACTGAGCCGGCCGCAGCTCCGCCACCGGCCGGCCGCCACGCGAGACGACGAGATGCTCTCCGGCCTCGACGCGATCGAGGAGGCCGGCGGCATCGCGCTGGAGGTCGTGCAAGGTGACGGTGTTCATGCCCCCATTGGACACGGCCATCGGGGCGGCCAGCAAGCGGCCCCAGCGAAGGGACGCCCCTCGTGGCGGGATCGGCGAAGGACTGGTTCCCCGCGGCGTTTCGCCTCGACAGGCTGCTGCGCCAGCGGCCGCTGGACGCCGACGTCCGCTCCGGCTCCGGGTGGCCCTGCGGCAGCGTCAGGGGCTTCCCGGCACAAGCACGGAGGGCGTCACCGAGCTCGATAACGCCGGGCCGACAGCAACTGGGAGGCCCTCGTCACCCGCCGCTGAACAGCAGGCCGCGCAGCCCCCGGAGGATACGCTCCAATAGCTCCGGGTCGGCGGGCTTGACGAGGTGGATGTCGATGCCCGATTCCAGGGAGCGGCGCACGTCCTCCTCGCGCCCGTGCCCGGACACGGCGATGAGGAGGTGCGGGCGTCCTTCGGCCGATTCGCGCAAGGCCCTGGCCAACGCCCAGCCGTCGAGCCGGCCGGGCAGCCCGATTTCCAGCAACACCACGTCGGGGCGGCGGCGCGCGGCGGCCGCCAGCCCCGCCGCCCCGTCCCGCGCCACCTCCACGTCGTGGCCGTAGAGGCGCAGCAGCAGAGCCGTGCTGGCGGCGCAGTCCTCGTGGCCCTCGACGACGAGGACGCGCAGGGGCCGGTCCGTGGTTGGCTCGCTCATGGGCTGCTGGCCTCGTAGGCAAGTGATTATCTCCGTCCGCCGCCCGGCTTTCAGCGCGGAACCGTACTGTGGGGCCGGGCGACACACGACGCCCCCTTGCACCCGCCCCGAGGGGTGCTAGGATGCCGCCTATCGGCCCCACAGAGACACCGATGCCGAAGACCATCACCCCACCGGCGCGGCCCATGAACTGGCTCCTGGCGCGCCTGCCCGACGGCGAATTCCGCCGGCTCTCGCCACGCCTCCAGCCCGTCGTGCTCCCTCACGGGCAGACCCTTCACCGGGCTCGCGCGGGCATCGACCACGTCTACTTCCCCACCCGCGGGGTCGCCTCCGCGCTCACCGTCATGGAGGACGGGCGGTCCATCGAGGTCGCCAACATCGGCAACGAGGGCGTCGTCGGGCTGGCCGCCCTCTTCGGCGCCGGCGACTCCCCCAACGAGGTGATCGTGCAGGTGCCCGGCGAGGGCCTGCGTATGCGAGGCGACGTGTTCCGCGCCGAGGGCGCCCTCGACGGCCCGTTCCGCTCCGTGCTCCTCCGCTATCAGGGTGCGTGGCTGACCCAGGCGTCGTACTCCGTGGCCTGCAACGGCCTTCACACGGTACGGCAGCGCTGCGCCCGCTGGCTCTTGATGACCCACGACCGCGTCGGCGGCGACGAGCTCCGCCTCACCCACGAGTTCCTGGGTATCATGCTCGGCGTCCGCCGCGCCAGCGTCACCGAGGTCCTCCGGCCGCTCTCCGAGGCCGGCCTCGTCCGCGCCGGCCGTGGGCGGATGACCGTCCTCGACCGCCGCGGCCTGCTGGCCGAATCCTGCGAATGCTACCGCGCCGTCCGCGCCGAGTACGAGCGCCTCCTCGGCTGAGGGCGGCACGCCCCTTGCACGCTCCCCTCTCATCGCTCGCACCGATCGGGAGACGTGAGATGGCGCACGATAGGAACACCGGGCAGGCCGTGCCCGCCCCCAACAGCGGCAACGAGGAGATCCCCCTGGGAGCGACCGTGGACGCATTCCGCCGCCCGGTGAGCCGCGGCCACGGCAAGCCGGGCAGCGGGGCGGGCCCGCGCCACGCCGCGGGCGACGAGCATTCGGTGAACGAGGAGTACGGCGCGGTGGACATCAATGAACCGGCCGCCGACCCGACCGCCGACCTGGACGCCGAGGAGCGGCTTCTGACGGAGGGCCTGCCAGAGGCCTACGCCGGCCCCGCCGGCGGCGCCGTCGGCGGCACGCCCGCCAACAAGCGCGCGAGCGGGGGCCACAAGGCCGGGTGAGCGCCGCGCGGCCGGGAGGCGGAATAGGCCCAGCAGGACTCGAACCTGCAACCAAGGGATTATGAGTCTCGACAGAGGGCTACGCCGGGCTACGCCATACGACGGGGCGGGGTGGGCCAACCCCTTCCGCCCCTTGCCTTTCCGCCGACAGTATTTGCCACCTGCGGTGTCCGGAATCGGGGTGGCGTAGGCCCCCGGAGCCCTTGCCATGGAGACTGACAGGAGACCGGGATTGAGAGGCTACGCCTTGCGCTCTTTGAGGAAGTCGGGGACGTGCAGCACGTCCACCGCGTCGTCGATCTGCCGGCTCATGTTGATGTAGACCTGGGTCGTGAGGTAGCTGCGGTGCCTCATGAGCTGCTGCAAGGCGTCGGCGGTGAGGCGTGGGGCGTTGACGGTGGCGAAGGCGCGGCGCAGGTCGTGGAAGCCGTAGAGGTGGCACGCCTCGGTATGCTCGTGCCGGCCGGGGCACTCCAGGCGGATGCCGGCGGCCCCCTGGATGCGGTCCCACTCCAGCTCGAGGGTGCGGCGGTCGTGGGGCCACGGGAAGACGAAGGCGTCCAGGCTGGCCAACTTCTCCATGTGGGCGACGACGACGGCGTGCAGTTTCACCCGGTCATCCCGCCCGCCCTTGTTGTCCTCGCCCCTGGTGATGGCGTACCCGCCCCGGAGGTCGAGGTCGGCCCGGCGCAGGGCGAGCATGTCGGAGATACGCCACCCGGTCATGTAGGCGAACGTGAGCAGCCCTCGCCACCAGTCGGCGGCGGGGTAGGGCATGGCGGCGGGCTTGATCGCCTGGTCGCACGCCCGGTAGATGTCCGCGAAGTGTTCGGCGGTGACGAAGCGGATCAGCTTCTTCACCGTGCGCTCCATCCCGAACCGCGGCACCTTCTGGAGGTGCCCCCAATCGACGGCCTTGGTGAGCGCGGCCTTGAGGTGCCGTAGATCCTTGTTGATGGTGGCAGGCGAGACCGCGGCCCCCTTCTTCTTGCCGGGGTCCTTCCGCCGCCGGCAGATGAACTCGTCGATGATGCCGGTGTCGATGCTGAACACCTTGACGGGCTTCATGTGCCGCTTGAAGTGGGTGAGGCTGTCCAGGGCGCAGCGCTTCGACTCGACGGCCAGCCCGTCCAGCTCGCGGCGGGTGTACTCGGTGACGAAGTCGTCCCAGAGGGTGTCGAGGTTCTTGTGGTAGGTGCCGGTCATCAGCTCGGACGTGAGGCGGAGTTTGAGTTTGTCGGCGGCCCGTTTGCCGTCGCGGCCGGCCCCGACGTTCTTCGCCTTCCGCCTGCCGTCGGGCTCGTACCAGCCGACGTACCACGGGGCGAGGGCCTCGCCGAGGCGGTCCACGTCGGCGCCCTTCTGGTAACACCATGCCTGCCCGCTGTTCTTCATGTTCGGCGTCTCCGGTCTCAGGTATCAGCCCTCGGCGTCAAACTCGCCACTCTCGATCTCCCGCTTCCGCCTGAAGAAGTCGGCCCGCGAGTGGCCCGTCCGTTCGATGTACTGCCGCTCCTGCTCCTTCGCGTCCGCGGTCGCGCCGATGATCTCGCGGACGAGCTGGCGGCGGCGTGCCTTCTTCTCTTCGGCCGGCGAGGCGTCGATCTCGTGCCGGAAGTGCGCCACCGCCTCCCTGACGCTGGCGCTGACGAGGTCGTGCCAGTGGCTGCCCGACTTGCCGCTCTCCCACAGGAGGTAGTCGCCGTAGGCGTTGATGAGGAGGCGGAGGTCGAGCGGGCATCGGGCGGCCTGGCACTCGGCCAGCAGGTGGCGGGCCACCTCGCCGCACGGCTCGGGCTCCAGCACGAGTTTGCCGTCGCGGCGGTAGCCCTTCGCGGCGAGCTCGTAGAGCATGGCCCGGAGCTCGCCGTCGGTCACGTCGAGGCGGTAGACGGCGATCCGGGTGGCGAGGGCCCGCAATTCGGGGAGGGCCGCGAGGGGGCGGTTCGCCAGGAGGATGATGCCGCCGTGGAAGGTGAACACCTCGTCCCCGCCGGTCGCCGTCGTCCATGTCACGATGCGCTCGCGGCCCTGCGTCGCCCAGAGGGCCGAGCGGAGGACGCCCTGGGCGTCCTTGTCGTTGGTCAGCCGCTCCATGTCCTCGAGGACGTGGACGGCGTCCGGCGACGACTGGAGGGCCTTGAACAGCCCTTTGCCCGTCATGCGTGAGTTGAACAGGCGATAGCCCGCCTTGAGGGCGTCCAGCCGCTCGAGGACGGTGTGGGATTTGCCGATGCCGCCGGTGCCGTAGATGTAGAGGCCGGTGCGGAGGCCGCCCGCCACGGCGGACACCCAATCGCGGATGATCTGGAGTTTGGCGTCGAGGTGCGAGAGGGCCGAGGGGTCGGCCTCGAAAGGCGTGTGCGCAACGGTGGTGCTCATCGCCGCTCCTGGCGTTGTGTCGGGACGGTGTGTCAGGTGGCCGGGGCGTGTGCCTCGGCGGCGCAGCAGGCGATGAAGTGGTAAAGCGACTTGTACCCAAGGAGGTGCAAGACGGCACGCCACTTCGCGAGGCGGATGAACTCGGGGATCATCCTTGGTGGGACGCTGCCGCCGTACTCCCAGAGCTCTCCACCGCCGTCGTGGAAGGTGAACCGGACGTTGCCGCGGGGCCGGCTGCCGCGCAACTGCAAGAACACTTGCCGCCCCTTGGCCTGCCAGTGGTGAAGGGGACCGGGGGTGATGGGGATGTCTTCCTCGTAGACAAGCCGCACGGCAGACGCCTCCTCATCCCTGCCGTTCTCTTCCAGCCAGTCGGCCACGGGCAGGAAGCCTGTCTCGTCAACATCGGAACAGAAGCCACGCCAGTAGGTCATCCGCATCAGCAGCCGCTCCAGCTCGTTCATCCTTGACTCCTCTCACCATGACGCTTCACGAACGCCGCGGCCCTGGCGGCGACGTTCGCCACCTTGAGGGCCGCCAGCAGGCGGGGGCTGTCGCAATGTCCGGCGGCGTGGGCCTCCCGCGCGTAGCGGAGCGCCCCGGCGGCCTCGGCGTTGCCGGCGGCGTCGAGTCGCTTGAGCGTGGCGTCGATGCGGCGGTTCAGCCAGTCGGTGTTCATCCTTGGTCGCTCCATGAGAGGGTCCGGGCCGGCATCCGCCGGCCCGGACCGGTGAGGGCCACGTCAGGCCGTGGCGACGGCCTCGGCCTCGTTCTTGAAGGCCATCAGCATGAGCGGGTTCATCATCAGGACGTGGCAGGCGGCCCGCCACTTGGCGAGGCGGACGGTCCCGTCGAGGGCGCTGCCCGAGACGTGCATCCCGTCGTTGTCCCAGATGACGTGGGTGCCGGTGCTGAGGTGGACGGCGTAGGCGTGCGGGTCGGCGTGCGAGCGGGCGAGGACCAGGGACAGCATCGCCAAGGGCTCGCGCTGGAAGAAGAGCGTCGAGAAGGCCGGCGTCCCGTTGCTGGGGGCGCGGCGAGAGCGGGGCGGGTGCGGCGGGGCCGGCTCCGTCGGCTTCGTGATCTTCGCCGCGATGATGCTGCGGACCTTCTCGGCCTTGTCCGCCCTGTCGTGTTCCTCCAGCCAGTCGGCGACGACGCCGAGGGCGTCCATGTCGGCGCCGATGCAGGAGCGTTCCATCTGCACGCACCTGAAGAGCAAGGCGGCCAGCTCATCCATGAGAAATCCTCCTCGCCCGCTCCGTGAAATCCCCGGCAAGGCGCGGGCCTCCCTGCCGGGGCGAATCCTATCTGCCATCGCAGACAAACGCAAGGGCAGACTCGACACAAGCCGTTGGCACTCATTGACATCGGTTAGCCGACATCTAGCCGACATCTAGCCGAGAACGGGCCGCCAGTTGAGCGTCAGCACGCCGCCCCCCGCGCCTCTCACACCGCACCTCCCCCATCCGCTTCAACAACGCCAACCGCCCCTCGAACAGATACTGCCGTGCCGACCGCGGCGACGGCCCGTGCGTGGAGATGATCTCCGCGGGCGACATGCCGTCCAGCAAGGCCGACACGACGCCGACGAGCCGGCCCGGCAGCGTCCTCGCCAGCTCGCGGGCCTCGGCCAGCCCCAGACGCGCCAGCACGATCCGCTCGGGGCCGGGCGTCTTGCACAACAGGTGGTCGTGCAATTGAACGCACCTGGTGGACAGCCGACGCCAGCGTGTGACCCTCGCCGCAGCGGCCCGGACCCGGTTGCGTGCCGATGCGAAGAACAGCGGGAACAGGTCGTCGCGCGGCTCGTCGGGGTTCGAGAGCAGCCAGGCCCACGCGGAGCAGACGCCCACCCACGCCTCTTGCAGGCGTTCGTCGTGCTCCAGGCGACGCACCGGGGGGCTGCGCCGCAGCAGCCAGCGTACCGCGAACGTCGCGGCACGTTGGGCCACCGGGAGCAGCCCCTCGGGGATGGGCTCGGGGTGCATCACGACGCGGCCCGCACGCCGGGCACCGGCAGGCCGGCCAGCAGGTCCTCGGCGTCGTCGATGTCGAGGGCGGGGACGGCGAGGTAGGCGAGGGCCGAATCCCGGCCGTCGATGGGCGACTCGCTGGTGAGGAACGAGAGGGCGGCGTCCACGGCCCAGCACACCCCGGCCGCCTCCGCGGCGAACGCGGGCATGTCGTCCTTGACCTCGTGGCCGCCCGTCAGGGTGCCGTCGTCGAAGTACAGCCTGCTCTCCAGCCGCAGCCCACGCTTGCCGGCCGCCTCGACCTCCTCGCAGGCGTCCCGAACGTCCTCCAGGGCGGCGACGAGTCGGGCCACGGCTCGCATCGCCTCGGGGTCGCGCTTCAGGGCGGGCGGCTTCTTCGTCCTCGTCTTGCTCATGGTGTCCTCCGTCTGGGGTGTGGGTGGTGGTGTCAGGACGCGGCGATCACGCCACGCCGGCGATGGCCTCCTCGGGGGAGGGGGCCGCCGCCGCGAGGAACGCCTCGGCGTCGAAGTCCAGCCCCTCGTTGGCCATCAACGGGACGATGCTGCTGGCGACGTAGGTGCGCAGCGCGTCCTCGCCGTAGCTGTCCCCGAGGCCCTCGGCGATGTGCTCGGCCGTGAAGTCGCCCGCCAACACGCTGACCGCGCGAGGGGCGTAGCCGCCGAACTCAAGCTCCTCCTCGAGGTGGGTGGCCGTCATCTCGATCCAGTCCAGGCCGCGGGCGGTGTCGCGGGCCGGCAGCAGGCGCTCGCGCACATTGGGCGGGCAGGCGTCCAGGGCGGCCCGGAACGCCATCAGCGACGCCCGGAAGGCCTTCGAGGCCTTGATGGCCTCCGCCCACGCCTTGATGGCCGCGGTGCGGGACGGGGTGGGCTTGCGGCCGCTCTTCTTCGACTTCGTCGTGGTCGTCATCGTCAGAACCTCCAAAGGGTGGTGAATGGCGCGTCCGTGCGCGGAACGTCCCCGGCAACTGCGGGAAGGTCCGCAGTTGTCTCCGGCCCGTTGCGGGGAATCTCGCAACGGCCTGCCCGATGGCCCTCACGCCATCAGCTCATCGGTGAACAAACAGAATCCAACTGCGGCCCTTGCGGAAGGGCCAATGATTCGGCAAAATGCTTCTCACAGCCCGGCCTCGTGCGAGGCTCGGGTTGTGAAGGTCGGGAGGGTCTGCTACACCCTCCCGACCCGTTGCCACCAACAACCGGCGTTGGCTGGCCTTGCTGAAGTTACTGCATCTGCGGTACAGTGTCAACCGCAGTTGCGGTAACTCTTTCAGGGGGCGGCATGCCAGCAACTTTGAGCAGACCGGAGACCCGCTTGGAAGCGGCGTGGTTCCAGGGACGCCTGCGTGAGTTGCGCGAAGCTGCGGGCCTCAGCCGTAAGCAGCTCGCGGAAAGAGCGGGGCTGCGCTCCGAGAAGGGCATCCGTGATCTTGAGCAGGGGCGACGCAACCCGACCTGGGAAACGGTCCTGGCGTTGTGCAAGGCCCTCAGCGTGAAGCCGGACGCCTTCGCCGAGAAGCCCGCCGAGGGTGAGCCGGAGAAGCCGAAGGGCGGCAGGCCGAAGAAGACGCCCCCCGCGGACGACGCCGAGGGGTAGGCCTCCTCCCCCGCCGCGTTCTGCTCCTTCATGCGGCCCCCCTTCGTCCCAGGATGGCCCGCGCCTCGTCCTCATCCCCGAACAGCACCTGGCCGCTCAGGAGCGAGCTGGTGGCCCTCTCGGCGGCCCACGCCACGGCCGCCGCGTCACGGGCGACGTGTTCCAGCTCGAAGTCGTCCATCTGCGAATCGCCCATGTCGGCGCCGGCCCGCTGGCAGGCGATGAGGCGCCCCGCCGCCCGCTCGACCTCGGCGAGGGCCAGGAACAGCCCCGCCAGCGCCCGCTCGCACCGGCGCGTCAGCCTCCCCGCCGCCCTGCCCCCGTCCGCGCACGTCAGTGCCATCACCGCACCCCCCGTTGATAGTTGCACCGGAACCAGCTCTCGTTCTCCGCCTTCACGTCCGCCGCACGCCGGCGCCGCGCCAGCCAGCCGCCGGCCAGGTCGGCGACCAGGCAGCAGGCCAGCGGCAGCAGCAGCACGAACAGCGGCGCGATCTTGTCCAGCATGGGATCCTCCCCGTGAAGGGCCCGCCGGGCGATGGCGGGCCGGTGTGTGATGTTCAGGCCGCCCGCCGCGACGCCGTGGCGGCCTGAAGCGCCCCCTCCCGCGACCGCAGGGCGGCCCGCACGCCCTCGAACAGGTCGGAGAGGGCCTCCCGCTCGTCGAACAGCTCCGCGCACCCGATGGCCGCGTCCAGCTCGCGGGACGCCTGGGAGAGCCGGGAGCGGACGCGGGCCTTGTGGTCGTGGCGGGCCTCGATGTCCGCCTCCGCCTTGGCCAGCTCGTCGGCGCCCTCCGGGGCCTCCTCATCGAGTGCGGCCTTCAGCGCGTCGTCGGCCGCGATGATGCCCTCGATCAGGGACGTGTGGACGCGGCGGACCTCCTCCTCGAGCTTCTCGCGGGCGATCCCCCGCACCACGGCCATCTGGCTCTCGGCGTACTCGATGACGTGCGCCCGGATGCCGTGGGCCTTCCAGTGGGCCAGCAGGGCCACGATGTCCGCATGCGCGAGGCGCTCCTTCGGCATGACCCAGCACGAGAAGTTCAGGCGGAAGCCGTGCGGCCAGAGCGTGCGGCTCGGGTTGGGGCAGGCCGAACGCTTCTTCTCGGGGATGTCGTAGACGAGCGTGACGTAGCCCTGGGCCGCGCTCTCCACGACATCGGCCAGCCGGCCGACCCTCTGCTCCATCCCGTCCACGCCACGCCAGGAACGCGCCTGGGCGTTGATGCCGCCGTGGACCGCCTCGGCCGTCGTCAGAAGTGCCGTCATGTCCGTCCCCCGTTGTGCGTGTCGCGTTGCGTCTGTACTTATATAGACGCACGCCGGGGCGGAATGTTGCAAGGAATCCGGAAAGATTGTCTACATTTTTCCAGACGCCCGCCGGCGGCGGACGCCCTATCATGTGTGGGAGGAGGTGAGACGCATGGGCAGGCCGAAGATCCGCGACGGGCAGAGCCAGGCGAACGTCTGGATGCCGAACGAGCTGTGGGAGCGGCTCGAGGGGCTGATGGCGAGGACGCGCCGGTCGATGACGGTGGAGATCCTCCACGCCATCGAACGCCACGTCGAGCAACCGCCCGAGGTGGTCACGCCGAAGCTGAAGCCGGCGCAGGCCGAGGCCGGCGAGAAGAAGAAGCGTCAGAAGAAGCCCGCCGCCGGCCCGCCACATTCCGCCTAAACAGGCGCCCAGGTGAAATCCGAGCGGCCGCGCGACGAACGATCCGCTATACAGGCGCAATCTACTCCCCGCGCCCGGTAACGGACGGAGTCGCGTCATGGGGGCCGGCAGGCGGATCGTCGAGGGGCTGTTCCTGTTCCTGGCGGCGTGTGCCGTCCTCGGCGTGGCGCTGGGGCTGTACGGGCTGCTGTCGGCCCTGCCGGGGCCGCCGGGCCCGGACGGGCTGGACGCCGAGACGACGCACCGGCGGGCCGTCGAGGGCACGCGGGCGGACATGGAGGAGAAGATGAGGCAGGCGCGGCTGGCCGACGAGGCCGGCAACCACGCGGCGGCCGAGGCGTGGCGCGAGCAGGCGGGGCGGTGCCGCAGGCGTCTGGCCGAGCTGGAGTCACGGGAGCGTTGAGACGAGGAACCAAATATCGACGCTGCCGGCCGTGGCGGCGCTGAGGTTCGCCCCGGTGCTGTCGGCCTTGAGGCTCCACTGGACGGAGCTCGAGTAGTTCGACATCATCGGCGAGACCTCCGTGAGCGGGTCGCCGCCCCCGAGCGGCCACGTCGCGGCGGTCTCCACCGGCGCCGAGAACACGCTGTAGTCCTGGATCAGGTAGTTGTCGAGGATGATGCCGTCGAACCACACCGAGAGCTTGTAGTTCGACAGGGTGCCGCCCGTGAAGGCCGTCGAGTGCCGGAGCATCACGGCGTGGATGACCCCCTTCGCCGGCTGGAGGTAGAGGTTGATCGAGTTCGTCGTCGCCGCCGTGCTCAGGTCGGTGTACGTCTTGGTGATCTTCGTCCACGAGGGGGCGGAGCCGCCCGACCCGCTCGCCGCCGCCGTCACCCGCCCGTAGGCGTCCACCGTGATGTCGGCCGAGGTGTAGCTGCCCGCCGTCAGGCCCGAGACGACGGAGAAGCTGCCGCCGGGGGTGGCCGAGGCGGCCCGGATGACCCCCGCCGCGGCGTCGTAGTAGAAGCGGGCGATGCCGCCGGCCAGGACGCGGAGTGGCAGCCCGCCGGCCAGGGCGAAGCGGAAGCCCGCGGCGCTGCTCGAGTCGTTGTGGGTGATGGTGAACGACTCGGAGCCGGTGTTCACCAGGGTGAAGAAGCCGCTCTGCCCCGGACGGAACATCGAGGTCGGGTCGATGCCGGTCAGGCTCAGCCCCGGATTCGTCGCGCTGACCGACTTGACCAGCGAATCGCCGGTGAGGACGAGGTCGTCCTGATCCACCGTCCACGCCGTCTGCGCGTCCGGCTCGCCCACCTCGTCGGCGGTGCGCCCGCCGGGGTTGGCCGGCACCACGTTGCCCATCCCGGCGAACCCGGCCCCGTAGAAGACGAAGCCCTTCTGCCCCGCCTGCAAGGCCCACGAGGAGGCCGCCACGCCCCACTCGTCGCCGTTGGACGGCCCCGCGCCGTCGAGCGGGTCGGCGTCGTAAGACGCCATGCACGGCCAGGACATCGTCGCCCGCCCGAACTTGCCGGGATCGACGGCGGTGCGCCCGTTGAACAGGACGTTGGTCATGCCGTCGGTGTCGGGCCGCTCGACGGCCAACGCCCCGTCGTCGGTGATGCCGGTGACGCGGCACGCCCCGCCGGGGGGGATGGGGTCGTCTTCGTCGTTCCTGATGGGCAGCCAGCGTTGCGCGTTGAGGGCGGCCGTGGCCTCGGGCCTGTCCATGTCACGCCCTCGTGAGGGCGAGGTCGGAGCCGAGGACGAGCGTCACGTCCGCCAGCGAGCACTCGGACAGGGTGATGTTGAGCGTCCCCGCCGCCGTCTTGTCCGGGTCGAGGAAGGAGCTGCCGGCCTGCATGGTCAGGTTCGACACCGTCTTGCCGCGCGGGTCGCCCGACAGGTCGAGGGTGCAGCCGCCGCCGAGCACCAGGGCCGTCCCGCCGACGGCCCCCGAGGAGCGGAACCGCAGCGCCCCGTCCTGGCCGTCGTAGGTGGCGACGTTGCAGGAGCCGCGGGCCTCCGCCTCGCCGCCCCGCTGCGTCAGGGTGGTGACGTTGCTGCCGAAGACCACCTTGCCGCCGTTCTGGCTGATCGTGGTCAGGGTGCAGCCGTCGCCCAGGACCACGTCGGCGTCGGTCTGCTGGCTCGTCTGGTAGCCGAGGCGGGCCGTGGCGACGGTGCCCGTCTCGCCGGGGAAGAAGGCCGCCCCCACGCTGCCCCTGTGGACGTTGAGCACGTTGGAGGCGTGCGTGCCCTTGAGCAGCACGGCGGGGACGCCCTGCTCCGCCGGGTTGCCGGCCCCGTAGACGTTCACCGTGGACTGGACGGTCCCCAGGTCGAACTTGAGGCGGCCCGAGCCGGCGCCCTCGCCACGCCCGAGGTTCAGCGTGGGGATGCCGAGCTTCAGGGAGGTGGTGCGGTACTCGACGTAGCCGCCCGCCGCGTTGGTCCGCGGCAGGCCGATGTCCCCGGTGTAGGTCGCGTCCACGCTGAAGGAGGTGACGGTGAGGGTGGACTGGTCGATGTCATACAGGATCGAGGAGGCGGAGTTGGTGAGGCACACGTCGTCGCCGACGGCCGTCGAGACGCCGGGCGGGGCCCCCGCGCCCACCGCCGTGCCGGTGTCGTTGTAGGTGACGGTGGAGCCGCTGGTGATCGTCGTCACCAGGGCCGGCGTGGTGTAGGTGTCGGTGGTGGTGGAGCGGTACACCTTGTAGCCCGTCGCGCCGGCGACCTGCGCCCACGAGAGCGTCGCGGTGAGGTTCGGCGTGGTGATGGCGAGGCTCTGCTGATTCGACTTGATCGTCTCGCCGGTCTGGGTCGTCGCCGTGATGATCCAGTAGTAGGTCGTGCCGTTGGACAGCGACCCGCCGGACGCGGCCGCGGCGGCCGCCTGGACCGGCGCGGCGAGCGTGGCCTGCGGGACGTAGCCGAGGGACCAGTTGGCCGTCGCGGAGTAGACGTTCGGCCCGGAGTTGGCCGTCGTCGTGGTGACGGCCCCGATGGTGCCGGAGCCGCCCGAGACGCTGCTGGTGGCGGTGAAGGGGACGCCGGGGGTGGCCGCCGTCCCGGTGACCACGGCCCCGGAGCCGGGGTAGGTCCACGTCACCTCGGCGAACTCGGGGATGGTGCTGGCCGCCAGCGCCACCTGCAGCGCCGAGGCGGTGCCGGCGGTGTCGGTGGTCCCGGCCACGCTGACCGTCTTGGAGTTGATCGTGATCGAATATGTCGTACTGGCGTGGTATCCCGAAATTGTGATCGTGACGACCTGAGCGACCGGCTGCGCGTGGCCATTCCAGACGTTAACGGCCATGCCCTGCCCCCTCCACGAATCGACGCGCTGACGCCCCCGCCCATCATGGGCGGGACGCTCACGCGGAGGCATGGATGGGGGTGCCGAAAGAGATCGCGGGGCAGCGGTTCGGCCGTCTGCTCGTGCTGCACGTCGCACCGAAGAGGGGACGTTACCGCCGGTGGGTGTGTCGGTGCGACTGCGGCGAGCACGTCGAGATCGTCACATACCAGTTGCTCACCGGGAAGACCCGGAGCTGCGGGTGCCTGCACCGAGAGCTGTGGATCGAGAAGAACAAGACCCACGGGCGTTCAAGGGGCCCGGAGTACGCCTCGTGGTGCAGCGCCAAGGGGAGATGCCTTAACCCGAGCAACTCGGCGTATCGCAACTACGGGGGGCGGGGGATCACGTTCTGCGAGCGATGGGCCGGCGCGGACGGGTTCGCTAACTTCCTGGCAGACATGGGGGAGCGGCCGCCGGATCACTCGCTCGACCGCATCGACAACGACGGCCCATATTCGCCCGAGAACTGCCGCTGGGCGACGAGGAAGGTGCAGGGCAACAACAAGCGCAACAACGTCTGGTTCGTCGTCAACGGCGAGCGCATCACCGTCTCGGAATGCGCGAAGCGGTCCGGCCTCTTCAAGACCACCATCTACGACCTCATCCGCAACGGGTGGTCGATGGAGGAGATCCTCACCCACAAGCCGGCGGGCTAAGACACCCACAGCGTCGGCACCGCCACCAGGGGGCCGACGCTCTCGAACTGGTACGTCCACTCCACCGGGTACTCCGCGTAGCCGTTGCCCATCCGCCGAGGGCTACGCCGGCGGATCTCCGGGGCCTCCTTGAGGGCGGCCGGGAACTTCGCCGCGGCGGGCGTGGGGTAGGCGCGGAAGCCCACCGCCATGCCCTGCTGCGTGCAGCGGTAGGCCGTCCGCGGGTAGATGAGCTGCCGCTGCGGCGGCCCGTTGATCGCCGGCCTCATCGCGTAGGTGGGCATCCCGCCGCCGAACGAAAGCGACTCCGTGAAGCTCACCAGCAGGTTCTGCGACCCCGTCAGCGGGTACTCGGCCTGCGCCGTGAAGGTGAACGAGCGGATGGTGCTGTATTCGGCGCCCCTGGAGTCGCCGAAGGCCGGCCCCTCGGTGACGACGACGCCCGTGAGCGACCCGGCGTTGAGCAGCAGGTCGCTGCTGTTGGCCCCGGCGTCGGTCAGGAGCTTCAGGTCCTGGTAGGGGACGGCGAGGGCCGCCTTGAGGGCGTTCATGGCCGTGGTGATGGCGGCCTGGCCGTCGGCGGAGAGGTAGCCCTGCACCGCGAAGGAGCGGATCAGGCTCAGGGGCTGGCCGCCCTCGTTGACGCGCGTCCGCGACGACGCGGTGAGCGTCGTGGCGTTGGCGTCCCAGGCGTACGAGCCGTAGCGTAGCTCCAAGGCCGCGCCCTCCCCCCGGCCCCATCATGGGGGCGGAGGGCGTCTCATGGCCGGAGAGAGGCACGGCACGGCATCCTGGCCCGGCGTGGGCGGGACGGTGGAGTCCTGCTCCTACACCTGCTCGCACGGCATCACGCCCGGCGCGGCCACGCTCGTCTGCCACCTGCCGCCCGGCGTCCTGCCCGCCATGCGCGGCACGCTCGTGATCTCCGACGGCGTCGGCGCCATCAGCCTGCGTGATTGCAAGGTCGAAGACTGCACGGCGCGGGTCGGCGGCGACGGGCAGACGCACACGCTGCTCATCCGCGACCGCCGCTGGATGTGGGGCGCGGGCCGCATCGACGGCTGTTACAACCAGCTCGACCCCTTCGGCAGGCTCATCCCCTGGACGATCCGCTCGCCGAAGGAGCTGGCCCTGCTGTGCCTCCAGGCGATGGGCGAGGGCAGTTACAACATCGACGCATTGCCCCCCGGCCTGACCAACCCCGGCGCCGCGGTGGTGCGGACGCTCATCACGCCGTCGGGACTCAACCCGCCGATCAACTGGTTCGGCATCCCGCCGGCGCAGGCGCTGCAGCAGGTGGCCGAGAGCTTCGGCTGCCGGGTGGTGTTCGACCCCGTCACCGACTCCGTCATCGTCGCCAGGGTGGGCCAGGGACGCGACCTGCCCGGCGGCTCCCTGTACACACGCAGCCCCAGCCTGAAGAGCCCCGACGCCCCGGCGGCCGTGTGCGTGGTGGGCGGGCCGACCCTGTTCCAGTGCCGGCTCGCCCTGGAGCCGGTCGGCCTGGAGTGGGACGGCACCTATGTCCCCATCGACCTGTTGAGCTACGCGCCGCCCCTGGTGCAGGGGCGGAAGCAGGCGTGGGAGGTGACGGTCACCTACGGCGAGGTGGACCTGGCCGCCAAGTTCGAGGTCTTCGCCGGGGCGGTCAAGGGCGAGGACCCGCGCTCCGGCGTGTCGCTCTCCTACGGGCCCGGCGGCGGCGACGACGCCGACGACATCGCCCTGGCCCTCGCCAACCTCGTCAACGCCAGCGCCGACCCGCGCGTCAGCGGCAGGATGACGGCCACGGCCAGCGCCAACGTCGTCACGATCCGGGGCCGCCAGGACGGCTACGAGTTCAGCGTGGCGGCGGAGATGGGCGACAGCTTCGACCCGGCCAACGGCATCGCCGCCGTGATGACGCAGCGGGCCGTGCGGCCGGGCAAGCGGCGCTGGGAGAACACCGACCCCGGCAACTGCTACGACGCCGTGGCCACGGACAGGCTGACGCAGAACCAGGCCCAGCAGCTCGCCTCGCAGTCGGTGTTCAAGCTGTACCGGCTGAAGACGGAGGGGCCGGCGGGCGGGCCGATGGTGGTGGCGGGCTACACGGGCAAGATCGTCAGGCGCGAGCAGATCGTGCTGACCGGCGAGAGGGTGGAGCAGATCGTCCCCGAGGACATCGACCCCTCGGTGAAGGTGAACAACTCCCAGGCGTTCGACGCCTACGTCGCCAACCTGTACGCGGGCCTCTCCAAGTCCAAGGCCGCGGCGGTGTACGGCAGCGTCTCCGTCGAGTGCATCAGCCCGACAGGCCTCTGGTACACCGAGGCCCTGGAGAACACCGACGCCGCCTCCCAGGTCCACATCCCGTTCGGCGTCACCCCGCAGTGGCAGCTCATCAGCTTCTCCATCCCCGTGTACCGCCGCGGGCTGTACGCCATCGAGTACCCGGAATTGCTGCTGGAGACGGGCGTCATGGTGCGCGACGCCGTGACCAACCAGCTCAGCGCCTACAGCCGCACCGAGGCCCTGCCGGGGGGCAACCCCGGCGGGGGCGTGAAGGTCGAGGTGCATGACGATATCCAGCTCAACGTCGTGGCCGACTACGACGGCAGCGTCCCGTACAGCCTCGTGGGGACGCGGATCTACGACGCCGACGCCCTGGTCCGGGCCGACTACTACCTGCGCGGGCTGGCCTCGCGGTTCAGCCTCGGGCGGGGCGAGATGAGGGGCTACAACGGCATCGTCCCCGTGCCCCTGGACGGCGCCGTGATGCAGGCGGAGTACAGCGTCGGGGCGCAGGGGGCCGAGACGACGGCCTCGCGCAACTTCGAGTTCTCGCCCTTCGTGCCGTCCTACCCGGCCAGGAGGCGGGCGGAGTACCTGCCGCCGGCGGCGGACGGCGGGCCGCAGATGGTCGAGATGGCCGAGGGGCGGAGGGGCCGGCTCGTGGGGCCGCCCCGGCCGGCGGGGTGACCGGGCCGACCGGGCCGACGCTCAGCCCCCGAGGACCTTCCTCGCCCGCAACGCCTCCTCGAACGCCTGCTTGAAGCCCGCGAGCTGCGCCGCGAGCGCGTCGGCGAGCTGCATCGTGAAGGCCTTCATGGTCTTGTCGTAGGCCGCGGCGCTCTCCTTCACGTCGGCGAGGGCGGCGTCCCGGCCCTCCTTCTCCTTCTCGCGGATCTGCTTGTCCAGGCCCTCGCGCGTCCCCTTCTGCCGCCAGTCGCCCGGCAGGCGGTCCATCACCCCCGAGTCCTCGGCGGCCTTCTCGGCGAGCTTGTTCGCCTTGTCGGGGTTCATCTGCATCGCCATCTGCCTGGCCATCGGGCCGGCGGCGTCCCAGCCCACCCGGTCGATCCGCTCCAGGGCGTGCGCCATCATGTTCCGGTCGCCCCGCCCCATGTGGCCGACGGCCTGGAGCTGGCCGCGTAGCAGGCGGTCGCGCTGCTCGAGGACGGCGAGCTCGGCGTGCATGACGGCGATGTTCGCCTTCCGCGCCTGCGCCTCGGCCTGGGTGACCTCCAGGGTCTTGCCCTTCACCTCGTCGAGGGCCTTGAGCTTGCGCTGCCGCTCCTGATCGAGCTCCTTGTCGATGGCCGCGATCTCCGCCGTGTGCTTGACCTCGTTGGCGCGGAAGCGGCCGGCGGCGCCCATGCCGAGCCCGGCGGCCCCCCCGAAGAGGACGCCGCCCCCGCCTTCGGCCTCCCCCATCGCGTTGATCGCCCGCGCCCCGGACACCTTCTCCCTCCGCGCCTCCAGCTCCCTGATCCGCGCCTCGCTATCGAGGAGGGGCTTGCGGGCGGCGCCCAGCCCCATGATCGCGGCGTCTATGCGCGGCCCGGACAGGGCGGCCTCGTCGCGGGAGGCCCCCATCATCCGCTCCTCGTCGAAGGCCCGCTGTCCCGTCCACGAGAGGCGGCTGCCGAGCATGCCGCGGGCCTGCACCCCCCCCAGCATGCCCGCCGACGCCGCCGCCGACGCCGCGGCGATGCCGGCCGTGTCCATCTGGCGGAGGTTGGCCCCGGCCTGGGGGATGAACGCCTCCTTGAGGGCCAGCTCGAACTTGCTCCGGCGGATCATCTCGGAGGCGCCGGACAGGGCCTCGCCCAGCTCGCGGGCGGAGCGGAAGAACCCGCCGAGGACGGGCAGGCCCTCCAGCACCTGGCGGCGCATCTGCCCGAGGGTGAGCGATGAGTCGGACATCGTCCGGAGCAGCTTCGCCGTCTCGTCGGCCGCCATCTTGACGTTGTTGGCGAACGCCATGCGGGCGTTGCCGGCCTCGCGGGCCTCCTCGTTCGCCTTGCGCTGGAGCTCGCTGGCCTCCTTCTCCATCCGCGCCAGCGCGCGGCTCGGCTCCAGCCGCTCCAGGGCGGCCTGCACGAGCTTCTCGCGTGACTCCCTCTCCAGGCGGCCCTGCGCCTCGTTGTCCGCGTCGAAGATGGTCGCCATGTCGTCAGCCCCCCGAGGCCAGCCTGTTAAGCACCGCCCGCCCCAATTCGAGCAGGCCGTCCGCCTTCGCCTGGGACACCGACCGCTCCACGTCGTCGATCACGCCGGCACACATCTTCACGATGGGGTCCGGCGGGAACGAGCCGACGGCGCGGCACTCCATGAAATGGCGGATGGCCCGCCGACTGCGTGGGGTCGGGTCATGGGCGTTGGCACGCCTCTTGTCGTCGGTGTGGGCGAGCTTGGGGCACTTCCAGCACGGCGTGATGACGCCCCTCGGCCTGAGCACCGGCAGCCCGGCGTGGGTGGACGGGACGCCGTCGGTGTGCATGTACTTCTCGCACGTCCCGCAGTCCATCTCGTAGAAGGCGGGGCTCCTGGCACGCAGGACCGCCGCCGCCGCTAGTTTTTTGCGTCGGCCTCCAGGCCGCCGTAGCCGGTCACCGCGTCGATGAGCCGCTGCTGGATCGGGTACGCCACCCTGGCCAGCGTCTCGCGCGTGATCGGCACCGGCTCGCCGTTGCGGCCCGTCGCGTCCCAGGAGACGAGGTGCGCGGAGAGCAGGTCCACGACGGCCTTGACCTCCTGCTCGCCCGTGCCCTTCGGCGCCCGCATGTACTGGTACACGGCCACGGGCAGGGCCGGGCGGTACTGGAAGGACAGGGGCGCCAGCCCCGGCCGCGTGGGGATGCTGCCGTCCAGCGTGAAGCCGTCGTCGATGAAGATGCTCATGCGTGCTCCGGATCAGGGCGTCGAGTCGAGTGTCGTCACCAGCTCCAGCGTCGAGCCGCTGCGGTACGCCTGGCCCTCCAGGGGCAGCATCACCTCGCGGCGGCCCTCGACGGGCGGGGACTTGCGCGGGAACGCCACCTTGACCAGCGAGAACAGGAGCGAGACGGCCCCGTTGGTGAAGGTCGCGGTCACCGCCACGCCCCCCGCCCCCGTGCCGTAAAGGGCCGAGGCGTCGCCGTAGGGGACGGCGGTGCGGACGCTGATCATCCGGTCCTGGGACACGGCCGAGACGAGCGTCTGCGAATTGAAGAAGCGCTCGCGGTCCACGGCGTTGTTGATGACCAGCTCGAAGCTCGGCACGTTGACCGTGGTGGAGTTGATCGAGAGGACCGCGTCCGTGAAGATGAACGGCGCCGTCGTCGTGTCAATACTCAACGATGGGAACGTCCCTGAGTTTCCGACAGTCTCATCGAGGCCCACCACGTCCAGGGTCACGTCGAGCGGCTCGCCGCGGCCGCCCCGGAACGTCGCGCGGTCCACGACGCACCCGTTGTACGTGAACACCTTGGAGATGCGGTCCACCGTCAGGTAGCGCGTCTGCAAGGCGTCCGCGAGGGCGAACGTGGTGCCGCTGGCATTCGCTCCGAGGATCCAGGGCAGGAGTGCCGCCAGCTCGACGGCGGTCGGCTGCATGCGGATCTGCCCGCCGACCCGGCGGTTGCCCTGCCTCACCCTCTCGATCACGCGCGACCTCGTGCCGCGCAACCCTGAAGTGTCAATAAATTGCTCGTCGGTGACGACGTTCTCGGACTGGAAGTCATACCGCACGTCAACGGGGTTGCTGGCCGAGATGCCCAGTTGACTGGCGTATCCTTGAGCCGATGCCATGCCGCACCCCCTCGCCGTCACGCCTTCGCCGGACCACCGGCATCATGGTCAAGTCAGGCCCCGCGCCTCGCGAGAGATGAACCTGAGCCCGAGGGCGCTGACGCCCTGGTTGGCCCGCGTGAACCTGCCCTCGTCGAAGATCGCCCCCGGCTCGGGCAGGCAGTTGATGACCTCGTCCACCCCCGGCAGCCGCTGGAATCGGAACGCCTTGAGCACGCGGTCACGCCACAAGGTGGCGGCGGCGAGGAGGGCCGTCGTGTCGCCGTTCGCCGGCCAGACGAACGTCACCATCACGGGGAGGCCCACGTCGTCCCTGCCCGTCAGGGTGCCGGGGAAGCTCTCCCGCTGGCCGGGGCAGATGTACACCACGGGCTCCGTCTGGCCCTTGATGACCTGGGGCATCCACTGCTCCATGACCAGCGTGTCGGAGACGCCGGCCAGGTCCAGGCTCTTGATGCGCGTGGCGACGGCCGCGAGGACGCGGCGGAGGACCGCCGTGGTGGCGTCGGTGAGGTTCTGGTAGACGGAGGCGAAGGTGGTGGTTCCGCTCAGGAGCGAGGTGACGGTCCACTGGTAGAACCCCAGCGCGATCGGCGAGGGCGAGGCCAGGGTGATGGTGCCGTCCCCCGTGCGCGTGCCCGCCGACGCCCACGTCAGCGCCCCCATCGCCCCGGTGAAGGCGGCCTTGTAGAGCGTCACCGTGGACGCGCCGCCGGTGCCGGACACCGTGGCCACGCCCCCGGTCCCGTCCGCTGAATCGGCGATGGCCAGGGCCAGGGGCACTTAGGGGACCTCCTGAACGCACTGGCAGTTCCAGCAGTTGCCGAAGAGCAGCTCCTCGATGCTCTTGATCACCCAGACCTCGGAAGTGTCGGAGTCGGTGATGCGGTCGTTGATCTTGGGCGCCGGGCAGGGCAGCGTGGCCGGCGATACGGCCGTGGCGTCGTCGAGTAGCTGTCGCCAGAGCTGCCACTTCCTCGACCGCACCGGCGTCTCGCCGTCGAGGGACTGCGAGGGCTTGTACTTCTTCGCGCGGATGGTGTACGAGCTGTAGGCGGGCGTGCCGGGGGCCGCGGTGCGGCTGTGGAGGACGGCGTCCGTGGGGGCCGGGGCCATCCGCTGCCAGACGTTCCGGGTCGAGGCGGCGTCCATCATCGCGCCGCCCCCTTGAGGTTCGCCTTCGCCTCGGCCTCACGCTGCGCCGGGGCGTCGTCGTCGCCGGCGTCCCAGCGGGCCAGGGCGGCGCGGATGACGGGGGCCAGGCCGATCTGACTGCCGCCCTCGTCGCAGCCCACGCGGCGCTCGTGCGTGCCCTTCTCGGCGGAGTCGGCCCCCTGGAACAAGCTCACGTTCCAGCCGCGGCCCGTGACGAGGTCGATGTGTGCGACCATCGCCGAACGCTCGGGGTGGGCCTTCACCCACGCCTCCAACTGCCGCAGCTCATCCATCGCCCGCCCCTCCCGTTGTTCCCGCCCGACGCCCGCATCATGGGCGGCGGGCCGGCCGCCTCACCGGACGTACACGATGACCTGACCCGCCCCGCCGCTCCCGGCGTTCGACACCTGCAATTCGAGGGTGCCGTCGATCACCACCGGGCGGACGGACGTGGTCACCCCGTCCTTGAGCGGCACGCCGGGGCAGACGTGGGTGGTGGCGGTGGCGGAGAGGTTGGCCCCCTGCGCGGCCAGGATGTCCAGGCCGCTCTCGTCGTTCAGGACGATGTCGTAGTTGGCCGTCGGCGCGGGCGTGCCGGGGTCGAAGACGACGCGGAGGACCTCGCCGCTGATGACGCCCGTGAGGGTGCCCGAGACGTTGCCCGAGGCGTCGGCCACCCACGCGATGGTGTACTTCGAGCACGGCCTGCGGGCCTTGTCGAGCTGGGCCTGCGGCGTGACCGTGACGGTTCCGACGGCCATCACGCACCGCCCTTCTGGGCCAGCAGCCCCGCCACCTGCTTCTCCAGGGCCGCCACGCGGTCCTTCATCGCGTAGAAGTCCTCGCGGAGCCTGCCCTCGGGGCCGAGGGCCTCGCGGCGCCGGAGTGCCTCCAGCTCGGCCCTGCTCGCATCGATGGCGGCGTTCTCCGCCTCGAGCCGGCGCCGGTAGGCGTTCTCGGCGTCCGCCAGCCGCGCCGTCCACGCCGCCACGTCCCCGGCGGGGTAATACCCGTGCATGTGGCCGCGCCCGCAGGGCCCGAGGCAGGCGTAGTGGTCCGCGCCGTGGCCGTACCACTTCCCGTCCCCGACCTGCGTCCACTTCTTCGGCGCCGGCCAGCCGCCCTCGGGGGGCGTGATGCCGAGGGCCGCCGCCCGGAAGTAAGGCACCAGGGCCAGCTTCGCGGGCAGGCCCGGAGCCTGGACGGGCTTCGCCTCGGCGGCGATGTCGGGGGCCTTGGGGTCGATCAGGCCCAACGCCCGGCCCTCGGGCGTCTTCGCCAAACGGACGAGCCGGTCCTCGACCATGCCGAGGGCGCTGGCGACCCACTGGCAGCCGTTGGAGCGGCGGTCGGGGTGGATCTTCAGCCAGATGCGCAGGCCGGGGCCGATGTCGGCGACATCGCCCGGCGTCTGGTCGAGGTCCTTCAGGAGGGCGAAGTACGCGGCGAGGTCCTCGGGCGTCAGCACCGGCGGGCAGCCCTTCTCCGAGAGGGCCTTGAGGGCGTCCTCACGCCGGGCGGCCTCCTTGTCGTCGAGGGTGTTGGACGGCAGGCGCTCGCGTAGGCCACGCAGGGCCTGCACCCACTCCGCCGCCGTCTCCGGCCTCTGGGGGGCGAGCGATTGGGCGCCCGACTCGGACAGTCCGAAACTCCACATCGCGTCAATCCCTCGTGTCAGGTGTCAGCCGCCGATGGCGGCGGCCGCGTCGATGTCGGTACGCGCCGGGGCGGGCTGCGTGGGCGTCGGGGCGGCCTTCGCCGCCCTCGCCGCCTCGGCCCTGCCCTCGGGTGTCAGGTCGATCATGTTGCCGGCGATGGTGAACCACGGCGAGCGGTCCAGCCGCTCGCGGACGCGGCCCACGTCGAGATCGAGGCCCTCGGACCTCACCAGGCCGCTGACGGCCTGAAGGCTCTGCGGCCCGCCCTCGACGACCAGGGCGATCACGCGCGAGCGCAACGCCATCGTCGCCGGGCCGGGCCTGTTGCCCCTGCCGGGGCCCTTGGGCCTGCCCCGCCTGCGGCCCGCCGGCTTCGGCGGCTTGGGGTCGGCGGGCCTCGCCTTCGCCACGCCCGCGAGGCCACGCAGGGCGTCCAGGCCGGCCAGCTGCCTCTGCAGCTCGGCCCGCTCCGCCTCGACGGCGGCGTTCAACTTCTCGGGCGTGACGCCGAGCCTGCCGAGGATGCGCTCGCTGATGCTCATGCCTCTCTCCGTGTCATCGCCGCGTGTGCCGGGCATCATGGCCGGGCGTGTGCCGCGTCGGCGTTCGGGGCGTGGCGATTGCCGCTCTTGAGGCACGGCTGGCGCCTCGGGGGCGGCAGGCTGTGCCGGTGGTGCGGGGGCCTCGGCGGGCGTCGGGGCGTCGGCCTCCACGACGGGGGCGGAGGGCGCCGGCGGGGTCGGTTCAGGTGCCGGGGTCGGGGCCGCCTCAACCCTGGCCGGCGGCTCGTAGCCCTCCTCCCAGCAGCCGTGAGCGATCTTGCCGGCGTCGGCCATCTGCCGCAGCAGGGCCGCCAGCCCCTTCGGAGAGCGGTGCAGGTGCCTGGCGGCGCCCTCAACGGCCGCGGGGCCGGCCAGCCCGCCCCCGTGGGCCAGGGTGACGAGCCAGGCCTCCTCGTCGGCCTTCGCGACGTTGTTCAAGGCCCCGATCTCGCGCAGGCGGGCGATCCTCCGCCGGACGGCCTTCGGCGTCTTGCCGAGCCTCGCGGCGAGCGCCTCCTCATCGGCGGGGGTGCCCAACAGGCCGGCCCGGTGCGCGCGGATGAGCTCCCCCTCCTCCCCGGCGGTCCACCCTCTATGCGGCCCGGACGCCGCGCCATCGCCATCGGGTGGCGTCGCCACCTCGGCCCGCAGCAGCGACAGGGCACGCTTGTAGGCCGGCGATTGCTCATCGCCGCGGGCGAGGGCGATGCGCTCGGCCTCGGGCAGGCGGTCCACGATGTGCTGCAATTCGCCGAACTGCTCGCCCACCTCGCCCTGCTCGGGGTCGGCCAGCGAGTCGTGAAGCTCCTCGGGCCCGGCGTGGGCCAGCAGGCGGAGCATCAGCTTGCGCTCCGCCCGCCATACGGACTGCATGGCGTAGGTGCTGAACGCCACGGGCCGCCCCGTGTGCTCGGAGACCCATGACGGGTCGAACGACTGCGAGCAGAGGCAGAGGGCCAGCATGCCCTCGCTCACCATCGGGTCGTACAGCGGATTCTTGGCGGGGTGCAGGTCGCTGCCGCGGCTGAGCAGCTTGCCGGCGACGTTGGCCGGGAGGCCCGACCACTGCGAGACGAGCCGCTGCTGCGCCTCGGTGAGGGGCGGGCGTGGGGGCGGCGTGGCCTTCGCGCCGGGCGTGTCGGCACCCGCTGTCATCAGGCACCCCCCGCGGATACCTCGGCCTCGGCGGCGGACTCGATGGCGGGGAGCAGGCCCTTGTCGATGGCGTCGCGGACCAGGGCGGACCGGCCCAGCAGCCCGGCGATCCTATCGAAGCCCAGCGCCGCGGCGTCGATGCCGGAAGCGATTTCGCGGGCCAGCTCGGCACCCGCCGCGAGCTCGTCGAGCGAGCCCAGAAGCGCGGCCTTGAGGGCGTCGGCCCTGGCCGAATCGGCGCCCGTCTCCAGTGTCGCCGCGCTCATGCCCTGCCCTCCGGTGCGGGCATCATTGCCCCCGCCCATGATGCGGGCAGGAGGGCCGGGGCATGCGATGGGACTTCGGGCGGCCGCGGGACTTCTGCTTCCATGAAAGCGGCCACGCCGTCGCGGCGCAGGCCTGCGGGCTACGCGTCTACAGCGTCACCGTCCTGCGTGGCGACAACGGCGGCGGGATCGAACACGCCGACGGCCCCGGCCACGTCGCGCCCTGGTGGACGGCCGGACGCAAGGCGGCCCCCACGGCGGCGGAGCGTGCGTCCTGCCCCGCCTGGAAGGCCGACCTCGTGGTGGGCGTCGCCGGCCGCATGGCCGAGGGGCTGGACAAGGGCGGCGAGGGCCTGCGCTTCTCGCCGCGCGTGCCGGCCCCGCTGTCCAGGGGGCTACGCGAGTCGTGGCCGGGGCTGCGGACGAGGCCCGCGCGGAAGGGCGAGCGGACGGACCCCGATGAGGTGCAGGTGGCCGCGTGCGTGCTGGCCCTGAGCCGCTGCGGCGAGGGCGAGCCGCTCGCGCTGGTGCGGGAGGCGGAGCGTGTGGCCTGCCGGCTGCTGGTGGGCCGCTGGGAGGCGGTGCGGAGGCTGGCCAAGGCGGTGGCGGTGAGGGGCTGCATGGACGCCGACGCCGTCGGCCTGGTGCTGGGCGAGAAGGCGCTGAGGGCCGACGATGATCTGTCGGCGTGGATCGGCTGGCGGCGGCGGAAATAGGCTCAACGCCCCGCCAGCAGCGAACGCCTCTTGCGCATCTCCCGCTCCTCGGCGGCGTTCTCGGCGTGGGTGTCGGCGAGGACGCCCATGCCGTCCCTGACGGTGCCGAGGACCTCGCCGACCTTCGCCGACCTCTCCTCGCCGGCCCAATCCTCGCCGCCGAGGCCGCCCGTGTCCTGGCACAGCGACTCGCGCAGCTCACGCAGGAGCCTCTCGGTGCTCTCCAGGGCGGAGACGACGCGGGCGATTGGCTCGGGGAGCTTCGCGGACGGCTTGGCCTCCGGCTTCGCACCGCCCTCCCAGCCGCCGGCGACCTGCTCCTTGAGCCGCGGCAGGTAGGGCGACAGCGCCTTGAGGATCTTCGGCGAGACCATCTTGCCGCAGATGCTCTTGCCCACCGTCGCGTCGGCCAGGGCGTAGGGGTTGACGCCAACCGGCGCATGGCTGTACTCGAACATTTCGGACCGCGTGATCAGGAGCCCGTCACCGCCGGGGCCGCGCCTGCGTTCGCCTTCGAGTGCATTGAAGCCAATGCTCACGCCCCGAAGAAGCCCGGAAGTGATCAAATGGAAGACCTGCTCACTCTCCTGCACACTGTTGGTGAACCAGCTCACGGCCCGCAGCATGCGCGGCTGCGCTACGACGGTGTACCGGCCCTCGGGGTCCTGGGCCTGCGCGACCGGCATGTCCTGGGCGCCGAGGCCGTGGTTGAGGAGGACGCAGGGGTTCTTCTGGTGCAGCGAGGTGTCGATGCCGGCCGTGACGATGACATCGTTCTCGCGGTCAGGATCTTCCGTGCTGACAACGCAGCCGACGCTCATGCGCCGCGTGTCGATGCCGGCGGCGTCCACGAGGGCGCTCTTCGCCGAGAAGGTGCATTGCCGGGCGGTGGAGTGCTGGCGGACGATGCGGCGGGCGCCATTCGGCCTGGGGGCGTCGGCACGCCGCGAGAGCAGGAGTTTCGTGAGCTCTGACATGGCCGGCGCCCCGCCTTGGATGGGGGGCGGGCCGTCTGCCCGTGGACGCGGTGTATCACGGCGGCCCGCCCGGCGGCATCATGGGCGTGCCCCATCGGCAGCTCATGGCGCATCTGGAGGCACACCTGGGCGAACGTGACGTGAAGCTCATCATCGCCCCGCCCGACGGACGCCGCAACAACGGTGCCAACCAATACACGGGGGCGCGAGAGGATTCCCGCCACAGTGGCGGGAATCCAGAATCGGGCAGGCGGGGTGATGAGCGCATCCGCGCCATCCTCCGCGCCCCCGTGCTGGTGCAGGACCTGCACCGCAAGGGGCTGGTGAGCCAGGGGGCGGCGTCGAAGATGGGGCTATCTCTTCCCCGGTGGCCGCGTTCCGGCGGGGGGCTGGCCTGCCCCGGCGACATCGGACTGGCCCATCGCGATGCCCTTGACGGCCTTCTTCTTGTCCGGCCGACTGCTCAGTTGCGCCACGACGATCTGTGCCATCACGTCCCTCGCCTTCATCCTCACGGAGAAGGGCCCGAGGTTGGCGATCTCAAGCGTCACCTTGCCCCACCACCCGGCGTGGATGGTGGGGGCAGTCAGGTGGACCAGGATGCCTAGCCGGGAGCGTGTGCTCTTGCCGTCGATGAAGCAGATGAGCCGGGCGTTGTCCTCGGGCGTCCCCACCTTCTCGTAAGTCTGCCAGAGGAAGAACCCACCGGGCCGCAGGATGATCGCGTCGCCATCCCGCACCACGGGGGCGTCCGGCGCGTCAGACAGCCGTGGCACCGGGACCGCGTAGCGGTCGGCGAAGTCCTTGTACTTGATGCCCGCCACCGGGACACCGTCGGTGGCGGTGCCGTGTGTCTCGGCGACCCGCCCGTAAGCCGCCACATCCCAGACGCGCGCCTCATCCACATCGTCGAGCTGCAAGTCGATGCTCGTCGTGTCGAAGGCGCCATCAGGTGGCATCGGCTCGACGATCAGGTCCTTGGTCTCGATGGCGTGCCTGATATCGCGGTTCGAGAGGTACATGGGCGGGCCTCCTGCTCAAGCGGAAACGGCCTTGGGGGTAATCTCCGTGGGCGCCTTCGTCACGTCGGCGGCCTTGACGGCGATGGCCTCCCCGTCCGGCACCTCGACGGCGATCATCCCCGCCGGGACCTCGGCCCCCAGGAGTTCGCGGGCCGCCACGAGGCCCTCAACCTCCCCGCCCAGTGCGTCCCCGCGGCCGAGTCGCTCACCCTTCAAGTTCCAGAGGAAGTCAAGGGCCGCCGGGCCGGAATGCTTCTCGCCGTTCGCGAGGGTGATCGTGAAGGCCCGCTCGGTCGTGAACAGGCCCTTCGAGATGCGGCACCTGACCGCCACAAACTTGCCCCTGCTCATGGCCCGTTCCTCCTTTGATGCAATCAAACGGGGCGATCCGGCCCCTGCTCTCCATATCGCACATCGGCGACCAGGCAGCAAGGGGGGTAGGGGCGATTGCGCCGGCAGTCTCTGACCGGTCGGCGAAGTCGCGGGGAGACGCCCTGCGTCCGCCCGTGTCTCTCCCCGTCTTTCTCTGTCTCTCCGTCTTGCGCCATCAATCGTCTTCGCCGCCGTCACCCCATCACGCCCTCTGAAGCCCTCACGCACGAATCGCGCCCAGATGGTGGCGTGCGGACGGTAAACGGGTGGTAGGCGGTTTGCGCCCGGTTTGCGCCCGGTGCCGAAGGTGACGGCAAGACTCACGCCCCCTCCGCCTCCCGCACATACAGCGCCAGGACGCCGCACGCGCCCGGCCCCGCAGCTCGAGCCCGCAGCTCGAGCCCGCCGGCGGGGCGGGCATCCAACGTGCGGCGTCTCGCCTCGCCGCCTGGCAGTGACGCCCCCAGCCCGGCGAGCACGTCCTTGCCCATGCCGTAGCCGTCGAGCAGAGTAACGCGGTGGCCGTCGAGGGGCCTCTCGGCATCGACTCCGGGGATGAACAAGACGCGGGTGAGCACGCAGGCCAGGTCCTCGAGGAAGTGGCCGGAGACACGCCCGGAGGCGTCGGCCCGCCAGGAGAGGCGGACGAGCACCGTCCCGCCCTCGTATTCGTGGGCGTCGATGTCCACCTCGCCGACGGGCAGGGCCGCGCCGAAGTGCGGCGGCCCGGCCTGGGACATCACCCGCAGCGCCTCCTGGTAATCCTGCACCAGCTCGGCGTCGGTGCGCGTGGCCGAATAGGCAGGGTCGGTCAGGGTCAGCAGCCGCGCCGTGGCCACGCCGCCGCCCGAGGCCCCGGCCTGCCGCAGCCTGGCCACCGAACGGCGCAGGGCGGAGAGGCTCACCCCAACCCCCTCCGTGAGAGCCAGCGGGCGGCGCCGGGCCTCGCCCTCGCCGCCTCGCGGATGTGGCCGATGAGCTGCTCCCGCAGGGCGGCCCGCCCCTCGTCCAACGCCTGGACGAGGCGCAGGCACAGCCGGTCCTGCTCGCCGGGCTGCACCCCGTCGGCCTCCAGGGTGCGGGCGGCCTCGCCGGCCTTGATCCAGCTTTTCATCAGGCCGGGCGACACGCCGACTGCGTACGCGATCAGGTGCGGCCAGAACAGCACGCCCGGCGCGGCCTCGACGGCGCGGGCGAGCAGGTCCTCGGTGAGCTGGAGCGCTGGCATGTCTGATCCTCACCTGGCCGGGGTGCCGTTGCGGGCCTCGATGAGCTGGCGCAGCTCCTTGAGCTCCTGCTTGAGCAGTTTAAGCTCGTGGCGCTGGTCGCCGAACGCCTCGAAGTCGATGACGCCCAGCAGGTAAATCACGGCCTGCGGCGAACGGCTGAAGTGCTTGCGTAGGGCCTTGATCCCCTCGCCGCGGATGACGCCGATGCCCGCGTTCCGGGCGTCCACGAGGGAGACGTAGAGACGTTCCCGCTCGTCGAGGGCCTCGCCGGCGTCACGCTTGCGCCGCGCCTTGCGGCCCGCCGCGAGCCAGCGTTGCAACGTGGGCAATGAGATACCTAGCTGTTCACTGACGCCTCGAACAACGATGTGCTCCTCGAACAGGGTCGCCACGCGGGCCACCATGTCGGCGTCGAGCGTCAGCGGCCTACCCCCCGTCTCCGTCGCCATCGTCGGGCACCTCCGCCGGCATCATGGGCCGCCGGGGTTCCGATAGCCTCTATGGCCCATCGAAAGTTGCTGCCCTCGCTTGGTGGACGATACCCTTTCCGCTATCGTGCAGTTTTCGTTCTCGCTTACGCGAAAGGAGTTCCCGCGATGGAAGAGCTGCCGCCACACGTCCGCCGCACGATAGAGTTGGCAGGAACCTCGGACGAAGAGGTCGCCCGGATCTGGCGTCGCTGCTACCCGCACCTCCGATGGCCGTCGGACGCCATCAACCCGCGGCAAGAGATCGTCCAGGCCGAGTTCCCCCAGACTCTGCCGACTACGCCTTCGGCGTGACGCCCTGTCTGGTGACGGTGAAGTCATGCCCGCTCTGTCGCTCCCGGATCACGCTGGCCCAGGCCTGGCGCTCCGAGGCGTGGCCCGACGAGTGGACGGCCCACCTGCCCCGGCCGCTGGGGCGCCGCCAGACGGTGTAGCTGTCGGGCGGCGGGGCGGAGGCGGAGAGGTTCTTCGTCTGGTAGCCAATCACGGCGGCGGCTCCACGGAGTGTTCGAGCAGGACATCGAGGAGTGAACGCCCGAGGTCCTCGACGGCATCATTGGAGATGTCGGCGACGTTGAGCCAGCCGTTGGCGTCGTAGACCCTCCAGGCCCGACAGCCCGCCGCGCCGCCGCAGATCACCCTCATCTCCGCCCGCCCTGCCCCGCTCAGACGGCTGCGCCGCTCCAGCGACCACCGGGCGAAGACGAACCGCCCTCGCTCGACGACCTCGACGTGGGGCTGCCGGCGGTGGTCGCGGTCCTCGGTCCAGGCGTTGATCGCGGCCTGGAGCGTCTCCTCGTCAACATCCTCGGCCAGGCCGACACGCAGCCAGCCGCGGCCGATGGCGGCGCAAAGGGCCGCGGCGGCGGTGCCGGTGAGCGCCCAGGCGAAGGGGCTGCGGATGTCCGCCACGCTTGGCGGCCTGCTCTGGCTACCGGCGGTGCTCATCGGGGGGCTCCGTTCTGCTCCTTCGGGGGAGGGGGTGCCTGGCACGGGGTCCTGGCACGGGGTCCGCCGGCCAGATTTGTGATACGTATTCTCATGGCGTGAATGGGGTTGCGTCCTCTGGCCCGTCTGGCACGGGGTCCTGCGCCAAACCCGGCCCTCTACGCATGTGTCTACCCCATGGCCCGCCCCCTCTCCTATAGTGCGATAACCCGACCTTACCCCATGCCACCCCGTGCCAGAGATGTAACGCTTTGTTAGGAAGGGTTTTGCGTCGGGCGTCGATGCCGTGCCACACCCCATGCCACCCCATGCCGGACCCCGTGCCAGCGCTGCGGCGCTCATTCCCAAGGCGTAGGCGCCTCTTCGCCGCCGGCGCCCTCCGCGCCACCCTCGGACGGCGGCTCGGTACTCGCGATGCAGACGCCCTGATAGGTGGGCGGCCTCTTGTTGCCGACGCGGGGCTGCGTCCGCGCGAGGCCGGGCACGGCGGCGAACATGTCACGGCCGAAGACGCCCTTGTCCGGGGCGTCCCGCCCCTGCTCCTCGCACCAGCGGCTGTACTCCGAGTACAGGTCATCGACGAGGACAGAGCGGCCCTCGCCGACCGTGCAGCGGTCGCGGATGAATGCCCCGATGGGCGAGGCGATGGCCTCCATCTGCCCGAGCATCTGGCACGACGACGCCGGCTGCACGAAGTGACCCCTGGCGTTGAGGCGCTTCCAGCCTTCCATCGCCCACAGGAGTATCCCCGGCAGCTCGGGCGCGAGCCGCCGCTTCAGCGTCCTGTCCTCCTTGCCCATCCAGCTCTTCGTCAGCCGCAGGAGCAAGAAACGGCCGACCAGGGCAGCGGACGCATCCTTCAGGCGAGGCAGCTCGTTTGTGAAGATCGCGAATCTCGTCAGCAGCCGCTGGTGCAGGGCTCTGAGGTTCTTGCGGTCGATGTCCAACGCATCCTCGCCCGAGATGGAGAGCAGCCGCTCCGTCACCACGTTGGTATCCGTGCGGACGCCGAGCCGCGCGTCGGAGATGATGGCGAGGCTCTTGCCGAGCAGCGACTGGAGGCCGAACGGGCCGCCGAGGCTGGACAGGGTGGGGCCCGCGCAGTTCCGCTTCCCGACGAGCCGGCCCTTGACCCACGCGATGGTACCCTTGCCGCCCCTGCGGGGGCCGACCACGAGTAGGATTTTCTGCTGCGACGTGTCAGCGGTGAGGGTATAGCCGATCCACTCTTGCAACAGCCCGATGGCCTCGGCGTCCTGGCCCCACAGCTTTTCCAGGAACTCCAGCCACAGCTCAGGGGTCGGGGCGTGCGGGTCGAAATCGAAGTCAAGGGCGTTGTGCGTGAACAGCCGCGGGGTGGGCGGCATGAGGCGGAGTCGGCCTTCCGCCCACTGCGACAAATCGATGGCGCCGTTGCGGCAGACGACCAGGCGGTCCGCGGGCGGGTCCGAGTCGGCGGCCGTCAGCCAGGCCGGCGCATCCACATCCGCATCGACCAGAGCCATGCCGCGCATCGCCCCGTCAACGTTGTTCACCAGCGGCCCCTTCACCGGCCTGCAAACGGGGCGGGGGACCTTCTGCCCCTTGTTGTTCTTCTGCCCGTTCGCCTCCCACGAAAGGATCGCAATCCGGTTGAGGCGGTCGAACTCGCGCTTGATGTGGTTCTCGAACTGGCCTCGCATGTCGGCGGCGGGGACGGAACCGTACGCGCCACACCGCCATCGCAGCCACTCGTCGCGCCAGTAGATGAATGTTCGGTGCCTACCCTGAATCCGGCCGTCGAGGAAGAGGCGGGCGAGGCGGTGGGGGTCGTCCGGGGCCTCATTCACCCGGACGCGGGCGATGGCGTCATCGGGCGGCAAGTCGTCAGTGGCGCGGGGAGGTTCGGGCGGTGCCGCCGGCGGCCCCACGTCCGCCGGGACGAAAGGGCGTGTCTCGGGCCTCCCGCCGCGGTGCAGAAGGTCGTCGATGCCCTTGCCGGCGGCCATGTCCCACTCCTCGGTCGCAACCTCAAAGCCCTTGGCGTGCAGGCCCTCCGCCGCGGCCCGCTCGGCGTGCATGACGTGCTTGTTGCGGTGCTTGTCCGCGTCGAAGGCCAGCAACACCTTGCGCACGCCCATGCCGAGCAGAACGTCCGCCGCGTTGGCCCAGGCGAGGCCGGGCAGGCCGATGGTGAGGACGCCGGAGAGGTGCGCGGCGACGTGGGCCTTGAGCGCGCCCTCGGTGGAGCGCCCCACGGAGCGGTCGGCCCACCCGCCGGGCGGTGCGGGCGGGACGTGCGCGAACATGAGCGTCGGTGGGCCGTCGTAGGGCTTGACACCCTTCGCGGCGTCACCTCGCCGCCGCGAAGAGAGCCAGACGTACTTGCCGCCCTTCGGCTCGTCGGGCCGGAGGGAGATGGCGAGGACGCTGCCGTCGGCGTCGCGGGCGGGGATGGCCAGACCCGACAGCCCCGACAGTCGCAGTCGCTCGCCGTCGTGCCAGATGCCGGGGATGCCCAGCAGCGTCTTCTCGTCGAAGTCCTCACAGAGCCGCTTGAGGATCGCCGCACGCCCCTGGCCGGGCCAGGTCCTGTATCGCGCCCTCTCGATGGCGTCGTCGTCCAGGCCGCGGGCCAGCAGGGCGCGGCGGTGAGTCGGCGTGAGCGGCAACAGGGTCAGCAAGGCGGAGTACACGTCGGCCACCACACGCGGGTCGGCGCGGGGGATCGTGCTGGCCGGCTTCAGGCCCGCGCCCGGAACGGGCATGGGGATGGGGTCGCTGAGGAAGTGTGTCCAGCCCGTGAGGCCGACGCTATCGACGTGCGGCCGGGGCGACTCGACACGCATGCAGTAGGCCACCTCGCCGTCGGGGCTGATGAGGCACCACCCCGTGCTCCGGCAGATCGGGCACGGCTCGCCATGCGAGACGGGCAGGAACCGTTCCTTGGGCCGTGACGGCTGCGATCCAGAGGCATTGCCGGAGCGACTCATGCGTCACCCCCGCCCTGGCAGGCCGTGAGGGGCGCATGGGTCGCGCGGCCGGGTGTGTGCGGCGCGGGCGGCGATTCCGGTTGTCGGTGTACCCGGCCCCGCCGCGGCGGGGCTATAATGCAGGTGTCCACGTTGTCGATCTCCGCCGTGCCTCCCGATGCTGACGCTCCGAAGGCACACCCTGCACCACCCCGGCGTGTCACCGGGGTGTGTGCATTTGCGGCCCGTCCATGCCGTCACCATTCCTCACGCCGTCGCCGCGGCGGGCTGCTGCTGGGCGGCGTCCTGGGTCACGGGGGTGCCGCGCAGGCTCAGCGCCGCCAAGACGGCGTCGCGCGGATACTCGATGCGGCGGCGGCCGATCCGGACGGGCTGGGGCAGATAGCCGGACTTGGTCCAGCGCTCGACGGTCTTGACGCTCACCTTGGCCAGCGCCGCCACCTCGGGGGGCGTCATCCGGTCTCGCTCGATCACGACAGTCATGGCGTCGTCCTCTGTTTGGGCCTGCCTCTGTGTACGTCCCTGTCCGTCTCCCCCGCACCACATCATGGCCACGCCGCCGGGCGCGGCGGAACCGTATGCCTGCACAGGGTTTGCGTCGCGGGTGGTTCGGGCGGGCCTGGCGGGGCGTCACGCCGGGGGCGTGACGGGCGTTCAGTGGTGGCGGAAGCCGGCGGCGACGGCCGCCTTGTGTGTGGACATCTCGCCGGCCCTCACCTTGGCCAGCAGGTCGGGGCGCTCGCGGGCGAGGCGGCGGTGGGCGTAGGGAACGTCATCCGAGCCGCCGCGAGACGGGATCGGACAATCAATGTTCGTATTAAGAACATTGATTCCGTCTTCCGCCGTCTTGCCGGTGTGCCCGCCGAGGCCCTCGGGGTTGTTCGCGCCGCAGCTCCAGACAGAGAGTAGTGCCTTTCGCGGCCGCCTGCCGTTCGAGGTCCGGCAGCATGCCGAGGATCTTGTCCACGGTCAGGCGCATGGTGCGACTCCTTCCTTACCCGGCGGCCTGGGTGCGCTCGCGCATCAGGTAGGCCGTTAGATCATCCTTCGTGTATCGCACCTGGCGGCCGACGATCACGGAGCCGGTGATCCGGCCCCGCCGCCGCTCGTCGCGTAGCTGGTGCTGGTTGAGCGACAGCAGCCGCGCCGCCTCGGCCTCGGTGTACGCGATCTTCTCCCCCGCCGAGGCCCTCGCCGCGTCGAGGCGCGACATGGCGTCCGCCACCACCTCGGCGACGGCGGCGCGGAACGCCGAGGCGTCCATGACCACGGCCACCGCCTGCCCCCTCTCCGCTCCCGCCGTCATCTCTACCCCCTATCGCGGCCTACCATCCCGCCGCGTCCGCCGCCCGCCATTTCGTATCGGGGCTATCATGGCCGACGCCCCACCCGATGCCGCGTCCATGCGCGGATAGGTGCCGCCCTGATTCGTGGGCATTCGTGGGCATCCGTTTGCGCCGCCTGGGTCAGTAGGCGTGGGGCCTGCCGAGGAACGTCAGGCCGGGGCTGCCCCTGACGCCGCGGTGCTTGTCCCGGCCCTTCTTGTAGTGGCAGACGCGGCCGAGGGCGGGGTGGAGTTTGCAGGCGCGGTCCAGGTCCTTGCGGGCGTCGGACTGGCCGCTACGCTCGTTCATCTGCTTCCGGTCCAGGCCGCCGGGGTAGGCTTCCACGAGGGCCGCCAGGATGCAGACGACGCCTGCGGAGATGGGGGGCAGCTCCTCGCCGTCCACCAGCACGGGCAGGCCGGCGCGGATGACGACGGGGCACGGCGGGACGGTGTTCTGGGCCGGGGGGGTGTCGGTGGAGATGAGAGAGGGGGACACGGCGCGCCTCCTTGCGTGAGGGAATGCGCCTTGCGTCGGCGGGGCCGCCTGTGGTATCAGGCTTCCCGCCGGGCCGCAAGGCTCGGTATCCGTCGCTGGAGGGGTCGGGGCCATCTTTTGCCGAGGTCGCCCCGACCCCCTTTCGCGCGCCGATCTATACCCCGCCAAAAAGCCCGAAACAAGCCCAATGCCGCCCAGCTTGTTCAATCTCCGGTCTCAGGGGCCGTCGCCTGAGACCGGAGACGTGATACCACGGGCTACCGCGTCCGAGGTGCCCTATGGAGTCTGACGGGAGACCGGCCCTCCCGAGAATCGACTTAAGTCCAAGTAGGCCCAGCAGGACTCGAACCTGCAACCAAGGGATTATGAGTCCCCTGCTCTGACCGATTGAGCTATGGGCCCGTTCAGGGACGTTGGCGGAACCGGCGTGGACGCCGGTGCCGCCGTCACTTTCAGATTATAGCGGCTGCCGGCACAGGCCGCGCCCCCTGCCCCCACTAGATGACGTGGATGCGGGCCGCCTCAGCCGCGGGCCACGCCAGCGAGCTGCGTGTAACCGAGGGCCTGGCTGAACGCCAAGCCGGTAACCGTCTCCCCCCAGCAGGGCCGACCAGACGGCCGTGCAGATGACCTTGCACGGGGAGCCGGACGGCCCCTCCAGGGGGCCAGCCCTTCCAAGGTGACTTACCACCGTTAGCTGCCGTCCTTGAGCTTGCG
>CAZVZK010000085.1:0-42568 GCA_964630925.1 uncultured Alcaligenaceae bacterium
TCGCCTTCGCGCCGCACATCGCCGGCCAGGTGCGCCTGGACCGCCCCTTCGACCCAGGCGACGGCTGGATGAGCCGCTGGAAGGGCCGGGACGGCGACGCCCAGAACGCCGGCATCCGCATCAGCAACAGCGAGACGGGCGACGGCGGCCTGCGCGTGCGGCCCTGCGTCTTGACGAGGGTCTGCGCGAACTACTGCATCTGGGGCACGTCGGTCTCGCAGATCCACCTGGGCCGGCGGCGCGAGGAGGAGGGGCTGGTCCTGTCGGAGGGCACGCAGGTCCTGGAGTCGCAGCTCACCTGGGCGAAGGTCCGCGACGCCATCCGCACCGCCTTCAACCCGGAGGCGTTCGCCGCCTACATCGAGCGGATGAACCGGGCCACCACGCAGGTCGTCCCCGCCCCCGAGGCCGCCGTGGACAACGTGGTGCGGGAGTACGGCATCACGGAGGACCGCAAGGCGGCGATCCTGGCGCGGCTCCTGGGCTTCGGCGACACCAGCCGCTACGGCCTTGTGCAGGCCGTCACCTTCGCCGCCCACGACGCTGACCGGCTGGGCCGGCCGGCGGAGGCCAGCGCGCTGGAGGAGGCCGGCGGGCGGCTCCTGGAGATGGCCGATGCCCAGTTCGCCGCGCTTGTGCGGTGAGGGGCGGGCACTGGCGGGAGGCGGCCACGGACGGCCGCCCCTCCCCCGCCACTTCTGGAGGACCCACGATGAGCGAAGAGTACGAGCGGGCCCGCCGCGCCCGGCTGGCCGAGATCAACGCGGCCCCGAAGGACGCCGACGCCCTCCGGGCCGCCCACGGCGATGTCTGGGACACCGACGGGCTGCGGCGCGACTACGAGGTGATCGGCTTCGCCGCGCCCTTCGTCGTCGTGCGGCGGCGGGCCGACGGCGTCGTGGGCTCCCTGGAATTCCAGCACGACCCCAGGCTGTACTTCAACTTCGCCCCCGACGTGCCCGAATCGGCCGGCGCATGCTCCTGGTGCCACGCGGGGGTCGCCTCCGACGTTCCGCTCTGCCCCGCATGTGGCCACCAGGCCCACGTCGCCCGGCTCGCGTGCCGCTGCCGCCGTTGCGCCGGCGAGGCGCAGCCCGAGCCGATCACGGCCGAGGACATCGAGGCCGCCATCGCCAGCCTCCGCCGGCGGGGCGGCTGACGCCGGCCCGCCCAACCGCCCTACACGACCCATCAACAGCCCGCCCGAGGTGAAACGTGAACATGAGCAGCAACACCAACGAGATGGATGCCCTCGTGGCGAGGGCCGACAAGCTGATCTCGGCCGTGACGGGGGCGATCATGTCCTCCGTGGAGGCGGGCGCGGAGAGGCTGGAGCTGGCCTCGCGCGTCGCGCAGGTGCAGGGCCGCATGGCCGCCTTCGGGGCGGTGCTGGAGAGCGTCGGCAGCGCGAAGGCCGCCCTGCTGGCCCGCCTCGACAAGGCCCCCGCCGGCCCCGTGCGTGCGCTCCTGGAGGCCCAGGTGGCCGCCCTGGCGGCCCAGGAGCTGGCGGTGCTGGAGCGGGCCGGCGTGCCCCAGGCGGCGGCCTCCGCCGCGCTGGCCGCCGTGGACGCGGGCGGCGGGGCCGGCGGCCGCGAGGCCACGCACCGGCGCGACGGCAAGCGGTTCGTGGCGGTGGCCTGCCGGCCCGGCGTGAACGGGGCCGGCGTCAACGGCGCGGGCGGTGGGCACGCGGATGGCGACAACGGCGCTGCCGGGTGAGCAGGGGATCGGGCCGGTGCCGGCGGTGCCACGGCGGCATCGCCGGCCATGTCCGCCCGGAGGCAACGGCGAGGAGGCTGACGATGACCCTGCCGCGACGGCGACAAGACGACAAGCGGCCCGGCCCTCCGGCCGACCCGGCCCTGGCCGCCTCCCTCCTCCGGCTGGGCGCGAGCAGCCCCCGCTACCTCGGCCACGCCCTCGCGCTGCTGAGGGCCGCCTCGGGCGAGACGGCGGGGGAGCAGGCCGAGCGGCTGGGCATCACGGAGGCGGCCCTGGCTCACCTCTCCATCTGCCCGGCACCCGGCCAGGGCGGCCGCGCCGAGGGGCTGGCCGGCGTGGCCGCCCGCTTCGGGATGGCCCTCGGGGTGCTGGAGGCGGCGATGGCGGAGGCGGGGCGGCTCGGGCGGCAGGGCGCGTCGGGGTTTGAGCAGAAGGGGGACGGCGATGGCGGCGAGTGAGCAGGGCGACGGCCGCGACGGGGATGGCGAGGGCGTCGGGCCGACGCCACGGGCCGGCGGGGAGGCCCGGCGCGGCGTCTTCGACGGGCTGGGCGGTGGCCCGCTGGACATGGCCGCCTTACAGGCACGGATGCAGGAGGACGACGAGCGCCGCATCCTCGCCTGCCTCGACCGGGCCATTGCCCGCCGGGCCCGGCCCTCGGATGCGCCCTCGACTTCCAACCTGTAGGAGAGACGACCATGAGCAAGCAGAAGAAGACGACGCGCGACGTGACGCCGGCCCTCTTTCGCATGTCCGACTGGACCGAGATCGCCTTCGGCAAGACCGACATCGCCGGCATCGACGACCGCGACGCTCTGCACGGCGTCGTCCAGTGCGTTGAGGTGACCATGAGGCGGTCCCTCGACGGCTGCCGGCCGCACATCGACATCAGCGCCCGCCACGGCGGCGCGAGGGTGCCGCTGAAGTACGGCGAGCCGGACGCGGAGATCGTCGCCCTCTGGACCCAGCTCACGGAGGAGATCGGCCGCCGCCAGGAGGCCCGCCCCGAGGCCGCCGGCGGCGAGCTGTACGCGGCGCTCGGCGTCAAGTGACCCGCCGTCCGGCCACCCCACGCCGTCGCTGGCGTGGCTGGCCGTGGGGCAAGGGCGGCCCGCCCTGCCCGTGCTTTCTGGAGCCGGACGCCAGCCGGTGCGGCGTCCGGGATGACGAGGCGGCCCCATGCGGGCCGGGGAGGCGATGGGATGATGATGCCGACGAGGAACAACCGCGACAAGGTCCTGCGCATGCAGGCGGCCTGGGGCGAGATCATGGCCCGCGTGCAGGCGGCCTTCACGGGCTGGGAGGAGGCCATCACGCTCCTGACCTCGCGCCCCGTGGGCGAGCGGGAGCTGCGCGTGGCCCTCGACGAGCAGGTGCGCCGGCCCCTGGAGGCCGGCGACATCCGCCTGGCCTACGACACCCTGCTGCACCTCGCGGAGCGGTACAGGGAGACGCCGATGGCCATGCCGCCCGCGTCCAGGCGCTACGCCGCCCTGGCCGGCCAGGAGATCATCGCGCTGTTGGACATCGCCGCCGGCGTGCTGGCGGCGTAGCGCCTGGCAGCCGGACAGCCCTAGCACCTACTTGACGGCGTCGTCGCGGAAGACGGCGTCCTCCGGGAAGACGTAGCAGCCGATGCTGGACGCCGGCGGCCCACGCCTTGCGGGCCAGGATCGCCGTACCCCAAGAGCGCGAGATCATCCAGAGGGAGAACGACATGGCCATGCGCGAGCGTCGGCGCATCGAGATCGAGACGGCTCAGGGGGCTGCGGAGGGCACGCCCCAGGACAACGCCGTGGCGGACGACGAGTGGCTCCTGTCCACGCCCTGGCAGGACAGGACCTTCTTCGGCTCGCGCCGGCAGGCGAGGGCCGAGCTGGCGAGGATGGCCCGCGCCAGCGAGGCCGAGGAGGCCCAGGACGCCGAGGGTGAGGAGGCCCCGCCTGCCGAGGTGTAGCGGCGGCGTCGCCGGGGAATGAGCGGGCGGCTTGACGCGGCAGGCGCGGGGTTAGCACGCCCGGCGCTCGGGCTCGTGAATGCGACCGCCGAGGAGATTCTGCCGCAGCCCTGGAACGTCTCAGCGGGGCGCACGGCGACTCGCAGACACGATCCGTGCGGCACCGTTGAGGATGCGATGGGCGAGTTGCCGGAAGCCTGCCACTTCCTCATCGCCGAACACCCCCTCGGCCGCAGGGTACGTCCATTGACCGCCGTGGGTCTGAAATGGGTACTCCGTGTTGCGCCGGGGAGGCATCTGGGGGGCGAGGCCATCGAGAACCCTGATCCCGTCACGGGTTGCCTGGTCGAGGAGGCCATGCAGTTGTTGCTGAATTGTTCGATGGCCGTGGGCGCGAGGCAGCCTGACAAGAACGCTGACGTAGCGTTCGACCTCGTGCCTCGCGATAACCCCGGTTTGCAGGATGCCGACCGCGTGGAGGGCGCAAATGAGCGACTTGACGGCTTTCTCCACGGTCTGCTGCCACTTGGCGACGGCGTGGCAGCGGCCTAGTCCCTTCTCGTCCGCCACGCATCGTTCGGCTGCTCGCCAATCAGCCCACGCTTGCGAGATCCAGGCGCTGGGCTCATCCATGATGGACGGCCTCCTGGCGTTTCGCTTCCGCAACAAGCGTCGCGAGCGCTCGCTCGCCGACTTCATCCGCGTGCATCACCTTGTAGTCCTCCGAGCGGAGGGCATTCACCAGTTCCTTCGCCAAAGGCCAGCCTTCGCGCAAGGCGACCGCGAGTTCGTGAGGCGTGGTGAGGATCAGATGGAGCCGCTCGTCAGACGCCAAGGGGAACCCGGACGTGCCCGTAAAGGTGACCTCGAACAGGTCGTGGTCCGGGCTGACCCAATCGCCGCGCTCGCCGATGACCTCGAAAAGGAAAACGTGCTGTTGGTCCCGCCTCGCGGGGAGGTAGGCGATGGCCAGATGAAGTGGCTCGTCCTTCAACTCTCGGTGTTGATCCGCGAGCCGGCGAATCGCCGGCTCAAATGCCGGAAACCGTTCTGAGGTCCATGAGCCTGCCATCGAGATTCCCCTCGGGCGAGTGGGAGGATGACTACTTGCATTATAGCGGACGGGGCTAGATCATGGCGAGCGCGAGCGGCGGCAGGCGGCGCATGAGGCTCTCCCGTCCGTGGGCGTGGCTGGGGTGAGTGTAGCCGCCTGCGGCGTGTCGATCAACGCGAGGGCCGGCGGTCGGCGAGGCCGGCGACATGGGCGGCCCCGGCGTGGCGTCGCCGTGGCCCGTTCTCGCCTCACCGCCCGGAGGCGCGCTCACGCCGCCGCGCCGGGCCGTCCCGTGGCGTCGCAGGCGGCGGGGCGCACGTCGAGGAGCCCGACGAGGCCCGTGACCGCGAGGGCCTCGTGCGCCATCGGCCCGACGTTCACCAACACGAGCCGGCCGCCCATCTCGCGGAGGCGGGCGTGCAGCCGGACCAGCTCGCCCAGGCCGGCGGCGGTTGGGGCGGCCACGGCGGCCAGATCGAGTGCGAGCGGCGGGCAGCCGAGGGCGTGCGGCCCGGCCCGGCCGAGGGAGTCGGCGATGAGGCGGGCGGAGGCGGCGAGGTCGGGCAGGGCGGGCTTGATCGGCGTGTTCGACAGGTTCGGCATTCGGATTCTCCGTGGGCCTGCCCCACGCCGCCGGGCCGCCCGGCGGGAGTCGGACGCGGGGGGAACAGGCGATGGTACGGAAGGGTGGGGGCGCGGCCAGGGTGGGGGCGTGGGGCCGGAGGGGTGCCGCCGACCCGACGCCAGGATAAACGACAGCAGCGCCATTCCTGCTAGAAGACCATAGGGAGGTAAGAGGAAGGGCTACTAGCAGGAATGGCGCTGCTGTCGTTTATCCTGGCGTCGGGTCGGCACGCCACGGCGTTGGCCTGCCGGCCGCCTGGGCACCGCGCCACGCCGGTCGCGTCCCGCCCCCGTGGCCCACGGCAATGACGCGCGGGGTGCCCCCGGCGGGCCGGCCCAGTAGGAAAGCCGTCATGGCGTGCCAGGCCGGCCCGCCGCCGGGAGAGGCAACCATGTGGCTCGCGTACCTCCGCTTCGACACGGCCCGCGAGACGCGGATCGCCTTCGTCCGCTGCGGCAACAAGGGCGAGACGGACGAGGCCCTCCGGGTGGCGAAGACCGTGTTCGGCCCCGCCCTGACGGAGTACGCGACCTTCTACTCCGGGCGGACGATCCACCCCAAGCAGGTCCCCAACTTCCCCGAGGACCTGATCTTCTCCTACGAAGCCTTCCTCCGTGCGTGCGGCGTCACGCCCGGCCAGCCGGGGCAGGAGGGCGGCACCCGCCCGCAACACCCGCCGGGCAGCGCGGGCCAGCCGCCCCCGGCTCTTCCGGGCGGAGGGCAGTTGCTGCTCGGCAACGGGTGAAGACGAAGCCCAACGTGGAGGTTGCGGCTACGGCGATGTCCTGCCTTCGTCCTCCCCGTCACCGGGATCGTCCGCCAGCCAGCCTCGCAGCTCGCCCTCCCCCACGCCCATCGCGGCCAGCAGCCCCAGGGCCGTAGCCCTCCTCACCCGCTCGGCGAACGGGGCCTTCCGCGCCCCCAGCGTCCTGCCCTCGGCGTCGGCAGGCAGGCGGGTGAGGGCCGGGGCCATGTAGCGGTGCAGCTCGCGGAAGAGGTCCTTGAACAGGTCGCCGAAGCGCCGCCCGTAGCCCGACTCGATCCTGGCGGACACCGCCCGCGCCAGGTCGGCGGCCACCTCCCCGGTGGCCTTCACCGCCGCCGTGACGCGCAGGCCCGCGTCGATCCGCGTCGCCACTGCCGGGTTCTCCCTCAGCGAGCGGAGGGCTGCTCGGGCCAGGGCCTCGTCCGGCCCGGCACGGCCGCAGAAGACGAACAAGTTGCAGGAAAAGACAACCTGGATCTCGCGGACCTCCGGGAGGCGGGGCAGCCAGGGCACCGCCGGCTCGCCGTCTTCGCCCCAGAGCCGAGGCAGGTTGGCCAGCCACCCGGACCAAGCCTCTTCCATCCAGGCCGCGAAATCCTGTTCGGGCGACTCCGCGATGAAGGCCATGCTGGACTCGTCCACGACGTACACCGTCTGGCTGCCGTCGCGCACCTTCGCCTCGCCGACGCGCACGCTCCCCCGGCCCGCGTGGACGGCAAGCACGTCCACGTCCGACGGCCCCACCGGGACACGGGCCTTGCCGACGTAGCCGTCCTCCTCCCACGCGGACAGGAGCAGGGATTCGACGCTCATCGCCTCCACGGCGGCCTCCTTTGTTCGCTGGTGAACGCCCCGCCCGAATTGGGCCTCCTCATCGGCTGGCCTCGCTACAATTCTCGGCATCAGGCGAAGAGAATGAGGCGGCAAGGCCGGTGACCCCGTCCGTACCGCCCGCCGACCGACCAGCAACCCGACCGAGTGACAGAGTGGTCACGAGGCCCTCTTGGAGTGGGAACGATGCCTCTGGACGACAAACAAAAGACGGCTTTCCACGAAGGCGGGCACTGCTTCCGCGCTTGGCGTGCGAATTTCCTTGCGACCTTGGACACCTGCATCCAACAGGACGAGGATGGCGGGTGGTGGGGGAACACCCCTGTCCGGCGCACACCCTTATCTCCTTCCCAGCGAGCAGAGATCGCACTGGCGGGGCTGCTCGCTGAAGCAAAGGCGATTGCCTCAGATGCCCTTGGCGGCGTCCAAGCCGTGGCTACATCCGATCAGCTCGCGGCCGACCTCGCCCAACTGTTTGTAGACGAGGAGATCCCTGTCGCCGGCCCCGATTTTGAACTTGAGAAAGACGACGTGTGGTCCTTCACGATCCCCATCGTTGAAGGCGAGGGGCGTGAGGCGAACGTGACGCTCTCCGACTTGGTCGAGATCCCGGAGGGGCACCGCACGCAAGGCGGGATCAAGGCGGTTCTCGACGAGGTCGCCCTGTTCCTGAACGACCCCGTACACTGGGCCGCAGTCGCGGCTATCGCCACCGCGTTGCTTAACCTGGGTGGGGGCTGTCTGGGTCACTTCATGATCTACGCGACCATCAGAACGGCGACCGATGGCCTGCTCAAAGATGTGAAATAACTGCGACCGCCGGTCCTGCCCCAGCTCGGCTTGCCAAGCGGCGTGCGTATCCGCAAGGCGCTGCCGCCCTTGAGCCTCAAGTGGGCACGCACGTCTGGCGTCCGACGCCACGGCAAGAGGGCGTGCCCGTCAGTGATCGAAAGGCGAGCCGACCTTGAAGTCTTCAAGCCGCCCGCTCTGCTTGATGAAGGCCAGGGTCGCCTCGCCCGTCGGCCCACCCCGCCTCTTGGCCGCGATCACCTCCATGCTGCCCTCGTGCTGGCCGGGCTCGTATCTTTCGGGCCGGTGCAGGAGCAGGACCACGTCGGACGCCTCCTCCAGGGCCGCCGTGTTGGCGAAGTCGGTCATGCGCGGCCGGTGATCCTGGCGGTCCTCCGACATCCGCTTGAGGTTGGCCAGGAGGAACACGGGCACGGCCGCGTCGCGGGCGAGGTACTTGAGGTCGCGCACGATGACCCCCATGTCCTCGTAGTAGGAGTCGGATCGCCGGCGCGGCTCCAGCCCCTGGAGGGAGTCCACCAGCAGGACGGCGGCCGGCCCCAGGGCAGCCAGCCGCCCGGCGATGCGCGCCACGGGCTGGTGCGGCCTGTCATCGATGTGGAGCGGGGCGGCGGCGAGCGTGGCCCTGGCCTCCGCCAGCTTTGCCAGGCCGTCCTCCAGCAGGGTGCCCTTGCGCAGCCGGTGGTGGTCCACGCCGGCGGCGCAGCAGGCCAGGCGGCTGAGGTAGTCGTCACGCGGAACGTCGGCGCTGGCCACCAGCGTGGGCCGCCGCTGGCCGAGGGCATGCAGCACGAGGTTCATGCCGAAGGCGCTCTTGCCGACGCCCGGCCTGCTGCCGATGACGATCAGCTCGCCTGGGTGGTAGCCGCCCACCAACTCATCCAGCTCCGAGAAGCCCGTGGACAGAGGGCCGCCCTGGGCAGCCGCCACGACGGTCGTGTCTGCCTGGCTCGCCTTCTTCGCCATGATGCCCTCCGCCGTCTCGTAGGCCGGGATGATCCCCATGATACCCCTGCCTGTACTTCTGGCCAGAAGCCAGGCCGGTGCCTCCGCCGGACCTCCCCGTTCACCACGCGCCTTGCTCGGGGCACGCGCCGGGCTACAACACCACCGCCCCACGGCGGGCCGGCGCGGCCCCCGTGCCGGCCTCGGAAGCGACGCCATGCCCGACACCGACGCCGACGAGGCCGGGATCGAGGTCCTGCCCCCGCCGCGCCGACGACGCCCCCCCCGGCTCCGTCATCGGCCGCCGCCGCTGTCCGTCCCCCAGATCCTGGCCTGGGCGGACCATCACAAGGCACGCACGGGCAGGTGGCCGATCTCCTCCTCCGGCGCGGTCGCGGACGGGGCCGGTGAGAGCTGGCAGAACGTCAACGCCGCCCTGCGCATGGGGCTGCGTGGGCTGAACCGGGGCTTGTCGCTGGCCCGCCTCCTCGCCGAGCATCGCGGCGTCCGCAACCGGATGGACCTGCCGCCGTTGACTGAGGCCCTCATCCTCCGCTGGGCGGACGCCTTCCACGCCCGCACCGGCGGATGGCCGGGCCAGCGCTCCGGGCCGATCCATGAGGCACCGGGCGAGAGCAGGAAGAAGATGCACGCGGCCCTGTACGACGGCAGGCGCGGGCTGCCCGGCGGCTCCACGCTGGCGCAGCTCCTGGCCTCCCGGCGGGGCGTGCGCAACATCCAGGACCTGCCGCCGCTGACCGTCGAGGGTGTCCTGGCGTGGTGCGACGCTTTCAAGGGGCGTTCCGGGCGTTGGCCCGGCCACGGCGACGGGGCGATCCCCGAGGCCCAAGGCGAGACGTGGTGCGGCGTCGAGGACGCCCTCCGCGACGGGCGGAGGGGGCTGCCGGGCGGCTCGTCCCTCGCCCAGCTCCTCAGCGAGCGGCGCGGGCTGAGGAACACGCAGAGGCTGCCGCCGTTGACCGCCGAACAGATCCTCGCGTGGGCCGACGCCCACAAGGGCATCACGGGGCGATGGCCGACGCGGGGCTCGGGGCCGGTGACGGGCGCGCCTGGGGAAACGTGGTACAACGTGGCGGCCGCGCTGGTCATGGGCCAGCGTGGCCTGCCGGCCGGCTCCTCGCTGGCCCGGCTGCTTCAGGCGGGTCGGGGCGTCAGGAACCGCAAGGCGCTGCCACGCCTGAGCCTGCGGCGCGTCCGCGCCTGGGCGAAGGCCCATGAGAGGCGAGAGGGCCGCTGGCCGGACCGCGCCTCCGGGCCGATCCCGGAGGCACCGGGCGAGACGTGGGCGGCCGTCGTCTCGGCGCTGGACAAGGGCGGCCGGGGGCTGCCTCGCGGGTGGTCGCTGGCCAGGCTGCGGCGGGGCCTGGCGTCGGGCGAGGAAGGAAAGTAGGCCGCAGGCGAGGACGCGGCGGGTCACTTGGCCCCCTTGATCCGCCGCACCGCCGTCTCCGCCGCCTCGCGGACACGCCGGCCGTCGTCATCCGTGGCCAGTTTGGCGAGCCTGGGCAGCGCGTCCTTCGCGGCCGGCCCGATGTGGCCCAGCGTCATCGCGGCCATCCGCCGGGCGTCGTCGTCCGCCCCGTCGAGCGCCTTCAACAGGGCCGGGACCGCGCCCGCGCCGATGGCGCCGAGGGCCTCGGACGCCGCCGACTTCACCTTGGCGTCGGCGAGTGCCCCCACGAGGGCCGGGGCCGCGCCGGCGGCCTCCGCCCCGAGCAGCTTGAGCATGCCGGCGGCGTGCAACCGCACCGCCGCGTCGCCGTCCTTGAGGGCGTCCACGAGGCCGGGCACGGCCGACTCGTTCGATCCCCCGACGGCGCAGGCCGCCTGGAAGGCCGAGCGTCGGACTCCCTCCGATGGGTCCCGGAGGAGGGCGGAGACGGCCGCGAGGGCACCCGGCTCCGCCTCGGCGGCCTTGACGCCGGCGTCGGCCAACGCGCGGAGGGCCTCGCGCCGCTCCGCCGGCGTGACCGCCTTCAGGCCGTCCAGCCAGCCCCGCACGCGGCGGAGGAATCCGGCCGCCGCCTCCTTCTCGCGCTCGGCCCTCAGCCGCGCCGCCTCCGCGAGCCGTGCTCTCTCCGCGTCGTCCCGCGCCTTCTTCTCCTCGGCCAGGCGTCGTCCCTCCGCCTCGCGCCGCCTGTCGGCCTCCGCCTCGGCGGCCTTCCGCGCCCGCTCGGCCTCCGCCTTCGCGGCCGCCTCCGCCGCACGCCTGTCTGCCTTGAGCCGGCTGAGGATGTCGGCGGCCTCTTCCTCCCCGGCGTTGAATTCCAGGGCCAGCCCGGCGTCCAGGGCCTTCGCGGCCCACGCCTTTGCCTCGGCGGCGTCGCCGGCCCTGGCGTCCTGTGCCACCAGCCGACGCAGCCACCGCGAGCCGGAGCCGTCGGGCCGGAGCAGCCTCCCCGGCAGCTTGCGGTAGATCGCCGCCGCCTCCCCTTTCTTGCCGGCGTCGTGGAGGGCGTCGGCCCTGTCGAGTGCCCTCTCGTCCGCGTACCACGCCTCCCGCGCCCAGCCGCCCACGAGGACGAGGGCCGTCACGCCGACGGCGGCCACCCATAGGGGCCTGGGCACCGCCCTTGCCACGGCCAGCGCCGGCAGGACGACATCCTCCACCCACTCCTTGAAGGTCTGCCGGCCCTCGCCGTCGTCGCCCTCCTCCGGGGACAGGCCCGCCGCGCCGTCCACCTCTTCGGGCGCATCCTCCCTGCCCGGACGGCCGCCTGCGGGGCGATGGACTGGGGGGGCCTCCGGCCGTGAGCGGAAGTGGCCGACGAAGCCCTCGGCGGCGGCGGGGTTGGCCGTCAGCAGTTCGACGGTGTCGCCGCCGACGGAGAGCGTCAGCCTGCCGAAGCGGTAGACCGGCACGTCCTGGGGGTTCTCCGCGTATCGCCTGTCGGGGCTGCCGTCGCGGTTGGGGAAGCGGTAGGCCATGCGGACGAGCGGCGCGTCGGCGTGCCTCGCCCGCTCGGTGTCGGGCACCTCCAGCGGGGCCGCCTCGATGCCCAGGTCGGCGTAGTCGAGGTAGCTCACCCCGCTGGCGTGCATCACCATCACGCAGTCGGGCAGGAAGTAGACGGCCTTGTCCTCGTAGGCCAGGCCCAGCGCCCTCACGTTCGTGTCCATGCCGGGCACCGCCCGGCTGAACAGCACGGCCGGCATGCGCGACAGCCTCATCTCCGCCCCGGCCGACTGCTTCCGCTCGTGGGCGCTGGCGTGCGCCTCCAGCCGGGCCAGCCACACCTTGCTCGACGCCGACAGCGAGGCGAACGCCCGCCGCACCGCCAGGAGCCGTGAGCGCGTGGCGTCGTCCATCTCGTAGCCGACGAGGACGCGGGTGTTGCGGATGTCCCGGATCTTCGCCGCCAGGGCGAACGCCCCGAGGGCGAGGGCCTTGAGGGCCGCCCAGGTCAGGCTGAAGTCCTGGATGAGCCACCACGCCCAGGGCACCAGGACGAGCAGCATCAGGTAGCCCGACACGGGCGTGGCCCTGGCCTTGTCGGCGCGGAGCCTGTCGGCCTGCGGCCTGTCGATGGGCGTCTCCGTCCCCTTCTCGGGGTCGAAGCGGACGTAGCTCGTCCCCGAGGACGTGGCCCGCGCCAGGACGACGGAGCCGGGCAGCAGCAGGCGGGCCACGAATCGGCGCAGGGGCGTGAGGAGAGGGAAGCTGGCGAGGAAGTCGTTGTCGCGGAGGACGAAGCGGTCGATGAGCAGCCCCACCTGCTCCGAAGGCGTCAGCTCGCGGTGTTTCTTGCCCTCCGGGGGCCGCGCCGCGAGGGCCGCGTCCACCGCCCCGAACAGGCCCGGCACCTTGGCGGCGGGCGACCAGCGGGCGCGGTCCTGGCTGAGGAGCCAGGACGGCAGCAGCGTGCCGGCGGAGGCCATCCGTCGCAGCTCGGTGGCGGGGAAGGGGCCGGTGACGGTGCCGGCGTCGTCGCGGACGAAGTAGCGGGCGGGGGCGGCCCCGCTTGCTGGCTCGGGCATCGGCGTCTCCTCGCCTCGCGCCGGCGGGCGGGAGCGAGGCGTCCGGGGGCGGGCGGGCCACGGAAATATACGCGCGGCGGCAGGGGATGACAACTGTAGTTGGTAGACGGGAGCGGGCCGTTCGGGTGTCGTGGCTCATCGGAGCCAGACGCCAGAATGCCTGAAAAACTCCAGACCCTGTTCGGCCGCATCCTCCGCCGCCGTCGCGAGGAGGCCGGCCTCTCGCAGGAGAAGGTCGGCGAGGACAGCGGCCTGACGCGCAACTACATCGGCATGCTGGAGCGCGGCGAGCGCGTCCCGACGATCATCACGGTGCAGAAGCTCGCCGGGGCGTTGAAGACCACGATGGCCGAGATGATCGGCGAGCTGGAGCGCGACGTGGCGGCCGCGCCGGAGAAGAAGGCCAGGGGCCGCAGCCCGGAGAAGACGTAACGGCGGCTCACTCCGCCCGTGGGCGGGCCAGGGTGTCCCGTGAGCGACGAGACGCCTCCCGTTGCCGCCGCCCCGTGCCGCCGTACACTTGGCCGTGGCCGGGCGCGGACTTGGAAGGTGATGGGCGACGCCGACCTCGCCGCGACCCGGCTACTCCCCCGCCCGTTCCGCCCACACCTCGACCCAGGGGCGACGATGGAACCTGACGCCCCAGTCCAGGCCGAGCCGCTGATCCCCGTGACCCTCACGGTGGAGATCAGCAACACGCGCACGGACCGTGGCCGGCGGCTCCGCAACCGCTCGGAGTCCTACTTCATGGGGGCCGAGCCGGCCCTCCGTGTTTACGACCCGTTCAGCTTCTGCTGCTGGCGCGCCCTGCTGCTCGGCTCGCCCGCCGTGGTCATCCGGGCCACGGTCATGCCGGGCCGGCGCGGCCTGCTCTCGGAGCCGCTGGCCCCGCAGCCCCTTTTCGGCGAGGCCGAGGTGGAGGGGCAATACTGGAGTAACAGGACCGCGCTCTCCTTCCTCATGCAGGGCCGGGGCGGACGCGCCGACAGACGGTTCTTAGGCTTCCGCGCGTCCCACTTCGGAGGGGGCTTCCGGCTCAGAGGCCCGGAGACCCCCTGGCTGCATTACCGCCCCTCCGACGCCATCCTGGACGCGGCCACGCGCGAGCCGCCGACCTTCGCCGGCGTGGATGACTTCCGCGTCCGCTCGCAGTCCGTCGCCGGCGGTGCCGCCCCGACGCGGGAGCAGGCTTGGGCCACCTTCTTCTGGCTGCTGGTCAACCGGACGTACTTCGTGTCGCGGAGCAACGCGCTGGTCGGCCCCTGGGACGCGGACCACGGCATCCAGTTCCGGGGCTACGCCACCGTCAAGGCCGGCCGCTGACGGCGGCGAGGCCCGCAGGTGCCGTCGTGCCCGGCGAGCAGAGCGCCCACTCGATCTGCGCCAGGACGCCGCCCAGCATCTCGGGCAGGCCGGCGGGGCGGAAGGCGTCCCTGTCAACGGCCAGCGTCGACCCCTCCAGGCGGAGGAGCTGCCAGGAGCGTCCCGTCGTCCGCGCGCCGAAGACGCGGGGGGCGGCCCAGCCTGACTTGGCGTTGCGGATCTGGGCGGCGTACATGGCGGCGATGCACTGGCCGATGCCCTGGCGTGAGAAGTCCTCGGTCTTGGCCTCCAGGATGCCGATGATAGGGGCCTCGCGCAGGTGCTGGTTGCCGCCCTTGGTCAGGACGAAGTCGCAGGAGCCGTTGAGCCCCCGCCCCTTGTGGACGTTCAGCTCCATGCCCGAGAAGACGGAGAAGCGGCGGCCCGTCAGGTGGCGCAGCTCCAGCAGCAGCGGGGCGATGATGAACTCGCTCTTGGCCTTCTCGGTGCAGATGCCGGGCCGGCCCACGGCGACGGCCAGCCCCTCGTTGAAGTACTCGATGAAGGCGGGACGCGGCGCGGCGGGGGCGGCTCCGGCGACGAGGTCGGCGTTCAGCGGGGTGAGGCCGAGGCGGCCGAGGACCTCGGGGTAGGAGAAGTCGCGGAAGGCCATCGGGGCACCTGCGGCGGAGGCGTCGGGCTGGATTACGGGATCAGGCACGGCGGGCGGCGGGGTCGTCACGCGGGCTCGCTTCCCGCATCGTCAGAAGTAGAAGTTGACGCGGCCGCCGTCGTGCCCTTGTAGCGCCTCCTGCACCGCCCCCCCACCCCTGCCCCACGCAGCGACATCGGCCGCAGGTACGGCGGTGCCTCCACCCCTGGCAGAGTCTGGGCACCCTCGTCGCCGAGCGGGTTGTGCCACAGCCGAAGCTCCACCAGGCGTGGCCGGTAGGGCGGCCGCCACAGCGCCCGCAGACCGCGAGGCCCGACGACGCCCTCCGCCGGCTCCGGCCGCCGCAGGCCCCATCGCCGGCGAGGAAGCCAGCACCTCGGCACCTTCGTCGCCCACGGCGCTGCGGTCCACCCCCAACTTGCGAAGCCGCTGGAGGGGGGCGAGCCCGCCACGGGTGTCGCCGCCGCCCCGACCTTGGTGTGCGACGGGCCCGGCCGATGGCCTGGAGAACACCCCGGAGAAAAAAAATGGAGGCCGGTGAAAGACACGGGATGACAACACATCGAACATCAGCTCGCAGCACTTGTCTTCAACGCGCGGCCGCCGAACAATCCCACCGCCGAGCGAGGGGACATCATCCCCGCCCCGGAGTCATCCGGGAAGAAATGATGAATCAGTAAAAAGTATGCGGGCCGGCTTGCCACTGCCCGCAGCCCCTCTACCATCTCCCCATCATCTCTGTCGGGCCGGCCATCCACGCCGCCCGACGCCGACGCCAGGAAGCCCCACATGAGCTGGACGTTCAACAGGTTCCTCCGCTCCCTCTGGACGCGCACCTCCGCCGCCAAGCCCCGGCCCAAGCCCCGCCCCTCGGCCCGCCCCGCCCTGGAGCGGATGGAGGAGATCAACCCGCCCTCCTCGCTCTGGGACCTGTTCACGCCGGCCCTGGCCGCCGCGCTCCCCTCACTCGCCGCATCGCCCTCGCTCGACGGGCAGCCATCCGGCGGCGAAGCGCCCGGCGTGGCGGCCGGCCAGGACGCCTCCGCCTCGCCCCCGGCGGCACCGGCCTCCGGCCCGCCGGCCACGGCGGACGCAGGCCCCGCCACGTCGAGCCAGGAGGGCCCGCAGCAGGCCGGGCCGGGCACGCAGGGCGGCACAGGCCCCTTCGGCGACCCGTTCGCCGACCCCTTCGCGAACGGGATGGGCACGGGCGGCGGCCAGTGGCTGGCCACGCCGTTCCCCTCCGGCCTGCCCGGCCAGGGCGGCCCGACGGGCGGCGGCGGCTCCGGGGCCTCGGGGACGCAGGGCGGCCAGGACCTCGCCGCGCCCGGCGGCCAGCAGGGCGGCGCGGGTGCCGCCGCCGCTGCCGGGCCCTCGGCGGGCATGCCTTTCGCCGGCCAGGGCATCGCGGGCCAGCCCCAGGGCCCGGCGGCGGGCGGCACCGCCGGCACGTCGTCGCTGCTCGCCGGTGCGGGGGCCGCGCCGCCGGAGGAGACGCGGCAGTGGGCGCAGCAGGCGCTGTCCACGGCGGGGCTCCGCTTTGAGGAGAACGCCGGCCAACTCGACCGGCGCGTGGACTACGTCGCACGAGGCCAGGGCTACGCCCTGTTCCTTACCTCGACCGAGGCCGTGCTGCTGCTCCGCAACCCCGCCGCCGCCGACGCGGCCAGGGGGGCCGACGCGGGCACGCCCGACCTCGTCGCGCAGACCGCCGTGCGGCTCAAACTGGTCGGCTCCGACCCGTCCGCCCAGGCCACGGCCAGCGGGCTGTCGCCGACGAGGACCAACTACTTCAGCGGCAACGACGAGGCGGGCTGGCACGCCGACGTGGCCAACTACGGGCGCGTGGAGTATGAGGGCGTCTACGACGGCGTGGATCTCGTGTATTACGGCACCTCGCAGGGCCAGCTCGAATACGACTTCATCGTCAAGGCGGGCAAGTCCGCCGGCCAGGTGCGCATGGAGTTCGACGGCGTCGTGGCCAAGCGCCTCGACGAACAGGGCAACCTCGTCCTGTCCACCGCCGCCGGCGACATCACGCAGCAGGCCCCCGTCCTGTACCAGGTGCGCGACGGCCAGCGCGAGGCGGTCTCGGGTGGCTACCGGCTGCACGAGGACGGCACTGTCGGCTTCGACGTGGGGGCATACGACTCCTCGCGCGACCTGTGCATCGACCCCGTCGTCACCTACGGGACTGTGCTGGGCGGGGTGGCCGACGAGGAGGCCCTCGGCGTGGCCGTGGACGGCGCGGGCAGCGCCTACGTCACCGGCTGGACCATGTCCCCGGTCTTCCCCACGGGCGGCGGGCCGCTCCTGGGGCCGGTCGATACGTTCGTGGCGAAGATCGGGCCGAGCGGCTCGGTGGTGTATTCGACGTACTTGAGCGGTGCGGGCACGGAGCGCGGCTTCGACATCGCCGTGGACGCGGGTGGGAATGCGTTCGTCTCGGGGTACACGAACTCCGGCGGCCTGGTCAACGCCTTCCCGACCACCGCCGGGGCCTGGCGCGGCTCGGCGGGCCTCGCCGGCAGCGACACGTTCGCGGTGAAGCTGAACGCCACGGGCAACGCGCTCTTGTACTCGACGCTGATGAGTGGCGCGGCGGGGGCGAGCAACACCGGCTCCGACGGCGGCATCTCCATCGACCTGGCCGGCAACGCCTACGTCGTCGGCACCTCCGGCGCGGTGCTGCCGCTGGTCGCTCCGTTCCAGGTGGCCTACGGCGGAGGCGTGTCGGACGCCTTCCTCGTGAAGTTGAACGCGACGGGCACGGCGGCGACGCTGAGCAGTTTCCTGGGCGGCACCGCCAACGACTTCGGCACCGGCGTGGCCCTCGCCCCCAACGGCGACATCCACATCAGCGGCTACACCAACACGCTGACGCCCGGCGGCATGCCGGCCGCGTTCCCGACGACGCCGGGCGTGTTCCAGGCCGCCCTCGCCGGGGGCACGGACGCCTTCGCCTCGCGGATCACGGCGGCGGGGGCGGTGGGGCACACGACGCTGCTGGGCGGCGCGGGCAACGACGTGGCCAACGACATCGCCGTGGACGTGGCGGGGCAGGCGCATGTGGTGGGGTGGACCCAGTCGCCCGGCTTCCCCGTCACCTCCGGCGGCTTCTCGGGGGCGCAGGACGCCTTCCTCACCAAGTTCAATCCGGCCGGCACCGCCCTCGTGTACTCCCGCGTCTTCCTCGACGGGGTCGGCACGGCCGAGGCGCGCGGCGTGGCGGTGGACGTGGCCGGCACCGCCTGGGTGGGCGGGACCACCAGCGGCCTGGCCCTGCCCCTGGTCGCGCCCTCGCAGCCGGGCTACGGCGGCGGGCCGACGGACGCCTTCGTCGCCCGCCTGGACCCGCTGGGCGTGGGCACGCTGTTCTCGACCTACGCGGGCGGCATCGCCTCGGACAGGGGCAACGCGCTGGCCCTGCACGCCGACGGGTCGGTGTACCTGGCGGGCAGCACAAATTCGGCGAACTTCCCGGTGGCCCACACACCCGGCGGCTACGACGCTTATGTCCTGAAGTTGGGCGACACCCCGCCCGCACCCGTCTTCACGGGGATCTCGACGGACACGGGCGTCTCGGCCACGGACCGCATCACGAACGACACCACGCTGACGCTGTCCGGCACGGCGACGCCGGGCAGCCTGGTGACGCTGTTCCTCGCCGGCGTCGGCGTGATCGGCACCACCACGGCCAACCCGATGACGGGCGCGTGGTCGTTCGCCTACGCCACGGCGCTGGCGGACGGGGTGGCGGCGTTCAGCGCGACGGCCACCGCCTCCGGCAAGACCAGCGTCCGCTCGGCCGACTACCTGGCCACGGTTGACTTGACCGCGCCCGTGGTGACGCTGACGGCACCCGCGACCACCACGGAGGTGAAGCCCGAGGTGACGGTGGTGGCCTCCGACCTCAACGGGCTGCCGAACGGGACGGCCGTCATCTTGGACGTGGACCTGAACAACGACACCGACTACCTCGATCCGGGCGAGACGGGGCACACCGCCTCCACGCTCGTCGGCGGCGCGGCGACGTTCTCGCTGGCCTCGGCGCTGACGGTGGGGACGACGGTGGCGATGCGGGCGCGGGTGACGGACCTAGCCGGCAACCTGGGCACCAGCGCCAGCAGCGGCGTGCAGGTGCTGACCGTCGTCCCGTGGGGCGTCGGGGACGCCGGCGTGCCCACCTACGACCCGCAGGCGGGGGACGCGCTGCTCCAGACGGGCGCGCTGCGGGTGACGCACGCCCTGGACCTGGACCGCAGCGGAGGCAACGGGCAGTCGGGCGGGATGTCCCTCGTCTACGACTCCGGCACCGTCGGCGTGAAGCCCATCGTGCAGGCGACGGTGCAGATGGACAACGCCACGGCGCTGCCCACCTCCATCGTGGCGCAGCTCACCTGGGACGGGGCCTTCGTCGGCACGCAGACGTTCTACCCCGGATCGACGGCCGGCGTCAGCCCCGGCAGCCTGGTCACGCTGGCGATGCAGGTGCCAACGGCGGTCACGGGCGTGGGGCGGCACCGCTGGCAGATCGACCTGACCATCAACCTGTCCGGCGGCGGCACCGTCCTGAAGACGGCCTCGGGCAGCACCTTCACGGTGGAGAACGACGCCGGGCCCTACGGCGCGGGCTGGTCCTTCTCGGGGGTGGACCGGCTCTACTCCATCGCCGCCGACGTGCCCAACGGGCTGCCGGCGGGCGTGCTGCGCGTGTACGGCACGGGCGGGTGGCGCTTCTACGAGGACAACGGCGCGGGCGGCTACACCTCACCGGCGGAGGATAACGGCACGCTGGCGGCCGTGGGCGGGCCGGGGGGCTGGACCTACACGACGCCGGAGGGCACGGTCTCGACGTTCAACGCGGCGGGGATGCAGACGAGGTGGGCCAGCGCGGACGGCTACGAGACGCTGAACTACACGTACATCGACGCCGACGGCGACCTGCAAGGCGACGACCTGGACACGATGACGGCCATCGACGGGGCGGTGACCACGTTCGGGTACGCGACGGGCAAGTTGGCCTCCATCGGCACCGCGAGCGGGCGCTCGTGGGCGGTGTCGGTCAACGGCTCCGGCGACCTGGCGTCGGTGACCAACCCGGATACGGCCACGCGGACGTTCTCGTACTCGTCGCACCGGCTGACGGGCGATGCGCTGGCAGGGGTGACCGACACATGGGGCTACGACCCCGGCGGCTCTGGCACGCTGCGCACGGTGCAGGCGGGGGCGGGCGGGGTCACGACGGTGATCGCGTCGTCCACGCGCGGCCTGGGCGCAGCGTGGCGTGGCAAGCCACTGGCGGAGGTGTCCGACCCCCTGACGCGGGTGACGAATACCTTGCTGGACGGCCGGGGCCGGGCGCTGGAGGTGCGGGCGCCGGACGGGGGCCTGTGGAAGTACACGCGGGACGCGGCGGGGCGCGTCACCAACGCCACGGATGCGCTGGGCATCCAGACGGGGTACGTGCGCGACGGCGCGGGGTACGTGACTCAGGAGAACCTGCCGGGCGGGGCGACGCGGACGTACGTGTACGGCGGGCCGAACCACGCCCTGACGCTGTTCACGGACGAGCGGTCGGAGCAGTGGAGCTACACGCATGACGGGCAGGGGCACGTCCTGACCGAGACCAACCCCCTGAGCGAGACCTGGACGTACACGTACACCACGGCGGGGCCGCTGGGGCTGGTGGAGACGGTGAAGGACCCGCTCAACCGGGTGGTGCATACGTACGCCTACGACTCGCTGCGGAGGATGACGCGCGACACGGACTACTACTCCAACTACAAGGAGTGGACCTACGAGACGGACGGGGACGTGTCGAAGTTCAGGGACGAGCTGGGACGGGAGACCGACTACACCAGCGACGGCTGGGGCAGGCGGGCGAGCGAGGTGGGGACGATCTCCCTCGGCGTGACGGCCACCACGCAGTGGGCGTGGAGCGGTGCGGGGCTGCTGACGGGCATGACGGACGCCGAGGGGCGTGTCGATACGAACGACTACGACTCGCGCGGGCTGCTGGTCAAGAGTGTGGAGTCGGCGGGGTCGGCCACGCCGGCCACGGAGTTGTTCGTGTACGACGCGGCGGCACAGCTCACGGGGACGCGCGACGCCAACGGGTGGTGGGACTACACCGGGTACGACGCCGCAGGGCGTGTCAGCTCGCACACCGACGAGAAGGGCTACACGTCGCGCGCCGTGCATGACCTGGCGGGGCGGGCGACGGCGGCGACGGACAACCTGGGTAACCTGACCACCTGGGCGTACCACGCGCGCGGGTGGGTGACGGGCCAGACGGACGCGGGCGGGACGACGAACTACGGGCGCAACGCCTCGGGCGACGTGACCTCCGTCACCGACCCGGCCTCGCACACTGTCACGTTCGCCATCGACGACCTGCACCGGGCGTGGAAGACGACGAGCCACCTGGGCTACTTCACGGAGGCGGGCTTCGACGCGCTGGGGAACCTCGAGGAGTGGACGGACCAGCGCGGCTACGTGACGGAGAACACGTTCGATGCCTTGAACCGCCTGCTGACCACCACGGAGGCGTTCGGGACGGCGGCGGCGCGGACGGCGACGAACGTGTGGGACGCCGTTGGGAACCTGGAGGAGGCGTACGACTGGCTGGGCAAGATGACGGAGTGGGTGCGTGACGGGCTGGACAGGGTGACGGACGTCATCGACCCGCTGCTGCACACGGTCCAGCAGGCGTGGGACAAGGTCGGTAACCTCCTGAGCGTCGAGGACGCGACGAACGAGGTGACCAACTTCATCTACAACGCGCTGGACATGAACACGGCGGCGACTGACCCGAACGGGCACACGGACGGCACGCAGTACGACCCCGAGGGGCAGGTGGTCCTCACCACCGACGCGCTGGGCAACCCGGCGTGGCGCGCCTACGACGAGCGCGGGCAGTTGGTTCTGGAGGTTGACGCGCGGGGTGGGACGACGCGCAGGAGCTACGACGCCAACGGCAACCTGTCGGTGCTTGTCGATCCGGCGGGGAACACCTGGAGCTGGCAGTACGACAGGCTGAATCGCGAGATCAAGCGCACCGACCCGTTGGGCAAGAGCGTCGTCACGGCGTACAACCCGGCGGGGCTGGTGGAGTCTGTCACCGACAGGCTCACCCGCAAGAAGGAGTTCTTCTACGACGCGGACAACCGCCTCACGAGCGAGGTGTGGAAGGACGCGCTGGGCGCGACGGTGGACACGAGGACGTTCACCCACGACGCGGCGGGCAACCTGCTCACCGCGACGAATGCGGCGGGGACGTACACGCGGACCTACGACGAGCTGAACCGCCTGGAGACGCAGGCGGGCCTCTTCGGGGTGAGCTACGCCTTCGACTACAACGACAGGGAGCGCACCGAGGTCACCGACAGCCTGGGCGGGGACACGGAGTGGGTGCGTGACGACGCCGGGCGCGTGACGCGGAGGACGTTCACGGACGGGACGGACGAGGTGAGGATCGACCTGGGCTACAACGCGCGGGACGAGCGGACTTCGGAGACGAGGTACGCGGACATCGCGGGGACGACCCTCGTGGGCACGACGGTGCGCGGGTACGACGACGCGGGCAATCTGACGGGGCTGCACTACAAGGACGCCGGCGCAGCGACGATCAGCGACTACGTCAACGTCTACGACGCGGCGGACAGGATCACGTCGGAGACGCGCAACGGCGGCACGCCGGTGACGTTCAGCTACGACACCACGTCGCAGCTCGTGGCCGACTCCGCCACCTCCTACAGCTACGACCTGGCGGGCAACCGGACGATGGCGGGCTACACGACGGGCGCGGCCAACCGCATCACGAGCGACGGGACGTGGGCCTTCTCCTACGACGACGAGGGCAACGTCACGAAGAGGAGCAAGGGCGCGCTGGCCGAGACGTGGACCTACGGCTACGACCACGACAACCAGATGACCTGGGCCGAGCAGCGTGCCACCGACGGCGGCACCCTCCTGATGCGCCTCGACTTCACCTACGATGTGTTTTCGCAGCGTGTGAAGGAGGTCAAGACGGCGGGCGGCACGACGGAGCGGCGGTACGCCTTCGCGGACAGGGGCGAGGCCGAGGCCGAGCTTTCCTCGACAAACACGCTGGTGACGCGGTACAATCACGGGGAGGCCGCCGGCGAACTGTGGTCGCGCGTTGGCTCGGGCGGGGCCGCGTGGCTGCTCCAGGACCGGCTTGGCAGTCTGCGCGACGTGGCGGACGCGGCGGGGGCGGGCGTGGACCACATCGACTACGATGGCTTCGGCAACGTGCTGGTGGAAACCACGCCGTCGTTGACCGGGGACTTCACCTACACCGGCCTGTGGAGGCAGCGGGAGAGCGGGCTGTTCCACGCCTTCTGGCGTGACTACGGCGCGTCCTGGGGCGGCTGGATGCAGGACGACCCCAGCCACATCGAGGGCGGCGGCGACCCCAACGTCAGGAGGTATGTCGGTAACAACCCCACGAATGGGACGGATCTCAGCGGGTTGGCTGGTCCGCCTCCCCATGACCCGCGAGCGCACGCCATTGCTTTGCTGTTGAAGGCTGACGAGGCACTTCGCATGCCTCGCGTCAAGCTGCATCCCGAGAAAGCACTCATCGAGTCTATGTACGAGTGTGTTCTCCAGATCAAGTTCCTGAAAGACCGGAAAATGGAGATGGTGTTTCGCGCTGCTTCTGCTAACCGGGATTTCTTGAAGGCGCAGGCCGCCGCCGAGAAGAATCCCGACAAGTTCCCGACGGCCGAGCAATGGGATGCTATTCGGCGTGCGCAGACCCGCCTGCGGAATGCATTGGAACTGCATCGCGCCTATCACAACCGCCTCAACCTAGCGATCGAGGACTGGAATCGTCTCGCGATACTTGATGGCTTCTTCCGCATGAGGAAATACCCGGCGTGGGCTGCGATGGAGCCGGTGAAAGAACGCAAGTGGGCTGAACTCCTCGATGGGCTGAAGAGGGTGGATCATCTTGAATGGTACCTCCTAAGAAAACTGGAGGAGCAGGAGAAGAAGCGGAAGCAGTAGCCAACCAGTGTTCGTGAGATGACAAGTTCCTCCAGGCATCGCGTTTCGGCTGCTGAACGAGTCCAAGGGGGAGGAGAGGCAACCGTCATGCAGTATTGCTACAATCACTCGATTCTGATGATCATCCTTTGCATGATCGCTGGGGTGTTGATGATGGACTCTCATGTCGAAGGGGCAGGCCCCCCGCATCGCGATCACGTTGACCTGGAGCAATTCGCTCGTGACGTGAAGGATCACGACGGCCATCTGTCCCTGATCACGAAACACGGCAGACGCTTCGTGGCCGATGTGCTGGTATGTGGCGAGAAGATCACCGATTCCTGGGTGGTGGACCTGTCTCGGCATCCGCACCTAACGCAGTTGACTCTCATCGATACTTCGACGACCAAAATGGGGCTTCAGGTGCTTGCAGAGAACAATCACCGGTTGCAACGCCTCGCCTTGCAGTCGAACAGCCTCACTGCTGTGGATCTGGCCGTATTGCCCCTGATGAAGTCGGTTACGTCGTTATCCCTTCAGATGCCTAAGGCGAGCAAGGGGCTATTTCCGATTCTCCGCAAGTGCGAACGCCTTGAATCGCTTAGCCTCCTCGACTGCCCGATCGGTGATGATGAGATCAGTGGAGTCGCGAATTGCGAACAACTTGAGAGTCTCTCTCTTCGCTCATCTTCGTTGTCTGATGCTTCACTACCTGTGTTTGCGAGGCTGCCACATCTGAGGTTTCTTGAACTCATCGGTAGCCAGGTTACGAAGGATGGCGTGAGTCGATTGAAGAAAGTCAAGCCATCGCTCCTGGTTACGGTGCGGGACGAGTGAAAACCGCTGGGGGTGTCCCACTCCGAAGCCGCAGGGCGGGCACGACGGCCTGCAAAGCCTCCAGCTCGTCCTCGGGCCGGGCGAAGCCGCCCCGCGCCCCCCATGTTCCACAGGTGTACCTGGCCGGAGCGCCGCGTCCAGCAAGGCCCGGCGGGCGGGCCGTCGTCGAGGAAGACGATCTCCAGCGGGCCGTGGTCCCACCTGTCGAGCTGGACCACCTCCGCCTGGCTGATCATGGACTGGGGGAACATGAGCATCACGGAATCCTCCCGGTGGGGTTCTACGGCCGCCGTGGCCGCCTGCCATAGCCCGGCACGAGGGGCCTCAAGCCGTGACGCGATTTCCCGGCGACCCCGTGATTGCCTTGAGCGTGTGGCCGGAGCAAGGCGGGCGGCCGCGCCCGCCGGCCACGACACCCTCGCGGGTGGCCCTTCATGGTGCCTTCATGCCGACCGGCTAAAATCCCGCCGGCCCCACCGCAATCGATGGGGTAGCCATACACGTCTACGACAGGAGTGAGCGGAGCCGCGCCGAGGACGAAACGGCGGGGTGGCGTCAACGCGCCCGTGGGGCCGTCAACCGTCCGCATCCGGCCTGGTCGAATTGCTGGCGGGCGGCAGCGCCGGCGTTCCTTGACGCAGGCAATCCTTCCCGTGCCGTCCGGCCGCGCTGATTTGCAGGCAGCAGCCCTGATCTGCCCCTGTCCCTCTCCTGATGCACCCCGAAGGACCATCCCCATGCGTGCCGTCTTCGTCTGCCTGTGCCTCTGCCTCACGGGCATGGCCCTGGCCGCGCCTCCCGCTTCCGTCCGCCTGCACCACGACTCCAGCCCCCTCTCGCCGGCGTTGCCTCTGCCCGAGCTGCCGGGTGGTGTCTCCAGCTTCTTCGTGCGTGGCACCCTGGCCGACAAGGGCAAGATCATCCTCGACCTGAAGCAGAGCCTCCCCGCTTTCACCGAGGCGGGAGAACCCACCTGGGGCGTGAAGGCCAAGTCGGTCGAGATCGAATGCGTCGCCGCCTTCGTGAAGGAACTGGCCATCCCGCGCAAAGGGGGCGACATCAAGCGGAACCTCTACCGCCTCGACAGCAAGGGGCTGAAGTCGAAGCTCTTCCTCCTCGGCCCGGAGAAAGCGGGGGGCACGCCCCGGCTACTCGTCCACGACGACGGCGGCAAGGTCGTCCACGTCGTTGAGTTCATCAGGGACCAGCCCAAGGGGGGATGCCATCCCGGCTGTTTCCCGGCGGGCACGCCGGTCGCCACGCCCAAGGGGCTGCGCGGCGTCGAGACGATCCGGGTCGGCGATGAGGTGACGGCCGTGGACGCCAAGGGCGTCGCCGGCGTCGCCAAGGTGAAGGCCGTGTTCACCGAGAGCAACACGCTGCTGGAAGTCGAGACCGATGCGGGCACGCTGGTCACCACGCCGTCGCAGCCCCTCTCGCGCGCCGACGGCCTCATCGTGGCGACCAGGGAGCTGAAGCCTGGCGACGAGATCCACCGTTGGAAGGACGGCAAGCGGGTGACAGCCAGGGTGCTGTCGATCACCGACACCGGCCGGACGGCCAAGGTGTTCAACGTCGTCCTGGGGAACAGCGAGGTGTTCGTCGCCGGCGGCTTCCTCGCCCGGAGCAAGCCGGCGGCGGAGTAGCCGGCCACTCCCTCGGCGGGCTCGCCCGCAATCGGGCGGCTCAGAAGAGCGAGAGCTGCGACGGCCCCGCCGCCTCGACGCACGCCGGCCCCTCGCTCCTGACGCTGCCCACGGCCTTCCCCACGGCGAGGGTCGACATCGCCTCGGCCGGGAAGGGCCGCAGCATCGCGGCGACGGCGTCGGGCGTGGCCTCGCCCAGCCAGGCGGCCCACGCCTCCGGCGGCAGGATCACCGGCATCCTGTCGTGGCAGGGGGCGACCAGTTCGTTGGCGGCCGTGGTGAGCAGCGCCACCGAGCCGGCTTCTTCGGGCATCAGGCCGCGCGGCTCCCAGACGCCGGCGATGGCGAACAGGCCGCCGCCGGCGAGGGTGAAGTGGTGCGGCGTCTTCTCACGGCCGTCCGCCTTCCATTCGTAGAAGCCGTCGGCCGGCACGAGGCATCTCCGCTTCTTCAGAGCGTCCCTGAACGTCGGCTTCTCCGCAGCCGTCTCCGCCCTGGCGTTGATGAGCGGCGGCCCCTTGTCCGATGCCCACACGGGCACCAGGCCCCAACGCATCAGGGACGCGCGGCGCGGGCTCTTGTTGAGGACGGCGAGGACCTTCTGGGTGGGGGCGATGTTGTAGCGGGGCGTCCAGTCAGGCACGTCGTCCAGGGCGAACAGGGACGCGATGTCCTTGCCCGACGGGAGGAGGGTGAACCGTCCGCACATGGTGAGGCTCTCGGGAGGCTCCTGCGCTCATCGGCCCGCCGCCGCCCCGCCTTGAGGGGAACGGAGGACGACCGGCACGCGGTCGCCGCTGATGGCCGCGCCGCCGGAGCCACCCGCCGGGTGGGGACCGCAGGACGATCCGCGTGAAGAGGCCCGGCCCGTCACTACCATGCTCCTCGCGAACGCTCCATGCGGCTACACTCCGTGGCGGACACGGGACGCTCCGCTGCCTGCGGCGAGGGAGAACACCATGAGCATCGGCGAAGTGCCGCAAGCGACAGCCACCGGCGATGGCCCCGACGGCGTCGTCACCCAGGGCGAGGGAAGGGGCGCGCGGCCAGGGCCGCCTTCGTCATCGAGGCTTACCCCGGATTCGACGGCGGCTGACGCGGCCAGCCGGCTGCCCGTTTCCTGGGCACGGCGCGCCCGGTCTTGTGGCGCGCCGCGCCGCAGTTCAACCGAAGCATCGCCGGCCCCCTTCTGGCGAACTTGCGGTGAAGCCGATGTTCCGCCGGGCGGAAGTGCCCGCTGGCACTGGGGCGGCCGCCTCGGCTCCGGGGCGGGCCGCCGCTACAATCGCCTCTGCCCAAGGACGGCGAGGACAGACCCGGATGGCGGAGGACAAGCAGCCCGCCCGCGCGTGCCCGGCGTGCGGGAGCGGCGACTACAGGTTCCGCAGCCGCAGGCAGATCGAGGCGGCGGACGGACAGGAGGCGATGCTAGAGACCAAGTACCGCTGCCAGCCCTGCGGCCACGAGTGGAAAGAGAAGGTGCCCGGCGTCTTGAGTGAGGCGGCCGGTGGATGGGACGGGGTAGCCGGGGCGGCGAACTTGGGCAGGCCCTTGCCGCAGGGCCGTCGGGTCGGGGAGGCAGGTGTGAGCGTCGGGCTGCGGAACCTGCTGGGCCGCGCCGGTTGTGCCGACGCCGTCACGGCCTGGATGTCCACGGCGGAGGTCCCGGCCGGCCTCCGCGCCCTGTTCATCCCGCACGTCCGCGATGTCCTACGCCGCGTGGACGCCGCCGGCGAGGAGGCCGGCCTTTGGCCCGTGAAGCTGGCCGCCCTCGTCCACGAGTCCCCGCAGGAGGCCCTCCCCGCCTTGTTGGAGGCGGCGGGCTTCGCGGATGTCGCCGGACAGGTGGCCGCCGTGGTGGCGGGCTTCGGCGCGGTCTGGAAAACGCAAGGCGAGGCAGGGCTGGCCGCGTTCACGCGCGAGCATGCCCCCTGCCTCCGCCAACTGCTGCTCTTCGAGCTGGCCCACGAGGGGCGGGCGACGGCGGCCATGCACCGGGCGGCGGCGCTCGGGGGTTTCGCCGGCGAAATGGCCCGCTGGCAGGCCGGGCTGCTCACGCTGAAGGATGGGGGAGGCCCGCACGACGGAGCATGAGTGGCAGGATTCCCGGCCCGGCAAGCAGGAGGGCGGCTGGATCGTCTTCTTCTTGACGCCCGTGCCCCGCCGCGTGAGGTGGACATTGAGCCGCACAGGACACATCCTTGGCGCGCTGGCCCTGGCCTTCGCGGCATCGCAGACAACGGCCGCCGGCCCCGACCCCGAGCCGCCGCCGGACCGGGCGAAGCCCCTGGAGAAGATCGCCAAGGCGATGGACGACCTTGCCAAGCGGCTGAAGGACGGCTCGCTCGGCCCCGACACCCAGCGGCTCCACGAGCGGGTGCTGGCGGACCTCGGCGAGGCGATGCGCCGCGAGAAGGCGGCCGCCGCGAAGGCGGAGGAGAGGAAGGACCGCGCGGAGATGGCACGGGTGGCCGCCGGCCTGGAGCAGGCCCGCGCCACGCAGGAGCGGCTCGGCCAGTCCATGAAGCGGCTCGGCCGGCTCGGCCGGCTCGGCGAGGGCAAGGAGAGGGATGCCGCCCTCGCCGACCTGAGCCAGGAGCAGGCGAAGGCCGCGCAGATGGTGCGCGACATCGCCGCGCGGGTCAAGCCCGCGAAGTGAGCCCGCCTGGGCCTGGGCGGGCTGGGGCTGATGGCAGAGCCCCGGCCAGGTGCGAGAATGCCCCTGTAGCCCTCACCACGGAGATGGCCTGATGCGCCTGTGCCTGCTGCTGGTGTTCGCGGCGATCCTCGGCCTGGCGTTCGCGCCACTGCCGTTCCACCGACCCGGCAAGCCTGTCCCTCCCGCCGCGCGCGTGACGGCCCTGATGGAGGGCTACCGAACGAAGGTGCCGCCGGCCGAGGGGATCGGCGAGCAGAACGGGCGGAGCGTCAAGGAGCTTGCGCCGTGCCTGATGAGCCACCTGGCCGGCGTCGGCCGGCGGATGGGCGTCAAGACAAGGGCGGATTGCCTCGCCCTGCTGCCGTACCTGAAGGACCGCGACTGCAAGCTCCGGTTCATCGCAATGCAAGCGCTTGAAATGGCGACCAAGGCCCACCAGCATGGCCTGAACGTCGAATGCTTCATCGACATCACTTCCGAGGGGCACCGCCGGATGGCGGCCCGGATCGCCGAGCTGGCCGACAGGCTCGACCCGTAGCCGGGAATGAAAGCGGCCGGGTCGCGGCTCGCGGGGCGTCGCCCATCACCCCGCACGCTCGCGCCCGGCCACGGTCCAGGCTACAAGAGGGCCGCCGGCGCGTCATCGCCACCTGCGGCGGCTTCATCACCTTTTCATCCGGCGTTCCAGCACGGCCTCAAACCGGCAGCCCGGCCCTCTCCCGCGCCTCGCGGCACGGCCCGCTGCCCGACGTGAAGTCGCGGCAGGCGGCCGGCCTGTCGGCGTAGACGGAGCAGCCGCAGCGGACGCCCAGCTCGCCGTCGAAGCCGACGCAAGCCGGGTAGCCCCACGCCCCCTCGTGCGGGGCCACGGCTAGGCATTTCTGCCCCATCGCCGGCCGGACGACGCGCAGGCCGTGCCCGCGCATCACGGCGGCCTCGCGCCGGCCGAGCGGGACGTAGCCGTCGCCGTCGAAGGCCCCCAGGTGGACACAGCACGCGCCGCACGACCGGCAGTCGTACGCGGCCTCGCTTGCTTCGTCCTCTTCATGATCCTCCTGCATCCCGCCACCTCCAGGGGGCCGCCCAAGCTACCCCGGATGCGGTCCTCTGGACAAGAGCATGAGGCCGCCTGGAGACGAGAAGGGCGGGCTCAGACCTGGGCCATGCCCCCGTCAACGGAGAGGTCGATGCCGGTGACGAAGCTGGAGTCGTCGGAGGCGAGGAACAGGGCCACCGTGGCGATCTCCTCGGGCCTGCCCATGCGTCCCAGGGGGACCTGGCTGGCGAAGCCCTGCTTGACCTTCTCGACCTCATCGGCCGGGACGCCGATGCCGGCGAAGATGGGGGTGTCTACCGGGCCGGGGCTGAGGGTGTTGACGCGGATCTTGCGGTCCTTGAGGTCGTTGGCCCAGGAGCGGGCGAAGGAGCGGACGGCGGCCTTGGTGGCGCTGTAGACGCTGAAGGCGGGCGTGCCGGTGTAGCCGGCGATGGAGCCGTTGAGGATGATCGAGCCGCCGTCGGGCATCAACGGCAGTGCCTTCTGGACGGTGAACAGCAGGCCCTTCACGTTGATGTTGAAGAGCTTGTCGAAGTGCTGCTCGGTGATCTGGCCCAGCGGCACCAGCTCGCCGGCCCCGGCGTTGGCGAAGACGATGTCCACGCGGCCGTGCTTCTCCTTGACCGTGGCGTACAGGCGGTCGAGGTCGGGCAGGCTGGCCACGTCGCCCTGCACGGCGGTGACGTTGCGGCCGACCTGCTTGACGGCCTCGTCCAGCTCCTTCTGGCGGCGGCCGGTGATGTAGACGCGCGCCCCCTCCTCCACGAACAACTTCGCGGTGGCCAGGCCCATGCCGCTGTTGCCGCCGGTGATGACCGCGATCTTGCCTTCCAGCTTCTTCGCCATGACCGTCTCCTTGCTCGGGTGCCTTCGGGAGGGAATACCTGCCGGGGGTCCGGGCCTTACACGGGGTGCCGCTTTTTCTTGCCGCCTGTGGGCCCTTGGCGCGTCCCGCCGCAGGGGATAGGCTTTCCGGCAACGCCCTCCTGGATGCAGGTCCGCCATGTCCCGCGCCGCCGGCTTGCCGATCTGGCTCGCACTCTTCGTCGCTTCAGGGCAGGCCGCCCCCGCGCCGTTCCTGCCCAAGGCGGGGCCGGGCCACGTCGGCGCGTGGAGCGAGCCCGTAGCCGGCATCCGCGTCCGCCTGTCCGCCTCCAAGGCCCGCTACCGCGCCGGCGAGCCTGTCCATCTCACGTTGGAGGTCCAGAACGTCGGCAAGGTGCCTCTGATGATCGAGGACCCCCGCCTCCTGCCGTCCGTCTCTGCGCCGGGGGCCATGCTGTTCCGCCACGTCCGCTACCCGTGGGCGATCATCCGCGAGGGCCCGAGCGAGAAGCGGCGGGAGCTGGACGAGATGCTGATGAAGCGGCTGCACCGCCGCGTGCAGCCCGGCGAGTCGCTCCGCGTCGTGGCGGTGGCCGCCGGGGAGCCGCCCAGGGAGGGCGAGGAGCGGTTGGAGAAGCTGGTGGAGGCCGAGCCGGGGGAGGAGGTTCCTCGCCAGACGTTGGCCTTCCCCGGCGGCGGGAGGCCGGGCAGCAGCGTGCTACGGGCGGTCTTCTCGGCCCCCGCGAGGGGATGGAAGGCGGTGGACGGGGCCTGGGCCGGGGACCGCCTGGAGAGCCCGCCCATCAGGATTGAGGTCGCCGACTGAAGGCCAGAGGGCTCATCGCGGCGGGCCGGCCTCCGGCAGCACGGCGGCCCGGAGCGGTGCCGTCGGCGCTGGCTCCCCGTCGGGCAGGGCCGCCCAGGTCACCCCCAGCAGGTGGCCCTCGGCCCCCGCCTCGCGCCGCTCGACCGCGAAGAGGAGGACGCGGCCGCCGTCCGGCGCGGCGGCGCGGGCCAGGCCCTCCGCGTCGGGGCAGGGGCCGCCGTAGCCCGCCTCGACGGCGATGTGACCGGCGGCCGGCGTGTGGTGCCCGCGCCCCCCGCCGTCGGGCGGGGCCTCGGCCGCGGCCGCGGCGGCCAGCAGGGCCTCCTCCAGGAGATCGGCGAACAGGCCCGGCGGCTCCGGCCCCGTCCGCAGGACGAACGCATCGCCCGCACCGCGCTGGCCCGGCAGCACGGGCACGCCGGCGAGCCCGCATATGGCGCGGAGCAGCCCCGGCAGGCGGAGGGCCTCGACGGCCCGGATGGCGGTGTCCGGCATGGCATGCTCCCCCCTGGGCGGACGGCGTTCACGCCGCGCTGCGGACGGCCCGCAGCAGCTCTTCCGGGGCGGCGGGCTTGCTCAAGAAGAAGTCAAAGCCGGCTCGGCGTGCCAGCTCGCGGTCCTCGTGGGTGCAGTAGGCGGTGTGGGCGATCAGCACCACGCCCCGGCCCAGGCCGCGACGCAGCCCGCGTGCCACCTCGTAGCCGTCCACCAGGGGCAGGCCGATGTCCACCACGGCGACGCGGGGCCGACGCTCCAGCCCCAGGCGCAGGCCCTCCGCGCCGTCGGCGGCCGACTCCACGGCGAGGCCGCCGTACGCCAGCTGCATGCACAGGGCCTCGCGTCCGTCGCGGTGATCCTCCACGACCAGAACGTCCGGCGAACCGGCCCCCTTCGCTGCGTCCATGTTCTCCCCCCCCGGCGCGGGCCGCCCCGGCCCTTGCCCGAACTCGCTCCCCGTCCCGGAAGGTGGTGGAGGCAAGGGCCGTGCCGCCGGCGGGCTCGGGCCTGCGGCGTGTGGGGCGTGCCGGCCCGCGCAGGCGGAGCCGCCGGCGCGGGCGGCGTTCCCGCACCGCCTCGCCCCTGACACCGGGCCGCCAGCAAGGGCAAGTCGATGGACGACCTGCTGGAGGCGTTCGCGTCCATCAGGGCGGAGAGCCTCGACGGGCTGGCGGGCCTCGGCCTGAAGGCTGACAGACGCGGGCCGTCACTCATCTGGCGGGAGGCCGCGCTGATCGCAGTGGCCGGCCAGCGTGTTCAGCAGGTGGTTGTAGTCGCCCTTCATGGCCTCCTCCAGGACGGCGTCGATCTCCCGGCCAGTCCAGCCCTCGCTGCGTGCCTGCCTGGAGAATGCCCCCATCAGGGAGTGTGCGTTCCCGTCCAGGCCGGCCAGCCGCAACCGCACCTTCTTCTCCACCTTTCGCCCCCTTGATCGTGCCGGCCCTCATGCGGCGTCGCCCGCCGTGGCGCGGGCGCGCAGGGCATTGTACCGGCCATCGCGCCACGGATCGGACGTGTGGGCCGAGGATTCGCCGAACGTCCGGGCCGGCTACCCCAGACCCAGAGCCGCGTCCAACGCCCAGCAGCCTCTCGCGTGCGGCCCCGGCCCCCGCAGATGCCCCAGCAGCACGGCGTCGGTGCAGCCGGCCACTTCCAGCGCGTCGGCCAGTACCGGAAGGGCCGCCCAGTCGCCGGCGTCGAAGGCGGCCCGCGCCACCCTCGCCGCCACGCCGCCGCCCCAGGCGAGCAACGCCCCGCCCACGGGCGCGGGCGGCACCCAGGGGTCGCCGATGATGTCGCGCAGCAGCGCGGCCTGGAGCCGCTGGGCCGACTTCCACCCCGCGCTGTCGCCGCCCGCCTCCGCCTGCGAAGCCGCAGTCGCGTATTCGGCGGCCCGCGCGGCGGCCTCAAGCGAGTCCGGGCCAGCGGCCGCTGCGGCCGCTGCGGCGGCCTCGTGGGCCTCCGCCGTGCCGTCGTCCCACAGCACCCAGGCGAGCGATGCCGCCCGCCCGGCGCGGCGTCCGGCGTCGGCCAGGGCCGCGTCGTCGATGCGGCCGTCGGCGTGCGCCTCGGTGGCGGCCACAGCCTTGGCGGCGGCATCGGGCTCGACGCCCGTGTCCTCGCCCACGTCGGTCGGGACCAGCAGATGTTGGACGGCGCGGCAGCAGGCGCAGGCGAAGAGCCGAAGCTTGCGGGCGGAGGGGTGGCGGCCGCGCAGGAAGTCGAGCATCCTGGCGGGGTTGGTGCAGGTCTGCCAGGACGCCGGCTTCATCGGCTGTGGGGAGGGCGGGGCGCAAAAAAGAGCGCCGGGGGGCGTCGCCCAATCACCCCCAGGCGCTGCCCCTCCTCGCGGAGGGGTCACTGGCATTTTTCGACGGCGGGGGCCGGGCGTCAAGGGGCCGGCGGGGCGGCCCTCACTCAGTAGCCTTCCATTGTCTCGCCGGTGTCCAGGAATCTGTCGCAGTTCCCACACTTCTTGTGCCAGGTGAACCCCCGCCAGCCGATGTCGTGCAGCGCCTTCTTCCCGCAGAACGGGCAGACCACCGGGTCATAGCGGTGGGCCTGCCACTCAGCGACGTGGCGCACGACGGCCTCGGGCAGAGGCTTCTTCTCCTGCCTCGGGGCGGGCGGCAAGACCTCGATCAGCCGGTTGATCTCGTCCGCGAGGTTGATGCTGTACTTGATCCGCCCGTCGGCGAACGGCTCGCCCAATTCCGGGTGAGGCTCACGCCTGTCCTTCGGCGCGGCGAACCCGCTCTTGTCCAGGGTGACGAAGCTGAACGTGCATCGCCCCGCCTCGTGGCGCGCGAAGAAGCCGAGGAAGGACTCCAGGATGATCGCGTCGGCGGTGCTGTTCTGGTTGCCGACGAACGGGGCCTGCTTCTCGTAGCCGCGCCGGGCGGCACGCCGGAGGATCTCGTCGGTCGTCTCCAGCCGCCTCGTCTCCGGGTGGTCGAGCAGGGCCTGTATCCTGTCGGCGGCTCTGGCCGCCGCGTTGGACACGTCTGCCACCCGCCCGCTGAAGGCTTCAAGGCCGGCGAGGAGTGCGGGCTTGCCCTCCCCGTCAGCGTAGTCCCTGACGTGCTGGATCGTCTCCTTCACGCGGGCCGAGAGCCTCTTGGCGAGCTTCTCGGAGCAGCCCGCCTTGTGCCGCGCGTATTCCTCCCTGACGACATCGGGCACGACGAGGCGGAAGTGCGTCGTCGCGATCAGCCCCTCAAGCCGGCTCGCGATCTCGCCGGCCTGCGGGTCGCCCGCCATCTCGATCCAGACGCAGGTGTCGATCAGCGTGTGATGCGCCATGTCCCGCCCTCCGCCGCCGGCATGCACAAGACGCCCCCCAGCCCGGCTGGGTTCGCCTTGCCTGCCGAGATCGCTGGACAGGTGAACCTCTGGTATCTTGTAGTGGTCTTCCTGAAGTGCGGCATGGAGCCGCCCGACCACCCAAGAGGTGACCCGCCATGCCGCCCATCCTGTCCCTGTCCAACGCAGGCTACCGCCGCTTCGGCCCGCTGCCCGCTTCCGGCGGCGGGCTCGCCCCGCAGCAAGCCGCGAGCGCGGCGGCCAGGGCCGGCGACTACGAGGCGGCCGGGGAGTGGGTCCGCCGCAGCGCCAGGCGGAGGGGCCGCGCGCCCTCCGAGAGCTTCAGGATCATCGACACCCTCGACGCGGGCTCCGAGCTGACCAACGGGCGGCTCTCCTTCGTGGACGACTATTTCGCCTCGGCATTCGCCAACACCGGGACGCCCCGGCTGACCACCGAGAGCGGCAACATCGAGGAGCTGGTCGCCACCGCCGCATCCGAGCGCCGCCCCCTGGCCATGTACCGCCTGGAGCAGGCGCTCGCCCTCGCGGGGCCGCAGAGGCTCAAGCCCGTCCTGCGCGACCTCGTCGCCCCCTGCTTCTTCCGGCTCTACCCACAGGGCAAGGTCGCCGTCGTCCGCTACGACGACGCCACCGACGACGCGGCGGCCCTGATGCGGACGCTCTACGCGGCATCCCAGACGCCACTCGCCGACGTGAGGCGGGGCGGCCCCGGCGGCATTGACACGCTCAAGGAGTGGCACCTCGGCTCGGTCACCCTCCTGGGGCCGCTCCTGTTCAACCTGTTCCTCCACCTTTTCTACCCGTCCGTCGGCGGCTACCGCGCCGGCCTCGGGGGCCTCGACTTCATCTTCCTCTTCGACCCCGCCGAGGCGTACGAGCCGGCCCTCTACCCGCGCGACTGGCTGGCCGTCGCCAGCTCATCCGCCGACTTCGGCCGGGAGGGCGTCGATCTCTTCGGGGCGCTCCGGGACTTCCGGGGGCCGGCCTGGCAGCGGGCCGCCCACCAGCGGTTCCGGCACGAGAAGGGCTACTCCGCCGAGGAGCGCCTCGCACTGCTGGGGTGGTACGTCGGCCGCGCCAACAGGCTGGCCTACGAGCTGGCGGACGTGGCCAACTTCACGGAGGGCAACGCCCCGGACGGGGCCATCGACCCCGTCTTCGCGTTCGAGCATCAGCTCACCGTGGACCGGCTCGCGCGCAAGACGCTGCTGTCGATGTCGCTGGCGGAGGCCGGCGCGGCCAAGCTCATGGCCTTCGACGTGGCCGAGGTCTACGACGGCCTGAGCAAGATGCTCGGCGGCCACGCCGACGGCTCGGCCTTCTTCAAGCGACTCTTCGACACGGCCGAGGGGCCGGCGGCGATCCGGGGGCCGCTCGGGACGCTCCCCCCGCCCTTCGGCACGGACCTGCCCGCGCTGGCCGGCCGGCTCTACGGCCGGATCGAGGACGCCGTCATCGAGTCCGTCTGGCTGAAGGCGAAGGTGTCGGCAGGGGGCGTGATGGTGCGGAAGAAGAAGGACATGGCCCAGGAGGAGCTGGTGCCCCGCCCGAAGTTCGTCGCGGAGCTGATGCGGGCGTACCGCAACGCCCACCACGGGTATTTCACGGCGGCCGACCGCGATGGCAAGCGGCCTTCGCGCTACCTTTTCCTGGTGGACGGCGACCTGCCTGCGGAGATCAACGCCTTGCCGGCCCTGTGGTGGCTGGCCTACCTGGCCGATCCGGGGCTGGTCGGATGGAGGCCACTGGGGATCGGCGTCTGGGACTGAGGGGTGGACGATGCTGCCTGAATCGAAGGGCGACTTTCCGAAGCTCCTGTACCTCGATCAGAACAAGTGGATCGACCTCGCGCGCGCCCACTACGGCAGGCCGGATGGGGAGCCATTCATGGACGCCTTGAAGGCCGTCCGGGCGGCCACGGAGTCCGGCAGGCTGATCGCCCCGTTCTCCATGGTCAACGCCGTCGAGGCGATGATCCCCAGAGACGCCGGCCGGCGGGAACGCCTCGCCCGTTTCATGGCCGACCTGTCAGGCGGCCGCACGGTCCTGCCATTCCCCACCGTGTTCCGGTGGGAGATCCGAAACGCCGTCCACGGGCTGTTCGGTCGGCCGAGCCCGCTGCCCATCCGCCCTCTTGTGGTCGGCGCGGGCCTTCCCCACGCCATCGGCCAGTCGGTCGGCTTCCCAGGGCTGGACGCGGACACGTTGTCCGCCGCCCGCGCCCGTCTCGGCTCCCCGGCCATGACGGCCCGCCTGCTGATCGGCGTCGGGGAGGGCCGGGGCCTGATCGACTTGATCCGCGAGCGGGACGAGGCCGTCGTCGGCATCTGCACCCGGCTCAGGGGTGGCGCGGGGGCCGACCGAGGACCGGAGGCGGAACGGATGGCGGAGTCCTGGTCGCTGCTCTTCGACGGCGGGCCGGCCGCCGAGGTCTTGGAGGTCGCCCAGCGGGATCTCGGCTTCACCCTGCCCGAATTGCGGGCCGGCTGGGCACCCCCGAGGCGTTCGGCCGGTTCGCCGACGGCATCCCGGCCCTCGACGTGATGGTGACCTTGAGCGTCGCCCGCGACCGCGACCTCGTCCGCCCAATCCACCAGAACGATTCCCGCGACCTGATCTGGGTCTCGGTCGCGATGCCGTACAGCAACGTCGTCGTGACGGAGAACTACTGGGGCCATCAGGTGCGGGCCACCGGGCTGGACACGAGGTTCTGCACGGTGCTGCTGACCGACCTGCGGGAGCTGCCCGAGCGGCTGCGGGCGATGGGCTGCATCGGGTGAAGGACCCAGGGTGATGGCTCGCAGCCGGGCAGCCCGCCGACGGCCCAGCCGGCTTCCTGCCGTCCAGGAGCGTCAGGTGGCGGTGCCGCCGGTGGTGCCGGAGGCCGGAGCCCGGCCCCCGCGACGGGCGACGCCGGTCGAGGCCCCTCCGAGCCGAGGATCACGATCAAGGACGGGACGTAGAGGGCGAGGACCGTCCCGATGAACACCCAGGACATGGGCGGGGCGAACGAGAAGGCGAAGGAGATGAACGCCGCCGCGCCGCCGCCGAAGGCGATGGCGTTCCTCGCGCGGGCATCGCCGCCCGTCGGGATTCGCGGCAGCAGCCACGCGAGGAGCAGCCCGGCGGCGACGCCGGACGACAGCAGGCAGGCCTGAAAGACGATCATGACGCCCCCCCCTTCGGCGAACGGAAATCGGCCTCCACGGCTATCATAGCGGAGCCGGCGTCGTGGCCGGGTCGCTCATCGAGGGCGAGGATGATGACGCAAAGCCTCTGTGAGGCGTGCCGGAACGTGCGGGAGGTCCGCACGGCGAGGTCACTCTTCCTGCTATGCGGGCTGTCCGTGACGGACGCCGCCTATCCGAAGTACCCGCCGCAGCCCGTCGAGCGGTGCGACGGATACGAGCCCAGGGCCGACACGGGGCGGGGCGAGCGCGGTAGGATCACCCCGGAGCCGGGCCGTCCGCCAGGCGGGCCGGCTCCCGTCTGACGAATGACCACGCCGCCTGAGCCCGATCCACCGGGGCGGCCGGCCACGCGGCAGGAAGCGAGGGCCCGATGGGCGACATCATACGGCCCGAGAGCCACGAGACGGACACGGCGGCGCGGCGGATCGTGCCGGGCCTCCTGCCGCGCGCCTGGGAACACAGGGAGCCTGGCGGGCCCGACTACGGCGTTGACATGCAGGTCGAGCTGTTCGACGGCGGGAGGGCCACGGGGGGGACGCTCCTGTTGCAGATCAAGGGCACGGCGAAGGGGATCGACGAGACCGGCCCCATCCTCTTCGACATCCCCGTGAGGACGCTCAAGTACGCCGAGATGTTCGTCGTCCCGTTCCTGTGCGTCCTCTGCCCCGTGGACGCCGTGCCGCACCGGGCCTACTTCGTCTGGCTCCAGGACCACATCAAGGTGGCCCTGGACGCCGAGAGCCCGACGTGGCGGGAGAACGCCTCCACCGTCCGCGTCACGTTCTCGCCGGAGGACCGCCTGCCGGAGGCGCACGCCGGGCTGGGGTGGGTCGCCGGCGAGCCCCAGCGTGTCCGCGACTGGACGCGGCTGGCCTGGCTCCAGGGCGAGATCCGGTGGGCGCTGGACGGGCTGGACGCGGAGAACATCGGCGAGCCGGTGGCGGCCGGCAAGGCGAGGGCGGCCCGCCCCCTCGTCGGGCAGATCCGCCACCTGAAGAGCCTCTCCCGGCACCCGGCGGGCGTGATGCTCGCCCGCCACGCGGCCGCCCTGGAGGGGCTCCTGGGCCTCCTGGAACGCGGCGGCCCCCTGGACGCTCAAGGACGTGAAGTCCCTGGGGGCCGTTGACGCCGTCCCGGAGGGTTGCCCCGTCGGGGAGGATGAGATGGCGGCGGCGCTGATCTCTCTCCATCTCCAGACGGCCACGGAAGGGATGATGACGGCGTTCGGGCAGTATTTCGACGAGGGGCTGAGGCGTGGCCGCCCGGCCTCCGGCTGATGTCCCGCACGCCTACGTCTGGATCGCGCCGGCCTCCGGGCGAACGACGGGCAAGTCATCCGACCCGCACCGAGGGAGGCACCGATCACGCAGCCGCCGGACGCCAGCCACGGAGGCGTGGGCATGAACGCCGGGGGGCTGCGCCCACGTCCGCCGGCCCTCGCTCCTCCGGCCGGGCTGGCGGCCAGCCTGTGGCTTCACGGCTTCTGGTCGCTGCCTGGCTTGGGCGGCTCCACGGCCTGCTGGCCGTCAATCGCCGCCCCGTCCGTGGGGGGCAGGCCGAGGACCTCTCGCCATTGATCCTCGATCCGTTGCTTGTAGGGCGGCCAGTTGGAGAATGATAGGAGACACACCAGCAGGCCGTAAACGAGCAGCCCGCAAAGCAGCCACGCCGCTCCGCAGGCCGGCGGCGTAAGCTCCTTGGCGTGAGTGATGATCAGGGGCCACAAGAACGTCAGGAGGCCCAGGAAGAGGAAGACGGCCGTCTGGAGCGTGGCCGTTGCCGGCAGTTTCCCCTTGCTGAACTTGTCCCAGTCGCTTTCCCACGTCGAGCCTTTCTTGAGCAGCAGATACCGCGCGAGGGTGGCCTGGGAGTAGGTCAGCATCCGGTTCCACAAGAACAAGGCGAAGAGGAAGGCCAGCAAGAACCCCGCCCCCCAGAACAGCATCAAGGCCGCGCCCTGCTGCCCCGCGCCGTCCTTCGGCAGCATGAGGGCGCAGAAGGCCCCGAAGACGGTGATGGCCGTCGTGGTGACGACGAATCGCTGATTCAGCAACTGATTGATCTCGGCATGCAGTCTCCGCTGGTCTTCCGCCGAGAGGGCGGGAGTCTCGGCCTTCGGTGACGCCTGATCGCCGGCGACTGGCTCTGCCATCGTGTCCCCTCTTGGCCGTGGGCCCGGCACCAAAAGCCTACAGGCAAGGTGGCCAGAATGGGAGATGGCATCCGGGCCACTTGGTTGGCCTGGAGGCGGCCGAAGGACATGGCCCGCGAGGCGGGGCGGGGCGGAGTGCCCGGTGCGAACCCTGGCAGCGACGATGGAGTCCTGGCTATGGGGAGTCGGGCAGGGGTGACGGAGGCTGAACGATGGAAGTGCCGCGAGACGAGCAAGTGCCGCAGGGTGTCCACGACAGGATCTCGGCTTCGCTCCCCGACGTGCCTGCCTTGCTCCTGCGTGCGGAGAGGCTCTGGGGGGGGCTCCTGCCCCCGTCGTCAGGCAACGTGGCCATCGCGTGCGTCTGCTTGCAGGACTCCCTGGCGGTCTTCCAGAACGCCTGCATGGCGCTCTACTACGCCCGCTGGGAGTGGCACCGCCTCAGCGGCCACGAGGTACCCGGCTACCCGGAGAATGGCCGCCACCATCTCGCGGCGTTCGTCACCAGGCAGCGGTTCGACCACGCCGCCAACTGCCTCTACGCGGGGATGAACCACCTCGCCGGCGCGATGTGGCACTTCCACGAGGGGGAGGAGGGGCCGCTGGGGAGCGATTACAAGTCGGCCGAGCAGATCCGCAAGCACTGGGTGAAGGTGGGTTCGGCCCCCGAGTCCCAGCCCATCCTCGACGCCGCCCTCACCGACAAGGACTGGGACGCAGTTGCCGGCTACAGGGCGAAGTGGAGCCACCGCGAGTACCCCATCGTCGAGGGCGAGTACCGCGACCGGAGGGAGGTGGTCTGGAAGGACGAGACGGAGCCGCCCCCGCCCAACGTCCTCCTGACGCACAAGGCCGGGGGCAAGGTGGCCTACGTCACGGCCGGGGTGGGGAACCACCAATACAGGCTGCCGGATCTCATGGACGCCGGGACGGGGGCACTCCGGGCGGCCGTCACCGCGTCTCGGGCGTTCATCGCCCTGGTCGAGCAGCACGCCAGGGACGCGCTGGCGGGCCAGCCGGAGAAGGCGCGGTGGATTCGGATGCTGACGGGCTGGGACATCACCGGGCCGTAGGCCGGTGACGCCGAAGAGACGCGCAAGATGGGGCGGGCCGCCTGAACCCATCCCTGGGATGGCGAGCCCTGTTTGTATCTGCTTCCGGCACCTGGGGCCCACCGGAGACATGGGAGACGGAAGGATGACAACCGAGACGCGAGGCAGCGAGGCTCTGGATGCGGCCCTCGGCGTGCTGCTGGGGGGCCAGCGAGAGCATCTCGACCTGGGGCGGCGGATGTCCGAGGCCGACGGCGGCAACCTCTTTCACATGGACCTGCTGGCCACGGCGGTGCTGAACCGCTCCATGCGCCTCGTGCGGGGCTTCGCCGACCTGATCCGGACGAACTTCCTGTGCGCCGCCCCGTTGGTCCGGCTCCAGCTCGACAACTTCCTCCGGTTCAACGCCTCGCGCCATGCGCCGGACCTGGACGCCTTCGTGACGGCGCTCCTGCGCGGCACCCCGGTCAGGAAGATGAAGGACACGTCCGGCCAACCGATGACCGACGCCAACCTGCTCCAGAAGGCGGCCGCAGAGTACCCCGACCTCGATGACATCTACGAGAGGGGCTGCGCGTACATCCACCTTTGCGAGGTTCACATCCTGCACGCCGCAGAGATGACGGGGCCCCTGCGGTTGGCGCTCTCCATCTCGGAGCGGGAGCCCGAGGTCAACGACGGCCACCGGATCAGTGCCGTCCACGCCATGACCCGCGTCACGGGCCTCGTGTTGAAGCACGTCGAGGGGTGGGTCCTCACCAAGGCTGAGCCAGGGCTGGTCAGGGACCCCATGAGCCATGCCGAATGGCTGCTGGAGCGGGGACACGTCTCCAAGGCGAAGGAGTGGCTCCGGCAGGCGGCCGCCTTCCACCGGGATGCCGGCGTCGTCGCGGCCGCCAAGGCGAAGCTGGGGTCACTCATCTAGCCTCAGCGGCGTTGCGGCTCCCACGGCCACCGTCAGCTTGGCCCTGCGGGCGGCCGAAGCCGGTGGGCGTGACCCGGCCGGCGGCGGCGCGGCCCGCGCCGCCCAGCCGGGCGAGGGCCAGCACCTCGGCCAGGGCATCGGCCGGCAGGTCGGTGCCGGGGGCGGTGTCGGCGATCAGCACGCGGAGGCGGGCGGCGCGGCGGGAGGGCGAGTGGGACTTGGGCTTCGTGTTCACTTGGATGTCCTCGATCCGGACGGGCAGGCGGTGCCGCCCAGGGCACCGCCGGCCGGGATGTCGTGGATGAAAAAGCCGCCGGCCAATTAGAGCGGTTAGGATTTTGATCTAGCGCGGGAGGGCGGGTTGTGGCAAGATCG
>CAZVZK010000086.1:0-42474 GCA_964630925.1 uncultured Alcaligenaceae bacterium
GCCGGGCAGAATAGGCACGCGCAGGCCGCCTGATTACAATCCTTGTCGTGCGCCCGGTGGGCGGCCGGCCCCCGGCCGAATAACCGGCCCCTCCCGTATGACCCCCCCCCGCTCCCCGTCCCCCATCCCCCACCGTGCCTTGCCCCTGCCGCGCCCGCGTGTTGTAATACCCCAATGGCCGCTCCCCCGCCGGAGGATGTCCTCGCCGCCTGCCGCGACCCCGGCCGCGGCGGCCCGCGCTACACCGCCCCCGAGGGGTGCCTGCCGGGCGGGGCGGCCTGCGAGGTGTGGTCGCTGGCCGCGTTCGCCTACTGCCGCCTCGGCGGCATGCCGGACGGCTTCCCCGGCCACGGGCCGGAGTCGTTCGGCTTCGCCTTCCCGCCCCTGCGCGTCTACGCGCCGCACCTGCCCCCTGGCGTGGAGGGGGTGATCCGGCGTGGCCTGGCGCACGACCCGGCGCGGCGGCACCCGACGCCGGGGGCGTTCCTCGCTGACTTCGCGGAGGCCCTGGAGGCGGCGCGGGCGCGTGAGGCCTGCGTGGGGGAGGTGCGGCTTGACGTGTCGTGGGCGACGCGGGCCGGGCTGCTACACGAGCTGACGGGGCTGCCGAATCAGGACGCGGTGGGGGTCATCCCGGTGGAAGGAGGGTTGGCCGCCTTCGTGTGCGACGGCGTGACGCACGCCCTGATCGGCTCGGGCGACCTGGCGAGCGGCATCGCCGCGGAGTCGCTGGCGTCGTCGCTGCCGGCGTTGGCGAGGCTGGCGTCGGCGGAGGACCGGGCCGGAGGGATGCTGGCGGCGTTCGAGGACGCCGGGCGGGCGGTGCTGGCGAGGTCGCTGACGTTGCCGCTGGGCCGTCTGGCCAGGGAGCCGGGCGACCTGATGAGCACGACGGCGGTGGCCGCCGTGGTCCGTGGGCGCGAGATGCTGCTGGGCTGCGCCGGCGACAGCCGGGCATACCTGGTGCGCGACGGGGAGGCGGAGCAGCTCACGGTGGACGGGGATGTCCGTTGCGTGCAGCTGGCGATGGGGATGCCGCCCGAGGAGGCGGCCGGCGGCGCGGACGCGCACGCCCTGTACCACTGCCTCGGCGTGGGCAGGCGGCTGCGCTCGGGGACGGTCCACGACGAGGAGCGTGCCCGCCCGGCGTTGACGCGCCTGCGGCTGTTGCCGGGCGACGTGGTCGTCCTTTGCACCGACGGCCTGGTGGAGGAGGGCGTGTTCCTCTCGCCGGAGGAGCTGGCGGCGCTTGTGACGGCGAACCAGGGCCCCCAACTGGCCGACCTCCTCGTGGAGTCGGCGTGCGCGCTGCACTTCCCCCCGGAGGACGGGCGGGAGGGGAGCGGCGACGACGTGACGTGCGTGGTCATGCGGGCCACGGCGGGGGGCTGAGGCCCCCCGCCGCGGCACGTTATTCGCGGACGCGGCGGTTCCTGTCCGCCTCGGCCACACGCATTTGTATCCGGCACGAGAGGGCTCTCAGCCGGTCCAACAAGGCCTCGCACCGGTAGATAATGACGGACGCGGGCTTCTCTTCGTCGGGCCGTCTTACCACCTCGGTAGGGGCCCTGTCATGGTCGTCCATGGCACCCTCCGATGAACCCGTGCCCCCGCCGTGAGGGCACTGCCGATTCATCATGCAAAGGGCGTGCCGGCGCGTGTGTGAAGTGACATCACTCCAGATAGGCGTCGGCGGCGGCCCGGCGGTATGTCCCCTCCAGGTCTACCGTGATGCGCTGCCGCACCGTCAGCGGCAGCGGCATGTCGGGCAACGGCTGCCCCACCGCGAGGACCCTCCGCCAGACGGCGACGAGACGCCCGCCCGCCGGCGCCTCCTCGCCGACGCGGTAGGTGACGGCCAGGGGCGACGGGAGGGGCGGCTGGTCGGGGATCTCACCCACGACGGCCAGGCTGTCGGCGAACGAGAACGTCAGCGGCCGCCGACGCACGTCCACGAGCAGGAGGTTCGCCCCCTGGTGAAGATAACCGAGGTAGCGCGAGAGGTATAGCTCGCGCGACGAGGGGGTGGTCCTTGTTGCGCGGGGACACCAGCTCCACCGCCGCGACGGGCCTGCCGCGGAGCGTCACCAGGACGGCGGTCTGCGGGTCGGTCGTCAACAGGGCGGCCGCCTCGCTGTCCGGCTCCATCGCGTCCCCGTCCCCCTCACCCGCCGGCGGCTCGCCGGCCTCCCTACGGCGGACGGCGACATCGGGCCGGTCGTCACCGGCCCCGACCAGCAACGCCGGGGTCGAGCCGATGTAGGCGCGGTAGGGCGCCGGGAGTTTCGCCTTGATGTCGCGGGCCAGCTCGACGATCCAGTAATCGTGAACGCCTTCCCAGCCCGCCAGCGAGCTCCAGTCGTGCAGCGGCATCGCTCGCCCTCCTCACCCTCATCCTACCGCGGCGCCGCCTCACCGCACCAGGCGAGCGAGGCCCGAGCCTGGAGGGTCACGCCAGGAGGCCCTTGACCACCTCGCCGTGGACGTTCGTCAGGCGGCGCTTGATGCCGTTGTGGTAGAACGTCAGGCGCTCGTGGTCGATGCCGAGGAGATGCAGCACCGTCGCGTGCAGGTCGTACCAGTGGACCACCTTCTCCACGGCCTTCCAGCCGATGTCGTCGGTCGATCCCCAGGCGACGCCCTTCTTCAGCCCCGCGCCGGCGAGCCACACGCTGAAGCCGAGGTGGTTGTGGTCGCGGCCCGTGCCCACCGTGGCGGCGCCGGACTGCGTGAACGGCGTGCGCCCGAACTCGGTGGTGAATAGGACGAGCGTGTCGTCGAGCATGCCGCGCTGCTTCAGGTCCATCAAGAGGGCGGCCACGGGGCGGTCGATGCGGCCCGCCTCCTGGGTGTGGTTCTCCTTGACGTTCTCGTGGCCGTCCCAGTTGATGCGCGGCGAGCCGAAGGACCCGCCCGAGAAGAGCTGGACGAAGCGGACGCCGCGTTCGAGCAGCCGGCGGGCGAGGAGGCAGGAGCGCCCGAAGTCGTTGGTGGCCGGGGCGCCGATGCCGTACAGGGCGTGGGTCTTCGCCGACTCGCGGGACAGGTCGGCGACCCTGGGGACAGCGAGCTGCATGCGGGCGGCCATCTCGTAGCCCTTGATGCGGGCGTCGAGGGCGGCGTCCCCGCCGGTGCGCTCGCGGTGCAGGCCGTCGAGCAGGCCGAGGAGGTCGCGGCTGGCGGCCTCGGCCTCGGGCCTGACCTCGCGGGCGGGGAACAGGTCGTCGATGGGGGCGCCTTTGGTGCGCAGGGCCACGCCCTGGTGACGCGGGGGGAGGAAGCCGCTCGACCAGTTGATGGTGCTGCCGGCGGGCAGGCCGCGCGAGTCCGGGAGGACGACGTAGGCGGGTAATTCATCCGTCTCGGCGCCGAGGCCGTAGGACAGCCAGGCGCCCATGACGGGGAAGCCGTTGAGGCGGAAGCCGGAGTTCTCCTGGAAGGTGGCCGGCGTGTGGTTGGCCGACTCCGCCTGCATGGAGCGGACGACGGTGAGGTCGTCGGCGAGCGAGTGGATGTGCGGGAAGAGGTCGGAGAGCATGAGGCCGGACTTGCCGCGCGGGCGGAAGGCCCAGTCGCTCTGGCGGAGGAGGCCGACCTGGCCGAAGAACGTCTCCGGCTTCTCGGAGCCGGGGAGCTTCTTGCCGTGGAACCTGGCGAGGAGGGGCTTGTGGTCGAGGGAGTCGAGGTGGCTCATGCCGCCGCACAGGCAGATGTGGACGGCGCGTTTGGCCTTCGCCGGGTGGTGCGGCGGGGCGTCGCCGGCCTCGCCGGGGACGCGGGCGGCGTGGGAGTCACCGAGGAGGGTGGCGAGGGCGGCCGTGGCGAGGAAGTCGCGTCGGGAGAGGGGGAGCCGGGTGTCTTCGCGTGAAGTCGTCATGTGCCCATCCCGATGAGATCCTGAAGGTCGCGTCACGCCGACTCGCCCGAAGGCAGTATACCAACGCGACAGGGACCGGAGGAGCGAGAGCCGATGAAGACACGCCCACTTCGGCCTGAAATGATGGCCCTCATCGCCGGGGTGAAGGACGACCCCGCCGTGGACGGGCGGCGTCTCGTCCTGGCCGATTGGCTGGAGGAGAACGGCGATCCGGGCGACCAGGCGCGCGCCGAGCTGATCCGCGTGCAATGCCGGCTCGCCGGCCTCCACCACGACGACCCGGCACGTCCCGAGCTGGAGGCGCGCGAGGGCCGGCTCATCCGGGCGAACGGGGAGGCCTGGCTGGGGCCGCTCCGCGGGATGGTCTCCGACCGCGCCTTCAACAATGAGCGCGTGGGCACGACGGACCGGGCGTTCCATCGTGGCTTCGTGACCGTCTCCGCCACCAAGGGCGAAGAGCTGCGTCGGCTCGAGCGGTCGGCGGGGACTGAGGAGTACGCCTGGGTGGACGGGCTGCGGACCGGGGTGCGGCTCGCCGACGAGCCCTGGTTGATTGATTCGCCTCTCCTCGACGGGCTGAACACGCTCTCACTCGGGATGTACGCGGTGGACGACGCGGGCACGCGGGCGCTGGCGGGGTGCCCACGCCTGTCCCGCCTCGCCTCGCTCAGCGTCAGCCACTGCGCCATCGGGCCGGAGGGCGCGAGGGCGCTGGCGGCATCGCCGCACCTGTCACGCCTCGACACGCTGCACCTCTGGGCGACACGCATCGAGGACGCCGGCGTCATGGCGCTCGTCCGCGCGCCGCTGGCCGACGGCCTCGTCCGGCTGCACGTCGGCAACTGCGCCCTCGGCCCGAGGGGGGCAACGGCCATCGCCGCCTCCCCGCATCTGGGTCGGCTGGCCGAGTTACGCCTCAAGGCCAACCAGATCGGGATGGCCGGCGCGCGGGCCGTCGCCTCCTCCACGACGCTGACCCGCCTGACGCACCTGTGGCTCGATAGCTGCGAGCTGAATGATCGTCGGCTGCGGGCGTTCCTCGACGCCCTCACGCTCCCCTCCCTCGCGATGCTCGACCTGTCCTCCAACGGCATCACCGACGCGGGGATGATCGCCCTCGCCGATTGCACCCGCCTCGCGGGCCTGGAGAAGCTCTACCTGGAAGACAACGGGATCGGGGACATCGGGGCGTCCTCGCTCGCCCGCTCCGCGCACTTCCCGCGGCTTCAGGATCTGAGCCTGTACCGATGCCCGGTGGAGGAGGAGGGCGAGGCCGCTCTGCGGCCACGGTTCGGCGACTGCTGCCGATGAGCCGAAGGCATCGGAGGGCGATGCGGCGTCAGGGCGTGTCGAGGAGGTCCTGCCACGACGGGAGGACGGGGTCCACGAGCCTGTCGAGGATCCGTTCCAGGCGTTCGAGGTCGTGTTCGGCCTCCAACCGCTCGTTGGCCGCCTCGTCCTCCTGGCCCAGGCGCTTGCGGGCGAGACGGAGGATGTCCTTCTTGAGCTGGATCTCCTGTCCCATCTCACGGAAGATGAGGACGCCTTCGGACTCGCGCACCGATGGGATGCTCATGAGTATGTCCCTCGCCACGTTCCTCTTCACCCGCAGGCACATCAGCTCCGCCAACGAGGTCCGCAGCCGCGCCGCTTGGCCCGGTGGCGCCTCCGCCTGGATTCGCTGCCAGACGCTCTCGGCGACATCGGCAAGCGCCTCCCTCTCCTCGACACCTTCGGGCAGCTCGCCCAACACCGCCAGCGGTGACAGCCCGATGGCTGCACGTAGCAGATCCTCGGAGGCCAGCGTCCACAGGCTGACACCACCTCGGAGTGGGCCGACGACGGACGCAGCAGGAGCAGGACGCTGTGGAAGGGCACCTTGTAGTGGCGGTGCAACAGCGCGTTGTACGCCAACACGTCGCGGCCCTTCTCGGCGTTCGCCGAGGACTGGAAGTCGAAGTGGATGATCTCCCGCGGCGGGTCGCCCAGGCCGATGACGAGGTCCGTGGAGGCCGTCACCGTGGACAGGTCGGGGCTCAAGACCTTCGCCACCGCCTCGGGTGGCGCGTCGAACAGCGTCAGGAGGCCCGCAGGGCTGTTCGCCCCCAGCTCCTTGAGCGTGGCGTCGAACGGGTGCGGCATCGGGCGTCACTCCACCTGCGAGAACTCGCCGGAGTTGAACAGCACCCGGCACAACGCCTCCAGGCCGTGCCTCTCCACGAACGGCGCCACCGCCGCCAGCTCGCGCGGCGTCGGCGGGCGCTGGTACGCCAGCAAAAACGCACGCTCGGCCTGCGCCCCCGAGGCGGCCTCGCGTCGCACACGCGCGGCCATCTCGCCCGCCAGCGTGAACACCAGGCCGTTGTTCATCAACGACAGCGCTTGTAACGGCGTCGTCGTCGCCTGGCGCTTCGGCGTGGTGGCCGAGGGGTCGGGGCAGTCGAAGGTGTCGAGGAAGGGGCTGCGTCCGCCGCGCGCCCACATGCGGTACAGGGACCGCCTCCGCGGGGCCGTCTCCTCCAGGGCGTCGTAGAACTGCGTGCCCTTGAAGAAGTAGGTCTTGAAGTCGAGGTACGGCGCCCCGCCCATCTCCGACTCCAGCACGCCCGCGGCCGCGAGCATCGCGTCACGCATCGCCTCCGCCTCCAGACGCGCCGGCGTCCGCCGCCACAGCAGGCGGTTGTCGGCGTCCTTCGCAATCGCCTCGGGGCGAGGCCGCGACGCCTGGCGGTACGTCGCGCTGGTGACGATGAGGCGGTGGATGTGCTTGAGCGACCAGCCGGACGAGATCAGCTCGGCGGCGAGCCAGTCGAGCAGCTCGGGGTGCGAGGGGCGGCCGCCGTTGAAGCCCAGGTCGCTCGGCGTCTCGACGAGGCCGGCGCCGAAGTGATGGTGCCACAGGCGGTTCACCATGACGCGGGCGAACAGCGGGTTGTCCGGCGAGGTCATCCACGCGGCCAGGGCCTTGCGGCGCTCGCCCTCCGGGGCGTCCGGTTTGACGCCGGCAGACGGGAGGTAGCGCACCAGGGTGGTCGGGACATCCGGGCCGACCACGTCGGCGGGCGTGCGCACGTCGCCGCGGACCAGCAGCCGGGACACGCCGGGCGACGCCGGGATGTTGGCGTACATCTTGCGCCGCCCGCCCTTCGACAGCCTCTCCTCCTCGGCGCGGAGCGAGGATAGCTCATCGGTGAGCCTCCGATGCGTCTTCCGCTCATCGGGCGAGAGGCGTGCCAGAACGTCGGCGGTGAGGATGACGGCCTGCCCGGCGCAGGCGGCGACCTCCTCGGCGGTCAGCGCGCGGTCATGCAGCAGCGCCTTGACGACGGTGCCGGCGAGCATCTTGTTGCCGCCCGGCGGGCCGTGCCGCATCCCGAACACCACCTGGGCCTTGCCCGCGTCGAACGCCTGCACGCCAACCTTGTACGGCCTTCCGTAGGGCACGCCGTCACGGTACGCCGTGACGGCGCCGTCGGCGGCGTAGGTGATGGCGACGTGGACCACCCCCCTGCCCTTCTCCTCCGGCCCGCCGAACGGCTTCGTGCGCTTGAAGAACTCGCTGCCGGCGAGCCAGCGGCCCGGCTGCTGTTCGGCGAAGACGACGGAGTCGAAGACGTTGCCGTCGAGCGTCTGCACGGTCATGACGCCGCCGCCACCCTGGTCGAGGGCGGCGAGCCGCACCCACGCCTGCATCGTCTTGGCGCGGAGGGGCCGCGTCAGCGGCGCCGAGGCGAAGTAAGCGCCCTTGCCGTCGAGGTGCAGGCCCTTGTCGTCGCGGCGGGCGCCGCCCTTGAGGCCCTTGAGGTCGGCCTCGCGGGTGAAGTCCCACGCCATCTGCGCCGCCGGCGGCGTGGCCTTCTCGCCCTTGGCCAGCAGCGCCTTGCGGACCGGCGCCTCGATGGCCGCGATGGCGGCCTCAGCCCCCTCGCGCCGGGACTTCACCCCGGCGAGGAGCGCCGCCCGCCCCGCGTCGGGCACATCGCGCTCGCCGTGGCCGACGCCGGAGAGGGCGGAGACGAGGCGGTAATAGTCCTTCTGCGCCACGGGGTCGAACTTGTGGTCGTGGCAGCGGGCGCAATGGAACGTCAGGCCCAGGAACGCCTGCGCCGTCGTGCCGGCGATGTCCTCCAGCTCGTCCTGACGCATGGCGTTCTTCATGTTCTCGGCCACGGGCACGACGATGTCATGCGGCCCGGCGACGAGGAAGCCCGTGGCGGCGAGGGCGTCCACGTCGCCCGGATGCAGCACGTCGCCGGCGAGCTGGAGGCGGGCGAAGCGGTCATAGGGCACGTCGGCGTTGAGGGCCTTGACCACCCAGTCGCGGTAGGGCCAGGCGTTGAAGCGCGGCAGGTCGCGCTCGAAGCCGTCGCTCTCGCCGTAGCGGGCCACGTCGAGCCAGTGCCGCGCCCACCTCTCGCCGAACGTCGGCGACGCCAGAAGGCGCTCATGCGTATCGGGGCGGAGGCGGTCATCGGGCGACGGCGGCAGGCCGGTGAGCCCGAAGTGCAGGCGGCGGAGGAGAGTGCGGGCGTCGGCCTCGGGCGAGGGCGCCAGGCCGGCCTTCTCCAGGCGGGCGAGGATGAAGCGGTCGATGGGGTTGCGGGGCCAGGCGCCGTCCTTCACGTCGGGCGGCACCGGCCGGCGGACGGGCTGGAGCGACCACCAGTCGTGCCCGGCCCGGTGCCCTGTGCTGACGCGGAACGGGTCGATGTCGCCTTCCCAGGGCGCCCCGGCGGCGATCCACCGGCGGATCAATTCTCGCTCGTCGTCGGGCAGCGGCTTCTTCGGCGGCATCTTGCCGTCTCGGACGCGGCGGTAGAGGCCGCTGGCGCCGGGCCTGTGCGGCGTGATGACCTCCAGCGCCGACGCCTTGCGCGACAGGTCGAGTTTGCCCTTGGGGTCGGCGCCGGAGTGGCACTCCAGGCAACGCTGCGCGAGGAGCGGCGCGATGTCGCGCTGGAAATCGATGGCGGCCGGGGCGGCCCCGGCGAGCAGGAGCGGCAGGAGGGTGAGCATGCCTCCATTGTGACAGAGCGGCGGGGCGTGTCCAGCGTGAAAGCCCGGCGAGAAGCCGACGCTCAACTGATCTCCAGCGCCCGGCCGAGGTCGACCCACCCGACCAGCCGGGGGCGGCACAGCGTGGGGCGGGTACTCCTGACTGGCCGGCCGTGCCCACCCCGGATGAAGGCAGATGGACGCCCATCAGTGAAGGAAACGAACTAGGGAAACGAACTTTCGCGTCGCAAGATTAATCAGCACAACGACTTGAGGAAGTTCGTTTCCCGACCCCCCTCACACCCCCCGCCGAGGCGCCCCCGTTGCGATTTTCGCCCGTCGCGTGCAGCTCCAGCGAGGAGTGGCGGATTCCCGCTTCGCGCCCCCCACGGCGGGGTTTACCCTGAGAGGTGTCACCTCCCCGCGAGGCACTCCCGATGCTCCCCCTCGTCCTCACCGCGCTGGCGATCGCCGCCGGGCCGTCGCATCCGCACTCGGATGTCGCGGATGGTCTCTACTCCTCGCCGGCGAATTGCGTCTGGCCCCGGATGTCCTGCGCCGTCTCGGCGTGAAGACGCTCACCCCCGCCGACGTCCCGCGCCGGCTCCGTGCCGAGATCGCGCCGGCGGACGGCCGATGACGGCCAAGGGTTATTCCCTACCGCCCGCCGTCGTCATCTCCCGGATTGGCCCTTCCCATCCCAGACGGCATGTCTTACCCTGAAGAGGGCACATCCGAGGAGGCCACGCGATGACACATCTGATCGTTGCCCTCGCCCTCGCGGCCGGCCCGTCGCGTCCGCCCTCGGACATCCAGGATCTCGTCTACCTCACCCCCTCCGGCCCCGTCATCATCCGCCTGCACCTCCGCATCGACGGCAAGCCGTTCCGCCAGGCGTTCGACGCCCTCATCAACGACATCTTCGACGGCCTGGACACGAACAGGGACGGCGTCCTCAGCGAGAAGGAGGCGGCCCGCGTCCCCGTGCTGGGGGGTGAAGCCATCAACATCGGCGGGAACCGGATCGTCCTGCCCCCGAAGGCCGCCCCCAGGACGGCCCTCACCCGCACCGGGCTGGCCGAACGCTACGCCGCGCAGGGCGTCGTGCCGTTCCAGCTCGGCGGCCCGCGCAACACCATCCTGCGCGACGGCGCCACCCGCCGCACACCGGCGGACATCACCCGCCGCCTCATCGAACGCCTCGATACGAACAAGGACGGCAGGCTCGACGCGAAGGAGCTGGCGTCCGCCGAGCGCCTCCTGCTCAAACTCGACGCCGACGAGGACGAGCTGTTGAGCGTCGATGAGCTGATGGACACGCCGCCCGCCGGGGGCGACGGCGTGTTCAGCCTCGTGACGATGGCCGAAGAAGGCCCCCGGGAATTCGTCGCCCTCACCGGGCCGGAGTCGTTCAAGACGCTGGGGCGGCTGGCGGAGCGGATCATGCCGCCGGGCCGCCACAAGGCCCTCGAACAGGCGGCACTCGCCGCCGCGGTGCCCGACGCCGAGCTGACGCTGGACCGCCTCAAGGGCGTGGTCAAGGCGAGCGCGGGGAAGGCGCGGGCGGGGGTGAATGTGCGGATCAAGGACGGCCTGGCCGTCGTCACCGTCGGCGCCGCCGAGATCACCCTGGGCGGGCCGGCGGGCCGTGCGGCCTTCATTTTCGGTGACTTCGATGTGGGAGACAACTACAAGGAGATCTTCAAGGGCGCCGACCGCGACAAGAACGGCTACCTCGACCGCAAGGAGGCGGCGTCCACGCCGTTCGGGGCCGCCTTCGACGCCATCGACGCGGACGGCGACGGGATGCTCTTCGAGAAGGAGGTCCTCGCATGGAGCGCGAGGCAGCAGGCGTTACAGGCCAGGCTGTCCACGGCGACGCTGTCACTCGCGATCAGCGAGCAGGGGCAGGGGCTGTTCGACCTCCTCGACCTGAACCGCGACGGCGTCCTCAGCGTCCGCGAGATGCGTCGCGCCCCGGAGGTCTTGAAGAAGCTGGGCGTCAAGACGCTGGCGGCGGCGGACGTGCCGCGGCAGATGCGCGGCGACCTGACAGCGGGCGGGGGCGGGCTCGGCGGATTCAACGCGGTGTTCGTCATCGACGGGGCGATGGGCACGCCCCCGCGTCCCACGCCCACGAAGGGCCCGGAGTGGTTCCGGCGGATGGACCGCAATGGGGACGGCGACTTGAGCCGCGCCGAGTGGCTGGGCACCAAGGCCGAGTTCGACAGGGCCGACGCCGACGGCGACGGACTGCTGAGCCTGGAGGAGGCGGAGGCGTACGAGAAGCGAGCCCGGCGCAAGGCCGCCGAGTGACCCCGAGGAGGCCCGCGATGCTGCCCGTGCTCTGCGCCGCCCTGGCCCTGTCCGCCGCGCCGTCGCTGCCGCCGTCGGACGAGATCGACATCCTGTATTTCGCCCCCTCGGGGCCGAGGCTGCTCCGCCTGCATTTGCGCATCGACGGGCAGCCGTATCGGCAGAAGTTCGAGGCACTCATCAACCGCATCTTCGACGGATGCGACCGCAACAGGGACGGCGTCATCGACGCCAGGGAGGCCGTACGCCTGCCGAGCCTCGGCGGCAGGGGGGGCGGTGTCGCGTTCTTGCTCGGCGGTGGCGTCCACGTGGCCCAGCGGCCGGAGCTGAAGAAGAATCTGACGCGCGCCGGGCTGGAGGCGCACTACGCGGCGGCAGGCATCGTCCCCTTCCAGCTCCGCGGAGGGGCCGGCGGGGCGGGCGGCCAGCGCACGCCGGCGCGGATCACGGCCCGCGTGTTCAAACTCCTCGACGCGGACGGCGACGGCGAGCTGTCGGCCAGGGAGCTGGCCGCGGCCGAGAGGAAGCTCCTCAAGTTCGACGCGGACGATGACGAGCTGGTCGTCCTCGATGAGCTGATGGACGCGGAGGCGGACGGCGACGGCCCTCAGACGCCGGGCCCGGCGGGCAACGACTTCATCCCGCTGACCGGCGCCTCGTCGGCGTCCGAGGCCCTGCGCCGCCTCAAGGAGATGGGGCGGGACAGGCTCCCCACGAGGCCCGACGCGGAGGTCACGGTCAACCGTAAGAGCGAGAGCGGCGAGCTGTCCGTGACGGCGGACAGGCTGGCCGCCGGGGTCAGGCTGCGCAAGGGCGCCACGACGGTGCTGGAGATCGGCAGCGTCGAGCTGACCCTCGGCGGGCCGGCGCTGGCCGGCAACATCTTCCTCGCCGCCTTCGATGATGCCTCGCGGTACAAGGAGCTGTTCGCGCGTGCGGACGCGGACAGGAACGGGTACCTCGACCGCAAGGAGGCGGCCGGGGTGCCGTTCTTCGCCGCCAACTTCGACGCCATCGACGCCGACGGCGACGGCATGATCTTCGAGAGGGAGGTGGCGGCCCACGTCAAGAGGACGGCGGCGTTGCAGGCGGGCGTGAAGGCGGCGACGGTCACGCTGTCGGTGGAGGAGCAGGGCCAGGGGCTGTTCGACCTGCTCGACCTCAACCGCGACGGCGTCCTCAGCGTCCGCGAGCTACGCCGCGCCCCGGAGGTGCTGAAGAGGCTGGGCGTCAAGGCGCTCGCCCCCGCCGACGTGCCACGCCAGCTCCGCGCCGGCTTCGCCGCCGGGGGCGGCGGCCTGGGTGGCTTCAGGGTGTTGTTGTTCGACGCCGGCGGCGCGGCCCGCCCGTCGCTGCCGGCTCCCAAGAAGGGGCCTGAGTGGTTCCGCAAGATGGACCGCAACGGCGACGGCGACGTGAGCCGCTCCGAGTGGCTGGGCACGGAGGAGGAGTTCGAGCGGATCGACACCGACAGGGACGGCCTCCTGGGCCTGGAGGAGGCCGAGGCCTACGAGAAGGCCGCCCGGCGCAAGGCCGGCCAGTGACACCGCATTGACACCAGGAGGAGGCCCCGTGATGCTGACCGTGATCTGCGCCGCCCTCGCCCTGTCCGCCGCGCCGTCGCGCCCGCCGTCGGACGAGATCGACATCCTGTATTTCGCGCCCTCGGGGCCGAGGCTGCTCCGCCTGCACCTGCGCATCGACGGGCAGCCCTACCGCCAGAAGTTCGACGCCCTCATCAACTCCATCTTCGACGGATGCGACCGTAACAGGGACGGCGTCATCGACGCCAGGGAGGCCGCACGCCTGCCCGACCTCGGCGGCTCCAACCCCTACTCCTCCTTCATCGGCGGCGCGTTCCGCATGGCGCCGCGCCCGGCCGCCCCGAAGGGGCCCTTCACACGCGCCGGGCTGGAGGCGCACTACCGCGCCGCCGGCATCGTGCCGTTCCAGATGCGCGGCGGCTCCGGCGGGTATTACGTCCGCGGCGCGGGCGGCCAGCGCACGCCGGCGCGGATCACCGCCCGCGTCTTCAAACTCCTCGACGTCGATGGCGACGGCAAGCTGTCCTCCAGGGAGCTGGCGGCGGCCGAGCGGAAGCTCCTCGAGCTCGACGCCGACGAGGACGAGCTGGTCGGCGTCGATGAGCTGATGGACGCCCCGACGGCCCCGGCGGACGGCTCGCAGGCGTTCGTCCTCGTCGGGTCCGAGACGCCCAGCACGGTGATCTCCGACTTCTTCCCCCTGACCGACGAGGCCTCGCGCGCCGAGGCCCTGCGTCGGCTCAGGGCCGCGGGCAGGGACAAACTCCCCACGACGCCGGACGCGGAGATCACGGCGGACCTCAAGAGCCAGACGGGCGCGGTGACGGTGACGGCGGGCCGGCTCGCCGAGGGCGTCAGGCTGCGCAAGGGCGCCACGACGGTGCTGGAGATCGGCAGCGTCGAGCTGACCCTCGGCGGGCCGGCGCTGGCCGGCAACATCTTCCTCGCCGCCTTCGATGATGCCTCGCGGTACAAGGAGCTGTTCGCGCGTGCGGACGCGGACAGGAACGGGTACCTCGACCGCAAGGAGGCGGCCGGGGTGCCGTTCTTCGCCGCCAACTTCGACGCCATCGACGCCGACGGCGACGGCATGATCTTCGAGAGGGAGGTGGCGGCCCACGTCAAGAGGACGGCGGCGTTGCAGGCGGGCGTGAAGGCGGCGACGGTCACGCTGTCGGTGGAGGAGCAGGGCCAGGGGCTGTTCGACCTGCTCGACCTCAACCGCGACGGCGTCCTCAGCGTCCGCGAGCTACGCCGCGCCCCCGAGGTCCTGAAACGCCTCGGGGTCAAGGCGCTCGCCCCCGCCGACGTGCCCCGCCAGCTCCACGCCGGCTTCGCCGCCGGCGGCGGCGGCCTCAGCTACGGCGGCTTCGTGGTGCTGGCCGGTGGGGGCACACCGGCGCCGGTGCTGCCCGCGCCTGGGAAGGGGCCGGCGTGGTTCCGGCACATGGACCGCAACGGCGACGGCGACGTGAGCCGGACCGAGTGGCTGGGGACCAAGGCCGAGTTCGACAGTGCCGACACCGACGGCGACGGCCTGATCAGCGCCGAGGAGGCCGAGGCGTACGAGAAGCGAGCCCGGCGCAAGGCCGCCGAGTGACACCCCATTGACACCGGATGGAGGCCCGCGATGCTGACCGTGATCTGCGCCGCCCTCGCCCTGAGCGCCGGGCCGTCGCGCCCGCACCCGGACGTGGTGGACGTGCTTTACCTGTCGCCGTCGGGGCCGAAACTGCTCCGCCTGCACCTGCGCATCGACGGGCAGCCCTACCGCCAGAAGTTCGAGGCGGCCATCGGCGGCGTCTTCGACACGCTGGACAAGGACCGCGACGGCGTGCTGAGCGTGCGCGAGGCGGCGGCGGCGCCGGACCTCGCCGGGGCCTCGCCGCTGGCGCGTCTCGGGGTGCGCGGCGGCGCCGGGCCGGCCAGGCCGACGGGGCCGCTGACGCGCGCCGGGCTGGAGGCGTACTACGCGAAGGCCGGCGTGATGGGGTTCCAGATCCGCGGCGTGCCCGCCGTGACCTTCGGCGATGACCAGCGCACGGCGCCGAAGGTCACGGCCCGGCTGTTCAAGTTGCTCGACGCGGACGGCGACGGCCTGCTGTCGAAGGCGGAGCTGGCGGCCGCCGAGCGTGTCCTCTCGAAGTACGACGCCGACGAGGACGAGCTGGTGAACGTCGATGAGGTGATGGACACGCCGTCCGGGCCGGCGCTCGTGCGGGCGCGGGCCATCACGATGGCGGCCGTCGCCGACGACTTCATCGTCCTGACGGATGACGCGGCGCGTGCGGAGGCGCAGAGGCGCGGTGCGGAGAAGGGCCGCAAGGGCGGCATCCCGGCGGCGCCGGACGCGGAGATCCTGGTGGCGCGGAATTCCGGCACGGGCGAGGTGGCGGTGACGGCGGTGCGGCTGGGCCCCGCCGCGAGGCTCGAGCAGGGGGGCGGGGTCTCGGTGCTGGCGCTGAGCAACGTGGAGCTGAGGCTGTCCCGGCCGCCGTCGGTGGACCGCCTCGGCGCGAGCGAGGAGCGGCAGTACCAGGCGCTCTTCATGCGTGCGGACACGGACGGCAACGGCCACCTCGACCACAAGGAGGCGGAGCGCATCCCGTTCTTCGTCGCCAACTTCGACGCGATGGACGCGGACGGCGACCGTAAGATCACGTTGAAGGAGGTGCTGGCGTTCGTCAAGAAGCTGAACGCGCTGCGGGGCGCCGTGAAGGCGGCGTCGCTGTCGCTGTCGGTGGACGAGCAGGGGCAGGGGCTGTTCGACCTGCTCGACCTGGACCGCGACGGGGTGCTGGGCGTGCGGGAATTGCGCCGCGCGCCGGAGGTGCTGACGAGGCTGGGCGTCAAGGCGCTGGCCGCCGGCGACGTGCCGCGGCAGCTGCGCGGCGCGGTGGACGGCGGCGGGGCGGACAACGCCTTCGCGCTGCGGGCGGCGCGCCTCGGGGGCGGCACCCCGGCCCGGCCCGCGCCGCGCAAGGGGCCGGAGTGGTTCCGCCGCATGGACCGCAACGGCGACGGCGACATCAGCCGCGCCGAGTGGCTCGGCCCGCGTGAGGAGTTCGACAGGATCGACGCGGACAAGGACGGCCTCATCAGCGCCGAGGAGGCCGAGGCGTACGAGAAGGCTATGAAGAAGAAGTAGGGGTCAGGGGGCAGGGGTCAGGGGTCAGTAAGAAGGTGAGGGCCGGGTGATGCTGCGTCTGGCGTTGACGGTGGCGGTGATGGGGGCGGCGGCGGAGCCGTGCGTGTCGGGGCCGCGTGTCGGCCAGCGGCCCGGGCCGTACTCGTTCGTGATGTGCACGGGCCCGGAGCGCGGGAAGTCGCACTGCTACATCTGCGAGACGGCGGACCGGCCCGCCGTGATCGTGTTCTGCCGCTCGACGGGCGACGGCCTGGGCAAGCTGGCGGCGAAGCTGGATGCGGCCGCGGCGGCGCACAAGGCGGCGGAATTGCGGACGTGGATCACCTTGCTGGCCGAGGACCAGAGCAAGGTGGACGCGGCGGTGCTGGCGTGGGCGAAGAAGCACGCGGTGCGCAACGTCCCCGTGGGCGTGTTCGAGGACGTGGAGGGGCCGCCGGCGTACCGCATCCACAAGGACGCCGACGTGACCGTGCTGCTGTCGGTGAAGCAGAAGGTGGTGGCCAACCACACCTTCCGGGCGGGCGAGCTGACCGACGCGAAGATCGCGGCGGTGATCGCCGACATCGCGAAGATCGTCCCGAAGAAGTGACCGAGGGCGGATCGCCCGCTCGCCCGCACCTGTCAGTCGAGTTTGACCTTGAGTGTCACATTCTTGCCCGCACGCTCGACGGTCACGTCGATGGTCGTGCCGGGCTTCTGCACGGCCAGGACGCTCATGTACGCCTTCAGGTCCTTGGTCGGCTTGCCGGCGACGGCGACGATGCGGTCGCCCTCCTTGATGCCGGCCTTGTCCGCGGGGTCGCCGGGCGACACGCCCTTGACCTCGACGCCGTCGACCTCGGGGTCGTAGCCGGGGCGGATGCCCAGGCGCGGGCCCTTGGACGGGCGGGGCGTGTCGCCGCCCTTGACCTCGATGAAGTCCGGCTTCGGCATCTTGACCAGGGCGGCGATGACGTCCTCGCTGAAGTCGGCGATGCGGCGCACGCCCGGCACGTTGATCAGGTCCGCCGTGTCCGTCGGCTTGTGGTACTGCGCGTGCTCGCCGGTCCACGCGAAGATCACCGGCACCTTCTTGCCGCAGAACGAGGCGTGGTCGCTCGGCCCGAAGCCGCTCGCCTGCATCCCCAGCGAGAACGAGTGCTTCTTGGCCGTCGCGTCGAGCAGCTCCTTGAACCCCTTGGCGGTGCCGTGGCCCTGCGTGAGCAGGCGGTACAGGCCGGTCTTGCTGTCCTTCTTCACGCGCCCGACCATGTCGAGGTTGTACATGGCCGTCGTCCCCTTGAGGGGGTAAGGCGGGTCCTTGACGTAATGCTCGGAGCCGAACAGGCCGATCTCCTCGCCGGAGAAGGCGGCGAACACGATGCGGCGGCCCTCGCGGCCCGGGGTGGCGGCGAAGCGGCGGGCCAATTCGATCAGCGCCGCCGTGCCGGAGGCGTTGTCGTCGGCGCCGTAGTGGATGGCCCGCCTGTTGCTGCCCGAGGCGCTGCTGGCGGGGTTGCCGAAGCCGAGGTGGTCGTAGTGGGCGCCGATGACGACGGTCTCGTCGGCGAGGGGGCCCTTGCCCTCCAGCACGCCGACGACGTTCTTGAGGCGCGTCAAGGCCGGCCCGCGCTGCGTCTCGATGCGGGCCTTCCACCCGGCCAGCTCGAAGCTGTTGGGCTTGAGGCTCTTGACGATGCCGCGCTCCAGGCCGCGGAGGGTGACGCCGCGCGGCAGCATGCGTTCGACGACGGCGCGGCGCATGACCAGGGCGGGGATGGGGTCCTTGCCCTGGCCGGTGCCGAGGAAGCTGAGGTCGACGGGCGTGTCGTCGTCGGCGGCGGTGGCCTCGTCGTTGACGATGACGATGGCCGCCGCACCCCGCTTGTGGGCGGTCTGGATGCGGAAGGACAGCGAGAGGGCCTTGCGCAGCTCGCTGGGCTTGACCCAGTCCTTGACCCTGGGCACGCCGCGGAGGACGATGACGGTCTTGCCCTTGAGGTCGAGGCCGGCGTAGTCGTCGTAGGCCGGCTCGGTCAGCGACAGCCCGTAGCCGGCGAAGACGACGCCGTCGTCGGCCTTGCCGGACTGGTCGTGGCCGACGGTCACGAAGTCGCGTTTGGCCTTCAGGGTGACCTCGTGGCCCTCCGGGGAGGTGATGGTGGCCGAGCCGAGGCTGCCGGCGATGCCGAACGGCTGGTACCACTCGCCGCGCCAGCCGGGCTTGAGGCCGGCGCGGCGGAATTCGGCGGCGACGTGGGCGGCGGCCCGCTCGATGCCGGCGGAGTTGGGGCCGCGGCCCTCGCACTCGTCGGAGGCGAGGTACTCGATGTCGCGCTTGATACGCTGCTCGGACTGTTCGTCCTGTTTCTTGGTGCGTGCGGCCTCGATGGGGAGCGTGGCGGCCACCAGGACCGCCGCCACGAGCCAGCCGATGATGCGCATGGACGTCCCTCTGTGTGTCCGACACCAACCTATCAGCGCGGGCCGGCGGGCTCAATGGGGAGTGGGCAGACTCCTCACCTGGGAAGTCGCGGCGGGGCGCGGTAACTTCCCCCCGCCCCGCCCGTACAATAGCCCGGACCCCGCACCCGGAGTGGCCGCACCATGTCCTTCGTCTTACTCCGCTGCGTCGCCAAGGCGGCCTGCAACGCCGTCGGCGGTGGCGTCGTCGGCGACGTCCTCTTCGACGTCATCCCCGAGATCGCCGGACAGGCCTGGAAACGCTGGGCCGGCGAACGCGACGCCGGCCAGCGCATGGAGGACATGGAGGCCGTCGCCCGCGCCACCCCCTCCGAGATCAAGGGGGAGGCCGACGAGATCGTCCTGGAGCTGGCGGCGCACAAGACCGAGATGCAGAAGCAGGCGCTGGCCCTGTACCTGAGCCTCGTGCCGGGGCAGGTCCGCAAGTCGATGCGCCGGCCCGCCGACCCCGCCGGCAAGACCATCGCCTACGAGATGTGCCCGGCGAAGGAAGAGGACCTCATCGCCCTGCTGCCGACGCGTCTGCCGAAGTTCAGCCCCGGCACGAGGCCGCTGCCGGGCGTCGACTGGGAGCTGGAGGAGCTGCTGGGCATCGGCGGCTTCGGCGAGGTGTGGAAGGCCCGCAACCCCATGTTCACCTCCATGCCGTCCGTCGCCCTCAAATTCTGCCTGGAGCCGTCCGCCGCGTCGTTCCTGCGCAACGAGGCCGCGGTGCTGAACCAGGTGATGCGTCAGGGCCGGCACCCGGGCATCGTCACGCTGGAGCGGACGTACCTGAGCAGCGAGACGCCGTGCCTGGAGTACGAATTCGTGCAGGGCGGCGACCTCGCGGGCCTCATCCAGGAGTGGCACCGCTCCACGCCGAGGCCCACGCCGCTCGACATCACCCGCCACTTCCTCGACCTCGCCGAGGTGGTCGGCTTCGCGCACTCGCAGTCGCCGCCCATCGTCCACCGCGACCTCAAGCCCGCCAACGTGCTGCGGCAGATCGCCCCCGACGGGCAGTGGAAGCTCAAGGTGGCCGACTTCGGCATCGGCGGCCTCGCCACCCAGCAGGCCATCCGCCAGCAGACGATGGGCACCAGCCGCGGCATGTTCCTGGCCACGGCGCTGCGTGGCTCCTGCACGCCGCTGTACGCCTCGCCGCAGCAGATGCGTGGCGGCTCGCCCGACCCACGCGATGACGTCTATTCCCTCGGCGTCATCTGGTTCCAGATGGTGACGGGCGACCTGGCGGCGGCCCGGCCCGGCGGCTCGCGCTGGCAGAAGCGCCTGGCCGACGCCGGCCTGCCGCAGTCGATGGCCGAGCTGATGGCCGACTGCTTCGAGGACGGCCCGGAGGACCGCATCCCCGACGCGGCGCACCTGGCGCGCCGCCTGGCGGCGCTGATGCCCGGAGCGGCCAAGCCGCCGCAGACGCTGGTGCTGACGCCGCCGCCCGCGCCGCCGCCGAAGCTGCCGTTCGTGGAGCCGGCGCCGAAGCCGCCGTCGTGGGAGCGCGACCAGGAGAAGAAGAAACGCGAGGAGGGGCTGGTGCTGCGCCTGGCCGAGCTGAACGCCCAGGTGGCGCGGCGGCCGGAGGCGCGGACGCTGGCCGAGCGTGCCGAGATCCTGCGCCAGCTCGGCAAGCACGACGAGGCGATCAGCGACTGCACCGAGGCCATCCTGATGATGCCGTCGCTGGGGGCGGCCTACGCGACGCGCGGCAGCGCGTACCGCCTCAAGGGCCAGCTCGACCTGGCGGTCTCCGACTGCACGCGCGCGGTGGAGCTGGACCGCGGCAGCGTGCTGGCGTGGTACAACCGTGGCGAGGCGTACCGCCTCCGCAACGACCTGGACAGGGCGATCAACGACTGCACGAAGGCGATCGAGCTGGACGGGAAGTACTCGTGGGCGTACGGCACGCGCGGGGCGGCCCGGCGGCAGAAGGGCGACCTGCCGGGCGCGCTGGAGGACCTGAACGAGACGCTGCGGCTGGACCCCTTGTACGTGTGGGCGTGGGCGGTGCGTGGCGAGACGCACCGCCTGGCCGGCGACCACGACCGGGCGATCGCGGACTGCTCCGAGGCGTTGAAGCTGGAGCCGCAGTACAGCCTGGCGCTGGCGACGCGCGGGGCGTCGTTCCGCCAGAAGGGCGACTTCGCGACGGCGACGGAGGACCTGAACAAGGCGCTGCGTCTGAGGCCGGATTACGAGTGGGCGCGCCAGCAGCTCGAGCTGGCGCGGAAGCGCCAGCGGTGAGGGCCCACCCATGCTCGACCGGATGCCGCCGACGGAGGATCTCGACTTCCTGCTGGTAAACGGTGGGGAGTACGCCATCCTCGGCTCGGGCGAGCGCGTCCGTCCCGGCGCGGGTGGACTGCCGCGCGACGCCGGGATGCACCTCGTCCTCGGCACGGCGCGAACGGGCGGACTGGAGACCATCGGTCACCTGCCGGGGGTCGGCATTTACGTGGAACGATCAGGGCGCTGGCTGGGTGTCGGCGTCGGCGATGACGAGCTCCACCTCTTTGACTCCGCGAACGGGCTGCGGCCCGGGTTCCGCTTCCAGACGACGGGCAAGATCCATCCGCACGGCGACCTCATCGCGGTCCGTGACGGCGACCATCTCCACCTCCATGCGCCCGACGGGCACCTCGTCCGCAGCGCCCACATCCCGAGATCGCGCGAATGGTGGGCCTTCGAATCAATCGAGTTCTCGGCCTGCGGCGACTTCCTTTGGCACGTGTCCACGCCGTCGGACGGCAAGGCTGTCCTGTCGCTCCTGCACTGCCCGAGCCTGGAAGTTTGCGATTCGCACACGCCCGAGAGAGGGTGGGGCGAGGTCATGACCTCGATCAACTCGGCCACCGGACATCTCGCCGTCTGTACCCAAGCCGGCGACAGCTTTATCACGATCCGGTTCTACCACATCCGGAAGTCGAAGATCCGACCCCAGACGCCGCACATCGCACGCGGCCAGGGGCTGATCGACCGCCCGCTGGACGACGAGCCGGCATTCGCGGTAGACGGGAAGAGATTCCTTGTACTTGAGATGGGTGGCGTGATGCACGAATTCTCATTCCCCGATTGCCGACACTTGGCCAGCACCTGGGATGGCTTACTCTCCAGGGAACGCGATGATACCGCACCTCGCATTGACGGCTATGCCTATTACGGGCCTCTCGTCCTACTCAGCCTGGGTGCCGAAATCCTCGCCCTCCGTTCCGGCGACCTGCTCCCCTGCCCGTTGCCCGTGAAGGGCGCCGGCCACCCGCTGTGCAAAGGTCTCCTCGCGTCCTCGCCGAGCAAGCGAACCGAGGTGTCGCGGCATCGCCTCACAAGCCGCCCGTTCCCCGTCGTCGCGGTGCTCGACTCCGATTCGACACGCGCCACGGCGGCCTATCGGAAAGTGCGATCCCACTGGCACGACATCACCGCCGAGGTCGGCTGGCTGGAGACGAACTTCTCCGTCGCGAGATGATCCCCTGCCCTGGCTGCTCGCCGGCGGTCAGCCCCGCCCGCGCCAGACCTCCGGGTCGCGCGAGGTGTGGAAGACCGCGATGACGACGATGCGCCCCGGCCTGACGCGGTAATAGACGCAGTACGGGAAGCCGGACACCAGGGCCTCGCGCACGTCGCCGTCGGCGATGGCGTAACGCTCCGGGTGTTCGGCGATGGTGTCGAGGACGCCCTGCACCGCCTCGGCGAAATCCTCGCCCAGGCCCGCACGCCGCTCGTCGTACCAGGACACCGCGCCGTCGAACTCGGCCTGGGCGGCGGCGCGGAGGACGACGGACAGCTTCATCGCTTCAACCTCGCCAGGGCCTGCGCCTTCGCCTGCTCCCACAACACCACGTCCTCCGGGTTGGCGTCATCGTCGTCCACCCGGCGGCGCAGCTCGGCCCGCTGCGTGTCGGTCAGGAGGGGGCGCCCGTCCTCGGCGGCGATATCGTCCCAGATCGCCAGGGCGAGGGCGATCCGCTCATCGCGGGTCAGCTTGTCGATCCCCAGGGATTGAAGGGTGGCCGGCATGATCGCTTCTCCTCGATTCGCCGTAGGATACCACGGGGCCGGCGCCCGACGCAAGCGCCGCGCCTCGGTCCAGGGGGCCGACCACGCCCGACATGCCGCCGGCGGAGGATCTCGACTTCCTGCTGGAGAACGGCGACAAATACGCCATCCTCGGCTCGGGCGAGCGCGTCGAGCCGGGCGGCCGCGGGCTGCCGGAGGGCATGGGGACGCACCTCGTCCTCGGCACGGCGCGGAAGGGCGGCGTCCACGTCATCGGCCACGTCCCCGGTGGCGCGATCCGCTTCGACCCGACCCGGCGTTGGCTGGGCGTCGATGTGACGGGCGATGGCCTGCACCTGTTCGACACCGCCAACGGCCTGCGGCCCGGCTTCCGCTTCGAGGCGACGGGGGCGATCCACCCCCAAGGCGACCTCGTTGCCTGCCGCCACGGCGACGAGATCCGCTTGCACGCCCCGGACGGGCACGTCCTCCACTCAGCCCGGTTCCCCGCCAAGGGATGGCCTGGCGAATGGTTGACGTTCTCGGCCTGTGGCGAATTCCTCTGGTTCGCCTGCACGCCGCCGGGCAGGCCCGCGGTCCTCCTCCTGCTGAGATGCCCGAGCCTGGAGCTGGCCGATGAGTGCCCGCCGTCGCCAGAGCCAGGCAGGGGATACTGGGCCGAGCTGGTGGGATCGGTCAACCCGGCGACGGGGCACCTCGCCCTCCGCCGGCAGGCCGGCGACGACTTCATCGATCTGTACTTCTACAAGGCGGAGGGTGGCCGGATCGTCCGGCTCGATAAGCACTTCACGGGCACCGACGAGGCGGGCATCCCCGGCGAGTGCGTCCAGTGTGCCCCTGTCTTTACCGCCGACGGCAAGCGTTTCCTGTTGCTCGACAGCGACGGGTTCATGCACTCCTATGACTTCCCATCGTGCGGGAAGTCCGGCGAGCTCTGCGAGACCGAGCTGAGGGAGGAGATGTGGGGGGACGTGCCGATGTACGAGCCTGGAACGGCCGGGGAACACGTCCTCGTGAACCTCGACCGCGAGCTTTTCGTCCTCCGTCCCGACGACCTCCGGCACTCGCCGCTCCCGCTCAGCGATAGGTTCCAGGTGCTGGAGAACGGCCTCCTCGTCGCGTGGGATGGGGAGCCGCGCGAGGTCGCCGAATTCCGCCTGACCGGCAGGCCCTCCCCCGTCGTCGCCGCCCTCGACTCGAAATCAGCGCGGGCCGTGTCCGTATATTGCAAGGCCCGCTCCCGCTGGCGCGACATCACCGCCGAGGTCGGCTGGCTGGAGACCAGATTCCCCGTCGTGAGGGAGTGACACCCGATGACGACCCGCGCCGAGATCCGCTTCTACGGCACCCGCGACGAGTACGGCTTCTTCTCCAACTTCCACCGCGCCGGCATCTTCCTCGACGGCAAGCGCTGGCCGACCAGCGAGCACTACTTCCAGGCGCAGAAGTTCGCCGGCCACCCCGACGAGGAGGAGGTCCGCCGCGCCAAGACGGCGCGCGAGGCCGCCAACATGGGCCGCGACCGCAAGCGCCCCCTGCGCCGCGACTGGGAGGCGGTCAAGGAGGCGGTGATGTACAAGGCCCTCCACGCCAAGTTCACCCAGCACGACGACCTGCGCGAGGCCCTCCTCGGGACGGGCGACGCGCTCTTGATCGAACACACGGTCAACGACGGCTACTGGGGAGACGGCGGCGACGGCAGCGGCAAGAACCGCCTGGGGCACCTGCTCATGCGGCTGCGCGACGAGCTGCGGGCCGCTTCGGGGTGACACGCGGCCCGCGTGTCACCGCGGCGGCTCCAGCGGGATGTAGTCGTAGTAACCGCCCTGGCGTGGCGGCGGCACCGGCAGCGGCGCACGGATGGGGTTGGCCGGCGGCGTCGGGTCGATGGCCGGCACCGCGTCGGCGGGCGGCGGGCCGGTGTCGCGGCGGCGGCGGACCACGCGGTTCGCGGGACGTTGCAGGCCGACGCGGAGGCGCTCCTCGGCCTTGCTCGGCGACTCCATCTCGGCCAGGACCGCCAGGGCGGCGTCACGCGCCGGCGTGCCTTCGGGGAAATGCCTGTTGAAGCGCCACAACGCGAGGCGGGCGACGAGGGCGTCCCAGGTCACCCCCAGCACGATCACCAGGAAGAACGCCACCAGGGACCAGCCGGCCGCCAGCTTGGCGCCGAGGGGGGATAAGAGCCAGAGCGGCAGGAAGAGGACGGGCACGACGCCGACGAGGGCCGCCGCCAGGAGCGTGTTGCCCCACTCCAGGTGCCGGTCGAGCGGCTCCAGGATGGCGCGGAGCGTCCGTTCGATGGAACGGTCGTCGAGGGTGGGCGGCGCGTACATCGCCCTCCTCCATGTGCGGGAGAGGCTCCTCCGTGGATTGTACACGCCGCGCGGGGCATCCGCGCGTCGCCCCATCGCAGAATGTGGCAGAATCGGACAATCGGCGCGGATTCGTACAGCCGCGCTGCCGTATTCCGCCACACGCCTCGGGATGCCTGCGGCGGCCGTATTCGTCTTAAAGCCTTCTCCCGCAATAGGATGAGGAGGAATCGGCGTTTCCGTTCTGCCACCGTGGGCGTTGGCGCGGGCGTTGCATTCTGGGGAGGCGTGAGGTGGTTTGCGAGTCCCACCTCATGACCGAATCGGATTCACACCCCTGATTCACACCTCCCTGGGCACGGGAAGGGCTGGATGCGAGTCCCAGCCAATCTTCCCGTGCCCACACTTCTTTTCCACGCACCCCTCCCGACGATTCCGCCGTTCTTGCTCTTGTAACTTCGTTTTCTGGCGAGTACTGTACGGATGTCACCCTGTTTCCCAGCCAGGGGGATGGAAGAGAGACGCGGTATGTTGACGAGGAAGGCGTCGGCGTCGCCCGCCGACCTGGTGACATCGCGCCAGGTCGCGGAGCGGATGGCGATGAGCGTGCGGACGCTGTGGCGGCTGGTGGCCGCGGGCAAGTTCCCGCAGCCGGTGCGGTACAACCGGAAGCTGGTGCGCTGGAAGAACATCGACGTGGACCGCTACATCGACTCGCTGTCGTGACGGCGGGCCGGCGGCCATCGTTCACCCCGAGGCGTGGTCCGCCTCGGGGTTTCATGCTTTCAGGGCAGCAGCGGCCCGACGGCGATGTCGGCGATCAGCACGCCGTCGAGGAGGAACGGGACCGAGGCCGTCTCGGGGTAGTCGGTGCGGAGCGTGTAGGCGTTGCCGACGGGGTTGGCGTACACCTCGACCTGGCGATCAACGAGGTTGACGATCCAGTAGAACGGGATGCCGGCCTCGGCGTAGATGGGGAGCCGGGCGACGCGGTCGGCGGCGTGGGCCGGGTCGGCCAGCTCGGCGACGAAGGACGTGTCGGCGGCGCGTGGATGCGCCGTGGCGTAAGAATCGGCCGACGCGCGGGCCACCACGAGATCGGGCTCGGGGACGCTCTCCGTCAGCACGAGGCCGCTGCGGATCCGGATCAGCCATCCGTCGGAGACACGCCCCCGCAGCGCCTTCCAAAGGCGCATGAGGCAGCCGTCGTGCGGGGGCGTGGTCGGCCTCGGCTTCTTGACGATGTACCCCGCGAGCAGTTCGACCTGATCATCCCCGGTCAGGATGCCCGCCGCGGTGAGCCGCTCGTATTCCGCGACGGAGAATCGTTTCGGGGGGCTCATCCCTGCAATTCCTTGACCAGCGCCGCCAGCAGGGCGGGGTCGTCCTTCGCCTTCAGGTGGGCGATGCGCTCCGGCGCCACCTTCAGGTTCTTCAGCGCCGCCTCGATCCGCGTCCACACCGTCTGACGCTTCTTGCCCGTCGCCAGGTACAGGTCGCCCGTCAGCTCACCCAACTTCTGCAACGACGAGGCGTCGAGGTTGTCATAATAACGCTTGACGATCTTCTGCTGGTACGGGTTCAGGTCGGCCATGACGCGCTCCGAGGTTCGCCTGGGCGTGATGGCCGCAGTTTAACCGGCCGGCGCCGCGGAGTGAAGGGGCGTTGCCGATGCGGGCCGTCATCCAGCGTGTGGGCCGGGCGAGCGTCACCATCGCCGGCGAGGTGGCCGGCGCCATCGGGCCGGGCCTGATGGTGCTGCTCGGCGTCGCACCGGACGACACGGCGGAGCGCGTCCGCTGGATGGCCGACAAGCTCGTCAACATGCGCATCTTCGCGGACGACGAGGGGAAGATGAACCGCTCGCTGCTGGAGTCGGGCGGGGCGATGCTGGTCGTGAGCCAATTCACGCTGTACGGCGACACGCGCAAGGGCCGGCGTCCGAGCTTCATCGGCGCGGCGGGCCCCGAGGTGGCGGTGCCGCTGTACGAGGCGTTCCTCGAGGCGGTGCGCGCCCTGGGCGTGCGTGTCGAATCGGGCCGGTTCGGCGCCGACATGCTGGTCGAGCTGGCCAACGACGGCCCGGTGACGCTAATCGTGGACGCGCCGTGAGCCACCGAATACCGTCTCCATGTGACCCGCCTCCGACATCCCACCTACCCTCCCCCTGGGCCCTCCCCCATGCGCACACCCCTCCTGGCCTTCGCCGTCCTCGCCGCCTCCGGCCTGCACGCCGCCGTGCCCGACGGCAGGATCGCGGTATCACCGAAGCCCGCCCGCCCCATCAAGGGGCCGCAGAAGCCCGAGGAGCAGAGGGCGTGCTTCGTCACCCCGCCCGGCTTCGAGGTCGAGCTGGTGGCCGCCGAGCCCCTGGTCATCAACCCGGTCACGATGACCGTGGACGAGAAGGGCCGCATCTACGCCAGCGAGAGCCACACCTACCGCTACGGGCCGAAGGGGTCGCCGGTCAAGCCGTTCACCAACCCCGTCGTCCGCCTCGACCCGCTCGGCCCCGGCAAGGGCTACAAGCGCGTCCCCGTCGCCGAGGGGTTCGACGACCCCGTCATGGGCATCGCCGTCCGCGGCGACAAGCTGTGGGCGGCCGCCAACAATTTCCTGTACCGCTTCGACCTCGCCGAGGACGGCAAGGCGACGAACAGGAAGACGCTCGTGACCGACAGGAACAAGGCGTGGAACCCGTTCGGCATGTTCGTCCTGGAGTGGGGGCCGGACGGCCTGCTGTACCTCAGCGTCGGCAACCACGCCATCGACCTGCGCGGGCCCAACGGCAAGCTGAGCGGCCGCGGCGGCTCCGGCATCATCGCCCGCATGAGGCCCGACGGCAGCGACATGGAACGCCTCGTCCACGGCCTGCGCGTGCCGTACTCGTTCGAGCAGGACCCCTTCGGCCAGCTGTGGCTGCTGTCCAACGGCGAGGGCAACCCCAACCGCTTCGTCCGCGTCATCGAGGGCGTCGATTACCACTGCTACAGCCGGGGCGGCGCCGGCAACGAGTGGCTCGCCGGACGCCACCCGCTCGCGCCGCCCTGCCTGGAGCTGCCGCGCGGCGCCAACACCCAGCTCATCCGCTACCACGGCGCCGCCTACCCCGCCTCGCACCAGGGCAGCCTCCTCCTGTGCAACTGGGGCGCGCACGGCTTCAACGGCCCCAACCGCGCCATCTTCCGCTACGTCCCCGACGCCCGCGGCAACATCGTCGACTGGGAGACGTTCCTGGCCTGCTCCGACCCGCACTTCCGCCCCAGCCACATCGCCCTCGACCCCGACGGCAGCCTGCTCGTGAGCGACTGGTACGGCCGCGACGACGAGAGCGACAGGACGGGCCGCATCTGGCGCGTCCGCTACACCGGCAAGGACAAGCCGCCCGCCGTCACCCACAAGCTCGCCTCCGCCGACTGGGCGAAGGAGGATTACGCCCTCGCCGCCCTCGGCTCGCCGCACCACCTCATCCGCGACAGGGCGGCGGAAGTGCTGGTGAAGCGTGGCGCGGCGGCCGTGGAGGCCCTGGCCGGGCACGCCGCGTCGGCGAAGGAGCCGCTCGGCGCCGCCGGGGCGCTGTGGGTGCTGACGCGCGTCGGCACCCCGAAGGCCCTGGAAGCGCTCGCCTCGGGGACGAGGCACGCCGACGCCCGCGTCCGCCGGCTGGCCGTCCAGCTCCTCCGCCGGCACAAGGCGGAGGCGGCGGACGCGGCGGCCGAGAAGCTCCTGAAGGATGACGACGCCGCCGTCCGGGTCGCGGCGGCCGCGGCGCTGGGCGACCCCGCGAAGGCGCGGGCGGCGCTGTCCGCCGTGCTGGAGGGCCCCGCCGCCGAGGACGCCCATCTGCGTTACGAGGCGGCGGCCCATCTGGCGCGGCACGCGGATGCGGCGGCGTTCTCGCGGCTGCTCGGCGCCGCGTCGGCGTCCACCCGCCTGGCCGGCATGATCGCCGCCGACGTGGCCTGCTTCGAGTCGCTGCCGACGAAGGCCGCCGCCGTCGAGGCCATCGCCGAGGCCATCGCCGCCGTGAAGGACGAGAAGGACATGGGCCTACTGCTGACGCTGGCGCGGCTGAACGCCGACGGCAAGCTGGCCCCGGCGCTGGAGAAGCTGTTGGCCCGCGAGGACGCGCCGGCGGCCGCCGCCGCGCAGGCCCTGCTGCTGCTGAAGGCACGCGGCGGCGCGTCGCCGAAGGTGCTGGCCGTGGCCGGCAAGAGGCTGCTGGAGGCCCTGGACAGGGGCGCGGTCAAGATCGGCTCGCCGGCGGAGGCGGCGCTGCTGCTCGACGTGCTGGAACTGGAGGGGCCGACCCCGGCGGCGCTGGGGCAGTTGGGCCGGCTGCTGGAGGCCGGCGGCAAGGGCGGCCCGCGCGAGGCGGCCCACGCCCTCGCACGCCGCCACGGCCCGAAGGCGGCGGCGCTGGCGAAGACGCTCTGGCCCCGGCTGCTTGACAAGCGCACCACCGCCGACGAGGGCGTGGAGATCCTCGGCACGCTGGCCCGCATCGAGGCGAAGCCCGACGGCGACCTCTGGGCCAAGGCGCTGGACGACGGCCGGCCCGAGGTCCGCACCGAGGCCGTGCGCTCGTGGCGTGCGTTCAAGGGGGACGCCGGCCTGACGAAGGCGCTCGTCGCCGCCGCGCCAAAACTGCTGGAGAAGGACGCCGGCCTGCGCGACGACCTGTCATCCGTCCTGACGCACCTGGAGGCGGACGCGGGTGTGTTGAAGAAGCTGGGCCTCGACGCGCCCGCCGACACCCGCGACGAAATAGCCGCGCGGACGCTGAAGGCGTTGGCCTCCGCGTCGTCGGCCGAGCGTTCGCGGCGGACGCGGGCCGGGCGGCTGGTCTTCGAGAGGAACGCCTGCGCCAAGTGCCACACCGCCGTGGACCGCGACACGCCGCTGGCCCCGTCGCTGAAGGAGGTGGCACGCGGGCAGAAGGCGGAGTACCTCGTCGAGTCGGTGCTGTACCCGTCGAAGATCATCAAGACGGGCTTCGAGACGGAGCAGGTGATGACGAGGGCCGGCAAGGTCCTCAAGGGGCTGGTGAAGGACGACGGCAAGACGCTGCGGGTCCTCGACGGGGACAAGGAGGTCAAGCTCGACAAGGCCGACGTCGAGTCGCGCGAGGTGCTGAAGGTGTCGCTGATGCCCGAGGGCCAGGAGAGGCAGATGAGCCGGTCGGAATTCCTGGATCTGATCGCATACCTCGCGTCGTTGCGGTAGGGTCGGCGGGTGTCCGAAGGGGTGCGATGATGGGCGTTCACGACGCGAGTTTGCATTGCATTGCACCCCCCCAGGCAACCCCCTGCAATGAAACTCCTGCGCTGATCGTGCGGCATCGGGCCCCTCCGGGCACAACTTGCATTTCAGGGGGTGGTGTCGCGTGCCGGCCTCCCCGCGGCGGACGCGAAGGCCCGGAAGGGGGATCGTGTCGATCCCCGGCCCTGGTCTCGTAGGTCGTGGTTGAGCCCGGCGTCAGCCGGGCGAAGCCCGACGTGACGCGCCACGCCCCCGCGTCAGCGGGCGCGAGGCACCGTCGGGCGCCGGGTCACACCGTCTCGCGTTGATCCGTCGCGTAGGGCAGGCTGCCAGCCTGCCGCCGGGCCGCAGGCCCGGCCAGCATGCGCGTCGCCCGCAGGGATCGATTCAACCCGACCCGGTATCACCCGTCACACGTCACGCCCGCAACGCCCCCTGGCGGGAGGCCGAGTCACCTGCCCACTTTTCTCCGATGTGAGCATGTGACTCTGGCGTCAACCGACGCATTGTGCCACGGATGGGCAGCGAGTGCGCGAGTCACCTGCTCACACGCTCACACGCTCACCTCACGCACGCCCGCCCCGACGGGCGCCGGGTCACATTCCACTTCCCGACGGCGTGGCATGTGAGTCCGTCGCCGTAACATATTGAAGATATAGCATTTGCAGCGACGATTCCGAGTCACATGCCAGAACGCAGCACACGCCACCCCTGCCAGGAGGCGGGAAAAGTTGGCAGGCCCCTTGACGGGGCATGGACACCCGTCCAATACTACCAACAGGGAGAGCCCTCGCCCACAACCCTCCCCCATCTCTCCGGTGCCCCGTGCCCAGACCTCCACCCACCACCACAAGCATCGTCCCTCGTCGCCGGCGTCTCGCCGGGGACGCCTCGTCTTCCGGACTCCACCCGTGCTTCGTCGTGGGCGCGGAACCTCCCGTCTATCTATCCGCGCCCCGGTGCATGCCCCCGCCTTCGACGCGACCGCACAGTACGCGCGGCCTCCCTGTCCGCCTTCAACAACCCGAAGACAACGCCGAACCCGACATCCTGGCGTCCCCCGCGCGAGGGGAGACGCTGACGACTCACGACGCCCTCGCACCCTTCCCTTGAGGCCTGCCGTTGCGGTCTTGGCGCACCGTGGTAGACTTGTGTATAGTTTGGAGTTAGGTTGACTTGCAACGCAGAAACGGAGGCCAAACCCGTGACCAAGGCCAAGCGAAAGGCACCCGACAAGGACACGCTTCGCGAGCTCTACCTGAAGTCCGGGAACCAGTGCGCGTTTCCCGATTGCACGCGGGTGATGCTCAACAAGGACGGGGTCTTCATCGGCCAAATCTGTCACATCGAAGCTGCGGAAGAGGGCGGGGAGCGGTTCAACTTCGCCATGTCCGACGAGGAGCGGGCCGCGTTCCCGAACCTCATGCTCATGTGCTACGAGCACCACGTCATCACCAACGACGTGGATGTCTATTCGGTCCCGGCCCTCCAGGCCATGAAGGCGGGGCATGAGGCCAAGTTCACCGACCCGGCCCAGGCGATCCTGGACGGCGAGGCCCTCCAACTCACCGGCGACGTTGTGCAGATCGGCACCGGAAACAGAGCGATCACGGCACCCAACAGTGGCACGATCATCATGGGAGACAGCCACCATCACCACCCCGCGCAAACGCGGCAGATCGAACTGAAGCCAACGGCCGCCGAAATCGAGATCCTCCTGCGTCTGGCCGACTCGCCGAGCGGCTTCCTGAACGCCGTCACCTTCGAGGGTGGCTTTGAGGTGATCATCGACGGGCAGCAACTCGGGGGCGTTGGTGGCGGTGGACCGCCGGTGCAACTTCACGAGGGGGTCCACCGCCTTCTCCGATATGGGTTGCTGTCCGATCTGCACCGAAACGGTGAGGTCTACCACCTCTCCACCGAGGGGCGGGAAGCCGCACAGCAGCTCCGCGAGCAGATCGACCGAGGTGATCGTCCCGACTACGGTCACATCGAGCGGACGATGCCAGCCCTCTTGGAGGAGATGCGGGAGGACTTCGACAAGCACCCAGTCATCCGAGAAATGATCCTCTTGGACAGCGAGGGAATCGTTTACAACGGTGGCGGCGTGTTCAGATACCACCGGTCCGTCCACCGCGACCTCGACAGCCTGTTCCAGGTCTTGGAGAACAACGGGTTCGTGCAGAACATCACGCACAACCGCACCGCGCGCTACCGCGTTTCTGAGGCGTTCGCCCGCTACCTCCAGGGCCGAACTCCGCCGTGTCCCTCAACGACCGATGAATGAATCCCTCTGGCGTGGTTGTCGTATCGAACGGATTTGCCTACTATCCCACTATCCCACCCCACGTTCCGCAGGCCCGGCGAGACGGACATGGCCAAGAAAGCAAGCGCACCGCCCCCGCCCGATGATGACGCCATCGCCCAGGCCCTACAGAAGGCCCTGTCCGGCGAGGAGGTCCGCCTGCACGGCACGGCGGCGGCCCCCGGCATCTTCCCGAGCGGCAATCCGGGCAAGGCCCTGCTGGAACACGCGAAGGCCGAGAACCTCATCGACGAATCGCGCCCCGCGAAGCCCAAGGCCCCCCGGATGGGCCGCATCACCGAGAAGGGCCGGGCGTTCGTCCTCTCGCGCAGCAGCCCGCGTCAGGCCGCCGAGGCGATGAAAGCCATGCTGGAGGCGCAGGGCGCGGCGCTGGTGGAGCGGCTCGCGCAGGCCGAGCATGCCGCGCGGGCCGCCCTCGCCGCCCACCAGCAGACGGCCCAGCGCCTGGCCGAGCTGTTGCGCGAGCCGCCCAAGGCGGTGAGCCCGCCTCCGGCGGCGTGGGAGGAGGACCTCGTTCGGCTGGTGCGAGAGGCGAAGAACCGGAACCCATCGATTCGCCCAACACTTCCCGCAATCTTCGACGAGTTGCGACGGTCTCATCCCACCGCCGAGTTAGCGGCCTTCCACGACACGCTGCGGCGCTTACACGAACGTGGCCTCATCCGGTTGGGTGCCTACTCGCTCGCCCTCGCGACCTTGCCCGACTCCCGCAACGCCCTGTACCTCGACCGGGAGGTGAAGTTCTATGTCGATCTCCCCTGAAATGGATGTCGCCCTCGACGTGAGGCCGCTCCGTGAGCGTGCCGTGGAGCTGCTCAGCAAACAGCCCAACCCGTTCGATGGGCTCACACGCCCACAGCGGGCGGACGATAACTTCGGGCAACTCCACCTCGACGCCCTTCACCAGCCAATCAGGGATTTGCTCCTTGCCTGCATTGACTCGTATCGGCTACCGGAGTACGTCACCGGCGAGCAGTTGAAGCCGACCCGCTCGATCCTCGTCCTCGGCGACAGGGGCAGCGGAAAGACGCACCTCCTGCAATCAATGGTCAACCGGGCCGACCGCCTCGCGCAACTCATTATCCGGCCCTCGTTCATCGACCCCGTCCTCCGCTTCGAAGAGTACCTCCTCGCCCAGATGCGGATCGCGCTGGGCGAGCTGGACGAGTTTCATCAGCACCGCCCCATCGAGATCATCGCCCGCGCCCTGTCGCGCCGGCTGCTGCTCCAGGCCCTCCGGCACGCCACCCCGGCCGAGATGCTCTTCGCCATCAAGGGAGAACAGGCCCTCTCCTGGGGGCAACTCTGGTCGGGCGGCGAACACCTCGCGCCACGTTGGCAGACCCTGCTCCGCGAGCTGGAAAGCACAGACACCCGCGATGACCTCCCGGGTGCGATCGGGCGGTCAGGCCTGCCCCCGGCCGCGGCGGTGCGCCTCGTGGATGGCTACCTCCGCGTGGCGGAGTCGGGCACCGATTCCTACGCCCTCCTGCGCCGCCGGCTCTATTCGCACTTCGTGCGTTCGGTTCTGCTCGGTGAGGTGGAAGGGTTGTCGGCGTTCCTGCGCGAGGGGTACGCGGGGGCCATCGCGGGCACACTCGGCCGGCAGGAGTTGGTCGATCACATGCTCCAGCTCCTACTGGAGGCCTGCGCCCTCGTCCGAATGCCCGTCGTCGTCGCGTTCGACAACATGGAGCGTCTGATCGCCCCACAGGGCGAGTTTAGCCACGACCTGGCGTCCGGCTTCATACGCAACATCGCCCAGGCCATCGACACGACACGCGGCCTGCTCTTCATGCCTTTCATCGAATCCACCCTTTGGGAATCCCAGATCGCTCCCGCCGGCCTGGACGAGTTCGCTCGCCTCCGACTGGAGCAGGGCGTCAGCCTGCCTGGGCGGCCCACCACCTACCTCCTGCGGCTCCACTCCCCGAGTGCGGATGAGGTCCGCTCCCTGGTGCGGTCGCGCGTCCGGGCCTTGCTGAATGGCCTGGGTGATACCTCTGGCCTGCCCGATCACTTCCCATTCGAGCAGTCCTCTTTCGAAGAAATGACGGCCAGTGGTGTCAACCTCCGCAATATCCTCTATCGCCTTCGTGACGACTGGCACGCGGCACTGCATCCGGACGATGGGAAGCCAGCGAAGGAGAAAGATCCGCCAGACCCCGATCCTCGACTGCCTTGGCGCGAACGCCTGGAACGGATCTGGAGCAACGCCCTCGCCCAGGTCACTCGCACCACCCCCGAACACCAGGACCTCGCGGCCTGCCTTGGCCTCCTTGCCCAGAACCTCCTCGTCGGCACGGTCCAGGATGGTTGGCGGTTGACGGCTGTCACGCCGACAGTGCAAGTCGGCGAACATGCCGCCTATGGCTTCGTTACCCTCCTCGACTGGAGGGCCACCGAGGAACGGCTGGACGGCCCGCGGATGCTGCGCGTGGCCGTGGGCTTCCTGCTGGCCTCCACGCAAGGCATGCAGCACGACCTACGCGCCAAGTTCGACCTCTACACGCAGTACAACCGGGGCTATCGCCTCGTCGTCCTCTGGCCCATCGAGGGGGAGCAGCCGCTGGCCGACCGTTTGCCCTCAAGCACTCGCGCCGTGTGGGATGCCAACTCCGACTATCACTGGCGCACAGAGATCCGGAGCGTGCGCGACATCGACATCCGCCGCATCCGCGCCTTCGTCCGCTGCCGCGACCTCGCCGAGCAGGAAGCCGGCGAGACGGTGCCCCAGGCCGAATTGGCCGAGCTCATGCGCTCGCGCGGCATCAACGCCATCCTCCCCCTTCTCCTGCCGCCGGCCGGCGGCGGCTCCGAGTGAGGCCCGCCCATGCAGACCGAGCAAGCCGTCCACACGCCGCGCGTCTCCCCGCCCGTCGTCTCAGCCGCCCTCCAGGACCTCCTGCCCCCCACCCTCGTCCTGCTCGACGGGCACGGCCGCCCCGTACCGCTCAGCGCCGCCGGTCACGTCATCCGCCCCGGTGAGAAATACCGCCTCCGAGTCACCCTGCCCGCCGACGCCCGCCTCGACGAGGTGCGCGTCAACACCCCGCCTGACTTCGTCAAACTCGGCCAACACGCCGACGGGGCCGAGGACGGGCGCAGATATCGCGAGTTCCCCTTCCGCGTCGAGCGCGGCCTGGCATCCCTCACCGTCCTCGCCGACTCCCTCGATGTCGAGGTCCGCTACCCCGCCGGGACCGGCCTCCCCTCGTTCCGTCTGGAATTGCCAGTCGTCGTCCGGCCCGGTTGGGCGCTCCTCCTCAGCGGCCTCGGGGCCACCCTCGCCACCGCGCTCGTCCCTGTCCTGGGCGATCTGTTCTTCCGCGAGGGCGAAACCTCGCGCCTCGCCGGCTTCCTCACGGGCGGTTTCTTCTGGATCATCGCCGCCGCCGCCGGCCTACTCACCTTCGGCGTGTTCGGCTGGGTAGGCTACCAGCTCCGACAGAGGGCGGCGGAGCTGCACGCCCGCTTCCTCGAACGGTTCCCCGATCAACCGGCGTGATGGGTGTGACACGCCCGGCTGTTGGAGCCGCTTCGGCGACGGCTGTTTCTTGGTAGCCCAGGTGCGAGTCTTCGAGCCCTGGGTCTTCTGATGATGTAGACGTAACGCGCGTTTGAGTCCTTTCGTCCCCGTCAGCACTCGGGGGTTGACGAGCCGGGCAACGGCCTCCGGCCTCCGTCACGTCCCCCAACCTCTCAGGCCCCCAGGCCGGAGGCCGTTGCGGCAGACAACCCCCACGTTGCAACCACCACCTCCGGGCTGATGGCTGTTGGAGCCGCCTCGGCGACGGCTGTTCTCTTGTAGCCCAGCGGCGAGGCTCTGCGAGCCCTGGGTCTTCAACCCCCACGTTGCAACCAATCACCTCATCGGCTGTCGGCTGCTGGAGCCGCCTCGGCGACGTATTCTGTAGCCCAGGGTGAGGCTCGGCGAACCCTGGGCGCCGGAATAGAAACAAGCCCGCACCGCCGGACGTGAGTCGCGGCGGTGCGGGCTGTTGGTCGGAACGCGGAACCCGTCGGCGCTACAGATCGGGTATCACTCTTCGAGTCTGCCGGGGGCCGCCCCGTTCAGCGGGGCCGGGCCGCACCCAGTTCCGTAGGAGCCGAAATCCGAGCAGACGACAGGTCCCGCACCTGCGGTTCAAACTGGTCGATCGCCCTGCCTCCTTTCCTGGATCCGGGCCGCCGGGGGAATCATCCCCCTCGTCATCGGGGTCCGTGGACGGCCCGACATAGTCATTGTAGCCGCCCACTGTCGTGGCTGGCCAAAAATTCCACCCCTCGAAGCGCGACGATCTACGCGCCCGGCCCGGAGGACACGATCACCCGTGCCGGACGCAGGACACGCTCGTGCAGCAGGTACCCGTCCTCCAGCACCTGCAACACCGTCTGCGCCGGCACGTCGCCCGACGGCTGCTGCATCACCGCCTCGTGCTGGTTGGCGTCGAACGGCTTGCCCGCCGCCTCGACCGCCGTGATGCCGTGGCGGTGCAGCACGTCCAGCAGCTGCGCCTTCACCAGCGCGACGCCCTCGGACAATTTGCCGGTGTCGCCGGCCTGCTTCGCGGCGTCGAGCGCGCGATTCAGGTTGTCCAGCGCGGGCAGCAGGTCGGCGGCCAGCGGCGCCTGGGCGAACCGCCGCTCCGTCGCCAGGTCGCGCTGGAACCGCTTCTGGTAGTTCTCGAACTCGGCCCGCGACTGCTTCGCCAGGTCGAGGTACTCGTCGCGCGTCTTCTCGGCGGCGGCCAGCTTCGCCCGCAGCGACTCGACTTCGTCGCCCGGCGGCGGGGCGGATTGCTCGGTCATTTCTTGTCCCCCTTGGCCGGGGCGAAGAACTCGGCGATACGCTCCAGCCAGCTCTTGCGGCCAGGCGGCGGGCTCTTCGCGTCCAGCTCCGCCAGCTCGCGGAACAGCTCCTCCTGCCGGGCCGTCAGGTTCCGCGGCGTCTCCAGCCGCAGGTGGATCACCAGGTCACCCGTGCGTCCGCCGCGGACGTGCGGCATGCCCTTGCCGAGCACACGCACCTCGTCGCCCGGCTGCGACCCCTTCCCCACCTGCACCGTGACCGACTTGCCCTCCAGCGTCGGCACGTCGATGCTCGCCCCCAGCGCGGCCTGGCTGAACGAGATGGGCACCTCGGTGTGCAGGTTCTGCCCCTCCCTGGCGAACAGCTGATGCGCCCGCACGCGGACGAGACAGTACAGGTCGCCCCTGTCGCCGCCCGGCTCGCCGTTCTCGCCCTCGCCGCGCACCACCACCTGCATGCCGTCATCGACGCCCGGCGGGATGTCCACCGCCACGTCATGCTCGCTCTCGACCAGCCCCTGGCCCCGGCAGTCGCGGCACGGGTCGCCGATGGTCACCCCGCGTCCGCGGCACGACGGGCACGCCTGCTGGAACAGGAACGAGCCCAGCGCCCCCTGCCCGTTGCACCTCCGACAGGGCGTGGCCTTCGTCCCCGGCTTCGCCCCGGAGCCGCCGCACGTTTTGCAATGCTCGTGCCGGGGGATGCGCAGCTCCTTGCGGACGCCGTGGAACGCCTCGGCGAGGGTCAGCTCGATCTGGACCTGGAGGTCGGCCCCGGAGCGCGGCCCGCGGCGTCCGCCACGCCCGCCGCCGCCGCCGCCGAACATGCTGAACGCCTCACGGAGGATGTCCATGAGGTCGTCGCCGCCCCCGCCGAACCCCCCGGCGGCGCTCTCCAGGCCGGCGTGGCCGTAGCGGTCGTAGACCTTGCGCTTATCGGGGTCGCGCAGGGCGGCGTAGGCCTCGACGACGAGCTTGAACCGGACCTCGGCCTCGGCGTCACCCGGGTTGCGGTCCGGGTGGTGCTTCATGGCCAGGGCGTTGTACGCCTTGCGGATGGCGTCGTCGTTGGCGTCCCTGGAGACGCCGAGGACCTCGTAGTAGCACTGTTTGGCCATTCGTCGCTTCGCTCCGGTTTTCGGTTTTCGGTTTTCGGTTTTCGGTTCAAAGCTCTCAGCGACGCCCGCCCTTCCGGAGGCCAGGCGTCGCTGAAAACCGAAAACCGAAAACCGAAAACCGAAAACGGGCGCGGTGAGCGTCAGCGAACCGCGCCGGTCACCTTGTTGCCCGGCTCGTCCTCATCGATCTTGGTGATCATCACCTCGGTCGTGAGCATCAGGCCGGCGATGCTGGCGGCGTTCTGCAACGCCGAGCGGGTCACGCGGGTCGGGTCCACGATGCCGGCCGCGAACATGTCCTCGTAGGACCGGCTGTTGGCATTGTACCCGATGTTGGCGTTCTGCGCGCCCCGCTCCTTCACCTCGTCCGCGATCACCGCCCCGTCCACCCCGGTGTTGGCCGCGATGGTGCGGATCGGCTTCTCCAGCGCCCGGGCCACGATCTCCGCGCCCAGCTTCTCGTCGCCGTGGAGGCCCTTCGCGCACTCCAGCACGGCGGGGATGGTCCGCAGCAGGGCGACGCCGCCGCCCGCCACGATGCCCTCGGCCACCGCGGCGCGGGTGGCGTGCAGGGCGTCCTCGACACGCCCCTTGGTCTGCTTCATCTCGGCCTCGGTCGCCCCGCCCACGCGGATGATGGCGACGCCGCCCGTCAGCTTGGCCAGACGCTCGGAGAACTTCTCCTTGTCGTACTCCGACTCCGTCTGGTCCATCTGGGCGCGGATCTGGTCGATCCGCTTCTTGATCGCGTCCGGCTTGCCCTTGCCGGAGATGAGCGTGCAGCTCTCCTTCTCCACCCGCACCGTGCCCACCTGGCCGAGCTGGTCCAGCGTCACGTTCTCCAGCTTCAGGCCGAGGTCCTCGCTGATGAACTGCCCGCCGGTCAGCACGGCGATGTCGCCGAGCATGGCCTTGCGGCGGTCGCCGAAGCCGGGCGCCTTCACCGCGCACACCTTGAGGATGCCGCGGAGGTTGTTGACGACGAGGGCGGCGAGCGCCTCGCTCTCGACGTCCTCGGCGATGATGAGCAGCGGCCGGCTCGCCTGGGCGACCTTCTCCAGCAGCGGGAGCATGTCGCGGACGTTGTTGAGCTTCTTCTCGTAGATGAGGATCAGCGGGTTTTCCAGCTCGCAGGTCATGTCCTGGTTGTTGATGAAGTACGGCGAGCAGTAGCCCTTATCGAACTGCATGCCCTCGACGAACTCCATCACCGTGTCGGAGGTCTTGCCCTCCTCCACCGTGATGACCCCGTCCTTGCCGACCTTCTCGAAGGCGTCGGCCATCGTGCCGCCGATCTTCGGGTCGTTGTTGGCGGAGATGGCCGCCACCTGCTTCATCTCGTCCTTGGTCGTGAGCTTCTTGGTGACCTCGCCGAGCTTCTTGACGGCCGCCTCGACGGCCTTCTCGATGCCACGCTTGACCGCCATGGGGTTGGCGCCGGCGGTGATGTTGCGGAGGCCCTCCTGGTAGAGCGACAGGGCCAGGATGGTGGCGGTGGTGGTGCCGTCGCCGGCCACGTCGCTCGTCTTCTGGGCGACGGCGTTGACCAGCTTCGCGCCCATGTTCTCGAAGGGGTCGGGGAGGTCGATCTCCTTGGAGACGGTGACGCCGTCCTTGGTGACCGTCGGCCCGCCGAACGACTTGTCGAGGATGACGTTGCGGCCCGTCGGGCCGAGGGTGACGCCGACGGCGTGCGCCAGCTTGTCGGCCCCGGCGAGGAGCTTCTTGCGGGCGTCGTCGGTGTAGAGGAGCTGCTTGGCCATGTATCTTCTCCGCGGAGTTTTCAGTTTTCAGTTTTCAGTTTTCAGTTAACAGCCTTCAGCGATGCTCGCACGGCACCGGGCCGGCTGTCCGCTGAAAACTGAGAGCTGAAAACTGAAAACTCATGGAAGTTAGACGATCTTCGCCAGGATGTCGCTCTCGCGCATGATCTTCACGTCCTTGCCGCCGACCTCGACGTCGTTCCCGGCGTACTTGCCGTACAGGACGGTGTCGCCGACGGAGACGCCGATCGCGCAGCGCTTGCCGTCGTCATTCAGCTTGCCGGGGCCGACCGACAGCACCTTGCCGCGCTGCGGCTTCTCCTTGGCGGTGTCCGGCAGGGGGATGCCGCCCGCCGTCTTCTCCTCGGCCTCGAGCGGCTCCACCACGACACGGTCGTCCAACGGACGGATATTCAGGCTCATGATCCTTCCTCGTTCTTGGTTCTATCCACGGCCCGAGGGCCGGCTGTTGTCTTCTTCTGACTGGCTGCTAACGGCTGTTGACTGGCTGTTAACTGGCTGTCAACTGCCAGATCACATCATCCCGCCCATGCCGCCCATGCCGCCCATGCCGCCCATGCCGCCCATCCCGCCCATGCCGCCGTGGCCGCCGTGGTCGTGGCCGTGGTGGTCGTCCTTCTTCTCCTCGGGGATGTCCACGAGGCAGGCCTCGGTGGTGAGGAGGAGGCAGGCGACACTGGAGCCGTTCTGGAGGGCCGAGCGGGTCACCTTCACCGGGTCCACGATGCCGGCCTTGCGCAGGTCCTCGTAGACCTCGGTGTCGGCGTTGTAGCCGTAGTTCTTCTCGCTGCTCTTCAGGATGCGGTTGACGACGACGGACCCGTCCAGGCCGGCGTTCTCGGCGATGGCCTTGACCGGGGCGTCGAGGACGTTGTTGAGGATCTGCACGCCGGTCTGCTCGTCGCCCTCGAGCTTGAGGCCCGCGAGGGCGGCGCGGGAGCGGAGCAGGGCCACGCCGCCGCCGGGCACGATGCCCTCGGCGATGGCGGCGCGGGTGGCGTGGAGGGCGTCCTCGTAGAGGGCCTTGCGCTCCTTCATCTCCGTCTCGGTGGCCGCCCCAACCTTGAGCTGGGCGACGCCGCCGGCCAGCTTAGCGAGGCGCTCCTGCAGCTTCTCGCGGTCATACTCGCTGTCGGTGGTGGTGATCTCGCGGCGGATCATCTCGCACCGGCCCTCGATGGCCTTCTTGTCGCCGGCCCCCTCGGTGACGGTGGTGTTCTCCGCGTCGATCTTGACCTTCTTGGCCCGCCCGAGCTGGGTCAGCTTGACCTTCTCCAGCTCGACGCCCAGGTCCTTGAAGATCGCCTCGCCGCCGGTCAGCGTGGCCAGGTCCTCGAGCATGGCCTTGCGGCGGTCGCCGTAGCCGGGCGCCTTGACGGCGCACACCTGGAGGATGCCCTTGAGCTTGTTCAGCACCAGGGTGGCGAGGGCGTCGCCCTCGATGTCCTCGGCGATGATCAGGAGGGGCACCTTCTTGCTGGAGATCTGCTCGAGCAGGGGGATGAGGTTCTTGGCGCTGGAGATCTTCTCCTCGTAGATGAGGATGTAGGGGTTCTCCAGCTCGGCGATCAACGTCTCCTGGTTGGTGGAGAAGTGCGGGCTGAGGTAGCCGCGGTCGAACTGCATGCCCTGGACGACGACGACCTCGGTGTCGGCGGACTTGCCCTCCTCGACGGTGATGACGCCGTTGGAGGCCCCCACCTTCCTCATGGCCTCGGCGAGCTTCTGGCCGATCTCGCGGTTGTTGTTCGAGGCGATGGTCGCCACCTCGGTGATGGCCTTGTCGTCGTTGGGGTCGATCTTCTCCGCCATGCTGGCGAGCGCCTCGACGACCTTATCGACGGCCTTCTGGATGCCGCGCGTCAGGGCCATGGGGTCATGGCCGGCGGCGATCATCTTGAGGCCCTCGCGGTAGACGGCCTCGGCGAGGACGGTGGCGGTGGTGGTGCCGTCGCCCGCCACGTCGCTGGTCTTGGAGGCGGCCTCCTTGACGAGCTGGGCGCCCATGTTCTCGTAGGGGTCCTTCAGCTCGACGTCCTCGGCGACGGTGACGCCGTCCTTGGTGATGGTGGGGCTGCCCCAGCCCTTGTCGAGGATGGCGTTGCGGCCACGCGGCCCGAGGGTGGAACGGACGGCCCTGGCGAGCTTGTTGACGCCCGTCAAGAGTTTCTGCCGGGCGTCGTCGGCGTAGACCAGCTGCTTGGCTCCCATGAGTCTCTATCTCCTCCAGCCAGGGATCAGGTCAAATAGCGTGTGGGTGCGTGTGCCGATGCAAGAAATGTGCCGTGGGGAGGAGAGAGATGTAAGTGCTTGCGGCGATGGATGATGGACGGCGGTGATGGGCCGGAGATGGCTTGCCAATGTGGCAGAGGGGCGGGGGGCAAGGGCCATTGTGGCAGGGGCGACCAAGGTCATCAGCGCCGCCCACGGCCGCGTGTCGTACGGCAGCTCTGCGGAGTGAGTGATTCTTCGCACCGTTTAGCCGGGCGCAAGTCCTTGG